>NZ_LT629799.1:629312-1258624 GCF_900105785.1 Microlunatus sagamiharensis
GATCAACGTGACCAACGCGTACTCGGGCTCGCTCGCCTGGACGAACTCGTTCACCCGCGTCACCAAGCGCTACCCGGGCCGGCTCGTCTTCGTCGGCGTCAACCTGCTCGTCGCGCTCGTGCTGATGGAGGCGAACATGTTCGACTTCCTCAACACGATCCTCGGCTTCTACGCCAACTGCGGCATGGCCTGGATCGTGACCGTCGCCTCGGACATCACGTTCAACAAGTACCTGCTCAAGCTCTCGCCCAAGCAGCCGGAGTTCCGTCGCGGGATGCTGCACGCGGTCAACCCGGTCGGGTTCGGCTCGATGCTCGTTGCCGCCGGCGTCTCGATCGTCTGCTTCTTCGGCGGCCTCGGCGCCGGCCTGCAGCCGTTCTCGCCGCTCGTGGCGATCGCGCTCGCGCTCGTGCTCCCGCCGGTGCTCGCCCTCGCGACGAAGGGGCGGTGGTACCTGCGCCGCACCGACGACGGGGTCGCACTGCCGATGCTCGACGACTTCGGCAACCCCTCGGACGTGATGCTCGACTGCCACGTCTGCGGCCAGGCGTACGAGCGCCCGGACATGTGCGCCTGCGAGGCGCACGACGCCTTCGTCTGCTCGCTCTGCCTGAGCACCGACGCGCGGGCCGAGCACGTCCTGCCGGCGCAGACGGCGATGGAGGCGGCGCCAGGCCGATAGAGTGGGCCCTCGCCGGTCGACGACTCCTCGCGGGGTCGTCGGCTGTGCCGGGGCGTAGCGTAGTGGCTAGCGCGTCTGCTTTGGGAGCAGAAGATCGCAGGTTCGAGTCCTGTCGCCCCGACCGGTAGAGTTCCGGCTCGGCCACCGGTCGTGCGGATGTAGCTCAATGGTAGAGCCCCAGTCTTCCAAACTGGCTACGCGGGTTCGATTCCCGTCATCCGCTCCAGGCCCCTCGTCATCGGGGCCTGAGCCACTCAGGCCAGCGCCCGCTCCAGGGCGGCGTACGTCTCCTCGACCGCTCCGGCGGTGCTGCGCAGGACGACGGCGCCGGGCCGGGCGGCGAGGACCTCGAGCAGCGCGTCGTACATCGCCCCGAGGAAGTCCGCCCCGCCGAGGGCGGCGACGACCTCGCGGTTGTGGCGGTTCCAGGCCGAGTCGTCGGTGCGCGTCTCGAAGCGGGCGAGCGCGGCGTCGCGGTCGTCGAGGAGGACGACCTCCCGGAAGTCCGCACCCCGGGCGTGCGCGATCTCCTCGAACGCCTCGACCTCGCTCAGCCGGGTGATGTTCTGGGGCATGACGACGTCGTGCCCCGAGCCGAGGTGGCTGGCGGCGAGCGCCTTGCCCAGCGGCCGGGCCAGCGCGTGCGTGTCCTGCCCCGGGTCCCGCCACCCGCCGATCAGGGGGTGCAGCTGGTCGATGTCCAGGTCGAGCGTGCCCGGGTGCCGATCGGCCCAGAGGCTGGCGAGCGTCGACTTGCCGATGCCGGGCGGCCCGTTGAGGTGGAGGAGCGTCGCCACCCGGCGACCGTAGCGGCAGGTTCGCGTACGCCGCCTGCGCGGACCCGTCCTGCCCCTACGATGCGCACTCGGGCGGATACGCCTGACGCGCGCACGAAGGAGGTGGCCGGCATGACGCTCTTCCTCGTCCTGGGCGTGGTCGGCCTCGTCCTGCTCGGCGTCTCGCTCCTGCTCGGCGACCTGTTCGACGGGATCTTCGACGCCCTGCCCTCCGACGTCTTCTCCAGCGCCGTCATCGGCGGCTTCGTGTCGGCCTTCGGCTTCGGCGCGGCGCTGAGCGACGGCCTGGGCACCCCGACCTGGCTCGCCGTGGTCGTCGGCGGCCTCGTCGGGGTGGTCTTCGCCTGGTTCGCCGGCTGGCTCACACGCGTGGTGCGTGGCGGCGGCAGCGACGACACCGTGACCACCGAGGACACCGTCGGTCGCGACGCCAAGGTCGTGACGGGCATCCCCGAGGGCGGGTTCGGCGTCGTCCGCGTGCTCGTCGGGGGCCACTCCCTGCAGCTGAACGCGCGCGCCGACGGTCCCGTCGAGCCGGGCACGGAGGTCTACGTCACCGCCGTGCTCTCGCCGACCGCGGTCGCGGTCGCCCCTGTCCACCGCGAGCTCGGATGAGCGCCCCGACCGTCGTCGCGGTGACCCTCCCGCACGCGACCCTGGACCCCAGCACCGCCACCTCCGCCACCTGAGCGGACCCACCCCGAGAGGCCCCACCCGTGCCCGTGCCCGACCTGCTGCTCCCCATCGGCGGCCTCGTCGTCCTGGTGATCCTCCTCGTGCTGCTGGTCACCAGCCGCTACAAGGTCGCCGGGCCCAACCAGGCCTTCATCGTCACCGGACGCAAGGGCAAGGCGGTGCTCAACCCGGAGACGGGCCAGCTCACCACCGACCTGTCGGGGCAGAAGGTCGTGCTGGGCGGCGGCTCCTTTGTAGTCCCGTTCGTGCAGCGGCTGGCGACCATGGACCTGTCGAGCCGGCGGATCTCGGTGCAGATCCGCGGCGCCGTCTCGGGTCAGGGCATCAAGCTCAACGTCGAGGGCGTGGCCATCGTCAAGGTGGGCGGCAACGCCGACCAGATCCGCCTGGCGGCCCAGCGCTTCCTGTCCCAGCAGAACGAGATCGAGCCCTTCACCCAGGAGGTGCTCGCCGGTGCGCTGCGCTCAATCGTGGGCGGGCTGACCGTCGAGCAGATCATCCGCGACCGCGCGGCCTTCGCCCAGCGCGTGGCCGACGAGAGCGAGAACTCCCTCACCGGCCAGGGCCTGATCCTCGACACGTTCCAGATCCAGGACGTCACCGACGACGGCAGCTACCTCGCCGACCTCGGCCGGCCCGAGGCCGCGCGCATCGGCCAGACCGCTGCGATCGCCGAGGCGAACGCCCGCCAGGCCGCCGAGCAGGCGCGCATCAAGTCGGAGGAGGAGATCGCGGTGGCCCAGCGCCAGCTCGCGCTGCGGCAGGCCGAGATCAGGTCCGAGACCGACGCGGCGTCCGCCCGCGCCGCCTCGGCCGGTCCGCTCGCGCAGGCCGACCGGGACCAGGCGATCCTGCTTGAGCAGGAGAAGGTGGCCGTCCGCCAGGCCGCGCTCACCGAGCGCCAGCTGGAGACGCAGGTCCGCAAGCCCGCCGACGCCAACCGCTACAAGGTGGAGCAGGAGGCCGCGGCCGCACGCAACGCGCAGATCGCCGCCGCCGAGGCGCGCAAGGCCTCGACCATCGCCGCCGCCCAGGCCAAGTCCGAGGAGGACCGCCTGACCGGTGAGGCCGAGCGGGCGCGGCGCTCCTCGCTCGCCGAGGCCGAGGCCATCGAGGGCGCCAAGCGCGGTGAGGCGGCCAAGGCCCGACGCGTCGCGGAGGCGGAGGCGACCCGGGCCGAGGGCGAGGCGAACGCCGCGGCCACGCTGGCCGTCGGCAACGCCGAGGCCGAGGCGATGAACAAGCGCGCGGAGGCCTTCGCGCAGTACAACGAGGCCGCCGTGCTGCAGATGCTCATCGAGGTCCTGCCACAGATCGCGAAGGAGGTCGCCGCGCCGATCAGCGCCATCGACCAGCTGACCGTCATCTCCACCGACGGCGCCGGCGCCCTGCCCCGCCAGGTCACCGACAACGTGACCCAGACGCTGCAGATGCTCAAGTCGGCGACGGGCCTCGACCTCGAGACGCTGATCGAGCGCTCGGCCGGACGTGTGAGCCAGAGCCTGGCCGGCCCGGCGGGTCACGTCAGCGGCAACGGGACGGGCGGCTCGCAGGCCTGACGGGGCGCCTGCCGCAGGCGGATTGGTGCGCCTGCGGCAGGCCCCCGTACGCTGGACCGTCGAGCCGGAGCGCGACGCGTACCGATCCGTCGGTCCGACGCGCCGTCCCGCCAGCCAGCCACAGACCTTCCAGGAGTCCCAGCACCGTGCCCAGCACCGTCGAGCAGCTCAGCCCCACGCGGGTCAAGATCACCGTCGAGATCCCCTTCAGGGACCTCAAGCCCAGCCTGGACAAGGCGTACGCCGACATCGCCCGCACGATCACCGTGCCCGGCTTCCGCAAGGGCAAGGTCCCCCCGATGGTCATCGACCAGCGCTTCGGGCGCGGAGTCGTCATCCAGGAGGCGTTCAACGACTCCTGGTCGCGCTTCTACGGCGCGGCGGTCACCGAGAACTCCCTGACGCCGCTGGCCCAGCCCGACGTCGAGGTCACCAAGCTCGAGGACGGCGACCTCATCGAGTTCACCGCCGAGGTCGACGTCCGTCCCGAGTTCGAGGTGCCGGACACCTCGGCGATCTCGGTCCAGGTGGGCGCCCTCGAGGTGGCCGACGGCATCGTCGACTCCCAGATCGACGTCCTGCGCAGCCGCTTCGGCAGCCGGACGACCGTCGAGCGCGGTGCCGCCGAGGGTGACCTCGTCACGCTGAGCCTCACCGCCAGCAACGACGGCGAGGCCCTGCCCGACGCCACCGCCGAGGACCTCGAGTACACCGTCGGCTCCGGCCAGATGCTCGACGGCCTGGACGAGGCCATCACCGGTCTGTCGGCGGGGGAGTCGGCGACGTTCCGCTCGACCCTGGTCGGCGGCCCGCTGAAGGACGAGGAGGCCGACATCGAGGTCACCGTCGCCAAGGTGCAGAGCCAGGAGCTCCCCGAGGCCGACGACGACTTCGCCCAGGAGGCGTCGGAGTTCGACACCATCGAGGAGCTGCGCGCCAGCATCGAGACGATGGCCACCAACGCGGCGCGGCTCGAGCAGGCCACGCAGGCCCGCGACGCCGTGCTCGAGGCGCTCGTCGACTCGATCGACGTCGCCGTGCCCGAGAACCTCCTCACCAACGAGCTCGAGGGTCGCCGCCAGCAGATCACCGGCCAGCTCGCGCAGGCCGGCCTCACCCTCGAGCAGTACCTCGCCGACAGCGAGGAGGACCAGACCGAGGAGGAGTTCTGGGCCGACGTCGAGCGTCGGGCGAACCAGTCGCTCAAGGCCCAGATGGTCCTCGACAAGGTCGCGGAGACCTCCGAGATCGGCGTCGACCAGAACGACCTGACGCAGCACATCCTGCGTCGCGCGCAGGCCGAGGGCACCGCGCCGCAGCAGATCGCGGAGCACCTGCAGGAGCACCCGCACCACATCGAGGAGTACATGGTCGAGATCCGGCGCGGCAAGGCGCTGGCGAGCATCGTCGAGGCCGCGACCGTGACCGACTCCAACGGCGGCACCGTCGACCTGAGCTCGATCCGTGAGGACGGCTCGCTCGGCTCGCCCGAGGACGACGCGCAGGACGAGGCCGCCGCGGCGGCCGTCCTCGCCGACGCCGAGTCCGCGCAGGACGAGCAGCAGGACGAGGACGCGCAGCAGTCCTGACCAGGACGCAGGGCGGTGCTCGCCGAGGCAGACTTGAGACAGTTCTGACGCCTCGTAGAGCCGAAGACGAGTTTCGCCCTGCACACTGGTGAGACCCAGGCACGACGGTCGGGGAGCGGCTCGGGGGAGCACCACCGTTCGTCGTCGCACGGGAGCGGAGGGCGGTTCCGGTCATCTGACCGGGCCGTCCTCCGGCCTTTCCGGGCCCTGCTGCCCGAGCACCCGGCGGTGGTCGACGGCTCATGAGGTCCGTCCCGGTCCTTGCAGGACCGTGCAGCCGTACGAGCGGTGCGGGTGGTGCGTGCACGACCGCTCAGGCGGTGCGTCCGGCCACTGCGCCGACAGCGAACAGCAGCGACGGCCCACCCGAAACGTCGGTGGCGCCGGGTAGGTTCGGCTCCGTGAACGCCTCCTTCAACTCACCCCTCGGCGCGGTCGAAGCCCCTCGCGCGGCGGCGCGTGGCGGGATCGGGCTGGACGACAACGTCTACCAGTCGCTCCTGGCCAACCGCATCATCTTCCTCGGCTCCGAGGTGCGCGACGAGAACGCGAACGCGATCTGCGCGCAGATGCTGCTGCTGAACGCCGAGGACCCGCACAAGGACATCTACCTCTACATCAACAGCCCCGGCGGTTCCGTCGACTCGGGCATGGCGATCTACGACACGATGAACTGGATCTCCAACGACGTCGCGACCGTGGCCATGGGCCTCGCGGCCTCGATGGGGCAGTTCCTGCTCTGCGCCGGCACCAAGGGCAAGCGCTACGCCCTGCCGCACAGCCGGATCATGATGCACCAGCCCTCCGGCGGCCTCGGCGGCACGGCGAGCGACATCCGCATCCAGGCCGAGCAGTCGCTGCACATCAAGAACGTCATGCAGAAGCTGATCGCCGAGCACACCGGTCAGACGCTCGAGCAGATCGAGTCGGACTCCGACCGCGACCGCTGGTTCACCGCCGACGAGGCCCTCAAGTACGGGCTGATCGACCGGGTCTACACCTCGGCCGCGCAGATCCCCGACGCCGCCGACGCGCCTAACTCCTGACCGCCCCGACACGTACGAAGGAACACCGATGAGCAGCAAGTTCGGAGCGCCGTTCGCCGAGGGGCAGCCGTTCGCCCCCCAGATGGACTACTACATCCCGCAGTGGGAGGAGCGCACGTCCTACGGGATGCGGCGCATCGACCCCTACACCAAGCTGTTCGAGGACCGCATCATCTTCCTCGGCACCCCGATCAGCGACGAGATCGCCAACGCGGTCATGGCCCAGCTCCTCTGCCTGCAGCAGATGGACGCCGACCGTGACATCGAGATCTACATCAACAGCCCCGGTGGCTCGTTCACCGCGCTGACGGCGATCTACGACACGATGCGCTACATCAAGCCCGACGTGCGTACGGTCTGCCTCGGGCAGGCCGCGTCGGCCGCCGCGGTGATCCTCGCCGCCGGCACCAAGGGCAAGCGTCTCGCGCTGCCGAACAGCCGGATCCTGATCCACCAGCCGGCGACCGAGGGCGGTTACGGCCAGTCCTCCGACATCGAGATCCAGGCCCGCGAGATCCTCCGGATCCGATCCCTGATGGAGGACATGCTCTCCACGGACACGGGCAAGTCCACCGACGAGGTCAGCCGCGACATCGAGCGCGACAAGTACCTCACCGCCGAGCAGGCGCTCGAGTACGGGATCATCGACGAGATCCTGACCTCGCTCAAGGCCGTCCCGGCCTGACGACCGCTGGGTCCCGGCTGCGGTGCGCCGCAGCCGGGACTCGCGATTTATCCCCCCATCCTCGAGGCTCGGGGCTTAGGGTGTGGGGACCACGAAAGCCCCCGACCGGGCACGGACGTGCCGTGTGTGTGCAGCAATGTGAGGAGATGGCGTGGCCCGGATCGGTGAGAGCGGCGACCTCCTCAAGTGCTCGTTCTGCGGCAAGAGCCAGAAGCAGGTCAAGAAGCTGATCGCAGGCCCCGGGGTCTACATCTGCGACGAGTGCATCGACCTGTGCAACGAGATCATCGAGGAGGAGTTTTCCGAGACCGGTGAGGTCGGGCTCCTCGACGAGCTGCCCAAGCCGCACCAGATCAGGCAGTTCCTCGACGGCTACGTCATCGGCCAGGGCAACGCCAAGAAGGCCCTCGCGGTCGCGGTCTACAACCACTACAAGCGGGTGCAGGCGCAGGCCAACGCGCCCGCCCGTCGCGGTGAGGACGACACCGTCGAGCTCGGCAAGAGCAACATCCTCCTGATCGGCCCGACCGGCTGCGGCAAGACCTACCTGGCCCAGACGCTGGCCAAGATGCTGAACGTCCCCTTCGCGATCGCCGACGCCACGGCGCTGACCGAGGCCGGTTACGTGGGCGAGGACGTCGAGAACATCCTCCTCAAGCTCATCCAGGCCGCCGACTTCGACGTCAAGAAGGCCGAGACCGGCATCATCTACATCGACGAGGTCGACAAGATCGCCCGCAAGAGCGAAAACCCGTCGATCACCCGCGACGTCTCCGGCGAGGGCGTGCAGCAGGCGCTGCTCAAGATCCTCGAGGGCACGTCGGCCTCGGTGCCGCCGCAGGGCGGGCGCAAGCACCCGCACCAGGACTTCATCCAGATCGACACGACGAACGTGCTGTTCATCGTCGGCGGCGCTTTCGCCGGCCTGGAGCACATCGTGTCCTCGCGGGTGGGCAAGCGGCCGCTCGGCTTCAACAACAGCGTCGACTCGCGCAAGCCCGACAGCGAGGACCCGTACGCCGACGTGCGTCCGGAGGACCTGGTGAAGTTCGGGCTGATCCCCGAGTTCATCGGGCGCCTGCCGATGATCTCCTCGGTCGCCCCGCTCGACCGCGACGCGCTGATCCGCATCCTCGTCGAGCCGAAGAACGCGCTCATCAAGCAGTTCCGCAAGCTCTTCGAGCTCGACGGCGTCGACCTCGAGTTCACCCCGGACGCCGTCGAGGCCGTCGCCGACCTCGCGCTGCTGCGCGGGACGGGCGCCCGCGGTCTCCGCGCGATCCTCGAAGAGGTCCTGCTCAACGTCATGTACGACGTCCCGAGCCGCGAGGACGTCGCCCAGGTCGTCATCACCGGCGAGGTCGTCCGCGACGCGGTCAACCCGACCCTCGTCCCCCGCGAGAAGTTCGCCAAGCGCGAGCGTCGCGAGAAGTCCGCCTGACCCTCCTTACGCCTCTCTGCGGGGAGGCCTGACGCTGCGGGTTCCGTGAGTGACCACTGGTCACTTGTGGTCGTTCTTGAGGCTCGCTAGCGACCCCTAATGACCACTGGTCTCCCGGACGACACGGGCAGATCGGCGTTGAGTACGGCTACACCTCAGGCCAGGCCCCAGCGTCGGAGGACTCGCTGTCGTCCGGCGGGTCTGAGCATCGAGGCGTTGAGCAGGCCCTCCCAGGCCTGCAGCCGGCAGACGTCCCAGGGCCGCCCGAGCAACTCGTCGCTCGCCCGGACGATCGAGGCGCCCTCGTGGAGCAGGTGCCGCTTGGTGAAGCCGTGTCGCTCCCAACCCGCGAGGGCCATGGCACGGTCGCGGCTCAAGTCCGAGGCGTGAGTCAGCGGCTCGCGGTGGATGCCACCGTCGTACTCGTGGACGCGTCGCGTGCCGCAGATCCAGAGATCAGCGCGAGCCACGAAGCGTCCGTGCTTGTCCGTCAGCTCGTGCTGCGGCTCCACGGGGATGTCCGCAGCGTCGTGAAGCATGCGCATCACGGACTCCCAGGCCGACTCGCTCCGCGGGTCGATCAGCGGGATCAACGCCCTCAGCGCAGGCGCACCGCGGCGGCGGGTGCCAGACGACACCTGGGCCAGTTCCTCGACGGTCACGTCGCCCTGGCGGACCGCTGAGTCCGCGAGCACGATCACGTCCAGCGGCGTGAGGTCGCGAGCGAGGGCGAGCAGGGTCTCGGCCGGTGTGGTCAGACGTAGCCCGCGAAGGTCACGCATCTCCGGAGGGTGCGGATGGCGGTAGACGAGTGCTCCGGGCCGCCGCGGTCGGGGTTCCGAGGAGGGCATAGCCGCGAAGACCGGGTGCGGTGGCGCCTCCGGCAGCCACCAGCCGTACGCATTGGCGGCGGTCAGATGGGTGAAGCCCGCCGTCGCCGGCAGGACGAGCGTCCATGCACGAAGCAGGTCGTCGCCGGCGAGCGTCGTGCCGCGCGGAGTCCACAGCCCGCGCGCCACGCGGTCCCAGGTCCGCCGCGGAGCCTTGCCGAGTACGAGATCCACACCAAGGTCGTAAGGAGGACGCGCGGATCGTGCCGGTCCGACGGCGGACTGTGGACGAGGCCGCCGGCCGCCTGTGGAGAAGCCCCGCTCGTCGACCGACCACTGGTCAGTAGAGGGCGGTTTCGCCACTCAGGAGCGACCACAGATGACCAGTGGTCGTTCCAGGGAGGCGAAGTGACGAGCGGGCAGGGCGCGGACGCGAGGTGGCGGGGGACCAGGGTCAGGGACCCAACGGTCAGGCGCGCAGGGCCTTCTCGACGTCGGGCTCGAGCTTGTCCGGGGTGGTGGTCGGGGCGAAGCGGTCGAGGACCTGGCCGTCGCGGCCGACGAGGAACTTGGTGAAGTTCCACTTGATGGCGCCGCCGAGCAGGCCGGAACGCTCGTCCTTGAGCCAGCGGAAGAGCGGGTGGGCGTCCTCGCCGTTGACGTCGACCTTGGCGAACATCGGAAAGCTGACGCCGTAGTTCATCGTGCAGAAGTCGGAGATCTCCTCCGCCGAGCCCGGCTCCTGGTGCGCGAACTGGTCGCAGGGGAAGCCGAGCACGACCAGGCCCTCGTCCTTGTGCTCTCGGTAGAGCTGCTCGAGGCCCTCGTACTGCGGCGTGAGCCCGCACTTGGAGGCGGTGTTGACGACGAGCACGACCTGCCCGTCGTACGTGGAGAGCGGGGTCTCGACGCCGGTGAGCGAGGTGGCGGTGAAGTCGGAGAGGGGCACGTACCGATCGTAGGTCGGGACTAACCAGCGCGGGCGACGCCTTGTCACCAGCATGAAGAGCATCGTCTACCGCACCACCGGCGACCCGTCCGTCCTCGAGCTCGTCGAGCGTCCCGTGCCCGAGCCCGGTCCGGGCGAGGTCCGCGTGAACATCGCGGTCTCCGGGGTCAACCCGACCGACTGGAAGTCGCGCGTGGGCAGCAAGCCGGGCGAGGACCTGCCGTTCGCCGAAGTGACGCCCAACCAGGACGGCGCCGGCACCGTCGAGGCCATCAGCCCCGAGGCCGCCGAGCTCAACCCGCAGCTCGAGGTCGGCGACCGGGTCTGGATCTTCCTGGCCCAGCATCAGCGCCCGACGGGCACGGCGCAGGAGTACGTGACCGTCCCCGTCGAGCACGTCGTGCGTCTGCCCGACGGCATCTCCTTCGACGTCGGCGCCTCGCTGGGCGTCCCGGCGATGACCGCCCACCGCGCGCTGACCGTCGCCGAGGGGGGCCCGACCCGCCTCCACCCGGGTGCGCTGGAGGGCCGTACGGTCCTCGTCGCCGGGGGAGCGGGCGCCGTCGGCCACGCTGCCATCCAGCTGGCCCGCTGGGCGGGCGCGACGGTGGTCACCACCATCAGCAGCGACGAGAAGGCCGCGCTGGCCACGGCCGCCGGCGCGCACCACGTCGTGAACTACCGCACCTCCGACGCCGCCGCCGAGATCCAGCGCGTGGCGCCCGACGGCATCGACCTCGTCGCCGAGGTGGCGCCGGGCCCGAACGCCCAGCTCGACCTCGCGGTCCTGAACAACCACGGCACGATCGCGGTGTACGCGAACGACGGTGGCGAGAGCGTCACCTTCGACATCATCCCGTTCTTCGCGCGCAACCTGCGCTTCCAGGGCCTGCTGCTCTACACCGTCGGTGAGGACGCGCTCCAGGTCGCCGCCGAGGACATCACGGCCGCGCTCGTCGACGGCGTGCTCGGCGTCGGCGAGGAGCACGGCCTGCCGCTGCTGCGCTTCCCGCTCGAGGAGACCGCCGCCGCGCACGAGGCGGTGCAGTCCGGGGCCGTCGGCAAGGTCCTCATCTACGTCGCCTGAGCCACTGACTGACCCGGTCGGCGGGCAACCCGCCTGGCACGATGAAGGCCACGATCCGTACGACCCGAGGAGCAGCCGTGACGAACCCCGACCCCCGCGAGGGCCTCGACCATGATCACCCGGGCGGTCTGATCGAGGGCGGCCAGGCCGACGTCCCCGGCGTGCAGGACCGCGGGCCGGCCGACGCCGACGAGGAGGCCGAGACGGGCGCGCAGAGCACGACGGGCGGGACGGCCGAGGCCGCTCCGCCCGCCGACGAGGAGTAGGGCCCCACGGGGCCGGGTGTCCGTGGAGGCTCAGCCCTCCGCGGGCACCAGCTCCACGTCCAGCACCAGCGGCGCCTCGCCGGCGGTCCAGACGACGTCGCCGGTGACCCGGCCGACGGCCCGGAGGTCGGCCTCGACGCCACGGAGCCGCTCCAGCGAACCCTCCGGCCCGCGCAGCTCGACCCGGGCGACCTCGGTCTTCATCGAGACCTTGGCCGAGGACTTGGCCCCCCGCAGCCCGGCGAGCGCCGTCGCGACGTCGGCCATCAGCGCGGCGTCGCCCTCGACGGCGAGCTCGCCGGCGCTCGGCCAGGCCGCGTGGTGGATCGAACCGTCCTGCCACCACGACCACACCTCCTCGGTCGCGAAGGGCATGATCGGCGCGAGCAGCCGCAGCAGCGTGTGCAGCGCCAGCCCGAGGGCCGCACGGGCCGAGGCCGCGGGCTGCTCGCCCTGCGCCCCGTACGCGCGCTCCTTGACCACCTCGAGGAAGTCGTCGCAGAAGGCCCAGAAGAAGGTCTCGGTCACCTCGAGCGCACCGGTGTAGTCGTACGCCTCGAAGGCCGCGGTCGCCTGCTCCACCACCTGCGCCAGCCCGACGAGCAGCGCCCGGTCGACCGGCTCGGTGACCAGCGAGCGGTCCAGGGTCTCGGGGCCGACGCCGAAGCCGAGCACGAACTTGCTCGCGTTCAGCACCTTCAGCGCCAGCCGGCGCCCGACCTTCATCTCCCGCTCGTCGAAGGGGGAGTCCATGCCCGGCCGGGCCTTGGCCGCGCGCCAGCGGACCGCGTCCGAGCCGTAGCGGTCGAGGATCTCGGTCGGCACGACGACGTTGCCCTTGGACTTGCTCATCTTCTTGCGGTCGGGGTCCATGACGAACCCGCTGACCATCGAGCGCGCCCAGGGCAGCGAGTGGTTCTCGTAGTGCGCCCGCACGACCCGCGAGAACAGCCAGGTGCGGATGATCTCGTGGGCGTGGGTGTTCAGGTCCATCGGGAAGGTCATCGCGAACAGCTCCGGGTCGCGCTCCCAGCCGCACACGATCTGCGGCGTGAGCGAGGAGACCGCCCAGGTGTCCATCACGTCGGGGTCGGCGACGAACCCGCCGGTCTGCCCGCGCTGGTCCTCGGTGTAGCCGTCGGGCACGTCGCTGCTGGGGTCGACCGGCAGACGGTCCTCGGCCGGCAGCAGGGGGTGCGCGTAGTCCGGCTCGCCGTCGGCGTCGACCGGGTACCAGACCGGGAACGGCACGCCGAAGAAGCGCTGGCGCGAGACGAGCCAGTCGCCGTTGAGCCCGTTGACCCAGTTGTCGTAGCGGTACTTCATGTGCTGCGGCACCCAGGCGAGCTCCTCGCCGCGGGCCACGAACGTCGCCTTGAGGTCGGCGTCGCGCCCGCCGTTGCGGATGTACCACTGCCGCGTCGAGACGATCTCGAGCGGCTTCTCGCCGCGCTCGTAGAAGTTCGCCTTGCGCTGCGTCGGGGTCGGCTCGCCGTCGAGGGCACCCGACTCGCGGAGGGCGGCGACCACGGCCTCGCGCGCCGAGAAGGTCGTCTTGCCCGCGATCGCCTCCCACGTGGCCGGGTCGGCGATCCACTCCGGCTGCTCGCGCAGGATCCGGCCGTCGCGACCGATGATCACGCGGGTGGGCAGCTGCAGCTCGCGCCACCAGGTGACGTCGGTCAGGTCGCCGAACGTGCAGCACATGACCAGGCCCGAGCCCTTGTCCGGCTCGGCCGCCTCGTGCGCGACCACCGGCAGCTCCACGCCGTAGAGCGGCGAGGTCACGGTCTGCCCGAACAGGTCGGCGTAGCGCTCGTCGTCGGGGTGGGCGATCAGGGCGACGCAGGCGGCGATCAGCTCGGGGCGCGTCGTCTCGATGTACGCCGGGTTGCCGTCGGCCTTGGTGAACGCGACCTTGTGGTACGCGCCGGGGTAGTCGCGGGCCTCCAGCTCGGCCTGCGCGACCGCGGTCTGGAAGGTCACGTCCCACAGCGTCGGCGCCTCCGACAGGTACGCCTCGCCGCGCTGCACGTTGCGCAGGAACGCCGTCTGCGCGACGGCCTGGGAGTCGTCGGAGATGGTCGTGTAGAGGCTCGACCAGTCCACGCTCAGGCCCACGCGGCGCCACATGTCCTCGAAGACCTGCTCGTCGAGGTTCGTCAGCTCGTGGCACAGCGCGACGAAGTTGCGCCGGCTGATCGGCACCTGGTTCTTCGGGTCGGGCTTGGCCGGCGGGGTGAAGTCCGGGTCGTACGCGACGCTCGGGTCGCAGCGCACGCCGTAGTAGTTCTGCACGCGGCGCTCGGTCGGAAGGCCGTTGTCGTCCCAGCCGATCGGGTAGAAGACGTGCTTGCCGGTCATCCGCTGGTAGCGGGCGACCAGGTCGGTGTGGGTGTAGGAGAAGACGTGGCCCACGTGGAGCGAGCCCGAGACCGTGGGCGGCGGGGTGTCGATGCTGTAGACCTGCGCGCGAGCCGCGGCCGGGTCGCCCTGCGGGCGGACGAAGGCGTACGTGCCGTCGGCGCGCCAGCGCTCGAGCCAGCGCCCCTCGAGGCCCTCCAGCGCCGGGCGGTCCGGGACCAACGAGATCGTGCGGGGGTCCGTGGCGGTGGTGGTCACGAGCGTCGATCTTAGTGGTGGCGGTGGGCAGAACTAGACTCGTGAGGCCATGCCTGACACCGCCCTGACCGCGCCCGGAACCGACGAGACCCGCACCCACGCCGACGTCGTCCGCGACCTCACGAGCCGGTGGCCCGAGCACCGCGTCGCGCCGTCGCTGGGCCGCATCACCGCGCTGACCGAGCTGCTCGGCGACCCGCAGCGCGCGTACCCCGTGATCCACGTGACCGGCACCAACGGCAAGGGCAGCACGGCGGCGATGACCGAGTCGCTGCTGCGCGCCGCCGGCCTGCGCACCGGGCGCTTCACCAGCCCGCACCTGACCGCGCTCACCGAGCGGATCAGCATCGACGGCGAGCCGATCTCCGACGAGCGCTTCGACGAGGTCTGGGCCGAGCTCGAGCCGTACGTGGCGATCGTCGACGAGCAGCGTATCGACGGCGTCGTGTGCACCTTCTTCGAGATCATGACGGCGATGGCCTTCGCGGCCTTCGCCGACGCCCCCGTCGACGTCGCCGTGATCGAGGTCGGGCTCGGCGGCACCTGGGACGCGACGAACGTCGCCGACGGCGGGGTCGCCGTGATCACCCCGATCGACCTCGACCACACCCACCTGCTCGGCTCGACGGTCGCCGAGATCGCGCGCGAGAAGGCCGGGATCATCAAGCCCGGCGCGCACGCCATCCTGGCCGGCCAGCCCCTGGAGGCCGCGCAGGTGCTGCTCGAGCGCTGCGCCGAGGTCGGCGCGCTGCCGCAGCGGGAGGGCATCGACTTCGGCGTCCTCGGCCGCCAGCTCGCGGTCGACGGCCAGCTGGTCCGTCTCAACGGGGCTGAGGGCCCGGTCGAGGACGTGTTCGTGCCGCTCCACGGGGCGCACCAGGCGTCGAACGCCGGCCTCGCCCTCGCCGCGGTCGAGGCGTTCCTCGGCCTCAAGGCGCTCAACCCCGACGTCGCCCGCGAGGGCTTCGCGCAGGTCACCGTGCCCGGCCGGCTGGAGGTCGTCCGCCGCTCGCCGACCGTCCTGCTCGACGCGGCGCACAACCCGCACGGCGCCGCCGCGGCCGTCGCCGCCCTGGACGAGGCCTTCGACCTCACCCCGCTCGTCGGCGTCCTCGGTGTGATGGCCGACAAGGACGTCCGCGGCCTGCTCGAGACGTTCGAGCCCGCGCTCACCCACGTGGTCGTCACCCAGGTCGCGTCCAGCGGCCGGGGGATGCCGGCCGAGGAGCTCGGCGAGCTCGCGGCCGAGGTCTTCGGCGCCGAGCGCGTCACCGTCGCCCCGCGCCTCGACGACGCGCTCGAGACGGCCGTCGGGCTCGCCGAGGGCGACGGCGCCGGTTCGTCGGGCGTGATCGTCAGCGGTTCCGTGGTGCTCGTGGGCGAGGCGAGGGGCCTCCTGGTCGGGAACGGCCAGGCCGGCGCCGGCTCGCCGAACCCGGGCGAGGAGGCCGACGGCGACGACGACTGGGACCCGCTCGAGGCCGACCTCGGCGGCGACGAGCCCACCGACGAGGAGCGGGAGAGCTGGACGTGACGTCCTCCACCCCGGCCGTCCCGCCGAACGCGTCGCCGGTCACGCTGAGCCCCAAGAACCCGATGCGGGTCGTCCTGTTGTCGGTCCTGCTGTTCGAGGTCATCGTGTTCGCGCTCGCGATCCCGGTGATGATCCTCGTCTCCGACGTCGACCCCCTGCCCGCCGCGCTGCTCGGCAGCGGTTCGGCGGTGCTCGCGCTCGTGGCCGCGGGGCTGCTGCGCAAGCCGCTCGGCTACCCGATCGGCTGGCTCGCCCAGCTCGCCGGGCTGCTGCTCGGCCTGCTCACGCCCTCGATGTTCATCGTCGGCGGCATGTTCGCCGCGCTCTGGGTCGTCTCCTTCGTCCTCGGCAAGCGACTCGACGCACGTCAGGCGCCCGCGGCGTCCTGAGAGGCCGCTGAAGGAGGACGTAGCGGAGCCGTAACTCCGAGGTGCTCCCGTCGGCGGCGGACGAGCACTACGGTGCTGCCACCGGACCGCGGGCACAGGCCCGCGCAACGCTCCGGCGGGCGGGAGAGAGCCGGATGATCGACTGGTCGACCGAGTGGTACCGCACGCTGCTCTGGCTCGCGGGCGCCTACCTCCTCTGCGCCATCGGGGCCTTCGTCCTCGGGGTCGTCCTCTGCCGCAGGACGCGCTTCGGACGGCAGTTCTGGCGGTTGGCCGGGCCCTACTTCACGCCCCGGCGAGGCGACCGCAGCAGCGTCAGGCCGCTGCTCACCGTCCTGCTGCTGCTGTTCTTCACGGTCTTCGGCGTGCGGCTCAGCGTGCTGGCCTCCAACAACGGCAACGCGCTCTACACGGCCCTGCAGGAGAAGGACCCGCCCACCTTCTGGAGGGCCATCGCCGCGTACGCGGTGCTCGCCCTCATCGCGGTGGCTCAGGCGGTCGTCGTCTACTACGTGAGCTACCTGCAGACGATCCGCTGGCGCCAGTGGACCAACCGCCAGGTCGTCACCGACTGGTTGAGCGGCACCGCGTACCACCGCGGGCGGTTCATCGCCGAGCCGGTCGACAACCCCGAGCAGCGCATCCAGGCCGACGTGTCGTCCTTCACCAGCGACACCCAGACCCTCGTGCTCGGTCTCATCGGCGCGATGCTGACGCTCGTCTCCTTCACCGCCATCCTGTGGCGCCTGTCGGGGCCGGTCGACGTCGGCGGGATCACCGTGCCGAAGGCGCTCGTGATCATCGCCTACGCCTTCATCCTGGTCGCGACCTGGTTCGCCATCAGGATCGGCCGTCCGCTGATCAGGCTGAACTTCCTCGCCGAGCGGCTCAACGCCTCCTACCGCTACTCGCTGACGCGGGTGCGCGACAACTCCGAGGCGATCGCGCTCTACGGCGGCGAGGGCGTCGAGGAGGGCGGGCTGCAGACGCGGTTCTCCGCCGTCATCGCCAACCAGTGGGCGCTGGTCTGGCGGAACCTCAAGTTCCAGGGCTACAACGTCCTCATCAGCCAGGTCGTCGGGATCATCGCCGTCCTGGTGCAGGCCCCGCGCTACTTCGCGGGCCAGATCACCTTCGGCGACCTCACCCAGTCCGACACCGCCTTCGGCAACGTCGCCGGCTCGCTCTCCTTCTTCCGCAACGCGTACGACGACTTCGCCTCCTACCGCGCCACGCTCGACCGCCTCACCGGGCTGCTGGACGCGAACGCCCAGGCGAGGGCCCTGCCGGTGCCGCTGCGCTCGGGACGCTCGAACGGGCTGGAGGTCGAGGGCCTGGACGTCTTCCGCCCGGGCGGCGAGCCGCTGGTCAGCCGGCTCGACCTGAGCCTCGTACCGGGGGAGTGGCTGCTGGTGCGCGGCCGCTCGGGCAGCGGCAAGACGACGCTGCTGCGGGGCCTTGCCGGCCTGTGGCCCTACGTGCGTGGTGTCGTCTCCCGGCCCCAGGGCCAGGTCGTCTTCTGCGCGCAGCAGCCGTACCTGCCGCTGGGCACGCTGCGCTCGGCGATCACCTACCCGGCGCCGGAGGACGCCTTCCCCGACCACGCGGTGCGTCGCGTGCTGGCCGACGTCCAGCTCGGGCACCTCGCCGAGCACCTCGACGAGACGAAGGACTGGATGACCACGCTGTCGCCGGGCGAGCGTCAGCGGCTGGCGTTCGGGCGGGTGCTGCTCCTGCAGCCCGACCTCGTCTTCTTCGACGAGAGCACCTCGGCGCTCGACGAGGGCATGGAGCACGCGCTCTACGCCCTCGTCCGCGAACGGCTGCCGCGCACCTCGGTGGTTAGCGTGGGGCACCGCAGCAGCCTGGGCGCCTCGCACCGGCGCGAGCTGGTCCTGCTCGGGCAGGGCGCGTGGACCAGCGGCTCGCTGGTTCGCGACAGCGCGTCCTGACCCTGGTTGGCGGCGGTGCCCCCGGCGTCCGGCCGATAGGGTTCCGGCCATGACCACCACGCCGCCCGAGGCCCCGACGCAGCGCTCCTTCGTCCTCATCAAGCCCGACGCGGTGCGCCGCGGCCTCGTGGGTGCGGTGCTGGCGCGCTTCGAGGGCAAGGGCCTGCGGATCGTGACCATGGAGCTGCGCCAGGTGACCGGCGAGGAGTCCGACCAGCACTACGCCGAGCACGTCGACCGCCCGTTCTACCCGCCGCTGCGCGCGTTCATCACCTCCGGCCCGTCCGTCGCCCTGGTGCTCGAGGGCGACGAGGCGATCGAGGTCGTCCGCGCGCTGAACGGCGCCACCGACGGTCGCAAGGCCGCCCCGGGGACGATCCGCGGAGACTTCTCGCTGTCCAACCGCGAGAACCTCGTGCACGGCTCGGACTCGCCCGAGTCGGCCGCCCGGGAGATCGCGTTCTGGTTCCCCGGGCTGGGCTGACCGTCCGGGGGTAGAGATCTCGCGGTCCGGAGGGGTCCCTCGGGCCGGATAGGGTCTAGTGTCCCGCCGCCCACCGACGAGGACCCCTGTGACCCTGCTGCTCGCCGTGCACCTCGGTGTCGCCCTCGTGGCGCCGTGGCTCCTGCGCGCCCTGCGGTGCCGGGCCTTCTACGTCCTCGCGCTGGTGCCGGCGGCGACCGCGGTGTGGACCGCGCTGCAGGGCCCGACGGTGCTCGCCGGGGGCGTCGTCAGCGAACGCTTCGCCTGGATCCCCGCCCTCGGGATCGACGTCAGCTTCCGGATGGGGCTGCTGCAGTGGGTCCTGACCCTCGTGGTCAGCGGCATCGGCGCCCTGGTGCTCTTCTACTGCCGCTTCTACTTCTCCCACGACGAGCCGCCGCTGCGCACCGGGGCCGTGCTCCTGGCCTTCGCCGGCGCGATGACCGGGCTCGTCACCTCCGACGACCTGATCGGGCTCTACGTCTTCTGGGAGCTCACCACCGTCTTCAGCTACCTGCTGGTCGGCCACAACCCGCGGTTCGCGGCGAACCGCCGCGCCGCGCTCACCGCGCTGATCGTGACCACCTTCGGTGGCCTGGCCATGCTGACCGGCATCGTCCTGCTCGGCGTCCGCTACGACACCTTCTCGCTGTCGGGCGTCCTCGACGCGGCCGCCGCGGGCGGGGTCGGTTCGGCGTACGTGGTGACCGCGGTGATGCTGCTGCTCGTCGGCGCCCTGACGAAGTCGGCCCTGGTGCCCTTCCACTTCTGGCTGCCCGGCGCGATGGCCGCGCCGACGCCGGTCAGCGCCTACCTGCACGCCGCGGCCATGGTCAAGGCGGGCGTCTACCTCGTCGCCGTCCTCGCCCCGGTCTTCGCGCAGACCCCCGGGTGGCGGCCGGTCCTGCTCACGCTCGGCGCGGCCACGATGATCCTCGGCGGCTGGCGCTCGCTGCGGCAGTACGACATCAAGGTCCTGCTCGCGTACGGCACGGTGAGCCAGCTGGGCTTCCTGATGGTGCTGTGCGGCATCGGCACCCGCTCGGCCGCCCTGGGTGGGCTGGCCCTGCTGGTCGCCCACGCGCTGTTCAAGTCGACGCTCTTCCTCGTGGTGGGGATCGTCGACCACAGCACCGGCACCCGCGACCTGCGCCGCCTGAGCGGCGTCGGCCGGCGCATGCCAGTGGTGGCGGGAGCCGCGCTCCTGGCCGGGGCCTCGATGGCCGCGCTCCCGCCGACGCTGGGGTTCACGGCCAAGGAGGCCGGGTTCGAGAGCCTGACCTACCTGGTCGGCGGGGACGGCACGGCCGTGGCCCCGCTGCCCGCCGCGCTGCTCGCGGCGACGCTCGTCGCCGGCTCGGCGCTGACGGTGGCCTACACGCTGCGCTTCTGGTGGGGCGCCTTCGTGGGCAAGCGCGACGCCTACTTCCTCGACGCCAGCGGCCAGGACCGGCCCGTCACCGCCTGCCACCCGGTGCCGGCCGGGTTCGCGGCCGCCCCGGTGCTGCTGGGACTGCTCTGCCTGGCCGGCGGCTTCGTCGGCCGCCAGCTGACCGAGGGCTTCGCCGGCTACGTCGACGCCTTCGCCGTCGGCGAGGAGAGCCACGGGATCGCGCTGTGGCACGGCTTCAGCGTCCCGCTGCTGATGTCCGCGCTCGCCGTCGCCGGCGGCGTCGTGCTCTTCTGGCAGCGCGCGTTCATCGCCCGCGCCCAGTCGACCTTCCCGGCGCCGTACGAGGCCGAGACCGCCTACCAGCGCATCATGCGCGGCCTGGACCGGCTCTCGGTCGAGACCACGGCAGTGACCCAGCGCGGTTCGGTGCCGGTCTACCTCACCTCGATCCTCGCGGTGCTCGTCGTCTTCCCCGGCGGTGCGCTGCTCCTGGTGCGGGACTGGCCGACCGTCCGCCTCTTCGACAGCCCGGCCCAGCTGCTGGCCGGTGCGGTGATGGCCGTCGCGGCGATCACCGCCGCCACGTCCCGCGGGCGGCTGCGCGCGGTCATGCTCGCCGGTGTCACGGGCTACGGCGTCGCGGTGCTGTTCCTGCTGCACGGAGCCCCCGACCTGGCGCTGACCCAGGTCCTCGTCGAGACCGTCACCCTGGTGATCTTCTCGCTGGTGCTGCGCAAGCTGCCGAAGTACTTCACCACCCGCCCGCTCTCGTCGAGCCGCTGGTGGCGCCTGGTCGTCGCGCTGCTCGTCGGCGGTGTGGTGGTCGGCATCGCCCTCGTCGCGGCGGGCGCGCGGGTCGCGGTGCCGGTCTCGATCACCTACCCCGAGGTCGCCTACACCTTCGGCTACGGCAAGAACGTCGTGAACGTGACGCTGGTCGACATCCGCTCCTGGGACACCATGGGCGAGGTCGCGGTGCTCGTGGTCGCGGCGACCGGCGTGGCCAGCCTGATCTTCCTCCGCAGCCGCTACTCCGCGCGCCCCGTGCGCCCGGAGGCGCCGACCGGGGGCGGCGCGGTGGGCCGTACGGTCTGGCTCCGCGGCGGGGAGACCCTGTCCCCGACGCGCCGCTCGATCGTCTTCGAGGTCGTGACCCGGGTGCTGTTCCCGGTGATGATCGTCGTCTCGGTCTACCTGCTCGTCGCGGGCCACAACGCACCCGGCGGCGGGTTCGCCGGCGGCCTGGTGGCCGGGATGGCGCTGATGGTCCGCTACCTCGCGGCCGGGAGCCGCGAGCTGGACGAGGCGGCGCCGGTGGACGCGGGCAAGGTGCTCGGCGGTGGGCTCGCCCTGGCTGCGCTGGGGTTGCTCGCGCCGGTGGTCATCGGCGGGCGCATCGGCCAGAGCTACGACATCTCCGTCGACTTCGGGGCGCTGGAGGCGGTCCGGACGCCGTTCGGCGAGCTGGCGGTCATGGGCTCCCCGCACCTGGTGACCTCGGTCTTCTTCGATATCGGCATCTACCTCATCGTCAACGGCGTCATGCTCGACCTCGCGCGCAGCCTCGGCTCGGGCATCGACACCCACGAGGCCGAGGACCGCGCGCCGGCCCCGCACCCCCACGAGACGACGGCCAGGCCGTCCCGGCGCGCGCCGATGCCGGAGCGCGGGTCGAGCCCGGTGGGTGCGCCGTGAGCCCGAACCTCACCCTCGCCCTCGTGGCCGGGGTCCTCGTCGCGGCCGGGGTCTACCTGGTGCTCGAGCGCTCGCTGACCCGCATCCTGGTCGGCGTCCTGCTCGCCTCGAACGGGGTCAACGTGCTCTTCCTCGTGGCCAGCGGAGCGGCCGGGGGCGCGCCGATCACCGGGGTCACCGAACCGCGGGACATGAGCGACCCGCTGCCGCAGGCCTTCGTGCTCACCGCGATCGTCATCACCCTGGCCGTCACCGCCTTCCTGCTGACCCTGGCCTACCGGAGCTTCCAGATCGCCGGCAACGACGAGGTCTCCGACGACGTCGAGGACTCCGCGATCCGGCGCCTGGCGCTCGACGACGAGACCTCCGGCAGCTACGAGCCCGACGACGAGGGCCACCCCGACGAGGAGGGCCAGGCCACCGGCGAGCAGGAGGGGGAGCGGGTCACCGCCGATCCGGAGTCCTCCGACGCAGACCCGGCCGGCTTCGAGAACAGCACCGAGGGCGAGACCGACCAGGAGCCCGAGCCGGAGACGCCCGCCGAGACGCCCAAGGCGCCGGTCGCGGTCCGCGCCCCCGGCGAACCACCGCCCGGCTACCTGTCCGGCGCCCGACGCACCCCCGAGGAGGACGGCTCGTGAACAACCTGCTCCCGCTGCCGGTCCTGCTGCCGCTGCTCGGCGCCGGGCTGGCGCTCGCCCTGAACCGCCGCCCCCGCGTTCAGCGCGTCGTCGCCGCGACGGCGCTGGCCAGCGTGACCACGGTCGCCGCCCTGCTCGTGTGGCTGACCGACGCGCACGGCCCGATCGTGCTCTGGGTCGGCAACTGGCCGCAGCCGCTGGGCATCGCGCTCGTCGCCGACCGGCTGAGCGCTCTGATGCTGCTCGTGTCCTCGGTGGTCACGCTGTCGGTGCTGCTCTTCTCGATGGGTGCGCCCGAGGCGGAGCGCCGGCGCGAGACGCCGATCTCGATCTTCTACCCGACCTTCCTCGTGCTCTCCGCGGGCGTGTCCAACGCCTTCCTCGCCGGTGACCTGTTCAACCTCTTCGTCGGCTTCGAGATGCTGCTCTTCGCCTCGTACGTGCTGCTGACGCTGGGCGGCACGGGGGAGCGGGTGCGCGCCGGCAGCACGTACGTGCTGGTCAGCCTGCTGTCCTCGACGCTGTTCCTGGTGGCGATCGCCGCCGTGTACGCCGCGACGGGCACGGTGAACTTCGCCCAGCTCCAGGGCCGGCTCGCCGAGCTGCCGCCGGAGGTGTCGCTGGTGCTGCAGCTGCTGCTGCTCACCGTCTTCTCGATCAAGGCCGCGGTCTTCCCGATGTCGGCCTGGCTGCCGGACTCCTACCCGACCGCGCCCGCGCCGGTGACGGCGGTGTTCGCGGGCCTGCTGACCAAGGTCGGCGTCTACGCGATCATCCGGACGCAGTCGGTGCTCTTCCCCGACAGCCCGCTCACCCGCCTGCTGATGTGGGCCGCGCTCATCACCATGGTCGTGGGCATCCTCGGCGCGATCGCCCAGACCGAGGTCAAGCGGATGCTGTCGTTCACCCTGGTCAGCCACATCGGTTACATGGTGTTCGGCGTCGCGCTGGCGACCACGGCGGGCTACGCCGGCGCGATCTTCTACACCGCGCACCACATCACCATCCAGACGACGCTGTTCCTCGTGCTCGGGCTGGTCGAGGTGCGCGCGGGCAGCACGTCGCTGACCAAGCTCGGCGGGCTCGCCGCGCTGTCGCCCGTGCTCGGCATCCTCTTCTTCGTCCCCGCCATGAACCTGGCCGGGATCCCGCCGTTCTCCGGCTTCATCGGCAAGGTCGGCCTGCTCGACGCGGGTGTGCAGCACGGTGGCTTCCTGGCCTACCTGCTCGTCGGCGGGGGCGTCGTGACCAGCCTGCTCACCCTCTACGCGATGGCCAAGGTCTGGAACCGCGCCTTCTGGCGCCCGCTGCAGACCGAGGCCGACGAGCTGGAGACGGTCGGGGTCGAGACGGTGGAGCAGGTCGCCGAGCAGCCGGCGGGGACGGCCTCCGGGACGAGCGCGACCGAGGCCGCCTCGGGCGACCTCGAGGAGGAGCCCGGCACGACGATGCAGCAGGACGAGGGCGCCGAGGAGCTCTCCACCGGTCGGCGGATGCCGTGGCCGATGGTCGCGACGACCGTGGTGCTCGTGCTGGTCGGCGTCGGGATCACCGTCGTCGCCGGCCCGCTCTACGGCTACTCCGAGCGCGCCGCCACCGACCTGCTCGGCGGCGCGGCGTACGTGCGCGCGGTCCTGCCCGAGGGCGTGCGATGAGGGCGCGACGCCGGCCGAGCCTGGCGGCCGTCGTGGTCCTGACGGTGACCTGGGTGCTGCTGTGGGAGCGCATCTCGCTGTTCGTCGTGCTGACGGGCGTGCTGCTGGCGCTGCTGGTGTCCCTCGTCTTCCCGCTGCCGCGGATCGAGCGCGCCGGGCGGGTCCGCCCGGTCGCGCTGGCCCGGCTGGTCGGCCGGCTGGCGCAGGACCTCGTGGTGTCCAGCGTCCGGGTCGTCGCGCTGTCCTTCGCCCGCCGGACGCCGCGCAGCGCCATCATCCGGGTCCGGCTGCGCACCCGCTCCGACCTGATCCTGACCCTGACCACGGAGCTGGTGTCCCTGGTGCCCGGCAGCCTCGTGGTCGAGGTGCGGCGGGCCGAGAGCACCCTCTACATCCACGCCCTCGACACCGTCGACCCCGACAAGCTGCGCCGGGCCGAGCAGGACGTGCTCGACTCCGAGGAGCGGGTGCTGCGCGCCTTCGGCAGCGACGAGGAGATCGCCGCGCTCGACGCCGAGGCCGCGCGCCCGACCGACCGGAGAGCGGGGGTGGGGCGCCGATGAGCCCCGTGCAGGTGGCCGTGCTGGTGATGGTCGGGATCGGCGCCGTGCTGCTCGTCGCGGCCGCGTCGATGACCGTGGCCCGGATGGCGCGCGGGCCGAGCAGCCTCGACCGTGTCGTCGCGGCCGACGTGCTCGTCGCCGTCGTCATCGCGACCCTCGCCGCCGAGGCGATCGTGAACGACCACACGACGACCCTGCCGATCATGCTCGTGCTGTCGCTGCTGGGCTTCGCCGGCGCGGTCAGCATCGCGCGCTTCGTCGCCGAGCGGGACAAGGCGGTCCGCTGGGAGGACCCGGGCACCCGGCCGAAGGACGGTGCCCAGTGACCGGGTCGTCCGTCGCCGACGTCCTGGACCTGCTGGGCGCGTTCCTCGTCCTGGTCGGCTGCTTCCTCTGCTTCGCCGCCGCGCTCGGCCTGCTGCGCTTCCCCGACGTCGTCTCGCGCATGCACGCGGCGACCAAGCCGCAGACCCTCGGGCTGATCGTCCTGGCCGCGGGGGTCGAGGTGTCGCTGCGCAGCTGGGCGTCCTTCGGCACGCTCGTGCTGGTCGCCGCGTTCCAGCTGGCGACGGCGCCGGTCTCGGCCCACCTGGTGGGCCGCACGGTCTACCGGACCGACCAGGTCCGCCACGAGCTGCTGGTCCGCGACGACCTCGCCCGGGACCTGGAGGCGGCCGGCTTCCGCCTCGGGCCGGCGCCCGAGGACGAGCAGGACCCGGATGCCGCCGAGGGCGACGACCGCCGCCTCAGCTAGACCCCTCTCGTCCGGCGGTCCCGCCCGAGGCCCGCAGCCCCTCGTCGAGGAGCCGGACGAGCCAGGCGAAGCTGGCGTCCACGTCCGTGGCGAAGCGGAACCCGCCCTCGGCCTCCAGCACCGCGAAGCCGTGCAGCGTGCTGCGTACGGTCCGCAGGGCGTGCGTCTCCTGCTCGCGCGGCAGCGCGTAGCCGCGCAGCACCGCCGAGAAGGAGCGGAGCACCCGGTCCACGGCGACGGTGAGGGGGTCCTCGGGCCCGGTCGGAGGGACCGCGTTGCCGGCGGCGTAGCGCCCGGGGTGCTGGGTCACGTACGCCCGCATCGCCTGCGCCGCCGCCTCGAGGGCGTCGGTCCCGGCCCGGCCCTGGGTCGCGTCGCGCAGGGCGTCGCCGAGCTCCACCGCCGCCAGCACGGCGACCCGGTGGAGGAGGTCGGCCTGGTTGGCGACGTGCTTGTAGAGCGACGGCGTCCGGACCCCCAGCCGCTCGGCCAGCAGCCCCATGCTCAGCCCGCCGAGCCCGACCTCGTCGGCCAGCGCCGCCGCCGCGGCGGTGACCGCGGCGGTGTCGAGCCCCGCCCTAGGCACGCGGCAGCACGCGGTCGAGGAAGGGCAGGACGGCCTCGAGCAGCGCCTCGGGCGCCTGGGCGTGCGGGTAGTGGCCGACACCGGGCAGGACCACGAGCTCGCCCAGACCGTCCGGCAGGTCCGCGAGGACCGCCCGGCCCTCGGCCCGCGGGTCGACGAAGTCGGGGTCGAGGTCGCCCTCGACGACCAGGACGGGGCAGCGGACCTCGCCCAACCGCGCCGCGGCGTCCGACGGGTTGGCCCGGCACATCGCCTGCAGCACCTTCATCCGCGCGGGGTCGGTGAGCCTGGCATCGATGCGGCCCAGCTCGGCGTCCCAGTCGGCCGGCTTGGTGGGGTAGGCGAGATCGAGGTAGCCCTCCCAGGCCGACCGGCTGCCGAGGAGCGTGCGGGCCAGCAGCACGAAGCCGCGGCGGTAGCGCGGGACCCGCAGCAGCCCGCCGAGGGAGTAGGAGACCTTGCGCGTGAAGGGAGCGAGCTCGACCGCACCGACGACCAGCTCCGGCGCGCTCGCCGCGGCGATCGTCACCGCGCCGCCGCTGATCGACTGCCCGACCAGCACGGCCGGGCCGCCGAGGTGGCGGACCAGGACCACCAGGTCGTCCGCGATGTCGGTGCGGCTGTAGCCGTCCCAGCCGGTGCTCGAGTCGCCGCACCCGCGGAGGTCGAGGTTCGCGACGCGGTAGCCCGCCTCGACGAGCGCCGGGACCACGAAGCGGTAGGAGTGCCGGCTGTCGCCGAGCCCGTGGGCGAGCACGACGAGGGGTCCCTCGCCGGCGACCTCGTAGGCGAGGGTCCGGGTGCCGATGGTCAGGGTGTCGTGCACGGTGCTCCGATCGTGTGGCTCACGTTGTTAGAGCAAGGGCTAATAGTATTAGCCAACCGAGGTCAAGGCCCTCCCGGCCGAGCGCCGTTAGGCTGGGTCGCACCATGACCGTCCTCGAGCACGCACCCAGCCCGGAATCGCTCTTCGAGCGCATCGAGCCCCTGCTCGCGCGCGTCAGCAAGCCCGTCCAGTACGTCGGCGGCGAGCTGAACAGCGTCGTCAAGGACTGGGGGTCGACCGACGTGCGCTGGTGCCTGTCCTACCCGGACGCGTACGAGGTCGGCCTGCCCAACCAGGGCGTCGCGATCCTCTACGAGGTGCTCAACGAGCGCGACTGGATCCTGGCCGAGCGCACGTACGCGGTGTGGGGCGACATGGAGGCCCTGATGCGCGAGCGCGGCGTGCCGCAGTTCACCCTCGACGGGCACCGGCCCGTCGGTGCGTTCGACGTCTTCGGCCTGAGCTTCGCCACCGAGCTCGGCTACACGAACATGCTCACCGAGCTCGACCTGGCCGGCATCCCGCTGCACGCGGTCGACCGCCGCGAGCACGACCCGATCGTCCTGGCCGGCGGGCACGCGGCGTTCAACCCCGAGCCGATCGCCGACTTCGTCGACGCCGCGGTGCTGGGCGACGGGGAGGAGATCGCGCTCGCGATCTCGGAGGTCATCCGCGAGTGGAAGGCCGAGGGCCGTCCGGAGGGCCGCGACGGGCTGCTGATGCGGCTCGCGGCGAGCGGCGGCGTCTACGTCCCGAAGTTCTACGACACCGACTACCTGCCCGACGGCCGGATCCGGCGCATCGCGCCCAACCGCAGCGGCGTCCCGTACACGGTCCGCAAGCACACGCTCATGGACCTCGACGCGTGGCCCTACCCCAAGAAGCCGCTCGTGCCGATGGCCGAGACGGTGCACGAGCGCTACTCGGTGGAGATCTTCCGCGGGTGCACGCGCGGCTGCCGCTTCTGCCAGGCCGGGATGATCACCCGCCCGGTCCGCGAGCGCAGCATCGAGACGATCGGCTCCATGGTCGCCGCCGGGATCGAGGCGACCGGGCTGGAGGAGGTGGGCCTGCTCAGCCTCTCCAGCGCCGACCACTCCGAGATCGGCGAGGTCGCCCACCAGCTCGCCGACCGCTACGACGGCACCAACGTCTCGCTCTCGCTCCCGAGCACCCGGGTCGACGCCTTCAACATCGACCTGGCCAACGAGCTCTCACGCAACGGGCGGCGCTCCGGGCTGACCTTCGCGCCCGAGGGCGGTTCGCAGCGGCTGCGCCAGGTGATCAACAAGATGGTCACCGACGAGGACCTGATCCGCACCGTCTCCGCCGCGTACGCGAGCGGCTGGCGCCAGGTCAAGCTCTACTTCATGTGCGGCCTCCCGACCGAGACCGACGAGGACGTGCTCGCCATCGGGGAGCTGGTGCGCCGGGTGATCGACACCGGCCGCAAGGTCAGCGGGCGGCGCGACATCCGCTGCACGGTGAGCATCGGCGGCTTCGTGCCCAAGCCGCACACCCCCTTCCAGTGGGCCGCGCAGTGCGACGCCGACGTGATCGACGACCGGCTGCGCCAGCTGCGGGCCTCGGTGCAGTCCGACCGCCAGTACGGCAAGGCGATCGGCTTCCGCTACCACGACGGCAAGCCCGGCGTGGTCGAGGGGCTGCTCAGCCGCGGCGACCGGCGGGTGGGCAGGATCATCGAGACGGTGTGGCGCGACGGCGGCCGCTTCGACGGCTGGAGCGAGCACTTCTCCTACGAGCGCTGGATGCGCTGCGCGGACGAGGCGCTGGCCGGCACCGGGGTCGACGTCGGCTGGTACACGACCCGCGAGCGCGACCACAACGAGGTCCTGCCCTGGGACCACCTCGACTCCGGCCTCGACCGGGAGTGGCTGTGGGAGGACTGGCAGGACGCCCTCGACGAGCGCGAGGTCGAGGACTGCCGCTGGACGCCGTGCTTCGACTGCGGGGTCTGCCCGCAGATGGACACCTCGATCCAGATCGGCCCGACGGGCCGCACGCTGCTGCCCATCGCCGGGGTGCGGCAGGGCGTGACGCTGGAGACAACTCCCTCGGCCGCCGGGGCCTCCACGCCCTAGGCTGCGGGCATGGTCGCCGTCGCCCCGCCCGGTCCCGCCGCCGAGACCCCCGTCCGCACGCTCGACGAGCTCGTCGCGGTGGTGGGGGAGCCCAACGAGGTCGCGGCGCACAAGGTCCAGGACCGGCTGCACGAGCTGCACCGCCAGTGGCTGGAGGCGTCGCCCTTCTGCGTGCTCGCGACCTCCGACGCCGACGGCAACCTGGACGCCTCGCCGAAGGGTGACCCGGCCGGACAGCTCGTGCACGTGATCGACGAGGTGACCATCGCCATCGCCGAGCGGCCGGGCAACCGGCGCGTCGACGGCTACAGGAACGTCCTGTCCAACCCGCACGTCGGGCTGCTGTTCATGGTCCCCGGCCGCGACGACACGCTCCGGGTCAACGGCCGCGCCCGGCTGGTGTCCGACGCCCCCTGGTTCGACGAGGTGGCCGTCAAGGGACGCCGTCCGATCCTCGGGCTCGTCGTCGACGTCGACGAGGTCTTCACGCACTGCTCCAAGGCGTTCCTGCGCTCCCGGC
Source organism: Microlunatus sagamiharensis (assembly GCF_900105785.1). Taxonomy (NCBI): domain Bacteria; kingdom Bacillati; phylum Actinomycetota; class Actinomycetes; order Propionibacteriales; family Propionibacteriaceae; genus Microlunatus; species Microlunatus sagamiharensis. The sequence continues at coordinate 658,656 of NZ_LT629799.1, forward strand.
TGTGGCACCCCGAGACCTGGGAGCCCGACGCGGTCCCGAGCCGCGCGGTCTTCTCGCACACCTTCGAGCGCAAGGACCAGACCCTCGCCGAGGTCGAGGCCCACTACGGCCCCGCGTACGCCGAGCAGCTCTACTGAGGAGCGTGCCCGTCCGGCGTCAGGACGTCCGCGCGTCGTAGGCGTCGCGGTTCGTCAGGACCTCGCCCATGTTCGCCTGGGCCCACACCCGCAACCCCTGGGCGACCTCACGCAGCGACAGGCCGAGGTCGGTCAACGCGTACGCCACGGTCACCGGCACGGTGGGGGTCACGTCGCGCGTGACGAGCCCGTCCCGCTCGAGCGAGCGCAGCGTCTGGGTGAGCATCTTCTGGCTGACCCCGGCCAGCCGACGGGCGAGCTCGGAGTAGCGCAGGGGCGCCGGCCCGGCCGCGGGGGTCCCCTCGGTCCTGCCGCCCTCGCCGCCGAGGGCGCAGAGGACCAGCACGACCCACTTGTCCGAGATCCGGTCGAGCAGGGCCCGGCTGGGGCACTGGGCCAGGAAGGCGTCGTACTCGACCTTCGCCTGTTCCCGGCGCTGGGCTGCCGTCTGCGTCACCATCGCGTCCTCGCTCACCTCTGAGGGGTCTACGCACTTCCAGGTGCCTGCTTCCCCGTGGAGAGCGCGTCGAGAACCATGGTGCACGAGCCGCCCGGCTCCGCGCAGCACCTCTCGGAAGGCCAGTCCCATGAGCACCACCACGTCCACGCTCCCCGGCGGCACGACCTCGCTCGGCGACCTCACCGTCACCCGGTTCGGCTACGGGGCGATGCAGCTCGCCGGCCCGGGGGTGATGGGGCCGCCCGCCGACCCGGCCGGGGCCGTGGCCGTCCTCCGCGCGGCCGTGGAGGCGGGGATCACGCACATCGACACGAGCGCGGCGTACGGGCCGCTGGTGACCAACGAGCTCATCAGGGAGGCGCTGCACCCCTACCCGGACCCGGTCCACGTCGTCACGAAGGTCGGCGCGCGCAGGGACGCGCAGGGCGGCTGGCCGACGGCCCGGACCCCCGAGGAGCTGCGCCGCCAGGTCCACGACAACCTCGACAGCCTCGGGCTCGACGTCCTCGACCTCGTCAACCTGCGGGTGGGTGACGCGCAAGGACCGCGTGACGGTTCGCTGGCCGCGGCGTTCGAGACGCTCGCGGAGCTCCAGCAGCAGGGGCTCGTCCGTCACCTCGGCGTGAGCAACGCGACCGGCGCCCAGGTGGCGGAGGCCCGCGTGATCGCCCCCGTCGTGTGCGTGCAGAACCTCTACAACCTCGCGCACCGCGAGGACGACGTCCTCGTCGACCACCTCGCGGCGGAGGGGATCGCGTACGTGCCGTTCTTCCCGCTCGGCGGCTTCAGCCCGCTGCAGTCGGCAACCCTCGCAGGGGTCGCCGCCCGGCTGGGTGCCACCCCGATGGCCGTCGCCCTCGCCTGGCTCCTGCAGCGCTCGCCCAACGTCCTGCTCATCCCCGGGACCTCGTCGGTCGAGCACCTGCACGCGAACATCGCCGGAGCCGGCCTGACGCTCTCCGCCTCTGACGTCGAGGAGCTCGACCACCTCTGAGCCGCGGTCTCGGGGTGCTGCCACCGGTCGGGCCCACGTAGGGTCGCGGCCATGGCCCGACAGCAGCCGGAGCAGCAGGCGCCACCCGTGCAGCGGCTGCGCATCCGCTACGCCAAGCGCGGCCGTGCCCGCTTCACCAGCAGTCGGGACTTCAGCCGGGCCTTCGAGCGGGCGCTGCGCCGGGCGGAGGTCCCGATGGCCTACTCCTCCGGCTTCTCGCCGCACCCGCGGATCTCGTACGCCAACGCGGCCCCGACGGGCGCGGCGAGCGAGGCCGAGTACTGCGAGATCGGCCTGACCACGCCGTGCGACGCGGACCGGGTGCGCGACGCGCTGAACGCCGCACTGCCCTCCGGGCTCGACGTCGTCGAGGTCTGGGAGGCCCCGACGGGCGCGCTGGCCGACCGGCTCACCGGGTCGCACTGGTCCGTACGGCTGCCCGGCGCCGACCCCGATGAGCTCGCCGCGGCCCTGGCCACCTTCCTCGGCCGCACCGAGGTCGAGGTGCAGCGGATGACCAAGAACGGGCTGCGGACGTTCGACGCCCGGGGCTGCGTGGTCTCGGCCACCGCCTCCGGCGACGGGCTGGACCTCGTCATGCACCACACGACACCGCTCGTGCGCCCCGACGACGTGCTCACCGCCCTGGTCGCGGTGCGCGAGAGCCTGGTGCTGCCGGACCCGCCGGTGCTCACGCGGCTGAGCCAGGGCGTCCTCGACCCGGGCTCCGGCGAGATCGCCGACCCGCGTCACCACGCCGCGTCCGTCTGAGCGCCGTCCCCACGGCGCGCAGCCGAGCAGTCCGGGCCCTTGGGGCCCGTGTGGGATACTTGCCTCGACCGGGAGGCCTCAGCAGGCGCCCTGGTCGTGGCGACACCAGGTCGCGGGGTGACAGCCCGTGACCCCGCGAGACCACGGAGCTCCACCGCGACGGGCGGCCACACCGGCCCGGCCTGACCGCGGGTCCTTCGTGCGCGGCGCCGTCCCACGCAGGCTTCCGTCCCTCCCGGCTACGCCGGAGGGCGACCGACACCGACGCGCGCGAGCGCGTCGCGAATGGAGATCGAGTGCTCGACAACGAGCCCGACGCACAGCAGACCACCCCCACGGACGGGCAGCAGGCCTCGCCCGCGCCCCGCCGCCGTCGCGCCGCGAGCCGCCCCGCGGGCCCGCCGGCCGCGCCGGTCGCCGCCACCCCGGCCCCGGACGCCGAGCCGCCGGCCGGCGGCCTCGAGCCCGCCACCAGCACCAGCCCCGACCCCGTCTCGAACCCGGTCGCCGACCGCCTCGACGCCCTGCTCGACCAGGGTGCGGGCAGCGAGCGCGCGGCCGACGCGCCGGGCCCCGTCACGCCGGCCGAGCCCGTCGCGGAGACCGCACCGGAGCCCGAGGCGCGACCGGCTCGCCGCCGTACCCGCAAGGCCGCTCAGTCCCCGGTGGCCGAGGCTCCGGCCGAGGAGGCACCCGCCGCCGAGGCGCAGGCCGAGCCGCCGGCCCGCCCGGCCCGCCGTCGTGCGCGCAAGGCCGCCCCGGCTCCGGCCGCCGAGACCGACGCCGACGACCTCCTCGCCGAGGCCGTCCAGCCGACGGTGCCCGACGAGGCGCCGAGCGCGGCCGGCACCGCCGCGACCGAAGCCCCGAGCGCCCTCGAGGGCGACACCGCCACGGTCGTGACTGCGCCCGTGGACGAGGTCCCGGTCGTGACCGAGGGCGAGCAGGCCGAGGACGAGCAGGCCGAGGACGACGAGACCGCTGCCGCGCTCGACGCGGTGGGCGAGACCGACGACACCGACGAGCCCGGCGCCCAGCCCGACGGGGTCGAGCAGGCCGACGGGGCCGAGCAGCCCGACGAGGACGAGGACGCCGCGGACGACACCGACGCCAGCAGCGAGGGCGACGACGGCAGCCGCCGTCGCCGGCGCCGCCGCGGTGGCCGGCGCCGCCGCCGTACGGGTGACTCCGACGGGCCGGACGGTGCCGAGGGCACGGACGGCTCCGACGAGGCCGACGATGACTCCGACGAGCCGGCGGCCGCGGCCACCGGTCCCGACGACGCGGCGGGCGAGCAGTCCGACGCCGGGGACGACGACAACGGTGCGGACGAGTCCGGCGAGGAGGGCGACGGCACCCGTCGTCGCCGCCGCCGTCGTCGTCGCCGTGGCGAGGACACCGGCTCGGCGCCCGACGACCCCACCGAGGTGGTCGTCCGGGTGCGCGAGCCGCGCAAGTCGTCCCGCGCGGAGAAGTCGGCCGAGGACCAGGTCACCGGCATCTCCGGGTCGACCCGCATGGAGGCCAAGCGCCAGCGCCGCCGCGAGGGCCGCGAGGCCGGCCGGCGCCGCGCGCCGATCCTCAGCGAGGCCGAGTTCCTGGCCCGCCGCGAGGCCGTCACGCGTCGGATGATCATCCGCCAGCGTCAGGACTCGGCGGGTGACACGCTCACCCAGATCGCCGTGCTCGAGGACGACATCCTCGTGGAGCACTACGTCGACCGCGAGTCGGCCACGTCGCTGATCGGCAACGTCTACCTCGGCCGCGTGCAGAACGTCCTGCCGAGCATGGAGGCGGCGTTCGTCGACATCGGTCGCGGCCGCAACGCCGTGATCTACGCCGGCGAGGTCGACTGGGACTCCTTCGGCGCCCAGGGCCAGAACCGCAAGGTCGAGAAGGTCCTCAAGTCGGGCCAGACCGTCCTCGTGCAGGTCACCAAGGACCCGGTCGGGGCCAAGGGCGCCCGCCTCACGAACCACGTCTCGATCCCGGGGCGCTACATCGTCTACGCCCCCGCCGGGCACCTGTCGGGCATCTCCCGCAAGCTGCCGGAGAACGAGCGCAAGCGCCTCAAGGACATCCTCTCGGGGCTCGTCGGCGAGGCCAGCGTCATCGTCCGCACGGCTGCCGAGGGCGCGAGCGAGGAGGAGCTGGTCCGCGACGTCAACCGGCTCAAGGCGCAGTGGTCCGACATCGAGGCCAAGGTCTCCAAGGGCCAGGCCCCGCAGCTGCTGTACGGCGAGCCGGACCTCACCCTGCGCATCGTCCGCGACCTCTTCACCGAGGACTTCTCCGAGCTGATCGTGTCGGGCAGCTCGGGTCCCGACGACGCGTACGAGGCGATCGACGCCTACGTCCAGCACGTCGCGCCGCACCTGGCCGACCGGCTCCGGCGCTACGAGCCGGCCCACGAGGACGACGACGCCTTCGCGCGCTACCGGATCGACGAGCAGATCGCCAAGGCGCTCGAGCGCAAGGTCTTCCTGCCCTCGGGCGGCTCGCTGGTGATCGACCGCACCGAGGCCATGACGGTCGTCGACGTCAACACCGGCAAGTTCACCGGCAGCGGCGGCAACCTCGAGGCGACGGTCACGAGCAACAACCTCGAGGCGGCCGAGGAGATCGTGCGGCAGCTCCGGCTCCGTGACATCGGCGGCATCATCGTCATCGACTTCATCGACATGGTGCTCCCGGCCAACCGCGAGCTCCTGCTGCGCCGCCTCGTCGAGTGCCTCGGCCGCGACCGCACACGGCACCAGGTGGCCGAGGTGACGAGCCTCGGGCTGGTGCAGATGACCCGCAAGAAGATCGGCACCGGGCTCCTCGAGGCGTTCGGCATGGAGTGCCCGCACTGCCACGGCCGCGGCTACGAGATCCACGACGAGCCGGTCGAGAGCCAGCGTCAGGCCGACGGAGGAGCCCGCGAGCAGCGCGGTTCGCGCCGCGGCGGCGGCAACGGCGGCAACGGGCACCACGACCACGGTTCCCACGACCACAGCTCCGACGACCGCAGCTCCGGCGCCGCGAACGGCTCGGGCAACGGCTCCGGCGGCAGCCGCTCCGGTGGCAACGGCTCGGGTGGCAACGGCTCCGGTGACAACGGCTCGGGCGGCAACGGCTCGGGTCGCTCCGGGCGTGGCCGTGGCCGCGGTCGGCGCGGGAACGACGAGCCGGTGGTCGAGGAGACCCCGTCGGGCGGCACCGACCCGGCCATCCGGGCCGCGGTCCAGCACGCCATCGCCGAGGTCGCCGCCGGCTCACGGGTGGTCGTCGACGACGCACCGGCCGTCGAGGCGGAGGTCCAGGAGGCGCTCGTGGTGACGGCCGAGACGGAGGCTCCGGCCGGCCCCGACGAGGAGCACGGCACGTCCGTGCCCGAGGAGGCGCCGACGACGCTCGACGAGCAGGCCGACGGGCAGGCCGACGTGCCGGCGGAGGAGCCGGTCGAGGAGCACGGCGAGGACGCCCAGACCGACGAGGCACGACAGGTCGACGCGGGCGGCGAGCCCGTGCAGCCCGACGAGCCCGTCCCGGCCGACGAGCCCGTGCCGGCCGACGAGCCCGTGCCGGCCGACGAGGCGCAGCCGGCCCTGACCGGCGAGTCCGACCGCTGACCTGAGGCGGGTCGGAGGTGCACCTGGTCGTCGCGGTCGTGGGTGCCGGTCCGTCCGGCGTCTACGCCGCGGAGGCGCTGACCCGCCGGTCCCGGTCCGAGGACCTCGACGTGCGCGTCGCGGTCCTCGACCGGCTCCCGGTGCCCTTCGGCCTCGTGCGCTACGGCGTGGCGCCCGACCACCCCTCGATCCGCTCGATCCGCGGCACGCTCGAGCGCACCCTCGACGCGGCCGGCGTCACCTTCTACGGCGACGTCCAGGTCGGTCGTGACCTGAGCGTCGAGGAGCTCCGGGCGAGCGTGGACGCGGTCGTCTACGCGTACGGCGCCGGCAGCGACCGCCGCCTCGGCATCCCCGGGGAGGACCTGCCCGGCAGCGTCGCGGCACCCGAGCTGGTGACCTGGTACACCGGGCACCCCGACGTCCACCCCGACGACGGGAGCGCCGCAGCCGGGCACCCCTGGGTGCCGGGCCTGCTCTCCACGGCGCGCGAGGTCGTCGTCGTGGGCGCCGGCAACGTCGCGCTCGACGTCGTGCGGGTGCTCGTCCGCGGCGTCGACGAGCTGGCGGCCACCGACATGCCCGACGAGGTCCTCGCCGCGCTGGGCTCCCGCACCGTCACCGACGTGCACGTGCTCGCCCGGCGGGGGCCCGCGTACACGGCCTTCACGACCAAGGAGCTGCGCGAGCTCGGGGAGCTCGACGACCTCGACGTCGTGCTCGACCCGGCCGACCTGGTCCTCGACGAGTCGAGCCGGCTCGTCGCCGAGACCGACCGGGTCGCCGCGCGCAACCTCGCCGTGATGGCCGAGTGGGCGCAGCGCCCGACCGGCGGGGCGCGGCACCGCGTGCACCTGCACTTCTGGACCAGCCCGCTCGGGGTGGCCGGGACCGACCGGGTCGAGGGCGTGCAGGTGACGCGCTCGGCGATCGACGCCGAGGGCCTCGTCCGCCCCGTCGGGGACGCCTGGACGATTCCGGCGCAGCTCGTGGTCCGCGCCGTCGGCTACCGCGGCCTGCGGCTCGCGGGCGTCCCGTACGACGAGCGGACCGGGCGGATCCCGCACTCCGAGGGCCGGGTGATCCGCGACGGCGCCTTCTCGACGGGGGAGTACGTGACGGGCTGGATCAAGCGCGGCCCGACCGGCGTGATCGGCACGAACCGCTCCGACGCGGTCGAGACCGTCGCGTCGCTGCTCGACGACGTGGAGGTGGGGACGCTGCAGCCGTCGGCGTCGCCGGAGGCGTTGTCGGGGCTGCTCGCCGGGCGCGGCCTGCACCCGCTCGGCATGCCCGAGTGGCACCGCATCGACGCGGCCGAGATCGCGCGCGGCCAGGAGCACGGTCGCCCGCGCACCACGCTCGCCCACCGGGGAGAGCTGCTCGCCGCGGCCGACGAGCAGCCACCGGGCTGACGCGGCGGCGCCTCAGCGGGAGGCCGGGGCCGTCGAGGCGCGGACGACCAGGCTCGACGCGAGCCGTGAGTCGGGGGCGACCTCGCGGTCCTCGAGCAGGGCGAGCACGGTCGTGAGCGCCTCGGTGCCGAGCCGGTGGAAGTCCTGCCGCACCGTGGTCAGCGGCGGGGCGAAGTGGGCGGCCTCGGGATGTCGTCGAAGCCGACCACGCTGACGTCGTCCGGGACGCGGATCCCCAGCTCGGAGAGCGCGTGGACGCACCCGAGCGCCATCTGGTCGTTCGCGACGAACAGCGCGGTGAGCGTCGGGCGCTGGCGCGCCAGCACCTGACCGATGCGGTAGCCGGACCCCGGCGTCCAGTCGCCCTCGAGGGGAGGTCGCGCGACGAGCCCGTGCTCGGCCATGGCGTCGCGCCAGCCGCGGGTGCGCTCGGTCGCGTCCATCGCGTCGACCGGTCCGGCCACGTGGGCGATCTCGCGGTGGCCGAGACCGATCAGGTGCTCCGTCGCGGTCCGTGCGCCCGCGTGCTGGTCGATCGAGAGGGAGGGGTGCGTCGTGCGTCCGCCGGACTCGACGACGACCACGGGGACCCGGAGGTTGAGCGCGGCGACGGCGTCGAGGGTGCGCACGCGCGAGGCGACCACCACGAGCGCCTCCACGTGCTGGGCCAGCACGAGGTCCACCGCCGCGCGGATCGACTCGGGCTCGGTGTCGGCGGCCGTCGCGAGGGGGGTGGAGTAGTCGGCGGCCCGGGCGGCGGAGAGCAGCCCGAGGACGGTGCTCGTGGGCCCGTAGTCGGACGAACCGGTCGTGATCAGCCCGATGCTGCGCGACCGTCCGCCGACCATCGCCCGTGCGGCCGCGTTGGGCCGGTAGCCGAGCTGGTCGACCGCGAGCCGAACGCGTTCGCGGGTGCTGGCCCGGACGCTGACGTGGTTGTTGATCACGCGCGAGACGGTCTGGTGGGAGACGCCGGCGAGCCGGGCGACGTCGAAGATCGTCGGGGACGACACCCGGGCGTCGGTGCGCGCCATGCTGCCCCCTCCCGACGACCGCCCTGGTCGATGCGCCTGGATGTTATCGCAAACATCCGGTGTACCCTCGTCCGGCGCCGGGCAGGAGCGGTCGGGCCAGCCGACTTGACACCGTTCCCGCGCGGTGTCATGTTATCGCTCACATCGACGTCGATGCCGAGGGTGACGACGGTCGAGCGGGCCCACGGCAAGCAGGACGAGCAGCAGGAGACGTCGAGATGGTGCAGGTGCAGAGCAGCGCGCCGACCGCAGGTGGAGCGTCGGGCGTCGGACCCGAGGCCCGTGCGGCGGTCGACGCCGCCCGTGCCGAGGTCGCGGCGCTGCACGCCGAGCTGCCGCGCAACGAGCTGGTCGTGTGGACCGCGGGCAACGTGTCCGCGCGCGTCCCCGGCCACGACCTGCTGGTGATCAAGCCGTCCGGCGTCGGCTACGACGACCTCACCCCCGAGAACATGGTCGTCTGCGACCTCGAGGGCCGCCTCGTCGAGGGGGAGCGCTCCCCGTCCTCCGACACCGCCGCCCACGCCTACGTCTACGCGCACATGCCCGAGGTCCACGGCGTCGTGCACACCCACTCGACCTACGCGACGGCGTGGGCCGCGCGCGGCGAGGCCATCCCCTGCGTGCTGACGATGATGGCCGACGAGTTCGGCGGCGAGGTGCCGATCGGGCCATTCGCGATCATCGGCGACGACTCCATCGGGCGGGGGATCGTGGACACCCTCCGCGGGCACCGCTCCAAGGCCGTGCTCATGCAGAACCACGGGCCCTTCACGATCGGCGCGTCGGCGAAGGCGGCGGTCAAGGCCGCCGTGCTGGTCGAGGAGGTCGCCCGCACGGTGCACGTGTCGCGCCAGCTCGGCGACCCGCTGCCCATCGAGCAGTCCAAGATCGACGCCCTCTACGACCGCTACCAGAACGTCTACGGCCAGCGCTGAGCCTCGGCCCGCCGACAGCCCGACCCGGTCCCCACCACCGCACGAACCCCTCCAAGGAGCACCGTTGCCCGCCCCCTCGTCCACGTCCGCCCCCGTCGTCTGGTTCCTCACCGGCAGCCAGGGCCTCTACGGCCCCGAGATCGTCGCGCAGGTCGAGCAGCAGTCGCAGGAGGTCGTGCGCCAGCTGAACGAGTCGGGCGCGCTCCCGGTCCGGGTCGAGTGGAAGCCGGTGCTCACCGACTCGGGCTCGATCCACCGCACCGTCCTCGCCGCCAACGCCGACCCCGACTGCGTCGGGCTCGTGGCGTGGATGCACACCTTCTCCCCGGCGAAGATGTGGATCACCGGCCTCGACGCCCTGCAGACCCCGTTGCTGCACCTGCACACGCAGGCCAACGAGTCGCTGCCGTGGTCCGAGATCGACATGGACTTCATGAACCTCAACCAGGCCGCCCACGGCGACCGGGAGTTCGGCTACGTCCAGACCCGCCTCGGCGTGCGCCGCAAGACCGTCGTCGGCCACGTGCGCAACCCCGACGTGCAGCGCAAGGTCGCCGACTGGCAGCGCGCCGCCCTCGGCGTCGCCGCCGTGCGCTCGCTCAAGCTGGCCCGCTTCGGCGACAACATGCGCGACGTCGCCGTCACCGAGGGCGACAAGGTCGAGGCCGAGCGCGTCTTCGGGGTCTCGGTCAACGCGTACGGGGTGAACGCCCTGGTCGCGGCGGTCGACGAGGCCAGCGACGCCGAGGTCGACCAGCTCGTGCAGGCGTACGGCGACGAGTACGAGATCGCCCCCGAGCTGCTCCCGGGCGGGGACCGCCACGAGTCGCTGCGCTACGGCGCGCGCATCGAGGCCGGCATGCGCAACTTCCTCACCGCCGGCGGCTTCGGCGCCTTCGTGACCAACTTCGAGGACCTCGGCGGGCTGCGCCAGCTCCCCGGCCTCGCCGTGCAGCGGCTGATGGCCGAGGGCTACGGCTTCGGCGGCGAGGGCGACTGGAAGACCTCGGTCATGCTGCACACGATGAAGGCCATGGCCGGCGGCGCGGTGCCCGCGACCGGGGGCACGTCCTTCATGGAGGACTACACCTACCACCTGGCCCCGGGGACGCAGAAGATCCTCGGCTCGCACATGCTCGAGGTCTGCCCGAGCATCGCGGCGGCCAAGCCGCGCGTGGAGATCCACCCGCTGGGCATCGGCGACCGCGAGGACCCGGTCCGCCTGGTCTTCGACGCCGCGGCCGGCCCGGCCGTGGTGGTCGGCATCTGCGACCTCGGAGACCGTTTCCGCCTCGTGCTCAACGAGATCGACGTGACGGCTCCCGACGAGCCGCTGCCGAAGCTGCCCGTCGCCCGCGCGGTCTGGGAGCCCAAGCCCGACCTGCCGACCTCGGCCGAGTGCTGGATCATGGCCGGCGGCCCGCACCACAGCGTGCTGTCCCTCGCCGTCGGCACCGCGGTGATGGACGACTTCGCCGAGGCCCTCGGCGTCGAGCTCGTCGTCATCGACGGCGAGACCAGCCCCCGCCGGTTCCGCGACGAGCTGCGCTGGAACAACGCCTACCACCGCCTCGCGGCGGGCTTCTGAGCACGACGGCGCCGCACCAGCGGCGCCGCCGGCACCACCCAGGGAAAACACGGAAGGAACCTCAGAGATGAGTGCACGCAAGTTCATGGCGATCGCGGCCGCCACGGCCGCCTTCGCGCTGACCGCCGCCGGGTGCGGCGGCGGCCGCGCCGGCGTCGAGGGCGCGGGCGACACCCCGGCCGCCGGCTCCAACAAGGGCGCCCTCATCGGCGTCGCGATGCCGACGAAGACCTCCGAGCGCTGGATCGACGACGGCGACAACGTCAAGGCCAAGCTCGAGTCCCTCGGCTACAAGGTCGACCTGCAGTACGCCAACGACTCCGTCCCGCAGCAGCAGCAGCAGATCGAGTCGATGCTGAACAACGGCGCCAAGGCCCTCATCGTGGCCTCGATCGACGGCACCGCGCTGACCCAGCAGCTGGCCGACGCCAGCGGCGACAACGTCAAGGTCATCGCCTACGACCGCCTGATCAACGGTTCGCCGAACGTCGACTACTACGTCACCTTCGACAACGAGAAGGTCGGCGTCCAGCAGGGCACCTCGCTCCTCACCGGTCTCGGCATCCTCGGCGCCGACGGCAAGGAGACCGGCGAGAAGGGCCCGTTCAACATCGAGCTCTTCGCCGGCAGCCCGGACGACAACAACGCGCAGTTCTTCTTCAAGGGTGCGATGAGCGTCGTCCAGCCCTACATCGACAACGGCACCCTGAAGGTCGTCTCGGGCCAGACCGACTTCAGCCAGGTCGCCATCCAGCAGTGGAAGCTCGAGACCGCGCAGGCCCGCATGGAGAACCTGCTCAACAAGTCGTACGCCTCCGGCACCAAGCTCGACGGCGTCCTCTCGCCGTACGACGGCCTCTCGCGCGGCATCCTGAACGCGACCAAGGCCGCGGGCATCCCCAACCCGGTGGTGACCGGCCAGGACGCCGAGAAGCCCTCGGACAAGCTGATCCTCGACGGCGTGCAGTACTCGACGATCTTCAAGGACACCCGCAAGCTCGGTGACACCGCCGCCTCGATGGTCGACGACGTGCTGAACGGTCGTACGCCGGAGACCAACGACACGACGACCTACGACAACAAGGTCAAGGTCGTCCCGGCCTACCTGCACCAGCCGGTCGTGGTGACCAAGGACAACCTCATGAAGGAGGTCGTCGATACCGGCTACTACACCAAGGACGAGGTCGAGAAGGGCGAGTAGTCCTCCTTCCCGGGGGCTCGGGGGTCGTCCCCCGCACGATGTGAAGAGCCCTCTCGCCTGACTCGACACCCGCCCTCGGACGGGTGACGTGACCGGCGTCCGGGGTCCGTCCGGGGACCCCGGACGCCGGTCCACCCCCAGCAGCACGCACCACCCGCCGCGGAGCACCAGCGCGGCAGCACCGAAGCAGCACCGAGGAGTCGAGCGACATGAGCAACGACGCCATCCTGGAGATGGTGGGCATCACCAAGACGTTCCCGGGGGTCAAGGCCCTCACCGACGTCACCCTGACCGTCGAGCGCGGTGAGGTCCACGCCATCTGCGGCGAGAACGGCGCCGGCAAGTCGACGCTGATGAAGGTCCTGTCGGGGGTCTACCCGCACGGCACCTACGAGGGCGACATCGTCTTCGAGGGCCAGGTCGCCTCGTTCGCCGGCATCCGGGACTCCGAGGCCGCGGGCATCGTGATCATCCACCAGGAGCTCGCGCTCAGCCCCTACCTGTCGATCGCGGAGAACATCTTCCTCGGCAACGAGCAGGCTCGGGGCGGTCGGATCGACTGGAACGCCACGAACCTCAAGGCCGCAGAGCTGCTGCGCCGGGTCGGGCTGGCCGAGAACCCGGTGACCAAGATCGTCGACCTCGGCGTGGGCAAGCAGCAGCTGGTGGAGATCGCCAAGGCGCTGTCCAAGGAGGTCAAGCTCCTCATCCTGGACGAGCCGACCGCGGCGCTGAACGACACCGACTCCGCGCACCTGCTCGGGCTGATCGACGGCCTCCGCAAGGAGGGCATCACCTCGATCATCATCAGCCACAAGCTGAACGAGATCAAAGCCATCGCCGACCGCGTGACGATCATCCGCGACGGCCGCACGATCGAGACCCTCGACCTGCACGCCGACCCGGACGGGGAAGGCGTCTCCGAGGAGCGCATCATCCGCGGCATGGTCGGGCGCGACCTCGACAGCCGCTACCCCGAGCGCCACGTCGAGATCGGCGAGGAGGTGCTGCGCATCGAGGACTGGACCGTGCACCACCCGCTGGAGCCGTCCCGCGTCGTGGTCGACCACGCGAACCTCTACGTGCGCGCCGGCGAGGTCGTCGGCATCGCCGGACTGATGGGCGCGGGCCGCACCGAGCTGGCGATGAGCGTCTTCGGGCGCTCGTACGGCCGCGACATCTCCGGGCGGCTCTACAAGGACGGCCAGCCGATCCAGGCGAACACGGTCAAGCAGGCGATCGCGCACGGGATCGCGTACGCGACCGAGGACCGCAAGCGCTACGGGCTCAACCTGATCGACGACATCAAGCGGAACATCTCCGGCTCGGCGCTCGGCAAGCTCGCCACCTGGGGCCGCGTCGACGCCAACCGCGAGACGGTGGTGGCCAACGGCTACCGCCAGAGCATGCGCATCAAGGCCCCCGACGTCGGCGTCGTCACCGGCAAGCTGTCGGGCGGCAACCAGCAGAAGGTCGTGCTGAGCAAGTGGATGTTCACCGACCCCGACGTGCTGATCCTCGACGAGCCCACCCGCGGCATCGACGTCGGGGCCAAGTACGAGATCTACACGATCATCAACCAGATGGCTGCGCAGGGGAAGGCGATCATCGTCATCTCCTCCGAGCTCCCCGAGCTCCTCGGGATCTGCGACCGCATCTACGCGCTCTCGGCCGGCCGCATCACCGGTGAGGTCGACGTCGCCGAGGCGCACCCCGAGAAGCTCATGCAGTACATGACCAGCGAGAAGGAGTAGCGGCATGTCCGCGTCCACCGAGACCCTCACGACCGACCCGCCGCCGATCGTCCCGCCCAACCCCGAGCCCCAGGGCGCGGGCCTCGGGGCGCTGCTCAGCGGCCGGCTCCGCCAGGTCGGCATCTTCCTGGCCCTGATCGCCATCGTGATCCTGTTCCAGGTCCTCACCGGCGGCACCCTGCTCACGCCGCGCAACGTCAGCAGCATCGTCGGGCAGAACGCCTACGTCCTGATCCTCGCCATCGGCATGGTGATGATCATCATCGCCGGGCACATCGACCTGTCGGTCGGCTCGGTCGTCGCCTTCGTCGGCGCGATCAGCGGCATCTTCATCGTCAACTGGGGCTGGCCCTGGTGGATCGGCGTGATCGCGGCCGTCCTGGTCGGCGGCCTGATCGGCGCGTGGCAGGGCTTCTGGATCGCCTACGTCGGCATCCCGGCCTTCATCGTCACCCTCGCCGGCATGCTGACATTCCGCGGGCTGACGCAGATGGTGCTGCAGAACGTCCCGATCACGCCGTTCCCGGACTCCTACGTCGCCATCGGTTCGGGCTACCTGCCCGACCTCGGCGGCGGCACCTCGGCCTTCGAGCCGCTGACCCTGGTGCTCGGCATCCTGGCCACGATCGGTCTCGTCGGCACGCAGGTCCGTGAGCGGGCCAAGCGGGTCAAGCTCGGCCTGGAGGACGAGCCCCGCTCGTGGTTCCTCGCCCAGGCGATCTTCACCGCCGTCTTCATCCTGGCGATCACCTTCACCCTCGCCAGCTACCGCGGCACCCCGATCGTGCTGGTCATCCTCGCCGCGCTGATCCTGATCTACACCGCCGTGATGAACCAGTTCGTCTTCGGGCGCCACATCTACGCCCGGGGCGGCAACCTGCACGCCGCGCAGCTCTCCGGCGTCGACACCAAGAAGGTCGACTTCGCGCTGTTCGTGAACATGGGCCTGCTGGCGGGCATCGCCGGCATCGCCTTCACCGCGCGCAGCAACTCGGCGCTGCCCGGCGCCGGCACCGGCTTCGAGCTCGACGCCATCGCGGCCGCCTTCATCGGTGGTGCGGCGGTGACCGGCGGCATCGGCACGGTGACGGGGGCCATCATCGGCGGTCTGATCATGGGCGTGCTCAACAACGGCATGTCCCTGCTCGGCCTCGGCACCGAGGTGCAGTCCTTCATCAAGGGCTTCGTCCTGCTGCTCGCCGTGGCCTTCGACATTTTCAACAAGCGCCGCGCGGCGAACGCGTCCAAGTAGAGATCGTCCACCGAGGAACTAGGGGGAGCAGCTCGTGACCATCGACCTGGACCGGTGCGCGCTCGGCGTCGAGCTCGGCTCGACGAGGATCAAGGCGGTCCTCGTCGACGGCGAGAACGCGCCGGTCGCGGTCGGTGGGCACGACTGGGAGAACTCCTTCACCGACCGCCTGTGGACCTACCCGCTCGGGTCGGCGTGGGAGGGTCTGCAGGCGGCGGTGGGCGAGCTGGCCGCCGACCTCCGCGACCGCCACGACGTGGCGCTCGACCGGATCGGGGCGCTCGGCGTCTCGGCGATGATGCACGGCTACCTGGCCTTCGACGCCGACGGCGAGCTGCTCGTGCCGTTCCGCACCTGGCGCAACACCAACACCGGTCGTGCGTCGGAGGAGCTCAGCACGCTCTTCGGGCAGAACGTCCCGCACCGCTGGAGCGTCGCGCACCTCTACCAGGCGCTGCTCGACCACGAGGAGCACGTCGGGCGGGTCGCGTACGTGACGACCCTCGCCGGCTACGTGCACTGGCGGCTGACCGGCGAGAAGGTCATCGGGGTCGGCGACGCCAGCGGGATGTTCCCGATCGACCCGGCCACGCACGGCTACGACGAGCGGATGCTGGCGCAGTTCGACGAGCTCGCCGGCCCGCTCGGGCTCGGGGCACCGCTGGTCGAGCTGCTGCCGCGGGTGCTGAGCGCCGGTGACCACGCCGGTTCGCTGACGTCGGACGGGGCGGCGCTGCTCGACCCCAGCGGCGCGCTGGGCGCGGGCGTCCCGCTCTGCCCGCCCGAGGGCGACGCCGGCACCGGCATGGTCGCCACCAACTCGGTGGCCGCGCGCACGGGCAACGTCAGCGCCGGCACCAGCATCTTCGCGATGGTCGTGCTCGACCGCGGCCTCAGCCGCCCGCACCGCGAGCTCGACCTCGTCACCACCCCCGCCGGCGACCCGGTGGCGATGGTCCACTGCAACAACGGCGCCAGCGAGCTCGCGGCCTGGGTGTCGCTGTTCCGGGAGTTCGCCGGGGCCGCCGGCAGCCCGGTGCCGAGCGCGACCGCGTACGAGGCCCTGTTCGGGGCGGCGCTGGAGGGCGAGGCCGACGGCGGGGGACTGGTCGCCTACAACTACCTCGCCGGTGAGCCGATCACCGAGACCGAGGAGGGCCGCCCGCTGTTCGTGCGGACGCCGGGCAGCAGCCTGCGCCTCGGCACCTTCATGCGCACCCAGCTCTACAGCGCCTTCGCGACGCTGCGGGTCGGCATGGACGTGCTGCAGCACGACGAGGACGTGGCGATCGACGCCATGTTCGCCCACGGCGGCGTCTTCAAGACCGCCGGCGTCGCGCAGCGCTTCCTGGCCGCGGCCGTCCGCGTCCCCGTCGCCGTGGGCGACGTGGCGGGCGAGGGCGGGGCCTGGGGGATCGCGGTGCTGGCCGCCTACCTGCGCGACAAGCAGGACGGCCAGAGCCTGGCCGCCTACCTCGACGATGTGGTCTTCGCCGACGCCTCGCTGAGCACGGTCGAGCCCGACCCGGGCGACGTCGCCGGCTTCGACGCCTTCATGGAGCGCTGGACCGGCGCACTCGACGTGCAGCGCGCCGCGGTCGAGCACCTGCGCTGAGCGCGTCCACGCATCCGCCAGCCCCGCGCGGGCTGGTGGTGGCTCGTAGGATCTGGCGGTGATCTACTCGCTGGCCTACGAGAGCCAGGCCTCGGTCCCCTTCACCGAGCCCGACCTGCTGGACCTGCTCGACCAGAGCCGGACGAATAACGCCGGGCGCGGCGTCACCGGGATCCTGCTGTACCGCCAGGGGACCTTCCTGCAGGTCCTCGAGGGCCCGCGGGAGAAGGTCGAGGAGCTCTACGCCACGATCTCCGCCGACACCCGGCACCACGCGGTCGACACGGTTCTCGTCGAGGACCGGCAGGAGCGCCGCTTCCCGGACTGGACGATGGGCTTCGCCGACGTCGACGGCCACCTCGGCGACGTCGACGGCTTCAACGACGTGCTGAGCTCGGTGCAGGGTCCCGACGGCGAGGACAGCCCGCAGTTCCGCCAGCTCCTCGCCCTCTTCGGCAACGAGGACGACTGACCCCGACGCGCGGCAACGCCTCCTGAGCTTGTCGAAGGGCCACGAGGCGACGCTCCCTGAGCTTGTCGAAGGGCCACGAGGCGACGCTCCCTGAGCTTGTCGAAGGGCCACGAGGCGACGCTCCCTGAGCTTGTCGAAGGGCCACGAGGCGACGCTCCCTGAGCTTGTCGAAGGGCCACGAGGCGACGCTCCCTGAGCTTGTCGAAGGGCCACGAGGCGACGCTCCCTGAGCTTGTCGAAGGGCCACGAAGTGGTTGGCGTCGATGCGCTCACGCCAACCTCTGACGAGGCCCGTCGAGGCTCAGGGAGCGTAGTCGGGCCCTTCGACAGGCTCAGGGAGCGTGATCAGCCGCGGGCGATCGTCCAGGAGGCCGAGTGCTCCTGTCCGGGCTCCAGGACGACCAGGTCCTCCCCGGTGCTGAACGCGTCCGGCGGGCAGGTCATCGGCTCCACCGCGAGGCCCGCGCGGTCCAGCTCGGGCTCCGGCCGGTCGGCCGTGTGCACCTGCACCCAGCCGAGCCCGGCGCCCCAGGTCATCTCGACCGCGAAGCCGTCCGGCGCCTCGAGGCGTACGCGCGCGGTGCCGTCAGCCTCGCGCCGCAGCCCGGTGAAGGCGTGGTCGACCTGCGCCTCGCCGATGAGCGTCGGCTCCCGGAAGTCGGGCCAGGGCGCCGCGGTGACGTCCTGCTCGCCCGCCGGCAGCAGCCGCTCGCCCTCGGTCTCGACGTAGCGGTCGGCGGGCAGCGTCAGCGTGCAGGTGTCGAGGCGCGCGCCGCCGGCGGTCAGGTAGGGGTGGGCCGACGTGCCGTACGGGGCGCGGTCGAAGAGGGTGCGCGCCGTCACCGTCTGGGTGAGGCCGGCGTCGGAGAGCGCGTAGGTGCAGCTCAGCGCCAGGCGGTGCGGGTAGCCGGCGGCCGGGGCGAGCTCGGCGGTGAGCACGACGCTCGAGCCGGTGGTCTCGCCCACCTGCCAGTCGGTCCAGACCAGCAGCCCGTGCAGCGCGTGGCCGCGGTCCGGCTCGGTGAGCGCGAGCTGCTGCTCGGCCCCGTCGAAGGTGTAGCGGCCGTCGACGACGCGGTTGGGCCACGGCGCGAGCGTCGCGCCCCGGAAGGCCGGCCGGAGCCGGTCGGCGTGGAAGGGCACGACGAGGGGCCGGCCCTCGTGCTCGAGCGAGCGCAGGCTGGCGCCGACGGAGACGACGGAGGCGGTGTAGGAGCCGTGCGAGAGCTGGACCTCGTGGCCCGTCAGGGGGTGCGACACGCGGGCAAGCCTCCCATCCGCCCCGCCCACCCCACGGCCAGGTCTAGACCGGTGGGGCGACGAGCCGGGTGAGCAGCTGCGTCATCGTCTGCCCAGGATCGGTGGTGAGCCCGGCGTGCACGGGTGACGGCTGGACGACGGTGCTCTTGGGCGCGGTGAGCATCCCGAACCGCACGGCCAGGCCCTCGTTCTCGCGCGCCGAACCCACCGGCGTCCGGGAGGCCAGCACGACCGCCTCCGCCGCGGTGCGGACCGCGTCGAGGTCGACGTCGGGGGCGATGGCCCGCAGGCGCACCGGGTCGACGGCGACCGCTGCGGCGAGGTGGTCGAGCGCCTGGCAGTAGAGGACGACGCCGACGTTGACGAACTCGCCCCGGTCGACGCGCGGGACCGCCCGCAGCACCGCGTACACGAAGGGGTGCCGCGTCACGGTGCGCGCGTCCGGCCCGCTCACGGCAGCCACCGGTCGGCCTCGGCCAGGCGCAGCAGCAGCTGGTCCACGTACGCCGTCCGCGCGGCCGCCGCGTCCGGCGGGGCCTGCGGGTCGGGCCGGCGCGGGTCGGGCAGCAGCCAGGCGTCGGGCACGAGGTCGAGCACGTCGGACAGCAGCGCGCGGTCGACCTGGGCGGACAGCTCGGCGTGGACCGAGCGCGGGTCGCCGCGCTCGGCCAGGACGTGGTCGTCGTAGCGGTAGGCCGAGCGCGCGAACGCCTCGGGCCGGCCCCACGCGTGGTGGAAGCGCAGGCACGCGCCGTGGTCGATGGCCCACAGGGTCTTGTGCCAGACCAGCAGGTTGGTGTTCCGGGCGCTGCGGTCGACGTTGGCGACGAAGGCGTCGAGCCAGACGATCCGCGCGGCCTGGTCGGGGTCCACCTCGAAGCTCGGGTCGTAGCCGACCGAGCCGGGCAGGAAGTCGACGGCGAGGTTGAGCCCGGCGCTCGCGGTGACGAGCTCCTGCACCTCCTCGTCGGGCTCGCGGCGCCCCAGCTCGGCGTCGACCTCGATGAGGGCGAGGTCGGGGATGTCGACCCCGAGGGCCCGACCCAGCTCGCCGACGACGATCTCGGCGACCAGCGCCTTGGGCCCCTGGCCGGCCGCCGTGAACTTCACGACGTAGGTCCCCAGGTCGTCGGCCTCGACCAGCCCCGGCAGCGAACCGCCCTCGCGCAGCGCGGTCAGGTACGCGGTCGCGGTGACGTGCGGCAGGCCGACCACGCCGCCCAGGTCCTCCGGCGCGCTCACTCGTCAGCCTCTGCCTCGGTGGCCCACGCGTCGTCCACGGGCATGTAGCCGATCGCGCGCCGGGTCTCCTCGAGCTCGGCGACCCGGTGCCGGTTGGCCGAGGTGCCGTTGGCGACCACGAAGCCCTCCACGCCGGTCGGCAGGTCGGCCTCGACCGCGGCGCGGACCAGCTCGGCGGCGTCGCGGCCGCTGAGCCAGGCCGAACGCTCCATCAGGTCACCGCCGGCGGCGGGACGGTCGACGTGGAAGTAGCCGATCCGGAGGGCCACGACGCTCGTGGCGGTGGTCGCCGCAATCATCGCCCCGACGGCCTCGCTCCACGCCTTGCTCGCGCCGTAGAGGTTCGCCGGGCGCGGGGCGTTGGAGGGCCGCCGCTGCAGGGTCATGGGCAGGCCGGACACCGCGTGCAGGCTGCTGGCCAGCACCAGACGGCGTACGCCGACCTCCGCGGCGGCCCGCGCGACCGCGTACGGGCCGACGAGGTTGGGGGAGAGCAGGTCGTCGAAGGTCGCGTCGGGCGAGGGGTCGGCGGCCAGGTGCACGACGGCGTCCGCGCCGGCGAAGGCGGTCCGGCACGCGTCGAGGTCGCTCACGTCGAGCACTGCGAGCCCCTCGACGCCCTCGACGGTGCGGGTGTCGGTGAGCCGCAGGTCCCAGCGGCCCTCCAGCTCCCGGGCCACGGTCCGGCCGATGCGCCCCGCGGCCCCGGTCAGCACGACCGTGCGGAGGCCGGCGGGCGACGTCTGGTCTGGCATGCTCGACACCGTAGCGGGGCGACGACGAGCCGATCGGTCACGCGTACGTCCGCACGGGTGTCGCGGTTTGACCGCCCTTGGAGGCGCACGTAACCTTGACCCTCGGTGCGCGCACGAGAGCGCGTGCACCCGGCACGTGCCCTCTCAGCTCGATGAGCTCGACGGGGCCGTGCGCACCACCAAGACATGAAGTCAGCAACACCAAGAGAGTGGGTCAGGCGTGTACGCGATCGTGCGTAGTGGCGGCCGCCAGCACAAGGTCGCCGTCGGCGACGTCCTCGAGATCGACCGCGTGCACAGCGCGGCCGGTGCCTCGGTGGCGTTGACGCCGCTCCTGCTGGTCGACGGCAGCTCGGTGACCTCGGACGCCTCGGCGCTCGCCAACGCCTCGGTCACCGCCGAGGTCGTGGCCGAGACCAAGGGTCCGAAGATCCGGATCATGAAGTTCAAGAACAAGACCGGCTACCGCAAGCGCCAGGGGCACCGTCAGAAGTACACCCAGGTCCGCGTCACCGGCATCGAGAGCTGAGGCAGGCAGATGGCACACAAGAAGGGCGCGAGTTCGACCCGCAACGGTCGTGACTCCAACTCCCAGCGGCTCGGCGTCAAGCGCTTCGGCGGCCAGCTAGTCAACGCCGGCGAGATCATCATCCGCCAGCGCGGCACGCACTTCCACCCCGGCGAGGGCGTCGGCCGCGGAGGGGACGACACCCTGTTCGCGCTGGTCCCGGGCCACGTGGAGTTCGGCACCCGTCGTGGGCGTCGCGTGATCAACATCGCGCCCGTCCAGGTCGAGGCCGCCACCCCCGAGGTCGCGGCGGTCTGACGCCGTCGGTCCTCGGACCGGCACCAAGAACGGCTCGTCGAGAGGGTGGCCCGTCCGGGCCACCCTCTCGTCGTCTCTCCACCCCTGCACCGGGCCACCGGCGCCAGGAGCCCCACCCGTCCTCCTGAGAGGAGGCGCCCATCATGGCCATCCCCAGCTTCGTCGACCAGGTCACGCTGCACACCTTCGGCGGCAACGGAGGCCACGGCTGCGCCTCCGTGCACCGTGAGAAGTTCAAGCCGCTCGGCGGCCCCGACGGCGGCAACGGTGGACGTGGCGGTTCGGTGATCCTCCGGGTCGACCCGGACGTCACCACCCTCGTCGACTACCACCGGCAGTCCTACCGCCGTGCCACCAGCGGCGAGCCCGGCCGCGGCGACCACCAGAACGGGTCGAACGGCGAGGACATCGTCCTGCCCGTACCCGACGGCACGGTCGTCACCGACGCCGACACCGGTGAGCGCCTCGCCGACCTGACCGGCCCCGACGCCGAGCTCGTCGTCGCGCAGGGCGGTCGGGGCGGCCTCGGCAACGCCGCGCTCGCGTCCTCCAGCCGCAAGGCCCCCGGCTTCGCCCTCCTCGGCGAGGAGGGGCTGGAGCGCACCGTCCTGCTCGAGCTCAAGGTCGTCGCCGACGTCGGCCTGGTCGGCTACCCGAGCGCCGGCAAGTCCTCGCTGATCGCCGCGATCTCCGCGGCGCGGCCCAAGATCGCCGACTACCCGTTCACCACCCTCGTGCCCAACCTCGGCGTCGTCGTCGGCGGGGACGTGACCTTCACCGTCGCCGACGTCCCCGGCCTGATCGAGGGCGCCAGCGAGGGCCGCGGGCTCGGCTTCGACTTCCTGCGCCACGTCGAGCGCTGCGCGGCGCTCGTCCACGTCGTCGACTGCGCGACCTTCGAGCCGGGCCGCGACCCCGTCACCGACCTGGCCGTGATCGAGTCCGAGCTCACCGCCCACGGCGGCCTCGAGGACCGGCCCCGCCTCGTCGCCCTCAACAAGGTCGACGTCCCCGACGCCTCCGACCTGGCCGAGATCGCCCGCGCCGACATCGAGGCCCAGGGCTACCGCGTCTTCGGCGTCTCCACCAAGACCGGCGAGGGCCTGCGCGCCCTGACGTACGCGATGGCCGACCTGGTCGCCCAGCGGCGCGCCGCGCAGCCCGCCCCCGAGCCGCGGGTCGTGCTCCGGCCCGAGCCCGTGCGACGCGGCCGCAGCGACGCCGAGTTCACGATCGCCCGGCAGGGCGACCTGTGGCGCGTCCGCGGCGACAAGCCCGAGCGCTGGGTCCGGCAGACCGACTTCGGCAACCCGGAGGCCGTCGGCTACCTCGCCGACCGGCTCAACCGCATCGGCGTCGAGACCAAGCTGCTGGACCTCGGTGCCCGCGCCGGCGACGGGGTGGCCATCGGGGGAGCGCCGGACGGCACCGGCGCGGTCGTGTTCGACTTCGCCCCGCAGGTCGACGTGGGCGCGGAGATCCTCAGCCGCCGCGGGGAGGACGTGCGGCTCGAGGAGCCGCAGCGTCCGGCCGTCGCCCGGCGCCGCGAGCTCGACCGGGAGTACCACGAGGCCCGCGAGGGCGAGGAGCAGGACGGCGGCTACCACGGTGTCCGCCGCCGCTGACGGCGCACCGCCGGGCGACGGGACCGACGACCGCTCGGCGGTCGCCACCGCCCACCGGGTCGTGGTCAAGGTCGGCTCGTCGTCGCTGACCACCCCGACCGGCGGCATCGACCCGGAGCGCATCGGCGCCCTGGTCGACGCGCTCGTCGCCGTACGCCTGTCTGGCCGTGAGGTCGTGCTCGTCTCCTCGGGCGCGATCGCGGCGGGGCTCGCGCCGCTCGGCATGAAGACCCGCCCCCGCGACCTGGCCAACCAGCAGGCCGCGGCCTCGGTCGGGCAGAGCCTGCTGATGGAGCACTACGGCCGGCTCTTCGCCCGGGCCGGGCTCGGCGTCGGGCAGGTCCTGCTGACCGTCGACGACGTGACGCGGCGCGGCAACTACCGCAACGCGTTCCGCACGTTCGGCCGGCTGCTCGAGCTGGGCGTCGTGCCCGTCGTCAACGAGAACGACACCGTCGCGACGCAGGAGATCCGCTTCGGCGACAACGACCGGCTCGCGGCCCTCGTCGCCCACCTGGTCCACGCCGACGCGCTGGTCCTGCTCAGCGACGTCGACGCCCTGTGGACCGCGCACCCCGCCACCCCGGGCGCCGAGCGGATCAGCCGGGTGGCCTCGGCGGCCGAGCTCGCCGACGTCGACGTGACCCGGCGCGGTTCGGCGGTCGGCACCGGCGGCATGCAGACCAAGATCGAGGCCGCCGGCATCGCCACGTCCGCCGGCATCCCGGTCGTCCTGACGTCCGCCCCGCACGCCGGCGAGGCACTGGCCGGCGCGGAGGTCGGCACCCTGTTCGCGCCCACGGGCAAGCGCCGCCCGACCCGCCTGCTCTGGTTGCGCCACGCCAGCGAGACCAAGGGCCGCCTCGTCCTCGACGCCGGCGCGGTGCGCGCGGTCGTGCAGCGCAAGGCCTCCCTCCTGCCCGCCGGCGTCACCGGGGTCGAGGGCACCTTCACCGCCGGCGAGCCCGTCGACCTCGTCGGCCCCGACGACGTCGTCGTCGCCCGCGGCCTCGTCGCGTACGACTCCGAGGAGCTCCCGGCCCTCCTCGGCCGCACGA
Source organism: Microlunatus sagamiharensis (assembly GCF_900105785.1). Taxonomy (NCBI): domain Bacteria; kingdom Bacillati; phylum Actinomycetota; class Actinomycetes; order Propionibacteriales; family Propionibacteriaceae; genus Microlunatus; species Microlunatus sagamiharensis. The sequence continues at coordinate 682,667 of NZ_LT629799.1, forward strand.
CCCAGGACCTCACGGCGGAGCTGGGCAGCGGTTACGAGCGCACCGTCGTGCACCGCGACGCCCTGGTCGTCCTCTCCGACTAGGCCACTGTCCCGGTCGTGGCGCCGCCGGTCCCTGCTGCGCTCCTCCTGACGTGAAGTGGTCCGTGCAGAGCCCGACGGGGCCCTCCGGCGGCCGCTTTCGGACCACTTACCGCCGAGCCGGTGCCTCTGCTTCGCTGCTGCTCGTCCTTCTCGTCCGCTGCGGTCCGCCCGCATCGACCACTGGTCACTCCTCGTCGGCGGTACGCCGCGTACGCGACCACTGGTGACCAGTGGTCGTGACCACGGTCGGCTTGGGAGGATGAGCCCGTGAGCGAGGCGATCAGGTTCTCCGCGACGGTGGAGCTGCACGGCAAGAGCGCGACCGGGATCGAGGTGCCGGCCGAGGTCGTCGAACGGCTCGGTGCGGGCAGGCGGCCCGTCGTGCGCACCACCCTGAACCAGCACACGTACGCGACCACGCTCGGCGTGATGGGCGGGCGGACGCTGCTGCCGGTCAGCGCCGAGCAGCGGACGGCGGCCGGGATCGCCGCCGGTGACGAGGTCGAGGTCGCGCTCGTCGCCGACGACGCACCGCGGACGGTCGAGGTGCCCGACGACCTCGCGGCGGCGGTCGCGGCGGAGCCGGCGGCGCAGGCGACGTTCGACGGGTCCACGCCGAGCCAGCGCAAGGAGTGGGTCCGCTGGGTCACCGAGGCCAAGCGGGACCAGACGCGGACCGACCGGCTCGCCAGGACCGTCGAGGCGCTCGTGGCGGGACGGCGTACGCGATGAGCGGGCTGTTCTTCGACCAGTACGACACCCAGGTCGGGGTCGTCGGGCTCCTGGCCGGACCGGCCGGTCTGCGACGGCTGGGCTGGGGCCTCGAGACGGGAGACGCCTCCCTCGAGCCGGACGAGACCGTGCAGCTCGTGCTCGGCCAGCTGCGGGAGTACTTCGCCGGCCAGCGGCTCGACTTCGACCTGCCGCTCGACCTGGCGCCGCTGGAGCCGACGACGCTCGCCGTCCTCACCGCGCTGCAGGGCGTGCACGCGGGGGAGACCGTCACCTACGCCGAGCTGGCCCGGCGCAGCGGCACGGGCGTGCCGGCGCGGGCCGTCGGGTCAATCATGGCCGCGAACCCGGTGCCCCTCGTGATCCCGTGCCACCGGGTCGTCGCCGCGGACGGGCTCGGCGGCTACTCGGGCGGCGAGCCGGGCCACGAGCTGGAGACGAAGCGGTGGCTCCTGGAGCACGAGGGGGCGCTGCCACCCGCGCTCCTCTGAGGACGCCTGGCAGTCTGAGCCCGTGGACATCTGCGAGCTGATCCTGTCCGACCACCACGAGCAGCGGCGCATGTTCGCCATGCTCGACGACGTGGCCAAGGAGGACACGAAGACCCTCGGTGCCCTGTGGAAGCGCCTCTCGACGATGCTCGAGGTGCACGCGCAGGCCGAGGAGGAGCTGTTCTACCCCGAGCTGCTCAAGCTCGGCGAGCGGCTGCACGACGACGCCGAGGTCGAGGAGACCGAGGACGCGATCGGCGACCACAACGACATCCGCGACGGCATCCTCGCCGCCCAGGACGCCGAGGTCGGCAGCGAGGCCTGGTGGAAGGGCGTCAACGACGCGCGGGAGGCCAACGACGAGCACATGGGCGAGGAGGAGCACGAGGGGCTCAAGGAGTTCCGCGAGCACGTCGACCTCGAGACCCGGCACCGCATCGGCGTGGCCTTCGCCGCGTACGAGGCCGAGCACGTCGACGGGGTCCCGATCGTCGACAAGGACCCCGAGGAGTACGTCCGCGACAACAGCTGAGCCGGGACCGGCGGGCGTCCGCGCCGCTACCGTAAACCCATGAGCGTGCAGCACCAGGCCCTGGCCGCCCGCACCGCGGCGCAGACCCTCGCGACCGCGACCCGGGCGCAGAAGGACGCGGCGCTGCACGCGATGGCCGACGCCCTGTCCAAGGCCGAGACAGCGGTCCTCGAGGCCAACGCCCTCGACGTCGCCCGCGCCGAGCAGGCGGGGATGAGCGCCGCGATCGTCGACCGCCTCCGGCTCACCGCCGACCGCGTTGCCGGCATGGTCGACGGCCTGCGCGACGTCGCCGCCCTGCCCGACCCGGTCGGTGACGTGGTGCGCGGCTGGACCAACGCCAACGGCGTGGAGGTGCGCCAGGTGCGCGTGCCGTTCGGGGTGGTGGGCATGATCTACGAGGCCCGGCCCAACGTCACCGCCGACGCCGCCGGGCTCTGCCTCAAGTCGGGCAACGCCGTGCTGCTGCGCGGCTCCTCCTCGGCCGCGGACTCGAACGCGGCCGTCGTCGAGGCCCTGCGCGACGGGCTCGCCGACGCCGGGCTGCCGGCGGACGCGGTACAGCTCGTGCCCGGCCCGCGCGAGGTCACCGACGAGCTGATGGCCGCGCGCGGCCTCGTCGACGTGCTGATCCCGCGCGGGGGAGCGGGCCTCATCGACCACGTCGTGCGCCACAGCGTCGTCCCGGTCATCGAGACCGGTGTCGGCAACTGCCACCTCTACGTCGACGCCTCCGCCGACCCGGCGACGGCGCTGGCGATCCTGCTCAACGCCAAGACCCAGCGGCCCTCGGTCTGCAACGCGGTCGAGACGCTGCTCGTCCACGCCGACGCCGCGCCGCGCTTCCTGCCCGACGCGCTGGCCGCGCTCGCCGACGCCGGCGTGACCGTGCACGGCGACGAGGCGACCTCGTCGTACGGGCCCGGGGTCGTGCCCGCCGTCCAGGAGGACTGGGACACCGAGTACCTCTCGCTCGACCTCGCGGCCCGCGTGGTGAACTCGCTCGACGAGGCGATCGGGCACGTCCGCGACCACTCGACCGGGCACAGCGAGACGATCGTCACCGACTCGGCGTCGGCGGCGCAGCGCTTCACCGCCGAGGTCGACGCCGCGGCCGTGCTCGTGAACGCCTCGAGCCGGTTCGTCGACGGAGGAGAGTTCGGCTTCGGCGCCGAGATCGGCATCTCCACGCAGAAGCTCCACGCCCGTGGGCCGATGGGTCTGCCCGAGATGACGTCGACCAAGTACGTGGTGACCGGCTCCGGCCAGGTCCGCTGAACCCGTAAACGAACACTTGTTCACATCTGTGGACAAGACGGTGGACGGAGCGGGTGACGCACGCAGGGGCGTGCGCGGGACCCGCTAGAGTGCGGGCATGGAATTCGGACTGGCTCTGCTCGAGACCGAGCGCGAGCTGCCGATCCCCGCATGGGGCTTCGGGCTGATCGCCTTCGTGATCCTGCACGCGCTGCTGTTCATCACGATCGCCGTCGGCAAGGGCCGCCCGCACAGCTGAGCGGATCGAGCCCTGATCATCGCGACGACGACGGTCGCCCCCGCCCCGCCCGGGGTGGCGTGAGCCTCCGGTCGGGCGAGCACGTCCCCTCGACCGGTCTGGCACGGCAGCCGGGCAACGGCCGTCGACACCGTCTCGGCGTCATGGGTGGGACCTTCGACCCCATCCACCACGGCCACCTCGTGGCCGCGAGCGAGGTCGCGGGCCGCTTCGCGCTCGACGAGGTGGTCTTCGTCCCCACCGGGCAGCCGTGGCAGAAGGCCGACCGCGAGGTATCCGCCGCCGAGGACCGCTACCTCATGACCGTCATCGCGACGGCCTCCAACCCCCGCTTCAGCGTGAGCCGCGTCGACATCGAGCGGCCCGGCGACACGTACACCTACGACACGCTGCGCGACATCCGCGAGGAGCGCGGCGACGATGTCGACCTCTACTTCATCACCGGTGCGGACGCGCTCGACCAGATCCTCACCTGGCGCAACGCCGACCAGCTCTTCGACCTGGCCCACTTCGTCGGCTGCACGCGGCCCGGCGTCGAGATCGACACCCCGAACATCGCCCAGCTGCCCCAGGAGCGGGTGACGCTCCTGGAGATCCCCGCGCTCTCGATCTCGTCGACGGCCTGCCGTCGGCGGGTCGCCGAGCAGGAGCCGGTCTGGTACCTCGTGCCCGACGGCGTGGTCCAGTACATCGCCAAGCGCGGTCTCTACCTGACCCCCGGGGACCAGTGAGCCCCGCCCCCGACTTGCCCCCGCCTGGCACGCTGGTCAGGTTGTGCCAGCTCCTGGGGAGTGGCAGCACCCCTGGACGAGAAGAGGCACCATGACCGCCACCGAGCACGCGCTCGCGCTGACCCGCACCGCCGCCGAGGCGGCCGCCGACAAGCTCGGCACCGAGATCGTCGCCTTCGACGTCTCCGACCAGCTCGCCATCACCGACGTCTTCCTGGTCGTGACGGCGAGCAACGAGCGCCAGGTCGGCGCCATCGTCGACGGCGTCGAGGAGGCCCTGCGCGGCATCGGCGAGAAGCCCGTACGCCGCGAGGGCGACCGCGAGCAGCGCTGGGTGCTCCTGGACTACCTCGACGTGGTCGTGCACATCCAGCACAGCGACGAGCGCCGCTTCTACGCCCTCGAGCGGCTCTGGCAGGACACGCCGGGCATCCCGCTCGGGCTCGACGTCCGCCGCTGAGCCGGACGCCGCGATGACCGCGGACCGCCTCGTCCTGTGGCGCCACGGCCAGACCGACTGGAACACCTCCGGACGGTTCCAGGGCCAGGCCGACATCCCGCTCAACGCGACCGGGGTCGAGCAGGCCCGCGACGCCGCCCGGGTGCTCGCCACCCTCGGTGCCGCGCAGCTCTGGTCGAGCGACCTGACCCGTACGCGGCAGACCTCCGCCGCGCTCGGCGAGGCCACCGGTCTCGAGCCACGCCTCGACGAGCGCCTGCGCGAGGTGCACGTCGGCACGTGGGAGGGGCTGCGCGGTCCCGAGATCGCCGAGGTCGAGCCGGAGGCGTGGGCCGCGCTGCGCCGCGGCGAGGACGTCCGCCGCTCCGCGACCGGCGAGACCGTGTCCGAGGTGGGGGAGCGCGTGGCCGGGGCGCTCGTCGAGATCGCCGCGCAGGCGCCCGAGGGGTCCACCGTCGTCGTCACGACCCACGGGCTCGCCGGCCGGGCCGGGCTCTGCCGGCTGCTCGACCTGCCCTTCGGCCTGTGGCGCACGTTCGGGAGCCTGGACAACTGCGCGTGGTCGGTCCTGCACCGCCACCACGCCGGCGGCTACTGGCGGGTCGCCGAGCACAACGTCCGTCCGCTGTCCGTCCGGCAGACGATTTCGTGAGGTCGCACCGGACTTGGTAGTCTTCTCGGGTTGCCGCGGGCCGGGTCACCGGAACGGACGGCACTCCCGCGAGGGGCTTTGGCGCAGTTGGTAGCGCGCTTCCATGGCATGGAAGAGGTCAGGGGTTCGAATCCCCTAAGCTCCACCACCCAGGACCGGCGACGAGTCCGGTGCGGCTCGAAGGCGAGTGGCGTGGCGTCGTCCTCCATGTCCTAGCCGTGACAAGACCGGCGCCCCCGCCTCGGACGTCACCCGGCAGACGAAGTTCTCCCTGCGACCGGGAGTGCGCGAACGCCGTGCGGCTTCCAGCTCAACAAGGCTCCACCCGGACGACCATGTGCGGGGCGCCGTACGAGCGGCTCGCTGCTGCGCTCGTGGCCTCGGGCCAGCGACCCTGCACAGGCCGCTGCACGTCGGGACCCTCCTCGGAAAGGCTCTCCGCCTGCCCGGCCGGCCCGGTGGTGCGGATCAGGCGGCGTGCCTGGTCCTGGGGTTCAGCGGCCGAGGGGCGCCGGGTCCGATGTCGCCTACGCGGAGGAGCGCGAGGCGTTCGGCCAGCAGCGTCTCCAGCTCGGGCAGGGAGCGTCGCTCCCGCAGCATCTCCCAGTGGGTGCGGACGTGCTTGGGGGCTGACACGTCGACCAGGGTCCCGTCCGTCCGGGTGCTGACCGTCCAGCAGACCGGGCAGTCCCACGAGCTCGGCAGGGCCGCGTCCGCGGCGAAGACGACCGAGAAGTGGTGCCGGGCGGGGCAGTCGAAGTCGAGCTGCAGCCGGGGTGAGAGGACGACGCCCTTCTCGCTCTCGTGGCTCTTGTGCCCGAGACCGGCGGCCTTCAGCATCTGGTTGCGCATGACAGGCCTGCTTCCGACGAGGCGGAGGAGGCGCTGGACGCGTCCCTCCTGCCGGCGCCCACCCTAGGCTCGCGACCCTGACAGCACGGGCGACCGGCGCTGCCGCAGCCCGGGGACCCGCACGCCATCTCCAGGGTCGAGCGGACCTGCCCCAGGTGTCCGGGTCCGCCCACCGCGCCTAGCGCACGCCGACGGGGTGCTCGGTCGTCGCCGCCGCGTCGTCGTCAGCTCCCACCTCGGACCCGGTGTCGTCGGACTCGGTGTCGTCGTAGAGGTACGTCTCGTCCTCGTCGCCGTCGTCGCCGATGTCCCAGGCGACCTCCGCCACCGTCCATCGACGCTGGCTCTCACCCTCCATGAAGGCCTCGCTCTCGGTCGTGCCCCATCGTCGCGAGCGGGGGCTGAGCCCGACCTGAGCGACGTCGGCGCCCGGGCCCCGACGGCGACGGCCTTGGGCCGGTGGTCCGACCGGGTCGGTCACCCGGTCGAGCCGTGGCCGCTCGAGGGTGGGGTCCGGACGAGGTAGCCGCCCACGTCGGCGAGCACGGGCCAGCGCGCGATGGTGGCGCGCGTCCGGCTGCTCAGCCCCGGCTGCCTCCGGAACCGGACGACCACGGCGGTGCTCCCGGCCGCCAGGTGGCTGCGGAGGAAGTCCTGCCACTGCGCGTTCTCCGCCCGCCCGGTGTGGTGGTCGGCCCCGGGGCGGAGGTCGTAGGAGTAGCCGCCGGGGTCGACGACCACGGGGCAGCGGCGGTCGAGGTTCCGTCCCAGGGCCCCGGTCTCGATGAGCAGGACCGGGTCGTCGGTCGTCACGCACCCGGGCCGGGCCGCGAGGACCCGGTCCAGGCTGCGGCCCGGGAAGCGGCTCCCGAAGGTCAGCCCCGGCAGAGACGCCGCCCCGTACGCGAGCAGGCCCGCGACGACCACGGCGACGACGACCGGGCGCCCGCGGACGGAGCGGCGGGCCAGGCGCGCGACGCCCGAGCCGACGAGCAGGACGACCGCCGGCGCGGCGAGACCGGTGTAGGCGACCGACCACGGCGGGGAGAGCAGGAGGACGGCCCCGGTGACCGCGAGGAGCACGCAGGCGAGCCGCCCGAGCGGGTCCCGGAGCGCGAGGACGACGAGGACCGCGAGCAGGACGGCTGCCGCCGCGGCTAGGGCCTTGGTGCTCGTGATCCCGCGCAGCTCGGAGAACCCGGCCAGGTCGACCAGACGGCCGGCGAGGCCGCCGTCGACGCGCGGGCGGCCCAGCTGGTCGGAGACGACCATGCGCCACATCGCGCCGGGGGCGGCGAGGAAGAAGGGGAGGCAGACGACCGTCGCCCCGCCGACGGCGCCCGCCAGCACGAGGCCGGCGCGACGCGGCCCGACCCGGGCGACGGACCAGGCGACGACCGCGAGCACGACGGCGGCGCCCCAGATCTTGGTGCCGGTCGCGACGCCGAGCAGGGCCTCGGCCGCGACGAGCGGCGCGGCGGCGCGCTGCGGCGCCCCGGCCGGACGGAGCAGGGCCAGGGCGCCGAGCAGGCACACCGAACCGACCGCCTCCAGCGACGTCGTGTGCTCGCTGACCACGGCGGGCACGAAGACGGCGTAGCAGCCGGCCGCCGCCACCGCGGGCAGCAGCCCGCGCGGACGGAAGACGGCGAAGACCAGGGCCGTGCTCGTCGCGCCCAGCCCGAACCAGGCGAGCCGGGCCGCCGCGAAGCCGTTCGCGTCGCCCAGCAGGCGGCCGAGCCCGGCGAAGGGCAGCAGGGCGGGCACGATGCCCGGCGGGTACAGCAGGAGGAAATCCCGGTACGGCAGGAGCCCGTGCGCGAGAGCCGCCGCCGCGGCGTAGTAGACCGACCCGTCGTAGCCGATCCGGCCGAAGAGCCCACCGCCCCGCAGCACCGTCTCGAGCCGGACGGCGAAGGCCAGCAGCGCGAGGCCCAGGGCCCACACCCACGTCGCCGCACGCGCAGGCGGGGAGCCGGCCACCTCCGGAAGGACGCTCGACGACACCCTGACCTCCTCGGTGCCCTCCGGGTGAGGACGCCCGATCGTCCGCCGCCGCGCCTGTGCAGGAACTGAACGCGCCGTCTCGACGGGCCCGCGGGCACGGACCACCGCTCGGTTCAGGCCGTTCTCAGCGGACCGACGCGAGGGTCCTCGCACCATCACCGCCACCGCAGGAGGAACCTCGTGACCACCACCACCGTGAACGCACCGCCGGGCCGACGCGCGCTCTGGCAGACCAAGGTCCCCCTCATCACGGCCACCTTCTGGGTGATCAAGGTCCTGTCGACGACCGTGGGCGAGACGTTCGCCGACTTCCTCGCCGTGAACGTCGGCCTGGGGCCGGTCGTGACCGACCTCGCGATGCTGGCCGTCCTGGCCGTCGTCCTCACCCTCCAGCTGCGCCGGACGCGCTACACCCCGTGGGCCTACTGGTCGTCCGTCGTGCTCGTCAGCATCGTCGGCACCCAGCTCACCGACTTCTTCACCGACACGCTCGGCGTCAGCCTCTGGGTGAGCACCGCCGTGTTCGCGGTCGTCCTCGCCGTCGTCTTCACCGTCTGGTACCGCCAGGAGCACACCCTGGCCATCACCTCGGTCGACACCCCGCGCCGGGAGCGCTTCTACTGGGGCGCCATCCTCGTCACCTTCGCGCTGGGCACCGCCGCGGGCGACCTCGCCACGGAGGCGCTGAGCCTGGGCTTCCGCAACGGCGTCTGGATCTTCGGCGCGCTGATCGCCCTCACCTACCTCGCGCGTCGTCTGGGCGCGAGCGCCGTGGTCACCTTCTGGGTCGCGTACGTCCTGACCCGACCGCTCGGCGCGTCCCTCGGCGACCTGCTCACCCAGGACACCTCGCTCGGCGGGCTGGGGCTGGGTGCCAGCCTGACCAGCGTCCTCTTCCTCGCCGTGATCGTCGTCCTGGTGGCCCGCGAGCAGCGGCTGGTCAACCGGTTCGGCGTGGCCGAGAAGGGGTCGGGGCCGCTCGGCGGGCGGCGCCGCGACCTCGGCTGGGCCCTGGGCGGAGCCGTCGGCATCACCGTGCTCGGCGTGGTGCTCGCCGGCCTGCACCCGGCGACGACCGCCTCGGCGGGCGGCGCCGCCGGTGCCCCCGTGCCGGCCGGGAGCCCGGCGGTGCACCCGACGACCGGTCTCGGCGACCTCAGCCGGTTCTCGGCGATGGTGTCGTCGGTGCAGGCCAAGATGGCGCAGGACGACCTCGTCGGGGCCAAGGCGAACGTCAAGGACCTCGAGGTGGCGTGGGACAGCGCCGAGGCCGGGCTCAAGCCTCGCGACCCCAAGGACTGGAGCACGCTCGACGGCCAGATCGACGACGTGCTGACCACGCTGCGCGCCGGGAGCCCGGTCCAGGCCGACTGCGCCGCGGCGTTGTCCACGCTCTCGACGACGCTGAGGACGTTCGACGGCGGCTGAGGACCGCGGACGCCTCCCCGCGCGTCAGGGCGGTCCCTGCGCGCGGGGAGGCATCCCGGTCGGGGCCGCCCCGGCGGACGACGGCTCAGACGTCGGGGTCGAGGCGGTACCCGAGGCCGCGGAGCGTGTGGAGGGTGACGAGGCCGAACGGGGTGTCGAGCTTCTTGCGTAGGTAGCCGATGTAGACCTCGACGATGTTGTCGCTGCCCTCGTAGGCGGAGTCCCACACGTTGTCGAGGATCTGCGCCTTGCTGACCACGTCGCCGGCGTTGCGCATGAGGTAGTGCAGCAGCCCGTACTCGCGGGCGGTCAGGGTGATGGGGACGCCGCCGCGGGCGACGGCGCGCCGGGCGGGGTCCAGGACCAGGGTGCCGACGGTGACGAGGACGGGTCGCTCGGGGGCGCCGCGGCGGACGAGCGCGCGCAGCCGGGCCATCAGGATCAGGAAGCTGAACGGCTTGGTGAGGTAGTCGTCGGCGCCGAGGTCGAAGGCGTCGGTCTGGTCGTACTCGCCGTCCTTGGCCGTGAGCATGAGGACCGGGGTCCAGACCTTGCGCCCGCGCAGCTCCTTGAGCACGTCGTAGCCGTTGATCCCGGGCAGCATGATGTCGAGCACGATGGCGTCGTACGGGTTGGCGGTCGCGGCCCAGAGCCCGGTGATGCCGTCGCTGACGACGTCGACGGAGAAACCCTCGGCGACCAGGCCCTCCTTCACCACGCCGGCGAGGCGGTCCTCGTCCTCGACCAGCAGGATCTTCATGTGCGCTCCTCGTCAGGGGTGTCCAGGACGCATCGTCCGCCCTGCCGGCTGAGCCGGACCTGAACGACGCTCCGGGCGCTCCGCCGGTCCCGACGGCCCGCGACGGCGCTCAGGTCCGACTCAGCCGACGTGGTCCACGGTGTCGGGCATGAGGATCGTCGTGGGCGCGGACCAGTACCCCGAGTACATCAACGGGGCCGCCACGTTCACCGCCCGCCTGGCTGCCGGCCTCGCGGAGGCCGGCCACACGGTCGACCTGCTCTGGCCGTCCGCCCGCGGGGAGCGCGAGACCCACCTCGACGGCGCGGTCCGGGTGCACCGGCTGAGCTCGCTCGGCCTGCCGGGTCGCCCGCGGATGCAGGTGCTCGACCCGCGCACGGCGCGCCGCCAGGTGGAGCAGGTCCTGCGGGTCGCCCGCCCCGACGTCGTCCACGTGCAGTCCCACCTCGGGCTGGGCCGCACGCTGATCCGCGCGGCCACCCGCGCGGGGGTGCCGGTCGTCGCCACCAACCACTTCATGCCCGAGAACCTGCTCCACCACGTGCCCGTCGCCCGGACCTTCCCGCAGACCGCGAGCCGGGTGGCCTGGCGCGACCTCGAGCGCGTGTACGCCGACGCCGACCTGCTCAGCGTGCCCACGCAGCGCGCCGCCGACCTGCTGGCCGTCTCGACCTCGCTGCCCGGCGCGGAGGTCGTCTCCTGCGGCATCGACCTCGACCGCTTCGCGGTGCCTGCGGCGCAGCGGGGGGCAGGGGCGCAGCGCGGCACGGGCGCGCCCACGCTGCTCTTCGTCGGCCGACTCGAGCAGGAGAAGCACGTCGACGAGCTGCTGCGCGCGGTCGGCCGGCTGCCGGGCGCGCTCGGCGCGCGCGTGGAGGTCGTGGGGATGGGCAGCCTGCGCCCCGGGCTGGAGGCGCTCGCCGCCGACCTCGGCCTGGCCGGGTCCGTGCGGTTCCTGGTGCGGTGGACGACGAGGTGCTGCTGGCGGCGTACGGCCGGGCCGACGTGTTCGTCATGCCCGGCACCGCCGAGCTGCAGAGCCTCGCCACGCTCGAGGCCATGGCGACCGGGCTGCCCGTCGTCGCCGCCGACGCGATGGCCCTGCCGCACCTCGTGAGACCGGGGGTGAACGGGCACCTCTACGCGCCGGGCGACGTCGAGGGCCTGGCCGGCGCGCTCACCGACCTGCTGGCCGACCCGGTCGGGCGCGCCCGGCTGGGGCTGGGGAGCCGGGTCCTCGCGCAGGACCATGCCCTGCACCGCACGGTCGCGACCTTCGAGGACCACTACGGCCGGCTCGCCGGGACGGCCGCCCGCCCCGCGTGGCCGCGGCGCGGGCTGGCCGTCGCGGCATGAGCGTGGTCTCCCGTCCCGCGCCGGGGAGGAGCATGGGCACCATGACCCGGGAGACGCAGCGACCGGGCCTGCGCCCCGACCTGGCGCTCCGCCGCCCGTGGTCGTTCGACCGGTGGGGCTCGAGGCTCGGCGTCCGGGCGCGCTCGGTCCTCGTCGCCGTCGTGGTGGTCGTCGTCGCCCTCCTGCTCGGGGGGACCGGGCTGGTGTACGCCCTGCAGTCCTCCCTCGAGCAGGCGGTCGAGGCGACCGGGCGGGCCCGGGCCGCGGAGATCGTCTCCCGCATCACGACAAACGGCCTCGACGAGACCGTGGCCGCCCTGGGCGACCAGGCCAGGACCGACGCGGTCACCCTCGTGCTCGACGCCTCGGGGGCCGTGGTCGGCTCGTCGCGCCGTGCGACCACGACCGCCCTGTCGGACCAGCGGCCCGCCGTCGGGGCGTACACCTCGGTCGAGCGCGACATCGACACCCTCAACGAGGGCGGCGAGTGGAAGGTCGTGACCACCGCGCTGACCGCCGACCGGCAGACCTACTACGTCCAGGTCGCGGTGCCCATCACCCTCCAGCGCACCACGGTCCAGACCGTGGCGGTCCTGCTGCTCGCCGGCACGCCTCTGCTCCTGCTCCTGGTCGCGGGGGCGGTGTGGGTGCTGGTCGGCCGCGCCCTGCGCTCGGTCGAGAGCATCCGGACCACGGTCGCCGAGATCGACGCGCGGGCGTTGACCGCCCGCCTCGACGTGCCGCAGACCCAGGACGAGATCGCCGCGCTGGCCACGACGATGAACGCCATGCTCGACCGGCTCCAGGCCTCGGACCGGGCCCAACGCGCCTTCGTGTCCGACGCGAGCCACGAGCTGCGCAGCCCGCTGGCCACCCTCAGCACGGCGGCCGAGCTCGCCGGGCGGACGCACGACGAGGAGGTCCGCACCCGGCTCCTGGGCACGATGAACGCCGAGCTGGACCGGATGCGCGAGCTGGTCGGGAACCTGATGTCGCTCGCCCGGGCGGAGTCGCCCGACGCCGTCGGTGCCGTCGTCGAGGTCGACCTCGACGACCTCGTCGACCACGAGGTCCGGCGGCTGCGCACCACGAGCGCCCTCCGGGTCGAGGGCCACGTCGAGCCGGTCCGGGTCCGGGCCGACCTGTCGCGGGTGGCGCAGCCGCTGCGCAACCTCGTGGACAACGCCGAGCGGCACGCCGACACCCAGGTGGCCCTCACCGTGACCACGCGGGGTGACGAGGCCGTGATCTGGGTCGACAACGACGGGCCGGAGGTCGACCCGGCCGACCGCGAGCGTGTCTTCGAGCGGTTCGTCCGTCTCGACGTCAGCCGCTCGCGCGACGTGGGCGGCAGCGGCCTGGGCCTGGCGATCGCCCGCGCGGCCGTCGCCTCGCAGGGCGGACGGGTCCAGGTCGTCGACCACCCGCGCGCCTGGTGCCGGTTCGAGATCGTGCTCCCGCTGGACCCGGCCGACGCCTCGACCGGCGCCGTCGACGACCCCCGCCCGCTCCCGTCCGAAGACTCCCCCTGATGCTCACGCCCACCTGCGCGCTCTCCTCCCTGGTCCTGGCCCCGCTCCTGCTGCCGGGCTGGATGGACCCCGAGACCCTCATCCGCGCGTTCGGGCCGTACGTGCTGTGGGGCGTGGCCTTCGTCGTCTTCGCCGAGTGCGGTCTCTTCGCCGTGCTTCCGGGCGACTCGCTGCTCTTCACGGTCGGGCTCTTCGTCGCGAGCGGCGCGATCGGGCACTCCATGCTCTTCGTGTGCACCGTCGTCACCGCCTGCGCGATCGCGGGCAACGTCACCGGCTACTGGCTCGGCCGGCTGATCGGGCCGCCGCTGTTCAAGCCGCGGCGCGGGCTGGTCGGCAGGATCCTCGACCCGCGCCACGTCGCCCGGACCGAGGCCTTCTTCGACCGCTACGGCAACCGTGCGCTGATACTGGCGCGCTTCGTCCCCGTGGTGCGGACCTTCGTGACGCTCGTCGCCGGCGTGGGCCGGATGAGCTTTCGCCGCTTCATCACCTACACCGCGATCGGCGGCGTCCTGTGGGCGTGCGGGGTGACCGTCGCCGGCTACTACCTGGGCTCGGTGCCGCTGATCCGCGACAACGTCGACGCGGTGCTGGTCCTGATCGTCCTCGTCTCCCTGGTCCCGATGGGCGTCGAGTGGTTGCTGCACCGTCGTCGCGCCCGGCTCGAGGGCTCCGGCACGCCGTGACGCCGGGCGTCGCGCGCAGGACGCGGGTGACGCAGGCCCGGGGGAGTGCCCGGTGACGACGCTGTCGGTGCACCTGGTCGTCGCCCTCGCCGTCCTCACGGCGCTGGCCGTCGTGGTCGCGGCGCTCAGCCGGCTGGGGACGGCGCGGCCCGACGCGGTGGCCGTGGCGCGGGCGGTCGGCCAGCTCGCGCTGGTCTCGCTCGTGCTGACCGCCGTGCTCGGCCGGGTCGTGTGGTCGCTGGCCTTCGCGGTGGTGATGCTCGGGGTCGCCGTCGCGACGTCGGCCCGCCGGATCGGCGCCGGCCGAGCCTGGCCCTGGGTCCTGGTCGCCGTCGCGTCCGGCGCGGTGCCCGTCCTGGTGGTGATCTTCGCCTCGGGCGCCGTGCCCTGGACCGGTCCGGCGATCGTCCCCATGGCCGGGATCGTCATCGGCGGCTGCATGAGCGCCAGCAGCCTCAACGGTCGTCGCTGCTTCGCCGCGCTGCGCGAGGAGCGGGACACCTACGAGGGGGCGCTCGCCCTCGGGCTCGAGGTCCCCGTCGCGATCCGCCTGGTCATCAGCCGGCACCGGTCCGAGTCCCTCGTGCCCGGCCTCGACCAGACCCGTACGGTCGGTCTGGTCACGCTGCCGGGTGCCTTCGTCGGGGTCCTGCTCGGCGGCGGGAGCCCGGCCCAGGCCGGGGCCGCCCAGCTGCTGGTCCTGGTCGGGCTGCTCGCGGCCCAGACCGTCGTGGTCGTGGTCGGCTCGTGGCTCGTGGAGCGCGGCCGGCTGGTCCCGACCGACCTGGTCGCGGCCACGCGTCGCCGCGGCGGTCCCGTCGAGCCGTGGCCGGCCGAGGGCGCTCAGCCCGGGCTCAGGTGAGCCCTCCCAGACTAGGCCGAGCGGCCACCGGCCCCGAACGCCTGCACCACGGGGCCCGGGCGGGACCGCGGCGCCGAGACCACCGTCGCGCTCGGGCCCCCAGCGACCCCGCGCCCCGAAGGACCACCCGTGAGCTCTCCCTCCACCGGCACGTTCGCTGCCGCCAACCCGTACGCCGGCCGGGCCAGCGCCGCGTCCCTGGCGGCGAAGGTTCCGGCGATCACCGCCCTGTTCTGGGTCCTCAAGACCCTCACCACGGGGATGGGGGAGGCGCTGTCGGACTACCTGGCTGGGTCGAACCTCGTCCTGGCCGTCTCCGTCGGCGTCCTCGGGCTGGCGGCCGCGCTCTGGCTCCAGCTGCGCACCCGCCACTACGTCGCCGGTGTCTACTGGCTCGCCGTCGCCATGGTCGCCGTCTTCGGGACCATGGCCGCCGACGCGGTGCACCTGGTCGGCCTGCCGTACGCGGTGACGACCGTCTTCTACCTCGCCGTGGTCGTCTGCCTCTTCCTGGTCTGGCGCCGCAGCGAGGGCACCCTGTCGATCCACAGCATCACGACGCGGCGCCGCGAGCTCTTCTACTGGGCCACGGTCCTGGCCAGCTTCGCGCTGGGCACCGCCGCGGGTGACCTCACCGCCGACCAGCTGCGGCTCGGCTACCTCCCCTCGGTGGCGGTGTTCGCGGTGGCGATCGCCGTGCCCGCGCTGGGCTGGCGCTTCTTCCGCATGAACCCGGTCGTCGCCTTCTGGGTCGCCTACGTCCTCACCCGCCCGCTCGGCGCCTCGGTCGCCGACTGGCTGGGCAAGCCCGCCTCGCACGGCGGGGGCCTGGGCCTGGGCGACGGAACCGTCGCGGCCACGGCCGGAGGCGTCATCGTCGTGCTCGTCGCCTACCTCTCGATCCGCCGCAGCGACGTGCAGGCCGTCGAGGCGCCGGCCTGATGCCGCACCCGGGGGCGGGCGCCCTGCCGCTCCTGGCCGTCGGGCTGGCGACGCTGGGCGCCGTCCTGTTCGGTCTCGCCGCCGTCCGCCAGCACGGTGCGGTCCGATCCACGCTGTCCGCCGGTCGCGACCGTCCCTCGGGGCCCGAGCCGGGTCCGGCGGGCAGGGCTCGCCTCCTCGCCGGGTGGGCCGTCGTGAGGTCGCTCCTGCGGAACCGCGCGTGGCGCGTCGGCGTCGGCCAGGCCGGCCTCGGGGGCGTGCTGCACGTCGCGGCGCTCACGCTGGCGCCGATCACGCTCGTGCAACCCGTCGGGGTGCTCGCGGTCCCGGTGACGGTGGTCCGCTCCGCCCTCGGCCGCGGCCGGCGCCCCGGCGCCGCGCAGGTCGTCGGCGCCGCGGTCAGCGTCGTCGGGGTCGCGGCACTGACCGTGGTCCTGCTGGTCCCCGGCACGCACGCGGCCGTGCTGCCCCTCTGGACGACGCTCGCCGGCGCCGTGGCCGCGGTGGTCGGCGCCGCAGCGGTGCTGAGCGCGGCGCTGCGTCGAGCGCCGGAGCTCGTGGGCTGCGTCGCCCGGGCCACGAGCGCAGCCGCCCTGTTCGGGCTCACCTCGCTGCTGGTCCGGACGCTGGGTCAGGTGGCGACGACGAGGCCCGGCGGCTGGTTGCCGCTGACGGTCGTGGCCGTCCTCGGTCTCGCCTCGGCGCTCCCGCTCGGCCTGTGGTGCACGCAGGGCGCGTACGCCGTCGGCGCGCCCCAGGTGGTCGTCTGCTGCCTGACCCTCGTCGACCCGGTCACCGCCGTCGTCGGGGGGCGGCTCCTGCTGCGCGACGGTGCCGCCCTCGGCGGCGTGACCCTGCTCCTCGCGGTGGGCTGCGGGCTCCTCGCCGCCGTCGGCGTGGTCCTCCTCGCCGCGCACGGGCCCGAGGCGGGCCGGCTCCCCGCAGCAGAGCGCCCCTGACGCGTGCCGCACGACCGGGCACCCGCTGCTCCTAGCGACCGCCGGGACGACCGCTCCTGACCGGCTCGCGACGACCAGCCGCCCGCTGCACCCGCCACTCGCGCCACGTCAGCGCGACGACCAGGGCGTCGAAGACCGTGAGGGCGACCAGGCCGGGCGACGGCGAGAGGACGATCCGGTAGAGCTGGTAGGCGATGAAGGCGAGCAGCACGCCGATCATCCAGGGGTAGGCCCAGATCTTGTTGCGGAGCAGCGCCACGACGAGCACGACCTTCACGAGGCCGTGGACCAGCAGGTACACGGCCCCGAAGAGCACCGCGTCGCCGTTCAGGCCGTCGGAGGTGCGCAGCAGGGAGCGGGCCACGACGTCGTCCGGGTCCTCGGAGAGCTCGCCCAGGGTGAGGTCGGCGACCCAGCGGTGGAGGCGGTCCGGGCCGACGAGCAGCAGGAGCAGGCCGCCGACGAGCTCGGCGGCGCCGTTGAGCCCTTTCGCGACGATCCCGATCGCGAAGAGGCGGTCGAGCCAGCCGCGCGGCCGGAACCGCTCGGCGGTGACGGGTTGCCGGTCCACGTCGGCACCGTGCCGTCCCACGGCGGCGCCGTCGCTCATGCGTCGGGTCCGGAGCAGACGTCGGACGTGTCGGCCGGGGCGGGCACGTCGTCCATGGCGGTCATCGTCCTCTCTCGGGGAGCGTGAGGTAGAAGAAGTCCCGCTGGTCGGGCTGGAGGTAGCGGTTCGCGTCGTGCGCCATCGACGCCAGGAGCTTCGTGGGGGTGTCGGCGCCGTGCGCGTGCTCCCACACGGCGAAGAACGGGAAGCCGTCGTGGACGTCGAGCTGCATCGCCCGTACGGCGCCGGCGTCGCGCAGGGCCTGGGCGAGGACCTCGAGCGTCATGCCGGAGCCCGCGACGTAGACGAGGTCGCCCGAGCGGTCCACGCCGATCCCCGAGCGGTAGGTGAACTGGTGCTGGTTGTCGCGGTAGCCCCACTGGTGGTTCCGGTTGGAGCCCAGCCCGGCCGCGACCTGGCCCTGGTCGACCACCAGCGCCAGGTTCTGGCGTGCGGCGACGACGTCGCTCGAGACGCCGAAGTCCCGACCCCAGACCCCGACGTCGACCCGACCACGGCCGTCGACGACGGCGGTGGCCTGCCCGGGCTGCAGCCGCGGCCAGGTCTGGTTCCCGATCCTGAAGCCGCCCGAGATGTCCTGGGTCCGCCAGCCGGAGTTGAAGGTCGCCACCAGGGCGGGCACGTCGCGCGGCGGCACGTCGGCGTGACCCGGCCAGGCCGCGCCTCCCGGGATGGTCGTCCCGGCGACCAGGTGGGCCGTCACGCTCGTGCTCCGCACCCAGGCCACGGCCGCGACCACCCCGGCGTGCTCGGGGTCGGGCCGGACGAACGCGGTGGCGAGCAGGACCGCCCCGCGGGCGTCGAGCCGCCTCACCTGCCACGTCCTTTCGCCGGCCACGGCGCGTCCGCCGTAGGCGTCGACGAGCTGCGGCAGCGCTGCTGCGCCATCGCGGCTCGGTGCGGACGCCGTGCTCACCGTGGGCAGGTCGCGAGCCTCGGGAGGCCTGTCGGAGGGTGGGTGCAGCCCGTACCAGAGGTTCTCGGCGGTGTCGACGAGCGGTGAAGCACCCCGGTCCCGCAGCCAGTCGACCGTGCGGGTCGTCCAGGCCGCGTCCCCTGGTGCCGTCAGCGCCTGGACGTAGGAACGGGCCGGCAGGACCGCTGCCATCAAGGCCGCGACCAGGACGACGACCGCCAGACGGGCCCGAGACGCTCGCCGACCGGGACCCCTGGACGGTGCGGGGTGCCCGTCCCGGCTCTCGGGCTGGTCCATGGTCCCTGCTCCTTCCGCCGTCCTCGTGCTCGAGGGCTCGTGGTCGGACCAGCCTGGGTGGAGCCCGCTGAAGGAGGCCTGAGCCTCGTCCAGGTCGGCCCGGGGCCGGACCTCGTCGGAGGCTCGCGGTGGTCTGCCCGCCTCCCTCTCCGACGCGGCAGGAGGACGCGTGGGGCCCGTGATCGGGATCTTCACCTGCTCGGGTGGGGACGGCCCGGGCCCGGGTGCGGGCCGGGCGAGGCAGGAGGTCGGTCCTGGGCTCGGGCTGACCAGAGCCCGCGGCCCGGCCGGGCCTTCCCACCGGTGACCGATGATGGGGCGGTGCCCCGCCGTGTCGCTCCCCGCCCGGAGCGGGCCGCGCTCGCGGCCTGCGTGACCCTGGGCCTGGTGGCCGCCTGCGGCACCGGCCAGGGTGCTGACCCCACCCCCGCGGCCGAGGCGCGTCCGCCGCTGTCCGGGCAGTTCACGCCCCGCCGGCTGCCGAGGCCCGTGCCGACCGCGGCCGAGCCGGCCGCCTCCCCGGTGACCACGACCACCCCGGCCGGGCGCACGATCGAGATCGGCAACGCCCCGGAGGGCATCGTGGCCGACGCGACCACCCGCCGTGTGGTGGTCGCGGTGCGCGGCCCCGACGAGCTGGTCCTGCTCGACCCGACCACGCTCGCCGTCCGGGGCCGTACGCCGTTGCCCGGCTCCCTGCGTCATCTCCAGCTCGCCGCGGCGGGCGGTCCCGTGCTCGTGCCGGACGAGAGCTCGACCTCGCTGCTGCGGGTGGCGCTGCCGTCGGGGCGGGTGCTGTCACGCACCCCGACCGGGGCGATGCCGCACGACGCGAACCAGGCGCCGAACGGGACCGTGCTGGTGGCCGACGAGGCGGGCGCGACGCTCACGGCGATCCGGGACGACCGCGTCGTCGCCACCTTCACCGACGTGACCCAGCCCGGCGGCATCGCGCACGTGGGGGACGTGTTCGGGGTGGTCGACGTCGGCGAGAACACGATCACCTTCGACGACGCCGCGACCCTGCAGCCGCTGACGGAGCTCTCCGCGGGCGACGGCCCGACCCACGTCGTCGCCGACAAGCACGGACGGCTGGTGGTCGTCGACACGAGAGGGGGAGCGCTGCTGCTCTACTCCGCGCCCCCGCAGGCGGCCCAGGTCGCCCGGGTCGCGCTGCCCGGCCAGCCGTACGGGGTGGCCTACGACGCCCGCCGCGACGAGCTGTGGGTCACCGTGACCGCGAGCAACGAGCTGGTGCGTCTGGACCTGTCGGGAGACCAGCCGCGCGAGACGGCCCGCTACCCGACCGTCCAGCAGCCGAACACCGTCGCGGTGGACGAGACCACGGGCCGGGTCTTCGTCACCGGGACCACGCCCGGGCTGCTGCAGGTCGTCGACCCCTGACGGATCCCCACCGCGGGTGCGGGCCCGCCCGGGTCCCCGCGCGCTACGAGGCGGGGGAGTCACCCGCCGTACGCCGGGCGATCCGCCGCACGCTCTGACCCAGCTCGTCGAGCCGGGCCGTCTGGACGTCGTCGAGGTCCTGGTCGGCCACGGTGGCGTCGAGGCGACGGAGCTGGTCGAGCACGGCCGGCCGTTGCTCGGTCGACGCGTGCCAGGCCAGGTCCTCCAGCAGCGTGTAGAGCCGGGAGAGCACCTGGACGTCGGCCTTCCCGTACGAGCGGGGCTGGGCGACGCAGACCTCGAGCAGCTCGGCGAAGGCGGGTCGGTGCAGCACGACGCGCGCCTGGTCGTCGTCGTCGGTGAGGACGAGCGGGTCCAGCCGGTAGGTGGTCAGCTCGACGAGGAGGGCCGACATCTGGCCCAGCCCGTGGACCGCGGTCGTGGGGTCGTTGACGCCGGGGGAGAGGGCCTTGTTCACGATGTCGGTGACTTGCCGCAGCCCGTAGCCGACGTCCTGCGCGGCTGTGCGCTCGGGACCCTGGTTCACGGCCCCGGCCACGTCGGCCGCCAGCCGGTCCAGGGTCTCGGGGTCCAGCGGGCTCTCGCTGCGCGCCCAGACGCGACCGAGGGGGGTCCCCTGGACGACGAAGCTGCCGGGGTGGCGTTCGATGACGACACGCGCGTCGGCCCTGGTCGCGACGCCGACGAGGTCGTCCTGGTCGATGCTGGTCAGGAAGCCCGACGACCGGGCCCAGAGGACCTGGGCCGAGTGGGGCGGAGCTGGGGCCGGAGTGCCCTCGGCGGGGTCGTCGCGGCGCGTGAGGTTGGTCTGCATGGTGCCGACGGCGTCGTCGTAGACGTGCTGCAGCATCGTCTCGACCCGGATCTGGCGGGTCAGGTGCGCGAGGAAGAGGGTCAGGGACACGACGCTGGCCACGGCCAGGAGGAAGGCGATCGTGACCGAGATCCGCGGGACGAAGACGACGCCACCCTCGGAGGCGGAGCGCACCGAGCGGAGCACGGTCAGTGAGAAGGTGAACGTGGCCAGGAAGATCGCCAGGGTGACCTGGACGAACAGGTCCTGGGTGAAGGTCCGCAGGAGCCGCGGGGAGAACTGGCTGCTCGCGAGCTGCAGGGTGACCACCGTCAGCGAGAAGGTCAGCGACGTCACGGTGATCAGGGAGCTGGAGACGGCGCTCAGCACGGTCCGGGCGGCGCCGGGGTCGCCGTTGAACACCAGGGTGTCGAGGACGCCGGGGAGCTGCTCGTCGATGCGGACGTCCAGCAGAGGGACCAGGATCCCGGCCGCGACCGCGAGGACGACGCCGAAGATCGGGAGCGGCCACAGCTGGGTCCGTACGCCGTCCTGGACCGTCTGGGCGGCGCGTCGGATCGACAGGTTCATGGGGTGGGGGCCTTCCGGTCGGGAGCGTGGTCTGAGGTCGGGGTGCGCGCGGGGGCCGGGGGCCAGCCCTCGCGCTGACGGGCGCGGTCGCCGTCGCCGTCCTCGGTCTGGTCGTGGAGCAGCACCTGCTGGGTCGGCAGCGGCAGGTCCACACCGGCACCGACCAGGGCCGGCTTGAGGGCGCTCAGCACCTGGTCCTGCACCTCGACGGCCTCGCGCCGGGCGGGCGGGCTGATCCAGAAGCGCACCTCGAGGTCGACGGTGAAGTCGCTGAGCGCCGTGACGAGCACGGTGGGGGCGGGGTCGTCGGCGACGCCCGGCAGCGTCGCGACCGTGCTCAGCACGACCCGCTTGGCGACGTCGATGTCGTCGCCGTACCCGATCCCCACGACGACGCTGAGCCGGCGCCGGGGGTACGCGGTGTTGA
Organism: Microlunatus sagamiharensis; assembly: GCF_900105785.1. Lineage (NCBI taxonomy): Bacteria > Bacillati > Actinomycetota > Actinomycetes > Propionibacteriales > Propionibacteriaceae > Microlunatus > Microlunatus sagamiharensis. The sequence continues at coordinate 704,331 of NZ_LT629799.1, forward strand.
CCGTGACCCGGTTGGTGTAGAGCTCGCTGTTGGGGATCACGACCCGGCGGTTGTCGTACGTCCGCAGGGTGGTGGCCCGCACCGCGATGTCCTCGACCGTGCCCTCGTGGCTGCCCGTGACGATCTGGTCGCCGATCCGGAACGGCCGGGTGAGCAGGATCAGCATCCCCGAGAGCAGGTTCTGCAGGACGTCCTTGAAGGCGAAGCCGATGGCGACGCTCCCGATCCCGAGCGCGCCGAACACCGAGGCGGGCGTCACCCCGGGGAAGACGATGACCAGACCGACGAGCACTCCGAGCCCGACCGTTCCCCAGGTCGTCAGCCGGCCCAGGACGATCTGGACCCCCTTGGGCTGGCCGGCGCGGGTGACGACCGAGCGCACCAGCCGCGCGAGCAGCCGGGCGAGGAGCCAGAAGAGCAGCAGCAACGCCAGCGCCACGGCCACGTTCGGGAGCGCGAGCACGACCGTCCGGCCCAGGGCGCGCAGCCGGTCGAGCAGGACGTCGCCGTCGATCACCGCGCGAAGGCCTTGCGGGTGGCCTTGATCACGACCCCGGCGCTCGCGGCCCCGGTGATCCCGCCCACGGCCGCACCGGCGCCGAACGGCAGGAGCCGGGCCAGCGAGAGGGCGACCTGGGTGACCCCGAACTTCGCGAGGAACCGGCCCCGGAGCTGCCGGCCGACCTGCTGCACCACCTGGGCCGGGACCCCGTTTGCGAGCAGCGTGCCCCACCGGGCGTCGGAGTTGCCGAGCGCCTTCTCCACCAGCGCGGTCCCGTCCTTCCCGAGGAGCACGGCCATCAGGAGCACCCGCCTCCGGTCGACGTCGTCGACCGCGACGCCGGTGGCCTCGGCGTAGGACAGCACGTAGAGCATCGTGGCCTCGAGGGTGGCCAGGACCTGCGCGCCCGACAGCGCGACGCCGGCCGCGGTGCCGAAGCCGGGCACGATCGCGGAGGCGCCGACCGCCGCGCTCGAGCCGGCCACGGTCGAGCGGTACTGCCGGTCGAGGCGCTTCAGCAGCGCCGTGCCGCTCTTGCCGCCGCCGAAGCGGGCGACGTGGCGCCGGGCGAGGTCGGCGTTCATCGAGACCGCGCGGTTCAAGGCGCGCTCGACCAGCCCGTCACGGTCGTCGGAGCCCTCCTCGGCGGAGGGTCCTCGGGGGGCGGCGGGGTCGGTCATGGCTCGGTCCTGTCTGGTCGGCGTCCACGGTCGGCGTGCACGGTCGGTCTACGAGTCGTTCACGGGCGTGCGGCCCGGCGGCGGGTGCGGGACGGTCGAGCTGATCAGGGTGCCGACCCAGCGCCCGTCACGGGTGTGGTCGACCAGGAGCAGCTTGACGAACAGGGTCGCCGGGACCGCGAGGAGCGCACCCAGCGCCCCGAGCAGGAAGGCCCAGACGATCAAGGACAGGAAGGCGACCGTACCGGTCAGGCCGACCGCGTCGCCGGTGAACCGCGGTTGGACCAGCCCCTGGATGACGACGTTCAGCACGATGTAGACGACGAGGACGGCGACGGCCGAGCCGGGGCCGTTCTCGAGCAGCGCGATCAGGGTCGGGGGCACCAGCCCGAGCAGGAAGCCGACGTTCGGGATGTAGTTGGTGACGAAGGCCAGCAGCCCCCAGGTGAAGGCGAGCGGGACCCCGATGATCTCCAGACCGACGACGTCCAGGACCGCGACCGCCAGTCCGAAGATCGTCGTGACGACCCAGTACCGGCGCACGCTGGACGCGAAGTCGGTGAACGCGTCGGCGACCCGCGGACGGAACCCGCGCAGGGCGTCGAGGCGCTCGGCGAACCCGGAGCCGTCGACGACCACGAAGGCGACCGTGGCCAGCATCAGCGCGAGCAGCGACAACCCGCTCGTCAGGCCGTTCAGCACCTGCTGCGCGACCCCGGCGAAGTTCGACAGCTGGAGGGAGGAGACGGCGTTCTCCAGCATCGCCCGGCTCAGACCGAGCTCGGCGGCGCGGTCGAGCGCCGCGGTGAGGAGCTGGGCGAGCTGAGGACCGTAGTCGAGCAGCGCGGTGGTGAGCCGGACCAGGCACCAGACGACCGAGCCCAGCACCACGAGGAGGACGACGTAGACGGCGAGCAGCGCGACGACGGTCGCGGCGAGCGCGGGCACCCGGTGCTTCCGCATCCAGGTCCGCAGCGGGTGCACCGTGATCGCCAGGGTGAGGACGAGGAAGACCGGGCCCACGATGCTGGACGCGGTCTTGAGGCCGGCGGCGGCCACGACCAGCGCGGCGAGCACGACGAGACCGGAGAACGGTGGCGTCGACCGGTCGGCCGACGGTCGTGGGGCGGAGGTCGGGTGGCTGTCGTGCACGAGGCGTCCTTGGGATGGGGAGCGGGGGAGCGGCCGAGAACGGCCCGGACGGAACCGACGGGCTCGTGCACGCCGGGTGGTCCGGTGCGCACGAGCCCGCGGTGCCGAGAGGCCGCGCGCTGGTCAGCGAGCGGTGGTGCCCGTCTCGGCGGTGAGGTCCGCGCGGTCGACCTTGCGGTGGAAGCGCATGCCGGCGAGTCCACCGATCAGCGCCCCGACCAGGGCGGCGACGACGACGGCCACCGCGGTGATGACGCCCGCGAGGGTGAGCGTGCCCTCGTTGACCGGGATCCGCGGGACGCCGTTCAGGTTGGTCAGCACGTTGAGCCGCGAGCCGGCGATCAGCCCGAGGATCGCCACGACGACGGCCACGACGACGGCCCAGAGCCAGACGCCGAGCCCCTGCTTGAGCCCGTTGAACCGGGCCATCCGCCCGGCCACGTAGCCGCCGGCGAGGTAGGCCACCAGGACGACGACCAGCAGGGCGATGGCGCCCGCGAGGCCGATGGTCCCGGCGTTCTCGGTGGCCTGCTCGACCGTGCCGTCCTGCGCGAAGCCGAACACCGCGCCGGCCGCGCCGAGCAGGGCGGTCAGCAGCACCGCGGTGCCGGTGGCGGTCAGCCAGCCGAAGAAGCAGGCGCCGAACTTCATGCCGCCGAAGCGCTCCTTCTGGAGCCGGACGGTCTCGTCGGCCTCGGCGCGGCGGTCGGCGTGGGTGGTGACGACCGGTACCGTACGGCTCTGATGACCGGAGGTCTGGCCGGCCTCCGTGCGCTCGTCATCCGCGGGGTTGATGGCGGTGCTCATGGGTAGTCCTCGTTCTCGGGTGGGGGCTTGGCTGGTGCGCAGAGCGCGCGTCGAGCTAGGTGGCGTCGACGACGGGAGCGCCGCCGGCACTGCGGCGGCCTGGTGCGCAGGCGGGTCGTGCTCGTGAAGGTGCACGCGGTCGTGGGACACGGGTGTCCTCGGGTGTTCCCGGCCTCGAGCGGAGGTGCTCGACCGGGTGCGGCGTACGACGCGGCGACCCAGGTCCCAGGACGGCTGCTCAGGGCAGCACGGGGTGTTACCCGCCGTTCTGCACGGAAAACATCCGGCCGACCGTCCGCCCGAGCGGTCGGCGCGTGTCACAGGTCGATGGACGCCGAACCGCTCCCGGCCTGGCTGGTCGGGATCACGCTGAGCTTGCCGTTCGTCTCGAGGACGACGAGGGCCACGAGCTCGAGCCCGCCGTAGCCGGCGCTGCGGACGCTCTGGCGCAGGCTCTGCTCGGTGATCCGCTGCGCGAGCAGGGCGTCGAGGTCCGGCCGCCCGTCGCGGAGCAGGACCGAGGGTTCGGCGGTGACCGCGCGTCGAAGCGCGGACACGTGCACCGACGCCCAGGCCGCGACCAGCTGCAGCAGCGCGAGCAGACCCAGGGCCAGCGCCCCCTCGGCCAGGGAGACGCTGTTGCTCAGGACGACGGTGGCCAGCGTGGAGCCGAGCGCGACGGTGACGATGAAGTCGAAGGCGTTGAGCTGGGCCAGCGTCCGCTTGCCGGTGACCCGCAGGACGGCGATGAGCCACACGTACGCCAGCGGGGCGACGACCAGGACGCGCAGCAGGCCGGTCAGGTTGTCGTAGAACACCGGGGAAGGTCCGATCTGTCGAGATGGGGGGTGCGCTCCTCGACCAGGTCGACGGCGCCGGTGGTCGAGGCCCGGGAGGTCAGCGCGTCATCAGCACGTGGTCGATGACGTAGACGGTGGCGTTGGCCGTCTGGACGTTGCCGCAGACGACCCGCGCGTTGCCGTTCACCGTGAAGTCCTCACCGGACCCGGTCACGGTGATCGACGAGCCGCTCAGCGTCTTGTGCGTGCCGGCGAGGTCGGCGGGGGCGAGCCGGCCCTCGACCACGTGGGTCGTGAGGATCGTGGTCAGCTGCGACCGGTCGGCCAGGACCTTGGTCAGGGTGGTCTTGCCCAGGGCAGCGAACGCGTCGTCGTCGGGGGCGAACACGGTGACGTCCTCGGTGTTGTTCAGCGTGTCGACCAGGCCCGCCCGCTTCACCGCGACGACCAGCGTCGACAGCAGGGGGTTGTTGCCGGCGGCGGTCGCGACACCGTCGGTCGACGTCCCGTCGAAGGACCCCTTCCCCGACGTCGGGACCTTCGAGCACCCCGGGCCGAAGGTGGCGCCGGCCGCTCCTGCCGACCCGGCGGACGCGGTGGCCGAGCCCGGGGCCGTCGGCTCAGGCGTCGCGGCCTGCGAGGGAGCGGGAGTCATCGGCAGCGGCGGGTCCGACACCGGGGGCGCGGTGAGCGAGCTCGGGCCCGCCTGCGGGTCGCTCGGGTCCGAGGAGCCGCACGCGGCCAGGGGCAGGGAGAGCGAGCCGAGGACGGCGAGCAGGGCGAGGGTGCGGGTGGGGACGGGTGAGAGCACGGAGATCTCCTTGAGAGGAGCCCAGGAGGGCGAGGTCGATAGGTGCGTACCGCGAGCTCTGGGTGAACCCCGGGTGTCCGGGGGACCTCCGACGGGGGTCTGGTGCTGCCCAGGCCGGCGCGCCGCTCGGTCGTCGCCCACCTGGTCCGAGCCGGTCCGTGCCGCGCTCCGTGGTCGACGGCGCGATGTCGGGCGGGGTCCGGCAGACCTGGGTCGCCGCTCGGCGGATCCCGGTCCGTTGGTCACGGTAGCGCGGGCGTGCAGGGTCGTCCGGGGCCGCCGCGCACCGTCCGGCGCCGCCACCCGGCCGGGGACCTGCTAGTGATGGTGCGGTGACAGCATCGGAGCGGGACCTCCTCGTCGCCGGGGTGGACGTGGGCGGCACGAACATCGAGGTCGGCCTGGTGGACGACCGGCACGAGGTGCACGGGCGGGCGAAGGCGCCGACGCCGACGGGTGGTCCCGACGAGGTGCTGGACACGATCTCCCGCCTGATCGCCTCCCTGGACGCGGACCCGGTCGCCGTCGGCGTCGGCATCCCGGGCGTGGTGCACGAGGGCGCCGTGCTGACCGTGCCGAACCTGGCCGGCTGGCACGAGCGCTTCGACCTCGTCGCGTCCCTGCAGGAGCGGATCGACCTGCCGATCGCCCTCGGCAACGACGCGAACGTCGGGCTCCTCGGCGAGTGGCTCGCCGGGGCCGCCCGGGGTGCCCGCAACGTCCTCGGGCTGTGGATGGGGACCGGCGTCGGCGGCGGCCTGATCCTCGACGGGCGGCCCTTCAACGGCGCGCGTGGCGCGGCCGGGGAGATCGGGCACGTCGTCGTGCTCGCCGGTGGCGCCCTCTGCACGTGCGGCCGGCGGGGCTGCGCCGAGGCGTACGCGGGACGCCGGTCCATGCGGGGCGTGGCGTCCGCGATGGTCGACGCGGGCTGGACGACGTCGCTCTTCGACATCCGCGACGACGAGGACAAGTCCTCGCTCACCTCGAAGGTGTGGGCGAGGGCGCTCGACGAGGACGACGCGCTGGCCACCAAGCTCTTCGACACGGCCGTCGAGACCCTGGGGGTCGCGGTCGGGTCGGCGATCAACCTGCTCGACCTCGAGGTCGTGGTCGTGGGCGGCGGCCTGGCCGAGAAGCTCGGTTCCGACCTGGCCGACCGGATCGCGGCGGCGGCGGAGCCGTGGATGCTGCGCCCCTCGCCCGACCTCCGCTTCGTCGTGTCCGAGCTCGAGGACGACGCCGGGGTGGTCGGCGCCGCATCGTTGGCCCGGGCCGCGATCGTCACCGGCTGAGCCACCCTGGCCGGCCCGGCCGTGCCCTCCGCCTCAGGCGGCGCGTGCCCCGATCTGGCTGCGGAGCGCGATCACGCCGTCGCGGACGCGGCTCTTCACCGTCCCCACGGGGACGTCGAGCAGCGTCGCGGCCTCCTGCATGGTGTGGCCGTGAGGTAGGTCAGGGTCACGGCGTTGCGCTGCTTGTGCGGCAGCCGGTCGACGGCGCCGCGGATGCCCCTGGCCTCCTGCGCGTCCACGACGGCCTCGGCGACGTCGCCGGTGGTCTCGCCGGTTCGATGGAACTCCCTCTGGTCCCGCAGCACCGCGCTCGTCACCGAACGCACGCGGTCCACCGCACGGCGGTGGGTCAGCATCAGCAGCCAGCTGAGCACGGACGCCTTCGCCGGGTCGTACGTCAGCGCGTGCGCTGGAACGACTGGACGAGCCTGGTCGTCGCCAACCTGCTCGTCGGCATCAGCTACGGCTGGTGGCAGAGCAAGCACACCCGCCACCACGCCCGGCCCAACACCGAGGGCCACGACCCCGACCTCGACATTGCGGCCGTGGCCATGACCCCGGCCATGGCGACGCGGCACCGGCACCCGCTCCTGCGCCGGCTCGTCGCCCACCAGGGCCGGTACTTCTTCCCGCTGCTGCTGCTCGAGGGGCTGTCCCTCCACGTGGAAGGGGTCAAGCGCGTCACGTCGCGCGGACCCGTGCCGCGACGCCTCGTCGAGGCCGGGTTCCTCGCCCTGCGGCTGGGCGGCCTGCTGGCCCTCGTGCTGCTGATCCTGCCGCTCGGCAAGGCGGCCGCCGTCCTCGGCGTGGAGGTCGGGCTGTTCGGGCTCTACATGGGCTCGGCCTTCGCGCCCAACCACATCGGCATGCCGCTGGTGCCGCCCCGCCTCAAGCTCGACTTCCTCCGGCGCCAGGTCCTCACCAGCCGCAACGTCTCCGGCGGGTGGTGGCTGTCGGTCGCGATGGGCGGGCTGAACCACCAGGTCGAGCACCACCTCTTCCCGTCCATGGCCCGTCCGCACCTGCGTCGGCTGGCGCCGCTGGTCCGGCCCACTGCGCTGCCGAAGGCGTCCCGTACACGCAGACCGGCCTGCGGGCTGCGTACCGCGACGTCCTCGACCACCTCGACACCGTCGGGGTCAAGGGCACCGACCCGTTCCTGTGCCCGCTCGTCGCGCAACGACGGGCGCTCTGAGCGCGACAGCCGCCGACCGCCGGAGCGGCCCGGCTCGCCCGTACGCCGGTCCGGCCGTCGTCGTGCCGCGCAGCGACGGAGGGCGCGCGGGCTGCATCCGCGTGCCCGGGTGGGAGGAATACCCCGTGCGACGCGGCTCCTGCTGAGGGAGCCGCGTCCACGTCGACCACCACCGGTCCGCGGACCTCCGCCGGCCGACCGCCACGTCGCCCTCGAGGAGATCGCTCGTGCCCACCGTCCTGTTCGGGTCCATCAGCACCGTCGCCGACACGTCCGAGCTGCAGCGCGCCGCCTTCAACCAGGCGTTCGCCGACCACGGTCTCGACTGGCGGTGGGACCGCGACGAGTACGCCGCGCTGCTGACCGGCGCCGGGGGGCGCGACCGCATCGCCTCGTACGCGGCGGAGCGCGGCGTCGACGTCGACGCCGACGCCGTGCACGCGACGAAGTCGTCGCTCTTCCAGCGCTCGCTGGCCACCGCCGACCTGGCGGCGCGTCCCGGCGTGCTCGACACGGTTCGCGGGGCCAAGGGCGCCGGGCTCAAGGTCGGCTTCGTCACCTCCACCTCGGCCGAGAACGTCGCCGCGGTGCTCTCCGCCCTCGGTCCGGAGCTGGGTGCGGACGACTTCGACGTCATCACCGACTCCTCGACGGTGCCGGCCACCAAGCCCGACCCCGCGCCGTACCTGACGGCGCTGTCGGCGCTGGGGGAGAGCGCCGAGCAGTGCGTCGCGATCGAGGACAACGTCGACGGCGTCGCGGCCGCCCGGGCGGCGGGAGTGGCGTGCGTCGCCTTCCCGAACGACAACACCGCGGGCCACGACTTCTCCGCCGCGCAGAGCCGGGTCGACCACCTCGAGCTCGCCCAGCTGCGCTCGCTCATCCCCGCCTCCTGAGCCGGGCGCGTCCCGCCGCCCGGCGGCGGGACGCGCACCAGACCCGTCGAACCGTCCGCCCCGGCACCCGGCGGGCGCCCCCGCGCGGACCCCCGCGCACGCCCCAGGAGAACCATGATCATCACCCGGACCGAGCCGCTCGGCGCCCGCGTCGAGGACGTCGACCTCACCCGCCTCGGCGACGACGACGTGTCCGCGCTGACCGGGCTGCTGGCCGCGCAGGGCGTCGTCGTCTTCCCCGGCCAGCGGCTCGACGACGCCGAGTTCACCGCGTTCCTGCGGCGCTTCGGACGGCTGGTCTTCACGGTCGGGGAGACCCCGGTCCCGGACCACCCCGACCTCAACGTGATCAGCAACGTCGGGCGCACCACCGCACCGAGGAGCACGTTCCACGTCGACTCGAGCTACTTCGCCGCCCCGCCCGCGTACACGGCGCTGCGGACCGTCACGGTGCCCCGCGAGGGCGGGCAGACCGAGTTCAGCAACCAGTACCGCGCCCACGACACGCTCGAGGCCGGACTGCGCGAGCGGCTCGAGGGTCGCACCCTGACCCACGTGGTGACCGGGGTCGAGCTGTCCGACGACGACGAGTCCTCCGCGGTCCACCCGCTGCTGCGTCGCCACCCGGTCTCGGGGCGCACCTCGCTCTACCTCACCACCCCGGCGCGGTGCGCGAGCATCAGCGGGCTCGACGCGGAGCAGACGAAGGAGCTGGTCGAGCGCCTGTACGCGCACTCGACGCGCCCGGACAACCTCTACCGCCACGCCTGGGCCGAGGGCGACGTCGTGATGTGGGACAACGGGTGCGTGCTCCACCGGGCCGACCACTCCGGCGTCGTCGGGGACCGGGTCATGCACCGGGGCATGGCGACCGGCTACGCGACCGCCGACCCCGGTCTGCTCGTGTGACCACCTCCGCGCCGCCCCGGGTCGGGGCCGGCGTCCCCGACGCGCCCACCGGAGCCGACCGAGGCCGTCGGGCCGCTGCCGTCGGCAAGACCCTCGGTGCGCTCGGGCTGCTCCAGCTCGCGCTGCCGCTGAACGCGGCCGTCAGCGCCGTGGCCCTGGCGTACGCCGCCGTCGTGCCCCTGCGGCGCGCCGTGGCGACGACGCCGAGGACGATCATGGTCAGCGGCGGCAAGATGACCAAGTCGCTGCACCTGGCGCGCGCGTTCCACCAGGCCGGGCACCGGGTGGTCATGGTCGAGTCGGAGAAGTACCGCTGGACCGGCCACCGCTTCTCGAGGGCGGTCGCCGCGTTCCACACCGTGCCCGACTCCCGCTCACCGGCGTACGCGGAGGCGCTCGCCGAGGTCGTCCGCGCCGAGGGCGTCGACGTCTACGTCCCGGTCTGCAGCCCGGCGGCGAGCTACCACGACGCCGCGGCCAAGTCCGCGCTCGAGGGCCTCTGCGAGGTCGTCCACCTCGACGCCGAGGTGGTGGCGGCGCTCGACGACAAGCACATGTTCGCCGAGCTGGCCGCCTCGCTGGGCCTGCCCGTGCCCGACTCGGTCCTCGTCACCGATCCCGACGAGGTCGTCGGCGCGCTCGCGACGCGGGAGGGGCCGTACGTGCTGAAGAGCATCGCGTACGACCCCGTGCACCGGCTCGACCTCACGCCCCTGCCGCGGCCCACGGTCGAGGAGACGACCGCCTTCGCGCGCGCCCGGCCGATCACGCCCGACAACCCGTGGCTGCTGCAGCAGCTGGTGACCGGAGAGGAGTTCTGCGCCCACGCGACCGCCCGGCGCGGGGTCGTCCAGGTCTACGCCTGCTCGGCGTCGTCGGCCTTCCAGGTCAACTACGCCTCCGTCGACGAGCCGGCGATCGAGACGTGGGTGCGGACGTTCGTCGCGGCCCTGGGGCTCACCGGCCAGGTGTCGTTCGACGTGATCAAGACCGCGGACGGGCAGGTGCACGTGATCGAGTGCAACCCGCGGACCCACTCGGCGGTCACGATGCTCGACGACCCGGTGGCGCTGTCGCGCGCCTACCTCGAGGACGGTGTGCCGACGGTGCGGCCATGCGCGACGAGCAGGCCGACCTACTGGCTCTACCACGAGGCGTGGCGACTGCTGGCCGAGCCGGGCCGCCGGGCCCGGCTCCGGACGATCGCGGCCGGCACCGACGCGATCTTCGCCTGGTCCGACCCGTTGCCGTTCCTGCTGGAGCACCACCTGCAGGTCCCGCGGCTGCTGCTGGCGAACCTGCGCCGCGGCCGGGGCTGGATCCGCATCGACTTCAACATCGGCAAGCTGGTCGAGGCCGACGGTGACTGAGGTCGGTCCGGGCGTGGAGCGCCCGCTCCGGGTGCTCCACCTGGTCGGCTCGGCGGTCGACGACTTCCACGCCGACCTGTCGCGGCTCTACGCGGGCGACTGCCTCCGCTCGACCGCCGACCCGGCCCACCGGAGCGACCACGTCGCGTGGGTCGAGCCCGGCGGGACCTGGCGCTTCCCCGCCGACCTGTCCCGAGAGGCCCTCGCCGGCGCTCCCGTGCTGACGCTCGCGCAGGCGCTGGTCCGACTCGAGGAGCTGGCGCCCGACGTCGTGGTGCCGCAGATGTTCTGCCGGCCCGGCATGACCACCTACCGCGCGCTCGTCGAGCTGCTCGGGCTCCCGATGGTCGGCAACCCGGCCGAGGTGATGGCGCTGGCCACGGACAAGGCCCGCACGCGCGCGGTGGTCGCGGCCGCCGGCGTCGCGGTCCCCGACGGCGAGGTGCTCCGGCCGGGCGAGCGGCCGACCCTGCTGCCGCCGGTCGTGGTCAAGCCGGTCGACGCGGACAACTCCGACGGCGTGAGCCTGGTCCGGTCCGAGGCCGAGCTCGCGGGTGCGCTCGAGGCCGCCTTCCGCCTCGGGCGCGAGGTGCTCGTGGAGGCGTACGTGCCCCTGGGCCGCGAGGTCCGCTGCGGCGTGCTCGAGCGCGGGGAGGAGCTGGTCTGCCTCCCGCTCGAGGAGTACGCCGTCGACGAGGTGACCAAGCCCGTCCGGCTGGCCGACGACAAGCTGCGCCGGGATCCCGACGGCGAGCTGGCGCTGGTGGCGAAGTCCGTGACCCACGCCTGGATCGTCGACCCGGCCGACCCGGCCGACCCGGTCGTCGCGGGCGTCCACGCGGCCGCCCGTGCGGCGCACCGCGCGCTCGGCTGCCGCGACTACAGCCTCTTCGACTTCCGGATCGACCCGGACGGCGGCGTGTGGTTCCTCGAGGCGGGCCTCTACTGCTCGTTCGCCCGGCAGAGCGTCGTCCCGACGATGGCCGAGGCCGCGGGGATCGCGCTTCGGGACCTGTTCCGCGCCGCGCTCGCGGGCGCGGCGGGACGCGGTCGAGGGACCGTCCCCCCGGAATGGGGCGCCTCCGCACGGCGTTCCCCGGCCATGGGCACGTCCGACTTCGACCTCACCCTCCAGGCCCTCGGGGCCGCTCGCCGGAACGGTCCCGAGTCGGCCTACCGGACCGCGTACGACCTGCTCGCGCAGCGCTCGCCGGCCGAGGCCCTGGAGGTCATCGAGCCCGCTCTCGAGCAGGACCCGCGCAACACCGGCCTGCGGTCGCTGCGTGCCTGGGCGTTCATGATGCGCGCGCAGCTGCACAAGGCCGAGGCCGAGCTGCGGGGGCTGGTCGAGGACACGCCCGACGACCTGTGGTCGCGGCACGCGCTCGGGCGGGTGCTCGAGCGCCAGAGCCGGTTCCAGGAGGCCCTGCCGCACCTGCGGCTCGCGGCGGTGATGAGCGGGGACCTCGAGCGCGAGGTCGACGCGCTCCGGGTCGAGCGGCTGATCATGACGAGTCGCGAGAACGACTGACGCCCGCCGCCCCGGGCCCCGTCCCGCGCCGCCGGACGCGGTCGGGACGGGTCAGGTCGTCGCGGTGGCGAAGACGACGGTGTTGTCGACGTAGGACCCGACGGTGCGGTCGTACGGGCCGCCGCAGGTGATGAGCCGGAGCTCGGCGTCAGGGGTCGGCCCGAAGACCTCGTCGGTCGGGAAGCCGTCCTTCGGGGTGGTGACGACCCGGTCCGCGACGAAGGTCGTCGAGGTGCCGTCGGTCAGCTCGACGGTGATCCGGTCCCCCCGGCCCACCTTCCGGAGGTCGAAGAAGACCGCGGGTCCGGTGGTGGAGTCGACGTGGCCGGCGATCACCGCGGGGCCGGTCTCGCCCGGGACGGTCCCGTCGGCGTACCAGCCCGCCCGGTCGGGGTCCTTCGGGGCCTCGAGCACGCCGTGCCGGTCGGTGGTCAGCTTCTCGAGCTTCGTGGTGCGGACGCCGATCGAGTCGATCGTGACCCTCCGGACGGCGACCTCGGCCGTCTTGGGCAGAGGGGCAGGGCCGCGCCGAGCCGGGCTCGCCGCCTCCGTGGGAGTGGCGGGGGCGACGGTCGGCGTCGGCGCGGCGGCTGTGGTGTCGGGCGCGGTGTCGACCGGGCTGCCGGCCGAGGTGCCCTGCGGCGCGCAGCCGGTCAGCAGGGCCGCGGCCAGGAGCGCCGTCGCGGCCGCGGCCCTGAGGGTGCGCCCACGCACGGAGGGCCTCACCGGGCGAGCGGCGGGCAGCCGCCGAGGACGGGGTCGGTCAGCAGCATCCGGCCGAGCGCGTCCCACGCGCCGCCGTAGTAGGTGGGGACCTGCTGCTGCAGGTGGTCGGCCCGCACCAGCGCGGCGTCGGCGGACGCCTGGTCACCGGTGCTCGCCGCCACCGCGGCCTCCGCGGCCACGGCGACGACCGAGCTGTCGGCGGTCAGGGGCTGACCACCGAGGTCACGCGCGGCCGGGGAGCCGCCGAAGCGGCCGAGGGCGGGCGCGAGACGGGCGGCGAGGGCCTGGTCCTCCGCCGAGCACGACTCGGCGTAGCGCAGCGGGAGCCGGGTGGCGTCGTAGCCGTAGCGGACGCCGTCGTTGCCGCGCCCGGCAGCGCCGGGCATCGGGTCCACCCGGCCGTCGGCGTGGACCTGCGCCCAGTCCGGCGGGAGGTCGGTGGCGGCCAGGACACGGGTGGTCGCGGCGCGGCTGCCCTCCTCGAGCTCGGCCCAGCGCTGGTCGTCGGAGGCCTTGGCGAGCACGTCGTAGGCGGCGGGGGAGGCGTAGCTGGGGTTGTAGGCGTACGGCTCCGCGGTCGCCCAGGTGCCGGCCGTGAGGACGCGGCCCAGCTTCGTCTCGACCGTCTCGGCGTCGAGGATCGCGGTCCCCAGCGTGGTCCCGGCGTCGGTGAGGGACGGGTCGTCGAACCGGTCGCCGGCGACGACCAGGGCACGCGCGGCGTCCAGGTCGGCGTCGGAGGCGGACTCGGGGTCCACGACGGCCCCGTCCGCCCACCGCCAGCTCAGGGTGCCGTCGGGGCGCAGCAGGTTCGCCCGCGTCCACGACCACACGGAGGTGAAGGTGGTGCGGTCCCCGACGGCGGCGGCCACGAGCATCGCGTACGCCTGACCCTCGCTCACGGTGTCGCCGCCCTGGTCGCGGCGCACGACACGGCCGTCCGGGTCGACGTAGCCGGAGAGGAACGCCTGACCGGCCTCCTCGGCGGTCAGCTGCCGCAGCGTCGGGCTCGGGTCGGGGGTGCCGGGTGCCCCGGACGCGCCGGCGGCCGAGCTGCCGGGCTCCGGACCCGGTCGGGTGGAGACCAGGGCGAGGACGGCGGCGACCAGCACGGCGAGCACGCCGACGACCGCGACGCGGCGGACGACCGGGGCCCTCATCGGCGACCTCCGACGAAGCTGGTCGCGGTGCCGCCGCCCCCGGTGTCGACGCCGGTGCCCTTCTTGGGCGCCTTGGGCGAGGCCGAGGCGTCCTTGACGACCTTGGCGGTGACCTGCCCGCTGGGACCGTCGAGCAGCACGATCGTGTTGACGCTGCCCGGCTGCGCCGTGACCGTCGTGTCGACGGGCGCGGCCCCCGCGGGCGCGATCTGGACGTCCCAGACGCCCGCCTCGATGGTGGCGTAGCCCGTCGAGGAGCCGAAGGCGGCGTCCTGGGCGAGCACCGGCCCGCCGACGGCGGTGACGGTCGCGGTCGGTGCCGAGACGGCGGCCTGCAGCAGCCGGACCTTGGCCGAGCCGGCCTTCGGTGTGCGCAGGTCGTCGTCGAGGACGGTGCCGCGCAGGTTCGCGTTGTCGCCGACGGCGGCGACGGTGTAGGCGCGGCCGTCCGCGACGGTGACGGCCTGGGTGATCGACGGCGTGCTCTGCGCGGTCCCGCCGGCCGGGGTCATCGACGCCACGTAGCGGCCCGCCGGCACCTTCTGGTAGGCCGACACGTCGCCGTAGCCGACGTCGCTCAGCTTGAGCATGGACTCGCTGCCGCCGAACGAGGTGAGGGACACGTTCACCGACGGCGTGTCCGGGGAGAGGTGGGCCAGCCGGACCCAGCCGGCCCCGGACTCCTTGGCCGCGGCGGGCGCCGCGGAGGGGGCGAGGCCGACGAGGGCGAGCAGCAGGCCCAGGACCAGCAGCAGGGCGGTGCGGGAACGACGGGCGGTCGGGAGAAGGGTGGTCATGAGGTGCTCCTCGGTCGGAGGTGGGGTCGGGCGGGACATCGGTCGGGATCCGCTCGTCATGCCGGCGCGAGCAGACCGGTCGGGCCGTCGGTGGCGTAGGTGACGAGCAGGCCCTGGGACGTGGGCGTCGTCGACAGGGGCCGGAACGGCTCCGGCTGGCCGGCCCAGAAGGCCTGGAGCCGAGCGGTCTCGCTCGCGTCCGACGCCAGCGGGCGCCCGTCGACCGCGCTGATCAGGACCTGGCGTCGAGGCAGGTCGGGCAACGACTCCTCACCCGGCGCCGGGGGGACGTCGTCGACGGTCAGCGGGCCCGTCACGGCGGCCTGGGGCAGCGTGATGAGGATCCGGGCGTCCACCCGGCCGCCGGTGAACAGGTCGCGCACGGCGGGGCTCCTCAGGTCGAGGTCGGGGTTCGTCGCCAGCTCGGTCCCCGCCTCGACCCGTCCGGCCTGGTCGCGGGCGGCCTGCTCGCGGGTGGCGTCCGCGCCGGAGCGGTTGATGCGGTACACCTGCACGGCCTTGTCCCCGGTGCCGAAGGACGCGACCTCGGTCGCGTTGTCGAGCGCCTGGGCGACGGTCGGCGACCCGTCGGGGAACGTCCGCATCGAGTTGGTGCTGACGACGTAGTCGTAGTCGCGCCAGCCGTTGGGCGCCAGCGCCTGGACGGCGGGGTCGGTGTCGACCTTGTAGTACCAGACGACGTTGTCGCGCGGACGTCCGTCGCGCACGAGGTCGACCCACATCGAGTCGTCCACCACGACGCGATAGCTGCGGTCCACGTTGGCCGAGACCCAGGCCTCGGCCTGGACCATCGGCTGGTCCAGGTCGGCCAGCAGCAGCCCGCGGAGCTGCACGGCCCAGAGCGGGGCCGCGAACGACACGGCGACCAGGCTCAGCAGCACCACCACGGCCCGGACGAGACGACGGAGCGCGACGGAGGTCGCGCCGCCGGCCCGCCGCCACCAGATCTCGACGGCTGCCGGGACCAGCAGGGCGGCGAACGGCAGCATGCCGATCACGTACGGGATGGGCAGGTAGCCCGGCCGCAGCATGAAGACGAACAGGAAGAGGAAGGCGCCCGCGACGGGCCACCAGCGCCGCGAACGCAGGGCGAGGAGGGCGGCCAGCGGCGCGGCGACCGCGATCACCGGGTCGAGCTGCAGCCACTGACCGGTGGTCACCCTGGCCTGGCTGGCCGCGTCGAAGAGGCTGCCGCTGGCGGTCCGGCCGGCCAGCTGGAAGCCGATCCCCGACAGCAGGCTGACCCGGCCGGCGCCGGGCACGAGCTCGCCCTTCAGCACCGACAGCAGCACGTAGGTCAGCCCGAGCAGGACGACGATCGCGCCGGCCACCGAGACGGTGTAGCGCCGGGTGCCCCGGTAGGCGGAGCGCCACGTCTGCCAGGCGAGGAACGGCAGGAACAGCGCGTACGTCTCCTTGGAGAGCACCGCCACCGC
The DNA here is from genome assembly GCF_900105785.1 of Microlunatus sagamiharensis. Taxonomy (NCBI): domain Bacteria; kingdom Bacillati; phylum Actinomycetota; class Actinomycetes; order Propionibacteriales; family Propionibacteriaceae; genus Microlunatus; species Microlunatus sagamiharensis. The sequence goes on from NZ_LT629799.1 coordinate 720,419, forward strand.
GAAGCACACGGCGGCGCCCGCGAAGGCGGCTAGCTGGCGCCGCGGCGCGAGCACCAGCACGAAGGCGGCCAGCAGCCAGGGCGTGGCGACGTTGTCGAGGAACACGGTCCGGTGGAACTGCACCGCGAGGGGCGACAGCCCGAAGATCGCCACGGCGGCCGCGACGGCGGGGCGCGACATCCCCAGACGACGGCCGAGCATCCACAGCAGGGCGGCGCTCGCGAGGGAGCAGACCACCATGAACTCGCGCCCGGCCATGACCGCGCTCGTGTAGCGCTCGAAGCCGCCGGTCAGCGTCGTCCAGCCGGCGATCTGGATCCAGCCCAGCGGCGGGTGGTCGTACCAGTAGGTGTAGTGCGTCAGCGAGCCGAGCTCCTGGATCGCGTACGCCTGCGCGACGTAGGTGCCCTCGTCGTCGATCCGCTGCGGCGAGCCGGTCATGTTGACCAGCTGCACCACGGCTGACAGCACGAGCAGCGGGCTGAACCAGGCGAGCGAGGTGCGCCGGTCGCGCAGGAGGGCGAGCAGCCGTGCCCTCCTCGTCTCCGGACGCGGCGGGCCCGGGGCCTGCGCGGGCTCCTCCGCCGTCGGCAGCCGGTCGAGGTCGCCGGGGAAGGAGAGGGTCTGGTGGTCGAGGGTCTGGGTCATCGGGAACCTCCCGCGCCCGCACCGGTGAGGACCGGCTGGGCGGTGCCTGGTGCGGACGGGCTCTGGACGGCGGGGCGGTGGGCCCCGGTGTGCTCGGTCTTCTCCCAGGCGTTGATGCCGCGGACCTCCCGCACCACCGACCGGACGGCCGCCGCGGCGAGGAACACCTGGTAGGGGAAGGTGCCGAGCAGCAGCCGGACGTAGTCGCGGGGACGGACCTTGACCCCGTAGACGCGGCGGAAGTCGCCGAGCCCGGCGGTCTCGACGACCAGGGTGATCAGCGTCGGCACGATCGGCAGGAAGGTCAGCAGCGCGATCCCCGTCGGCACCTTCGCGAACAGGATCAGCAGCAGCGACACGGGGATCATCGCGCCCGTGAAGGCCTGCAGGAAGGGCATCGACAGCAGGTAGCGCGCCATCAGCCGCTGGCGCCAGGTCGGCAGCTGACGCCACTCGCCCTTGCGCAGCACCTGCAGGAAGCCCTGGTTCCAGCGGGTGCGCTGCTTGTACAGGCTCGTCAGCGTGGGCGGCGTCTCCTCGCGGGTGACGACGTCGGGGTCGTACGCGACGACGACCTTCTTGCCGCGCGTCGACAGCCGGACCCCCAGCTCGCAGTCCTCGGCCAGGCACTCGGGGTCCCAGCCGTCGACCTCGCGCAGCACCTCGGCGCGGGCGAAGACCGTGTTGCCGCCGAGCGGGATGAACCGGGCGCCGGCGTGGAAGTGCAGGCGGCTGCGGAACCAGAAGTAGTACTCCAGGCAGTTGCGCAGCGACCACCACGACGACTCGATGTTCATCAGCTGCACCCCGCCCTGGACGACGTCGGCACCGGTGTCGTGGAAGCGCGCGTCGACCAGCCGCAGCAGCTCGGGGTGGACCTCGTCCTCGGCGTCGAAGACCCCGACGACGTCGCCCCGGCACTCGGGAAGGGCGGTGTTCATGCCCTTGGGCTTGTTCTTGGGGACGCTGTGGTCCATGACCACGCGGACGATCTCGGGGTGCCGCGCGGCCGCGGCCCGGGCCACGGCCTCGGTGCCGGGGTCGTCGTGACCGATGATCGCGATCACCTCGTAGTCGGGGTGGTCCAGCTGCGCCAGCTTGTCGAGCGTGTCCCCGAGCACCTCCTCCTCGTGGCGCGCGGGCACGAGGAGCGAGAAGGACAGGCTCGGCTCCCGGCCGGACCGGACGAAGCCGGTGGCCTCCAGGTGCGAGGGGCTGCGCCAGGCGTGCAGCATCCAGGCGAGGGTCGTGAAGGCGACGCCGGCGAGGGCGAGCGACACGACGGACAGCGCGAGGAAGCCCGCCACCTGGCCGCCGCTGACGTCGTCGAGCAGACCCGGCACGGCGGCCGGCTCGGTCGCCGGACCCCGGTTGGGCGCGCTGGTCTCGCTCGGGGCCGGACCGGCCGGGAACAGCTGGGACGCGCTGGGCGCGGGCTCCGGCGTCGGCGCGGCCGAGGCCGGGGAGACCGGCAGGAAGAGGCTGCAGAGGAGCACCAGCGCGGTGGCCGCGAGGCCGAGGACGGCTCTGCTGGTGCGTGGAGCCCGGGCTGCTGCGGCCGGGCTGATGGACTGAGGCGACTGAGCGCCAGGTGTGCGGATGAGCACGGGACTTCCCCCCGGAAGTGGCGTTCGTGTACCGAGAGATACGGGTCCGGACGGAGCAGGGCTTGGTCCGGGAGCGTGTGACAACGGTTACCCGCCACGCGTCTTGCCCTCCGCGCGGCCTGGTGGCACGCGTGCGCGCGGTGCGCCGCACCCCGACGGCCGAGCACCGTCGCGGCACCAGGCCCGCCCTGGCGGCCCGGCGCGACGAACCCCGCAGGGACCCAAACCCTCCGCGAGGTCGGTCCGAAGCCCGGGTGCAGGACGGCCTCGGGGGTCGCCGCTCGTGCGGGTTCACGGGCGCTCTCTCCGGTGCCGCCGGACGTACAGGGGGAGCCGTCCCGATGTCGGCCGAACAGACCCTGTGGGCCCGGACCAACGACAGACGAGGAGTCTGCGATGTTCGGACGCAAGACCGTGGTTGACATGATCAACCGCAGCGCCGAGAACGAGAACGACCGGCGCAACTTCCTCAAGAAGGCCGGCCTGACCGGCATGGGCGTCGTCGGCGGGGCCGCGCTGATGGGCTCCAACGCCACGACCGCCATGGCCGACGACCCGATCAGCGACGGGGCCATCCTCAACTTCGCCCTGCAGCTGGAGTACCTCGAGGCCGAGTTCTACTCCTACGCCGTCAACGGCACCGGCATCTCGTCGTCGTTGACCGACGGCAGCGGAAGCATCGGCCGGGTCACCGGCGGGGCGAAGGTGCCGTTCAAGACCAAGGCCATCCAGCAGTACGCCGCCGAGATCGCCGGCGACGAGCTCGCCCACGTGAAGTTCCTCCGCACCGCCCTCGGCGGCGCGAAGACGGCCCGACCGAACATCGACCTCAAGAGCAGCTTCACCAAGGCCGCCCAGGCGGCCGGGCTGATCGGGGCCGGGCAGAGCTTCAACCCCTTCGCCGACGAGGACAGCTTCCTGCTCGGCGCCTTCATCTTCGAGGACGTCGGCGTGACCGCGTACAAGGGCGCGGCCCCGCTGATCAGCAACAAGACCTACCTCGACGCGGCCGCCGGGATCCTCTCGGTCGAGGCGTACCACGCCGGGATCGTGCGGACCTCGCTCTTCACCAAGGGGCTGGGCGCGGCCGCGAACAAGATCTCGAACGCCCGTGACTCCCTCGACGGCAAGACCGACGACGACCAGGGCATCCTGACGTCGTCGGGCACCGCCAACCTCGTGCCGACCGACAGCAACGCCCTGGTCTACGGTCGCACCCCCGGGCAGGTGCTGAACATCGTCTACCTCAACCCGGGGCAGGTCAGCGAGGGTGGCTTCTTCCCCAACAGCGTCAACGGCACCATCCGCGTCAGCACCAGGAACAGCTGACCCCGAGCCCGAGCCGCACGAAGCGAAGGAGGTGCACGGCGCGCTCGGCGCCGTGCACCTCGCTCCCGCGGACGTGCTCCGTCAGGCGGCCTGCGCGCCGAGGTGGTCGCGCAGCGCGGCGACGCCGTCCCGGGTGCGCGTCTTCACGGTCCCCTCGGGGATCCCCAGGATCCCGGCGGCCTCCCGCACCGTGTAGCCCTGCAGGTAGGTCAGGGTGACCGCGGTGCGCTGCTTCTCCGACAGCCCCCGCACCGCGATCCGGAGCCGGCTCGCCTCGTGCCGGGCGACGCCGAGGTCGGCGACGTCGGGGGTGCTGGTGTCGCTGCGGTGGAAGTCGCGCTGGTCCCGCAGCCTCGCGCTGGTCTCCGTGCGCACCCGGTCCACCGCCCTGCGGTGGGTCAGCATGACCAGCCAGCCCAGCACCGGGCCACGCTCGAGGTCGAAGTCCCGCGCGCGCTGCCAGGCGTGGACGTACACCTCCTGCACCACCTCGGCCGCGTGCTCCGGGGACCGGGTGGTGCGTAGGGCGGTCGCGTGCACCACGGCGACGCTGTGGTCGTACAGGTCGCGGAAGGCGTCGTGGTCCCCGTCCTGCACCCGGGCCATCAGGGGCGCCAGCCCGGTGCCTCGCGGGTCGGGCCGGTGCGGCGTGGGAGGGCGGGATGATCGCGACGAGGCGGTCATGGGAAGCCGATCTGTCAGACGAGCCGGTCCGGCCCCCGAGCCGACCCGACCGACCATGCCACACCGGACGCCGTCCCCGGCCACGGCAGCGCGCGACCGGGACCATCGATGCACGATCGTCACCTCCGCCACCTCCGCGCCGTCCGCCGCTCCTGATGACGGCGGCGCTCGCGGGGCCGGGGAGTCGCTACCGTGGCCGGGTGCGTGCAGGAGAGATCGCGGAGGAGTACCCCGTCGTCGGGGTCGACGTGCCGGCGCTGGAAGCGGTTCGGCTGCTGTCGGAGCGGCGCCTGCCGGGACTGGTGGTGACGGAGGTGGACGGCCGGCCCAAGGCGGTCCTGCCGGCCTCGCAGATCGTGCGCTACATCGTGCCCGACTACGTCCAGCGCGACCCGTCGCTGGCCGGGGTGCTGGGGGAGAAGGCCGCCGACAAGATCGCCCAGCGGCTCGTCAGCGCCACGGTGGGCGACCTCCTGCCGGACCGGCCGCAGGAGCTGCCCCTGCTGCAGGCCGACGACACCGTGCTCGAGCTCGCCGCGGTGATGGCACGGCTCAAGAGCCCGCTGTGCGCGGTGCTCGACCACGGGCGCATCGTCGGGGTGGTCACCGCGGCGCACCTGCTCGAGCTGGTCTGCGGGCCCCTCACCTGATGCTGTGGGTCGCGGTCGTCGTCTTCGTCGTCGTCTACGCCCTCATCGCCTCCGAGAAGGTCAACCGGGTGGTGGCCGCCCTGGCCGGGGCGGGCGTCGTCCTCGCCGTGGGCATCGTGGGGCCCGAGCAGGCGTTCTTCTCCGAGGAGACCGGGGTCGACTGGAACGTCGTCTTCCTGCTCTTCGGGATGATGGTGATCGTCGGGGTGCTGCGCCAGACCGGCGTGTTCGAGTACGTGGCCATCTGGGCGGCCAAGCGCGCCCGTGGGCGACCCTTCCGGGTGATGGCGCTGCTCTGCCTGATCACCGCCGTCGCCTCCGCCGGGCTGGACAACGTGACCACGGTCCTGCTCGTGGCGCCGGTGACGCTGCTGGTCTGCGACCGCATCGGGGTCCGACCCGTCCCGTACCTGATCGCGGAGGCGCTCGCCTCGAACATCGGCGGCACGGCGACGCTGATCGGCGACCCGCCGAACCTGATCGTCGCGAGCCGGGCAGGGTTCACCTTCAACGACTTCCTCGTGAACCTGGCGCCCGTGGTGGCCGTGATGCTCGTCGCCTTCGTGCTGCTGTGCCGGGTGCTGTTCCGGCGGGACTTCACCGCCGACCCCGACCAGGTCGCCGAGGTGATGGAGCTCGACGAGCGCGAGGCGATCCGCGACCGGAGCCTGCTGGTCCGCAGCCTCGCCGTCCTCGCGGCCGTGCTGGCCGCCTTCAGCCTGCACCCGGTGCTCCACCTGGAGCCGTCGGTGGTGGCGCTGCTCGGTGCCGGCCTGCTGGTGGCGATCAGCGGCCTCAGCCCGCAGACCTACCTCGCCGACATCGAGTGGGAGACGCTGCTCTTCTTCGCCGGCCTGTTCATCCTCGTCGGGTCGCTGGTCGAGGTGGGCGCCGTCGGGCACCTCGCGGACGGGCTGGCGGCGGCGATCGGGGACAGCCCGGTGCGCGGGATGATGCTGCTGCTCTGGGGGTCGGCGGTGCTGTCGGCCGCGGTCGACAACATCCCCTACGTCGCCACGATGGCGCCGGTGGTGCAGCAGCTCACCGCCGAGGGTCCGCTGGCCGGGCGCGAGGGCCTGTGGTGGGCCCTGCTGCTCGGGGCCGACCTCGGTGGCAACGCCACGGCCATCGGCGCCAGCGCGAACGTCGTGGTGACGGGCATCGCCAAGCGCAACGGCCACCCGATCTCGTTCTGGGAGTTCACCAAGTACGGCTCGGTCGTCGCGGTCGTGACGCTGGCGATCGCGACGCCCTACGTGCTGCTGCGCTACTGACGCGCCGCGGGTCCGGGGTCGGGTGCAGGCCGGGTCCCTGCTCACCCACGAGCGCCGGCGGGTCGGCCCGCCGGTCCCGCGGGGTGGCACCTCAGCGCGGCACCAGCACCCGGTCGATGACGTAGATCGTCGCGTTCGACGTCCGGATGTTGCCGCAGACGACCCGGGCGTCCCCGTCGACGGTCAGGTCCGTGCCGGAGCCGGTCACCTCGACCGTCGCCCCGCTGAGGGCCTGGTGGCGACCGACCAGCTCCTCGGGTCCCAGCCGCTCGGGCAGGACGTGCGTCCGCACCACCCGCACCAGCGTCGAGCGGTCTCCCAGCAGGCGGGCCGCGTCCGCGCGGCCGAGCCTCGAGAACGCCTCGTCGTCCGGTGCGAGCAGGGTGGCACCGTCCTCGCCCTCGAGCTCCTGCACGAGACCTGCCTCCCCGACCGCCCGCCCGAGCCGGGTCAGCGTCGGGCTCTGGGAGAGCGCGTCGACCACGTCGGACGCGGACAGCCGCTCCACGTCCGCCTCGTCGTCCCCGAGGATGCGGGAGCACCCGGGGCCGAAGGGACGTGTGCCGGTGGACGCGTCGTCCCGGGACGGGCTGGGGGTCGTGCCGGACGGCGTCGACACGAGGGAGGGCACGCTGGGCGACGGCGTGACCAGCGAGGTCCCCGGGGACGAGGGGGTCTCGGTGCTCGACGTGCACCCGACGAGGGCGAGCGGCAGGAGCGCGACCAGGGCACGGGTGCGCGGGACGTGCCCTCCACGGCGTCTGGACATCGGACCTCTTCCGTCGGTGCTGCCCCGGCCGGACCCGAGCGACGGGCCGCACGGGGGACGCCAGCGTAGACCCGCCGCTGCTCCGGTGGTCCGCGCGCGGCCGGCGTCGGGGCGGGCCGACCGCGGCGGGGCGGTCAGCGCACCTGCGCCGCGGTGGCGGGCCGCTCGGGCACGGACGGCCCGCCGAAGGCCGCGAGCACGTCGCGGGCCCCGACCCACCCGACGAGGGTGTCCTGGTCGTCGACGACGGCGACCGCGGGCGCCCCTGCGTCGAGCAGCCGTACGGCCCTGCTCAGCGGCTCGGACACGTGCGCCGACTCCGCGGGCGAGCAGAGCGACCCCACGTCGGTGTCCTCGCCGGACGCCACCGCGTCCATGATCTCGTGCGCGCTGAGGACCCCGAGGTAGCGGCCGTCCGGGTCGAGCACCGGCAGCGAACCCGCTCCCGAGGAGGCGAACAGCGCGGCGACCTCGCGCAGCGGGGTGTCGGCGACGACCGACGGGGGCGTCGGACCCATGACCGTGCCCAGCGGCTGGCGCGCGAGCCGGGCGTCGGCCGGTTCGTCGATGTCGATGTCGCGGCGCAGCAGCTTGCGGGTGTAGACGGTGTCGTGCGAGACGAGGTGGCTGATCCCGGTCGCGAGCACGATCGCGAGCATCAGCGGGAGGATGATCGTGTACTCGCCGGTGAGCTCGAAGAGCATCACCACCGCCGTGATCGGCGCGCGTGCCGCGCCGGCGAAGACGGCACCCATGCCGACCAGGGCGAAGGCGCCCACCGACCCGCCGGCCGACGGGGCGACGGCCTGGACGACCTCGCCGAACGCCGCGCCGACCATGGCGCCGCAGAAGAGGCTCGGGGCGAAGACGCCGCCGGAGCCGCCGATCCCGATCGTGAGGCTGCAGGCGATGACCTTGCCCACCAGCAGGACGAGGAGGAAGGCGATCGCGTACCCGCCGTCGACGGCCCGGCCGAGGACGGGGTAGCCGACGCCGTACATCTGGGGCAGGACCAGCAGCAGCCCGCCGAGCACCACACCGCCCACCATCGGCCTCAGCCACTCCGGTCCTCGCCAGGCCCAGTCGCAGAGGTCCTCGACGAGGTAGAGCACCCGCGAGAAGCCCACCCCGGTGAGACCCGCCACGAGCCCGAGCAGCGCGAAGAGGGGGTACTCGACGAGGTGCTCGACGTGGAACGGCGGCAGCGGCAGGAAGGGGACGTCGCCGAGGAGACCGCGGGCGACGACGCTCGAGGTCACCGAGGCCACGACGACCATGCCGAAGGAGTCGGCGGCCCACTGGCGCAGGATCAGCTCCATGGCGAAGAACACGCCGGCCAGGGGCGCGTTGAAGGTCGCGGAGATGCCGCCGGCAGCCCCGCAGGCCACCAGCAGCCGGATCCGCCGCTCGTCCAGCCGGCAGAGCTGGGCCAGCGACGACCCGAGCGCCGACCCGATCTGCACGATCGGGCCCTCACGTCCCACCGACCCGCCGCCGGCGATGCAGAGGGCGCTGGCCGCGGCCTTGACCGCCGCCACCTGAGGTCGGATGCGGCCGCCGTTGCGGGCGACGGCCAGCATGACCTCGGGGACGCCGTGGCCCCGGGCCTCACGCGCGAAGCGCTGGACCAACGGCCCGTACACGGCCCCGGCCAGCACGGGGGCCAGCACCACGAACCAGCCGCCGACCCCGGGCAGGTACCCGTGCGCGCGCCCGGGGACCGCGGCGTAGTCGGTGTAGCCGGTGAACAGCCGGGTCAGGTTCTCGATCATCAGGCGGAACAGCACCGCGCCGAGCCCGGCGCCGAGCCCGACCAGCAGGGCCAGCGCCAGCAGACCCAGCCGACGCGAGCGCACCACCCGACCCGCAGGCCCGACCACCGCCACCCTCGCCACCCCTGCATCGTGCCAGATGCTTGCGCCAGCGCAAACACCGGCCTGGCCGACCGGGGACCTCCCGTCCCTGCACGTAGGGTCTCGCTCACGACGGGCGCGCCGAGACCGACCCGTCTGACCGCTGAGCGTCGGGAGGGCGAGTGGCCGAGGAGGAAGGGCCGGACGCGGGTGCGCCGTCGGCGAGCGAGTCCCACGACGACGAGGGGCTGGGGCACCGCCGGCCCGGTTCCACGGCGCTGTGGACGAAGATCGTCCTGTTCGCGGCGGGCCTCGTGGTCGGCGTGCTGGTCGTGGGCCTGCTGGACGTGACCACGCCGGACTTCGTGTCGGCCTCCCGCGCCGGGAGCGGGGGGACCGCCGAGCCGGGGCCGGGGCAGGACCGGACCGTGCCCCCCGGCGCGGAGGTCCGCGTCAACGCCGCCTGCCTCGGGGTCCTCAACGAGGCCCAGGACGTGTACGCCGTGCTCGGTGACCTCGGCCGCGCGGTCGACGAGGTGGACCTGATGGCGCTCGACGACGTCGTGCGGCGGCTGCAACCCGTCGAGCCCCGGCTCGCGCGCGACCTGGCGGACTGCCGCGTGGGTGCGGCTGTGGGCGGTGACCCCTCGGACGCGCCGACGGCTCCGCTCACCACGCCGCCGCCCGTGGTCCCCTCGACGCCCGGCCCGACCCGTTGACGAGGACGGTCCTCGGGCGCGCGTCGGCACGGGCGGGACGCGCCTACCGCGCCGCCGTCACGTCCGGACGCTGGGTCGTCGTCGGCGCCTGGCTCCTGCTCGCCACCCTGATCACGCTCCTGGTGCCCTCGCACGGCGGCGGGGGCGGCGGCTTCGGCGACCTGGTCTCGCCCACGAGCCCGGTGCTGCAGGTCGAGCAGCGGATCCTCGAGCAGTTCCGGGTGCCCGTGCTAACCGGCACGACGCTGGTCGTGCACCAGCCCGACGGGCTGAGCGTGCTGACCCGCGCCGACTCCGTGCTGTGGGCCCTCGGGACGACGCAGGACGTCCTCGACGCGCCGGGCGGCGCCCCTCCCGGGTCGATCGAGGCCGCGATCCCGCTGCCCACCGGGCGCTCGGACACCACGGTCACGTACCTGTTCATGTCCGACGGGACGGGTCTGCGCAACTCCGTCCGCCTGGGGCAGGAGTACGCGTCGCACTTCAACAACCAGGTGGGCGTGCAGACGTACGTCACCGGGTTCGTCCCCGCCCAGGTGGCCCAGGGCGAGTACCTGCGCTCACGGCTCCGGCTCTTCGAGATCGCCAGCGTCCTGCTCATCGTCCTCGTCGTCGCGGCCGCCTTCCGCTCGTTGCTCGCCCCGCTGACGGTGCTCGCCGTCGCGGGCACCGGCTACGCGGTGTACTTCCCGCTGCTGTCCTCGATCGCCGACCGGCTGGGCTTCGAGGTGCCGTCCCAGCTCGAGCCGGTGCTGGTGGCCCTGCTGCTCGGGGTCGTCACCGACTACTGCGTGCTGCTCTTCGCCGCCTTCCGCGACGGCCTCGACGAGGGCCGGACCTCCGTGCTCGCCGCTCGGGGTGCCCTGCGGCGGGAGGGCTCGGTCGTGGCGGTCGCCGGCCTGACGGTGGCCGGGGGGACCATCGCGCTGCTGGCGGCACCGTTCGGCGTGTTCCGGGGGCTCGGGCCGGCCCTGGCCCTGACCGTGCTGGTCGGCCTGGCCCTGTGCCTGACGCTCACACCGGCCCTCATGACCGTCATGGGCTGGAGGCTGTTCACGGTGCTCCCGATCCGCGGGTCCCGCCGGGCGGCGACCCGCCGTCGAGCGCGACGACGCCAGGACGGCGACCGCCTCGAGGGTCTCGTGCGCAGGCTGACGCGACGGGGGCCGGCCGCGGTCGCCGTGCTGATGGTGGTCGCGGTGCTCGGGATCGCCGTCCTGCCGCTCGCCCACGCACGCCTCGACCTCTCCTTCACGGCGGGCCTGCCCCGCGACGACGGCGTCTACCGGGGCGCCCAGCTCCTGGGTGACGCGGGGCTGCGGGGCATCACGGCCCCCACCGAAGTCCTCGTCGAGCAGGAGGGGGTCGCGGCGCAGCGCCCCGAGCTGGCGCGGCTGGAGGACGAGCTCGCGCGCCAGCCCGGCGTGGCCCGGGTCATCGGGCCGGCCGACCTGCCCTCGGACCGGGCCCGCGGCCTCGTGCTCTCCACCTCCGGCGACGCCGCGCGCTACCTGGTCGTCTTCGACAGCGACCCCCTGGCTGCGAGGGCCGTCTCCAACGCCCGCCTGCTGCAGCAGCGCGCCGCGGGGCTGGCCGCCTCCTCGGGGCTGCCGGACGCCCGGGTCGCCCTCACCGGGCAGACGTTGATCGCGGGCGAGGTCGGCCAGCTCACGCGCAGCAGCCTGGAGATCACCCTGCTCGTGGCGATGGCCATCGAGCTGGTCATCCTCGCCCTCTACCTGCGTGCCCTGCTGGCACCGGTGGTCCTCCTGGCGTGCAGCGTGCTGAGCGTGGCCGCGGCGCTGGGTCTCACGACCTGGCTCTTCCAGGACGTCCTCGGTCAGGAGGGGCTGACCTTCTACGCGCCGTTCGCCGCCGCGGTGCTGCTCGTCGCCCTCGGCGCGGACTACACCGTCTTCTCGGTCGGCGCGATCTGGAACGAGGCCCGGCGTCGCCCGATGGACGAGGCGCTGGTCGTCGCGGTGCCGCGGGCCTCCCACGCCATCACGACGGCCGGGGCCATCCTCGCCGCGACCTTCGCGCTGGTCGCGGTGATCCCGCTCGCGACGTTCCGCCAGATCGCCTTCGCCATGAGCGTCGGTCTGCTGCTCGACACCTTCGTCGTGCGTCCGTTCCTCACGCCCGCGGTCCTGACGCTGCTCGGACGGCTCGCGCTCTGGCCCCGCCGCGCTCCCCGCGCGGGGCTCTTCCCACCCGACCCGGAACCGGCAGGAGGCAGCCGTGGCTGACGACGTACGGCGCAGAGGGGGCTGGCTGCCGGCCGCCCTCGTGGTCCTGGCCCTGCTGCTCCTCACCTGGGGCGCCGACGTGCTCGCGAGGGTGGGCGCGGAGTCCCTCGTCGCGCAGGACGTGCAGGCGGCCACCGGAGTCGCCGAGGAGCCCGTCGTCGAGATCGACGGCCGGTTCTTCCTCCCGCAGGTCGTCCGGGGCGCGTACGGGCGGGTGCACGTCTCGGCGCGCGGCCTGAGGAACGGCCCGCTGGTCGTCGAGTCCCTCGACGCCGACCTCACCGACGTCCGGGTGCCGTTCCACGACGTCCTCGTGCGCGACGTCCGCGCCATCGGCGTCGGGCACTCCGAGGAGACGGCCGTCCTCACCTACCCGGCCCTGAACTCCTACCTCGAGGCGACCGGGCGCCCGCTGACGGTCGCTCCCGGACCGGACGGTGAGGGCGTCACGCTCACGGGCTCGGTGGAGGTGCTCGGCAAGCAGGTCGACGCGAGCGCCGACGTCACGCTCTCCGTCGACGAGGGGAACCTCCAGCTGACGCCGCAGGCGGTCACCAGCGGATCGGTGCTCGGCGACGCCGCCCGGCTCCTGCTCGGGCAGCGCCTCAGCGTGACCGTGCCCCTGGGCAGCCTGCCGTTCTCGCAGCGCCTCACGGGCGTCCGGCCGACGGCCGACGGCCTGGTCGTCCAGGCGGCCGGGGACGCCGTCGTGCTGCAGCCCTGACGCGACCGCCGACCCCGGACCGGCGCCCGGGCCCGCGACCGCCGGAACCGTCCGCACGGCATGATGCGGACGGTGATGCTGGTGCTGCTGTTCGCGGTCTGCCTGCTGGTCTCGGTGCTCGTCTCCGGGGTGGCAGCGCGGACCGTGCTCTCCACCTCGCTGGTCTTCCTGCTGGCCGGGGCGCTGGTCGGGGAGGGCGGCTTCGGCCTGGTGCGGCTCGACCCCGACAGCCCGATCGTGGGAGACCTGGCCGACCTCGCGCTGTTCACCGTGCTGTTCGTCGACGGGACCGCCCTGCGGACGCTGCGCGGGGAGGGGTCGTGGCGCCAGCCCGCCCGCGCCCTCGGCATCGGCATGCCGCTGGCCTTCGGCGGGGTCGCCGTGCTCGCGCACTGGGTGGCCGGCTTCGACTGGGTCACCGCGATGCTGGTGGCGGCCGTGCTGGCCCCGACCGACCCCGTCTTCGCCTCGGCCATCGTCGGGCGCCGTGACGTCCCCGCCCGCCTCCGCCGGCTGCTGAGCGTCGAGAGCGGCCTCAACGACGGGTTGGCGCTCCCGGTGGTCGTGATCCTGATCAGCGCGGCCGGGAGCCCCGGGGGCGGCGGCGAGCACACCGGGCTCGGCGCGGTGGCGCTGGAGCTCGTCGGAGGTCTGGCGCTCGGCGTGGTGGTGCCGGTGCTGATCCACCTGCTGCTCCGGATCCCCGGGCTGGGTGCGGAGCCCCGGCTGCAGCCGCTCGGGCCGCTGGCCGTCGGCATCCTGCTCTACGCCGTCGCCCACCTGAGCGGCGCCAACGCGTACCTCGCCGCCTTCGCCGGCGGTGCGGTGGTGGCGCGGCTCAACCCTGCTGCTCAGGAGTCGTTCTCCGAGCTGGGTGAGCAGCTCGCCGAGCTGGCGAAGTTCGCGGCCCTGCTCGTCTTCGGGGCCCTGCTGACGCCGAGCCTCTTCGCGAGCATCGGCCTGGGCGGCTGGGTCGTGGCCGTCCTGTCGCTGGTGCTCGTCCGGCCGGCGTCCCTGGTGCTCTCCCTGCTGGGCAGCCCGCTCGAGCGCAAGGAGCTGTTCGCCGCGGCGTGGTTCGGGCCCAAGGGGTTCGCCTCGGTCGTGTACGGCCTGCTGGTGCTGCACTCCGGGATCCCGCAGGCCGTCGACGCCTACGAGCTGATCGCGGTCTGCATCGGTCTGAGCATCGTCGCCCACTCCAGCACCGACGTCCCCGTGGCCCGGCTCTTCAGCGTCGAGGAGATCGCGGGCGTGCCGGACGACAGGAAGCGGCCGCAGCCCGAGACCGCGCACCCCGTCGACCGGTAGCCGTCAGGTCCAGGGGTCGTCGTCGACCGCCGCGACGACCGCACGGGCGGTGCCCTCGGGCTCGGGCGCCGTCACCGGCACGATCGTCAGGTGCACGCGGCTCCGGAGACGACCGAGCTCGCCGAGCAGCGAGCCGTGGAAGCCCTCGATCGCCCGCGCCGTCCCCGGGCCGTCGGGCCCGTCCTCGGCGCAGCGCCCGGCCTCGGCCCGGCTCACCTGGACGACGGTCCCGCGGTCGCGCTCGATCATGGGCGCGAGCACCGCCTTCGTCGTGTAGACCGAGCCCAGGTAACCCACCTCGGACAGGTGCTGGCGGTCGGCCGGACCCATGGCCCCGTCGGACGCGGCACGGTCGGCCGGGGCGTTCACCCACACGTCGATCGGCCCCACCTCCGCCTCGACGCGATCCACCGCGGCGGCGACGGCCGTCGGGTCGCCGACGTCGAGCGGCAGGACGACCGCTGTGCCTCCGGTGGCCCGCACCTCCTCCGCCGCCCGCCTCAGACCCTCACCCTCGAGCGGACGCGAGTCCCGGTCGGCCATCAGCACGACGCGCGTACGGGAGGCCGCGAAGGCTCGCGCGGTGGCCCGTCCGATCCTGCCGGAGGCCCCGGTCACCGCGACGACCCGGCTCCTGCGCGGCTGCGTGCTCACCGGGAGGTCCCCCTCTCCAGCGCCGGCGGACGAGCAGCCGGCACGTCCGACGTCGACGACCCCGCTCCCGCGTGCACGCTCAGGGCAGGGGGCGGTCCGTCGCCGCCCGGCGGGGACCCGGTGCGTCCTGGTCGTCGACCGGCTCGGGCTCCACCACCGCCGGTCCGTCGCCCCCGACGGCGCCGAGGGGAGGGAGCCCGATGGTCTCCGACTGCTGGCGCCGTCGTCCCCTCCGCGCGATGGTCACCGCCACCAGCACGGCCGCCACGACCACCACCACGATCAACGTGACCAGCCAGGTCTCCACGGCTGCCACCGTCCTTCCTGAGCTCTGCGCGGCGAGCGTCAGCCGCCGCTCGGATGAACCCAGCGTTGCCGCATCAATTGCTCAGACGCAAACATTGCCGCTCAGTCGTTACCGGTTCGTGATGTCCGTGTGCGCTGGGGGCGGGGTCGGGGCCGCTGTCCGGCACCGGGTCAGGGCAGGTAGGCGCGCGGGGCGCGGAGGACCTGGTCCGCCGCGCGGGTGAAGTCGGCGAGCGCGTCGCTGAGTGCGGCCTGCTGCGACGCCGGGAGCAGGCCGAGGACCTCGGTGAAGACCGCGCGACGGTGGTCCGTCACCGTCTCGAGCAGCTGGGTGCCGCGCTCGGTGATCGTCAGCTGCACCTGCCGGCGGTCGCTGGGGGAGTCGCGCCGAGCGAGCAGGCCCGCCTGCACGAGGCGTTCGCACAGCCGGCTGGCGTTGGAGATGTGGACGCCCAGGGCGGAGGCGATCTCACCGTTGCTGAGGGCTCCCCGCGTGGCGGTCAGCGTCAGCACCCGGAGCTGGGGCAGGGTGACGCTGTCGCCCGCCTGGGCGATGGACTCCGCCGTCACCGCGGAGAAGACGCGCGCAGCCCCGACGACGACCTCCACCGGGTCCCTCTCGGCCGCCGCCGACCCGTGGGTCTCAGGCTCCGTGGCGTCCGTGCTCGTCACCTGCTGATCGTATCGGTCCGCGGCCCTTGGTCGCGCTGGCAAAGGACCTTGCTCTAGCGCAAGAGTTGCGGTAAGTTTCGTTTTCTCGAAGGGTTCGGCACAGGTCACCCGTCGGTCCGAGACCCGCGCCCCTGGTCCTCACGCCGTCCACCAAACCGACCCGCTCCAGGCCGAGGCCGGAGCCAAGGAGCAGCTCGACACGATGAGAGCACTCGTCCGGACGTATCTCACCCTCCTCGCGTCGGCCCTCGTCCTGGTCGCGCTGGCCGGACCGGCTGCCGCGGCGGTCCCGGGACCCAGGACGGGGGTCGACGTCTCCTGGCCGCAGTGCGGCACGCAACCCTCCGACCGCTTCGCCTTCGCCGTCGTCGGCGTCAACGGGGGGATCTCCTCGACGACGAACCCCTGCCTCGCCGAGCAGCTGGCCTGGGCGCACGCGATCCCGGGCAGCATCGTGCCGGGGCAGCCGCGCGTCCAGCTCTACGTCAACACGGCGAACCCCGGGAAGGTCCTCGAGGCGTACGCCGTCACCACGTGGCCCACCGACGACGTCGATCCCCGGGGACGGCGCTCCACCGGGACGGTCGACGAGCGGCGCCGCAACCCGTACGGCCCGTGCACGACCACCCAAGGTCGCACCTCGGGCGCGAACGACCTCGCCTGCTCCTGGCAGTACGGGTGGAACCGCGCCGTGGAGAGCGTCGACGAGCGGTTCGCGCCCGCGGCCCGGGAGGCCGGGCTCAGCGACAGGGCGGCGGACTACACCTGGTGGCTGGACGTCGAGACCATGAACTCGTGGCAGGAGGGCGGCACCGGCGCGCTGGCGCGCAACACCGCCGCGCTCGAGGGCATGGCGCAGATGTACCGCTCCGAGGGCGCACGCGTCGGGCTGTACTCGACGGCCCACCAGTGGCGGCAGGTCGTCGGTGGCACGCTCGACGTCGCTCCCGGTGCGGTCCCCGTCGTGGGCGCGGCGCTGCTCGGGCTGCCGAGCTGGCTGGCCGGTGCCTCGGACGCCCACGACGCGCGCCTGACCTGCGCGGCCGCGACCGGCCTGACCGGGGGCCAGGTCGTGATGGTCCAGCACGTCGTCGGGGAGCTCGACCACGACACGAGCTGCCTCTGAGCGGGACCAGCCGGCTCGGACGGGCCTGCGGGCAGAGCCAGCCGGGAGGGCGACCGTGGGGCCGCCCTCTCCGACCTCGCGACCCGCGCTCGAGAGCCCGCGGCCGCGGTCGGCGGACGGACACCCCGGAACGGCCGCCGACGCCGGCACCAGGCTTACCGCGTAAGCCCGCTCCGACGCAACGGGCGGCCCCGCCGCTCTCCGTTATGCGAACGTGACTGCGCGGAGGCACCCCGGACCCGCCAGGGCGACGAACCACCCACCAGACCGCCGACGCCCCGCGGGAGCCGCTCTCCGACAGCGCACCCGCGTACGGGCGGGTCGGTGGCACGGTGCTCGTCACCGTGCGTGCGGTGTCGGGGGGCGAGCCCAACCTCGCTCCCCGGCACCCTTCACGCGTCAGGCCGGGAGGAGCCCGGCGACGAGGTCCTCGACGCGGCGGCGGATCTCGTCGCGGATCGGGCGCACCGCCTCCAGGCCCTGGCCGGCGGGGTCGTCGAGGACCCAGTCCTCGTAGCGCTTGCCGGGGTAGAAGGGGCAGGTGTCGCCGCACCCCATCGTGACGACCACGTCGGAGGCGACGACGGCGGCGTCGGTGAGGACCTTCGGCCTCTCCGCGGTGATGTCGATGCCCACCTCGGCCATCGCCGCGACCGCGGCGGGGTTCACCTGGTCCGCCGGCGCCGAGCCGGCGGAGCGGACCTCGATGCGTCCCCCGGAGAGGGCCGTGAGGAACGCCGCGGCCATCTGCGACCGGCCGGCGTTGTGGACGCAGACGAACAGCACGCTCGGCCTGGCGCTCATGGCTGCTCCTCAGCTCTCGTACGCGGGTGCCGGGACCCCCGGCTCGACCGGCTCGGTGGGCTCGGGAAAGAGGTGCCTGCGCGCCCAGAGGCTCAGGTGGACCAGGCCGACCAGGGCCGGCACCTCGATCAGCGGGCCGACGACGCCGGCGAGCGCCTGGCCGGAGGTGACGCCGAAGGTCGCGACGGCGACGGCGATGGCGAGCTCGAAGTTGTTGCCGGCGGCGGTGAACGCCAGCGTCGTGGCCCGCGGGTAGCCCAGCCGCAGGGCCCGGCCGACGAGCAGGCTCGCCGTGAACACGACCGCGAAGTAGACGAGCAGCGGCAGCGCGATGCGGGCGACGTGCAGCGGCTCGGAGGTGATCGTCCGGCCCTGCAGGGCGAACAGGACGACGACGGTGAACAGCAGCCCGTACAGGGCCCATGGCCCGATCCTCGGCAGCACCCGCCTCTCGTAGCCCTCGCGGCCGAGCCGCCGTTCCCCGACCGTCCGGGTCAGGAGGCCGAGGACGAGCGGGACGCCGAGGAACACCAGGACGCTCGCCGTGACGGCCCGGACGGAGAAGCCGGCCGAGGTCGTCGGCAGCCCGAGCCAGGAGGGCAGCACCTGCAGGTAGAACCAGCCGAGGAGACCGAACGCGAGGACCTGGAACACGGAGTTGAGCGCCACCAGCACGGCGGCGGCCTCGCGGTCGCCGCAGGCGAGGTCGTTCCAGATCAGCACCATCGCGATGCACCGCGCGAGGCCGACGACGATCAGCCCGGTGCGGTACTCGGGCAGGTCGGGCAGGAAGAGCCAGGCCAGGGCGAACATGAAGGCCGGCGCGACGACCCAGTTGATCACCAGGGACGTGATCATCAGGCGACGGTCGGCCAGCACGCGGTGGGTCTCGTCGTAGCGGACCTTGGCCAGCACCGGGTACATCATCACCAGCAGGCCGAGCGCGATCGGCAGCGACACCGAGCCGATCGTGACCGCGTCGAGGGCGCCGGCCAGCCCGGGGACCACCCGCCCGAGGAGCAGGCCGAGGGCCATCGCCGCGACGATCCAGACCGGCAGGAGCCGGTCGACGGTGGACAGGCGGGCGCGGGTCGCCGGCTCGGGCCTCGCCCGCTCGACGGTGCGGCCGCTCACGGGCAGCTCCTTGAGGACGCCGTGCCGGCGGTGGGCGCGAGGAGCGCGGCGAGGTCGATGAGCACCCCGGGGCGTACGCGGTAGTAGACCCAGGTCCCGCGCTTCTCCCGCTCGAGCAGCCCGGCCGTGTGCAGCACCTTGAGGTGGTGGCTGATCGTCGGCTGGGAGAGCTCGAAGCAGGCGAGGAGGTCGCAGACGCACGCCTCGCCCCCGTCGTGGGACGCCACGATCGACATCAGCCGGAGCCGCACGGGGTCCGCGAGCGCCTTCAGCACCGGCGCGACCTGCTCCGCCTGCTCGTGGGTCAGCGGCTCGCGCGCGAGCGGCGCGCAGCAGGCCACCGCCTCGGTCGGGTCGAGGACCACGGACGTCGTCACCGCTCTATATTGACATCGATCGATGCAGGGCGGGCTGCGCGTCCTGGGTCAGGGCTGCGCGAACCCCTCCAGCGACCGGGCCACCGCGGCCTCGACGTGGAGGCGGGTCGTGGGGTAGACCGCGACGGCGCTGTCCTCGTCGCCGATCAGCAGCTCGATCTCCGTGCAGCCGAGCACGACGCCCTGGGCACCGGCGGCGACCAGGCGCTCGATCACCTCGCGGTACGCCTGGCGCGAGGCCGGGTCGACGATCCCCAGGCAGAGCTCGGAGTAGATGACCCGGTGCACCAGGGCCCGGTCCCCGGCGTCCGGCACGAGCACGTCCAGGCCGTGGGCGGCGAGCCGGTCGCGGTAGAAGGCCTTCTCCATCGTGAAGGTCGTGCCGAGCAGGCCCACCGTCGTGAGCCCGTCGCGGCGTACGGCGGCGGCGGTCGCGTCGGCGAGGTGGAGCAGCGGCACCGAGACCGCCGCCTGCACCTGGTCGGCGACGACGTGCATCGTGTTGGTGCACAGCAGCAGCATCTCCGCACCGGCGGCCTCGACGCCCCGGGCGGCCTCGGCGAGCAGCCTCCCGGCGTCCTCCCACCGTCCCGCGGCCTGGAGCCGCTCGACGTCGGCGAAGTCGACGGAGGCGAGCACGAGACGCGCGGAGTGCAGGCCGCCGAGCCGTTCGCGCACGAGCTCGTTGGCCAGCCGGTAGTACTCGGCGCTGGACTCCCAGCTCATCCCGCCCAGCAACCCGATGACCCGGGGTCCGTCCGTCGGCACGACCCGAGCATGCCAGTCCGGCTGCCCGGCGCCGCGACGGGGACAGGCCCCCGCCCACCCTGCCCACGTCTCAGATCGACCGGCCGTCGATCGTGCACGACCAGGGACGCGGCCTAGGGTGCGCGGGTGTCGCCGACCGCTGCTGAGCAGGCCTGGTGCCGTCGGCGCACCGGTGGGTCGGTGACGCCTTCCGCAGCCGTCCGTTGGTCACGGTGCTGCTCGTGGTGCTCTCGGCGCTGGCCGTCCTGCTCTCCGCGCTGGGACCCCTCCTGGTCCGGGCCGACGGCCAGGCCGGGCTGAGGCGGAGCCGCACCGAGGTGGTCGGGTGTGGAGCGAGCCCGCGGACGAAGCCCGGAGTGAGGAGGAGCACCCGTCGGTAGGAGGGAAGGAGGTCTCGACCCCGGTCATCCGGACAACTCGCTCGCCCGTACTCAGCAGGCGCACCAGCGCTCGCTGCCAGCCGATCGTCACCACCTCCACCGTGGAAGCGACCTCGGGCCATTCGCTAGGGCTTAGGTTAGCCTAACCTCATGTTGATCACTGACGACGTCTCCACGAATGCACGCGAGCGAGCGGGAGGACCGGCGCCACGGCGGTGATCCCGCGTCGTCGTCGGTGCTCTCCTCGGCGGGGTCCTGCTCCTCGCCGGCTGCAGCACCGCTCCCGGGCCCTCGGGTGCCGCGCCCAGCACCTCGTCGGGCGCTGCCTTCCCGGTGAGCGTGGAGCACACGTTCGGCACCGCCACGATCCCGGCCAAGCCTCAGCGGGTGGTCGTGCTGGGGGTGACCGACGTCGACACGGTGCTGGCGCTGGGGACCACCCCGGTCGCGACCACCGGCTACGCGTTCTTCCCCGACCGCCTGGGACCCTGGGCGGAGGCGCTGGTGACGGGGGACAAGCCCGAGGTGCTGCAGAGCGACTCCGAGCCCAACCTCGAGCAGGTCGCCGCGCTCGCGCCCGACCTGATCGTCGGGGTGTCGGCCGGGTTCGACGACGGGGTCTACGCCCAGCTCAGCCAGATCGCGCCCGTCGTCGCGCGACCGGCCGGGGTCGCGGCGTACACGGCCAGCCGCAACGACGCGACGCGTCTGATCGCGAAGGCGATGGGGGAGGTGGACCGCGCCGAGGAGCTGATCGCCACGGCCGACGCCGCCTTCGACGCGGCGGTGGAGGCCAACCCCCGGTTCGCCGGCGCCACCGCTACGGCGGTCCTGCCCTACCAGAACCAGTACGGCGCGTACCTCTCGGGCGACGCCCGCGGCCAGGTCCTGGACCAGCTCGGCTTCGAGCTGCCGGCCGAGATCGCGGCGCTCGACAAGGGGGACAGCTTCTTCGTGCCCGTCTCGTCCGAGCGGGTCGACCTGCTGGACGGCGACGTGGTCGTCATGCTGACCGACGAGGCGTCGCGCGCGCAGGTCGAGGGGGACAAGATCCTCGCGGGGCTCCCCGTCGCGAAGCGGGGCGCGATCGTCCAGCCCGACATCGACCTCCGCGGCGCGATGACCTACAACACCGTGCTGTCGGCCCCGTACGCGGTCGAGCAGCTGACCCCGCTGCTCGCCGAGGCGCTGGGCCGCTGAGCGGTCCGGCAGTCAGGTCTGCAGGACGGCCTCGACGTCGACCGAGACGCGCAAGGTGGTGCCGAAGACGGCGATGCCCGCGCTGACCGCCTGGTTCCAGCTGAGCCGGAAGTCCTGCCGCTTCAGCTCGGTGCTCGCGCTGAACGCGGCGCGGACGCCGCCCCAGGGGTCCGGGCCGGACCCGAGGTAGGAGAGCTGCAGCTCGACCGGTCGCGTGGTGCCGACGAGGGTGAGCCGGCCCGGCAGCACCCAGCCGGTGCCCTCCCGCCGCGGGTGCTCGGCCTCGAACCGCAGGGTCGGGTGGCGCTCGACGTCGAGGAAGTCGGGCGAGCGCAGGTGGGCGTCGCGCTGGGCGTTCCCGGTCTCGATCGAGCAGGCGACGATCTCCACGTCGACGCGCGAGCGGGTCACGTCCTCGTCGACGGTGATCGCGCCGGCGAAGTCGGTGAACCGGCCGGTGACGGTGGCCAGCCCGAGGTGGTGGGCCCGCGCGCTCACGGTGGAGTGCGCGGTGTCCAGCACGTAGATCCCGGGCGCGGGCACACCCGTGCCGCCCAGGCGGGTCAGCCTCAGGTCGCCCATGCCCCAGCCGGGCTGGGCCGGGACGACGACGGTCTGCGCCTTCGGCTCGTGGGCCGCCGCGGCGACCAGGAGCGTCCCCGGGCCGGGCGGCAGGCCCGGCAGCGTGAACCCGCCGTCGTCGCCGGCGACCGCACGGGCGAGCTGCTGCCCGTCGGCACCCAGCACGGTGACCGTGGCCCCGGCGACCGGCCAGCCCTCGCCCGTGAGGACGCGGCCCGACGCGGTCGTCCCCGGGGTCGCGGCGACCGGTCCCGTGCCCGTCCGGGTCCCGGGGAGCGGGCCCGTCGTGCTCATCGGTGGTCCACGGACGCGTCCGCGCGCACGTCCTGCTGCTCGGCGCCCGCGCCCAGGGTGACCCGGAGCGCGGAGACCGCGTCCTCCTCGACCGTGACGGGGAGCGCGACGGGCGCGTACCCGGCCGCGGTGAGCGTGTACCGGCCGGCGCCGAGGTCGTCGAACAGGTAGTCGCCGTCCTCGCCGGTGGTCGCCGCGGCCACCACCTGGCCCTCGGCGTCGACCAGCGTCACCGTGGCCTCGCGCACGGCGCGACCGTCGCCGGCGACCACGGTCCCGGCCAGTCGACCGCCCCCGGTGACCACCAGGTCGCAGGCGAGCGCACCGGACTCGGCCACCTCGATGCCGCGGGCCAGCGGCCGGTGGTCGGGGGACTGCGCGGTCAGCACGTAGCTGCCGCCCATCAGCCGCTCGAAGCTGTAGCCGCCGTCGGACCCGGTCCGCGTCGAGCCCACGACCTCGCCGGTGACGTCGGTCAGGGTGACCAGCGCGTCGGCCACCGGCTGGTCGCTGTCGTCCTGGCGCTCGTGGCGCAGCACGCGCCCGGTGATGGCCGAGCGGCCGGCGAGGGTGACGTCACGGACCACCGGCTGGTCGCCGATCGCGACCAGGCTGGCGGTCGGGGCGAGCTGGGCGGCGGCGACGATCAGCAGGAAGGTGCCGCCGTGGGCCAGGGGGAGCGTGTAGCGGCCGTCGGCGTCGCTGACCGTGCGTCCGACCTGGCGCCCGGACTGGTCGGCCAGCGTGACCTGCGCGTCCGCGAGCGGGCGGGAGGCGCTCTGGCGCACGACCCCGGAGACCTGCAGCTGCGGCGGGGCGGGTTCCGGCTCGGGGTAGGGGTGCGCCTGCGTCGGCGGGATCCTGGGGTCCAGCTCGTGGCTGACGCCGTCGACCGCGCGGCGGGCCGTGCCGTTGGCCGGGCCCCCGGCGCTGACCAGGCCGTTGCTCCGGTTCGGGTGGACGCCGTGGTGGTCGGTGGTCTGCTGGACCGTCCGGGCCTGCTCGCTGCCCGCGTGGTCCTCCGGGGCGTTCCAGTGCTGCTCGACCTCGCCGCCGAACGCCTCGGCGGTCTGCTCCTGGCGACCGCGGAGGACGACCTCCTTGAGGAAGAGCGAGACGACGAAGGCCAGCAGCGCGAAGGGCGCGGCGACGAGGAAGACGTCGGCGATCGAGGCCCCGTACGCGCTCTGCACGATCGTGCGGATCGGCCCGGGCAGCGCCGAGAGGTTCGGGATGCCCCCGCCGCCCGCCGCGCCCGCCTGGCCGGGGTCGATCCCGGCGGCGGCGAGGCCGTCGGTGAGGTGGCTGGTGACCCGGTGCCCGAGCAGGGCCCCGAGGGCGGAGACGCCGATGGCGCCACCCAGCGAGCGGGTAAAGGCGATGAAGGAGCTCGCCGCGCCCAGGTCCTGCGGGGCGATGATGTTCTGCACCGCGAGGACCAGGTTCTGCATCATCATGCCCACGCCGGCGCCGATGAGCAGCATGTAGGGCGCGACGACCCAGTAGTTGGTGTCGTACGCGATCGTGCCCATGAGGCCGAGCCCCGCCGTGAGCAGGACGCCGCCGGACACGACGAAGGCCTTCCACCGACCGGTCCGGCTGATCACGAGGCCGGAGATGGTCGAGGACAGGAAGAGCCCCGCGATCAGCGGGATCGTCTTGACCCCCGCCATCGTCGGGGTCTCGCCGCGGGCGAGCTGGAAGTACTGGCTGAGGAACACGGTCGCACCGAACATCGCGATGCCGACGAAGAGGCTGGTCAGCGCGGACATGACGACCGTGCGGTTGCGGAAGAAGCGCAGGGGGATGATCGGCTCGGGCGCGGTGCGCTCGGCCAGCACGGTCAGGGCGATCAGAGCGACGCCGCCGCCGACCATGAGCCAGGTCTGCCAGGACCACCAGTCGAAGCTCTTGCCGGCGAGCGAGACCCAGATGAGCAGCGAGGAGACGCCCGCCGCCAGCAGGATCGAGCCGAGGTAGTCGATGTGCACCTTGCGCTTGACCACCGGCAGCTTGAGCGTGACCTGGAGGGCGATGAAGGCGGCCACCGCGAACGGGATGCCGACGTAGAAGCACCAGTGCCACGACAGGTGCTGGGTGAGCGCCCCGCCGATCAGCGGGCCACCGACGGTGGCGAGCGCGAAGGTGGCGCCGAGGTAGCCGGAGTACTTGCCGCGCTCGCGCGGCGCGATCATCGAGGCCATGATCACCTGCGCCAGCGCGGTGAGGCCACCACCGCCGATGCCCTGCACGACGCGCATCGTGATCAGCGTGCCCATGTTCTGCGACAGCCCGGCCACGGCGGAGGCGACCACGAAGAGCACGAGCGCGATCTGGACCAGCAGCTTCTTGGAGAAGAGGTCGGAGAGCTTGCCCCAGATCGGGGTCGAGATGGTCGTGGCCAGCAACGCCGCCGTCACCACCCAGGTGTAGCCGGACTCGCTGCCACCGAGGTCGGGGATGATCACCGGCAGCGCGTTGGACACGACCGTCGAGGACAGGATCGCGACGAACATGCCGAGCAGGAGGCCGGTCAGGGCCTCCAGGATCTGGCGGTGCGACATCGTGAACTGCGGAGCGCCGTCGTGCGGAGCGGTCTCCTGGGTGGTCGCCGTGGGTGGGGCGATCGTGGCTGCTTGACTCATGATTCCTTCGTTTCGGTGTTCCGGCCGGCGGGCGGCTGTTCGTACGCCGCGACGCTGCGGGTGAAGCGGTCGAGCAGGGAGACGAGCGCGGCGACCTCGTCGTCGCCCCAGTGGTCGAGGCGTTCGGCCAGCCCGGCGCTGAGCGCGGCCCTGCGCCGCTCGAGCTCGGCCGCACCCTCCTCGGTCAGGCCGATGCGGCGGCTGCGGGCGTCCCGGCTGTCGGTCTCGGCGGCCACCAGCGCGAGCCGGCGGAGGGAGGCCAGCTGTCGGCTGACGGTGGACCCGGTGAGCCCGAGGTCACGGGCGAGGTCGGACTGGCTCGGCTGACCGAGCCGTTCGACCGCGTCGAGCAGGAGCACGCCCGGCGTCATCGACGGGCCCCGGACGAGGTCGCGCTCGACCTTGACCAGCCCCGCCAGGGTGCCGACCAGCTCGTCGCAGGCCGTCACCGTCGCCACCTACGCCTCCCCCGGGGTCGAGCGCGGGCTGGGCCCGCGTCTGCCTGACGTGCTGATCCTCCGCATATCCGCACTATGCAAACTGTAACTCAAGAGGAGGAATTCCCTCCGCTTTGCGACGTCGATCACGATTCTGGTCGGACGTGCGCGGCGAGACAGGGCAGAGTGGGTGATCGTGAGCCAGGCGTCCCGGATCCCGCTGCGGGCCGACGCCGCCCGCAACCTGCGCCGGATCCTGACGGCCGCCGCCGAGGCCTTCGCCGAGCAGGGCGGCGACGTGGCCATGGAGGAGGTCGCCCGTCGGGCCGGCGTGGGGGTCGGGACCCTCTACCGGCGCTTCCCCGACCGCGAGGCGCTCGTCGTCGCGGTCGTCCGTGACAGCTTCCAGACCCTCGTCGACACCATGCGCGAGGCTCAGCAGCAGGAGCCGCGGGCCTGGGACGCGCTGGTGCGGAGCATGAGCCACTCCCAGGAGCTGCGGCTCTCCACGCCCCCGAGCGGTCCGCTCGCGGCCCCGTCCCGCGCCGCGCTCGTGGCCGACCCGGTCATCCGTGGTCTCCGTGACGACTTCGTCGAGGTCCTCGAGCAGCTGGTCGAGCGGGCGCAGGCCGAGGGCGACCTGCGCGACGACGTCGGCGCTGGCGACGTGGCCCAGCTCTTCGCCCTCGTCGTCAAGGCGGGGCGTCCCGGCGGCGGGCGCGGCGCCGACCTCGCGTCGGGCCGGGCCCTCGCCGTGGTCCTCGACGGGCTGCGGACGGGTGGACGCACCACGCTGCCCGGCCGGCCCCTGGCCCCCGGGGACCTCGCCCGGCCCTGACGGCGGCCGCCCGGCGCGGATCGGCTCAGGAGCGGCCGATCTCCTCCTCGAGCTCGTGCCGGTTGAGCCGGCTCGGGCGGAAGGCGCGCAGGTCCACCAGGACGGGTTCGGTCGCCACGCCCGGGCCCCCGGCCCCGACCCAGTCGACCAGCGCGGCCGTGGTGGCCTCGTCGAGCACCTCGCCGACCCAGACGGCTGCCCCGCCACGCTCGAGCCCGCTGGTGCCCGGGACGACCACGACCACGTTCGAGTGGTCGCAGGCGTCCAGGCACGTGCTGCTGACGACCCGGGTCGAGCCCGGGTCGACCTCGTCGCGGAGGCGCCGCAGCTGGGCGCGGTGGTCGAAGCCGGGGTGCTTGGTCCGGTTGCCGCAGTCGCCGCCGCGGCACACCACGACGACCTGGCGGTCGTCGACGTCGGACGCCGGGGTCCGTCGGCGCTGGCGTCGGCTCATCGAGGTCCGTCCTGGTCGGGGAGCGGGGCTCCTCGCGGGTCGGGGCGGCGGCCTCGACGGGGCAGGGGCCATGGTGCCTGCCCCGGCCGGCCCGCCGCCCGGGCGTCCGTCGTCGGCCGCGCGTGGTGTCCACGACCGGTCGCCGACCCGCTCCTAGCGCCTACGATGGCTCGCGGTGTGCCGGGAAGTCTGGTCGGCGTGGTTTCAACGACCCCTCCGGAGGCACCATGAGCACCCCTACCCGTCCGAGCAGCGTCTTCCCCCGCGGGTCCTGGGCCGAGGCGTCCCGGATCGCCGCCGTGCTGCGGGGCGAGACCGTGGGTGGGGCGCTCCTGCTCGGCGCGACGGTCGTCGCGCTCGTCTGGGCCAACTCGCCGTGGTCGGCCGCGTACGCGGGCCTGCGCGACCTCGAGGTCGGGCCGGCCGCCCTGCACCTCGACCTGAGCCTCGGCACCTGGGCGGCGGACGGGCTGCTGGCGATCTTCTTCTTCGTGGCGGGCCTGGAGCTCAAGCGCGAGTTCGTCGCCGGCGACCTGCGTGATCCCCGGCGGGCCGCCCTGCCCGTCGTGGCGGCCGTCGGTGGCATGGCCGTGCCGGCCCTGGTCTTCGTCCTGGTCAACCTCCGCACGGGCTCCGGAGCCCTGGCCGGCTGGGCCATCCCGACGGCGACGGACATCGCCTTCGCGCTGGCGGTGCTCGCGGTGGTCAGCACCCACCTGCCGAGCGGGCTGCGGACCTTCCTGCTCACCCTCGCGGTGGTCGACGACCTGCTGGCCATCACGATCATCGCGCTCTTCTACACCCGCGAGCTCCACCCGCTGATGCTGCTGCTCGCGCTCGTCCCGCTCGCGGCCTTCGGGCTGCTGGTCCAGAAGCGGGTGCGGTCCTGGTGGCTGCTCGTACCGCTCGCCGTCGTGACGTGGGCCCTCGTGCACGCCTCGGGGGTGCACGCGACGGTCGCCGGTGTCCTGCTGGCCTTCACGGTGCCGGTGATCCGCAGCCGTGCGGCCGGCGGGCCGGAGGCGGGACCCGGCATGGCCGAGCACTTCGAGCACCTGGTCCGGCCGCTGTCGAGCGGCTTCGCGGTGCCGGTCTTCGCCTTCTTCGCCGCGGGCGTGACGGTCGGCGGGGTCTCCGGGCTCACCGAGTCGCTGTCCGACACGGTGGCGATCGGCATCGTCCTCGGGCTGCTCCTGGGCAAGACGGTCGGTGTCTTCGGCGCCACCTACCTGATGGCGCGCTTCACGCGGGCCTCGCTGGACGAGGACCTCTCCTGGGTCGACGTCGCCGGCCTCGCGGTCCTCGCCGGCATCGGGTTCACGGTGTCGCTGCTGATCGGCGAGCTCGCGTACGGCAGCGGCAGCGAGCGCGACGAGCACGTCAAGGTCGGCGTCCTGCTCGGTTCGTTGCTCTCGGCGCTCGTCGCCGCGGTCGTGCTGCGCCTGCGGAACCGGGTCTACCGCCGGCTGTGCGAGGCCGAGGAGCTCGACAGCGACGCCGACGGGACGCCGGACGTGTACGAGGTGCCCGGCAAGAGCGTCTGAGCCCGGGGTCCCGGAGGCGCGGAGGTCGTCCCCGAGCGGCCGGGCGCCGGGCGGTGCGCCCTCCGTGACGACGGGGCGGTGGGTTGCTGCCCACCGCCCCGCCGGTCCTACCGACCGGTCAGGAGACCGTCACGGTCTTGCTGAGCGGCGTCGAGCTGACGGAGGTGCCGACCTTGAAGGTCCGCTTCCCGCTGCCCAGGACCCACTGCTGCGTCCTCGTGCTCCACGAGGAGAGCTCCCGGGCGGAGACGGTCATCGAGAGCCGGGTGGAGGCTCCGGGCTCGAGGTCCGCCCGCGCGAACTGCACCAGGCTCCGCTTCGTCTGCTGGACGGACTTCGGCAGACCCTTGGCCGTGCCCACGTAGACCTGGGCGACGGTCGCGCCGCGCTTCTTGCCGGTGTTCTTCACCTTGACCGACACGGTCACGGTGCCGTCGCCGGCCGGGGTGACCGTCAGCCCGGACAGCGCGAACTTCGTGTAGGACAGCCCGTGGCCGAAGGGGAAGAGCGGCTTGACGCCCTTGTCGACGTACCAGCGGTAGCCCATGTCGAGGCCCTCCGACCAGAGGATCTGGCCGTCGTCCCCGACCGACCGCTCGGGGTGGCCGGCGAACGGGGTCTTCTTGTTGCTGGCCGGGAAGGTCATCGGCAGCTTGGCGCTGGGGTTGGCCTCCCCGTACAGCAGGTCGGCCGTCGCCGTGCCGCCCTCCTGGCCCGGGTACCACATCTCGAGCACCGAGCGGACGTCGCGCAGCCACGGCATCAGGACGGCTCCGTCGGTGTTCAGGACCACGACCGTGTTCGGGTTGGCGGCGGCGACCTTCTTGACCAGCGCGTCCTGGTCGGGCCCGAGCGTGCCGACGTCACCGGCGGTGGTCGTCGTGTTGGCGTCGTCGACGAACACCACGGCGGTGCTGGCTCCACGCGCGGCCTTGACCGCGGCCTTGACGTCCGCGTCGTGCGCGGCCCAGGCGAAGCGGAAGCCGGGCGCGGCAGCCGTGTTGGTCGCCGGGGTGTAGGTGAGCTTGATGGAGTGCGGGCCCTTGGTGAGCGGCACCGAGGCGCCGCCGTTGTCGAGGCCGAGGTACTGGCCGTTGACGGTGGGTCCGTTGGGGTAGGTGTTCTGGAGGATCGTCGAGGGCGCGGTGAGCGTCTGCGCCACCCCGTCCAGCGTCAGCGTCGAGTTGACCGCCGCGCCACGTCCGCCGCCCTGCTGCAACCCGGGGTTGATGCCCTGGTTGTAGCCGGCCGGGTCACCCGTCTGCGCGCCGGCCGGGCGCTGGAGCCACAGCGAGTAGGTGTCGGCGGCCGGGGTGTTCAGGTAGCCGGTCCAGGTGTAGGTGTGCCCCTTGACCAGGCCCGCCTGCTTGCCCGGCAGGGTCGCGTCGACGGTGGTGGCGACGACCTTCCCCTCGGCGTCGGTCTCGACCCGGGTGAGACCCGCCGTCGTGC
Organism: Microlunatus sagamiharensis; assembly: GCF_900105785.1. NCBI lineage: Bacteria > Bacillati > Actinomycetota > Actinomycetes > Propionibacteriales > Propionibacteriaceae > Microlunatus > Microlunatus sagamiharensis. The sequence continues at coordinate 749,900 of NZ_LT629799.1, forward strand.
CCGCCTCCGTGGTCGTGAGGGCGGTCGACGGGACGGTCTTGCCGACGCGGTCGATGCCCGGCGCGTACGTGATCGTCGCGTTGCCGGCGTCCTGGCGCAGCACGTCGAGCGGGCTGATGTTGTTGCGCTGGCCGAAGCCGCGGGCACGCTCGCCGTTCGGGGCGGCGGGCATGAGGTCGGCGGTCGGTCCGACCACGGCGATCTCGGACTTGCGCGTCCGCTTGAGGGGCAGGGTGCTGCCCTCGTTCTTCAGCAGGACGCCGGTCTCCTCGGCCAGCTCCCGGGCGAGCCGGTTGCCTGCCGCCTCGTCGACCTGGCCGTCCGCCGGGCTCGCCGTCCGCGGCGGCACGCCGGTCTTGGCGGTGCTGGGGTAGGTGCTGTCGTCCAGCAGGCCGAAGCGCTGGTACTGGTAGAGGACGCGGGCGTCGGCGCTGTCGAGCGCGTCGGCGTAGCGCTTGTCGAAGGCGCTCGAGCCGGGGTCGACGAGCGGCTTCAGCTTCGCCGACGTCAGGTTGGACGTGGCGAACTCCTGGTCCATGCCCTGGAGGAGGTCGCTGGTGGCGTGCGAGCCGCCGTAGTCGCTGGTGACGAAGCCCTTGAAGTCCCACTGCGCCTTGAGGATGTCGTTCAGCCCGCCGGAGTTCTGGCAGGCGTAGTCGGGCTGGTCCTCGAAGCCGGCGATCTGGTAGATCGCGTACGAGCACATCAAGGAGCTGACCTGGCCCTGCTTGACCGCGGCCTCGTACGGCGGGAGGTACAGCTGGCGGGCGGCCTGGTCGTTGACCACCGACGTCGCGTTCTGGTTCTGCCCGTCGTAGAAGGCGAAGTGCTTGACCTGCGAGAGCAGGCCCTGGCTCTGGATGCCGTTGATCTCGGTCTGCCCCATCTCCGCGGAGACGAAGGGGTCCTCACCGTTGGTCGTCATGTTGCGCTGCCAGGTGGGGAAGCGGGCGAGGTCGATCTGGGGACCGTAGACGAGGTCGACGTCCAGCGCGCGGCCCTCCTGGCCGACGGCCTGCCCGAAGCGGGAGAAGGCGTCGCGGTCGAACGACCCGGCCAGCCCGAGGCGTCCCGGGTAGGCGGTGGCGTCCTTGTAGACGTTGATGCCCTGCGCGTCGGCCTCGCGGAAGTCCGGCACGCCGAGGCGTGGCACGCCGAGGATGATGCCGGCCGAGCCGTGCGGGTCGGGGTCGGTGCCGCCGTGCACGAGCTGCAGCTTCTCGTCGACCGACATCGCCGAGAGCAGGTAGTCCACGGTCGCGGTCCGTGGGGCCCCGGTGACGATCGGCGGTGACGTGGCGCCGTCGGGCGCGGCCAGCGCGGTCGAGGTCAGCCCGGACAGCGCGATGGCTGCGCACCCGGTCGCGGCGAGGAGCCGCCGTCGAGCAGTGGTCATGAAGGTTGTCGCCTCTCTGCAACAAGTATGAGTAAAACCTTTGCAGAGGCTATGAATCTTCATCTCGGCCGTCAATGGTCGAGCCGCCCATCACCGGAGGTGATGAGGGCATCGCCAGATCACGGCTTCTGCGGCGTCGTCGGTGAGACCAGGCTCGACCCGTGCGGCGCGCAGCGCGCCGCCTCCGTCGGGAAGGATCCCATCACGCTCATGGAGAGCAGCCTCGTCTACAGCCAGTCCCAGTGGGACATCGTGCTGGCCAGCTTCGTGCTGGCCGGCTTCGCGCTGTTCGCCACCTTCGTCTACCTGCTCGCCACCCGCAGGGAGCTCTCGCCGCGCTACCGGCCCGCCGGGTCGGCCGGCGCGCTCATCGGCCTCGTCGCCTCGGCCGCGTACCTGCTGCTCACGGTGTCGTGGCTCAGCGGCTTCGACTTCGACCGGTCCACCGCGACCTTCCACCCGTCGGACTCGGTGCTGCAGTTCCGCAACGCCTACCGCTACGTCGACTGGGCCGTGACGGTGCCGCTGCTCACCTTCGAGCTGCTCTTCGTCTCGACGCTCACCGGCGCCCGGGCGCGCAAGAACCGGCTGGTCCTCGGTGCGCTCGCCTTCCTCATGATCGCCACCGGTTTCCTCGGCGCCGACACCTTCAACAGCACCACCGGGCGTCTCGTCTGGGGCCTGGTCTCCACGGTCTTCTTCGTCCCGCTCTACGTGACCCTGCTGCGGACCGCCTTCCGCTCCGCCCGTGAGCTGGGCGAGCCGGCGGGGCCGTCCCTGCGGCGCGCCGGGCTGATGCTGTCCTGGACCTGGGGCGTCTACCCGCTCGCGTACTGCATCCCGTTCTTCTTCGCCGACTCGCCCGGCTGGGTGGTCGCCGCGCAGCTCGCCTTCACCCTGACCGACATCGCCGCCAAGGTCGGCTACGGCTTCTTCATCCACGCGGTCGCCAAGGCGCGCACGGCGCTCGACGTGTCCGCCGGCGAGACGGTCCACCCCGAGGACGTCTACGTCGACCAGGTCAAGGTGGCCGACGCCCGCCTGGTGGCGTGACCCTCCTCCACAGGACACCCGTCCGGCCGGCGCCGCAGTCCGGCGCCGGCCGGCCCGGGCCCGCACGGGTCCTGCGGCGGGCGACCTCCGCCTCGCGGCTGATGGCGGCCGCCCTCGTCGCCGTGGGTCTGCTGGCACCGGGCGGTCTCGCCGGGCACCAGACGCCGCTGCTCGTCGCCGGCTTCGTGCTCGGGCTGCCGCACGGGGCGGTCGACCACCTGCTGCCGGTGCGGCACGCCTGGGTGCGCCGCGGTCTGCGTCCGATGCTCGTGGTGCTGGCCGCGTACGTCGGGGTGGCCCTGCTCGCGTACGCCGGGCTCCGGCTCGCCGGACCGGTCGTGCTGCCCGTGCTGCTGGTCGTCTCGGTGCTGCACTTCGGCGCCGGTGACCTCGAGGTCACCGGCGCCGGGCGCGGCCGCGGCGGTGCCGTCCGCCTGCTGCTCGCGGCGGGCCGCGGGGCTCCCGTCGTCGCCGGGCCGCTCCTCGCCTGGCCGGCGGCGACCGGGTCGGCCCTCGCGGTGGTCGGGCTGGGGGCGGCGCCCGGCACCGCAGCCGCGACGGTCGCCGGCTGGGTCCTGCTGGGCCTGGCGCTGGCCGCCGCCGGGCTCGCCCTGCACGACGGCCGACCCGGTGACGCGCTCGACGTCGCCCTGCTGGTCGCGCTGTTCGTCCTCGTCCCGCCGCTCGCCGCCTTCGGGGTCTACTTCGGCGCCTGGCACGGGCTCCGGCACACCGCACGCCTGCTGGCCGACGACCCCGCGAACGCCGACGACCTCGACGCCGGACGGCTCCTCGCGCCGCTGGGCCGCTTCGTCCGGGCGGCCGCCCTGCCCAGCGTCGTGGCGCTCGGCACGGCCGGGGCCCTCGTGGCCCTGGCCGGCTCGGACGCGAGCCTGGCCGCGCCGGTCTTCGACCTGCTGCTCGCCCTCACCGTGCCCCACGTCGCCGTGGTCGCCCTGCTCGACCGCGACGACCACCGGGACGATCCCGCGACGAGCACCGTGAGCCGTTGGTCGCGGTCCGAGGTCCCGGCTCAGGCGCGGGCCGGGACCAGCAGCCGCAGCGCGGCTCGGAGGCGGTCGAGGTAGGCCTCGCGGGACCCGACCTGGTGCTTGAGCCCGACGGACACGCTCGTCAGGGTCTGCGCCACGAGGGAGGCGTCGTCGACCCGCGCGGCGAGGGCACCGGCGACCAGCGCCTGGAAGCGCTCCGGGGCCTCGTGGGCGGAGGGGTCGAGCAGCTCGGGGTTGTCGTCGATCACCCCGGGGACGTCGCGCGCGAGGGGTCCGACCCAGCGGCCCGCCCACCGGTCGTACGCGGCGAGCAGGCGTCCGGGCAGCGGCACGGCCTCGTCCGCCAGCAGCCCCTCGACCGCGCGCAGGTCGTCGGCGAGCGCGCGGGAGACGGCCTCCCGGAACAACGCCTCCTTGCTCCCGAAGAGGAAGTAGAGGCCCTGCCTGGAGATGCGCGCCTCCCGGGCGACCGCGTCCATGGAGGTCGCCCGGTAGCCGTGGCGGGCGAAGGTCTGCAGCGCGGAGGCGAGCACCGCCTCGCGCCGACCGTCCTCCACCTGGGTGCCCTCGTCCACGGCCCGACCCTAGCAAGCGGGTGGACGTACTAGACAGAGTTCGACCACTGCGTACAGTCGCGTTCATGGACCAGCCGCTCGTCACCACCCGCTACGGCCCGTCGAGCACGGCCGACGACGTGCTCGAGGGTGTCGACCTCACCGGCGTGCGTGCCGTCGTCACCGGGGCGTCGTCCGGGCTCGGGGCGGAGACGGCCCGCGCCCTGGCGGCGGCGGGCGCTGCCGTGACGCTCGCCGTGCGCGACGTCGCCGCGGGCACCCGGGTCGCGGACGCGGTCGAGGGCGGCGGCGCCCGGCGCCCGGAGGTGGGGCACCTCGACCTGGCCGACGGGTCGTCGGTCAGGCGGTTCGTGAGGGCGTGGGAGGGTTCGCTGCACCTGCTGGTGCTCAACGCCGGCGTGGTGACGTCGGGCCTCGAGCGCACCGCGGAGGGCCGCGAACGGCAGATGGCGACGAACCACCTCGGCCACCACGCGCTCGCCGTCGGCCTGCACCACGCGCTGGCCCGCGGCGCCGCGGAGCGTGACGGGAGCCGCGTCGTCGTGCTCAGCTCGACCGCGCACATGCGGGCCGACGTGGACCTCGACGACCTCGACCTCGAGCGCACCGCGTACGACCCGCAGGTCGCGTACGCGCGGTCCAAGACCGCCAACGTGCTGTTCGCCGTCGAGGCGACCCGGCGCTGGCAGGGCGACGGCGTGGTGGCCAACGCGGTCAACCCGGGCGGTGTCGTCACCGGGCTGCAGCGCCACTTCTCGCCGGGGCAGCGCGCCTCGCTCGAGGCGGCCGAGGCCGCCGGGGCCTTCGTCTGGAAGAGCGTGGGTCAGGGCGCGGCGACCACGGTCGTCGCGGCCGTGGCGCCCGAGCTCGCGCACACCGGCGGGCACTACCTCGACGAGTGCCGGGAGGCGTACACGGTCGACGACGACGCCTCGCTGGTCGACCACCCGCACGGGGTCAAGCGCTGGGCGCTGGACCCGGGCTCGGCCTCCCGGCTCTGGTCGCTGTCCGAGGGGCTGACGCGTCCCTGACGCACGCCGCGGCGGCGCCGGCGCCGCTGGTCACTCCGCGGCCCGCGCACCGGGGAAGGCCGCGACCCACGTGTGCTCGAAGATGATGTTGGTCTGCGTGGACGCCACCTCAGGGTGCGCGGACAGCTGCTCGAGGACGAAATCGCGCAGCGCGGAGCTGCCCGGCACGGCGACGTGGACGAGGAAGTCGTCGTCGCTGGCCAGGAAGTAGAGGTCCAGCACCTCGGGGCGTGACCTCATCCGGGTGGTGAAGTCGCGCAGGAGGTGGCGCGCACCCGCCCGCAGGCGCACCGCGACCAGGGCCTGCAGCGGGCTGCCGGTCGCCTCGAGGTCGATGTCGGCGTGGTAGCCGCGGATGACGCCGCGCTCCTCGAGCTCGCGCACGCGGCTGTGGCAGGTCGAGGCGGCCAGCCCGACGCGGGCGGCGAGGGTGCTGTTGGGGATGCGCGCGTCGGCGCTCAGCACCTCGAGGATGCGCCGGTCGACGTCGGTGAGCTCGCGGGCGGCGGGCGAGGTCCGCCGTTTCTTCGGCCCGGGTGTGCCCGCCTCGCCGGTTCTCGCAGATTCGTCGGTCTTGTGTCCGTCCACCGGCAGATCCTCCCAGGGTGCTGGTGCCGGGCACGACTTCCTCCCTAGGTTCGTGCCGACGGCCCGGTGCGGACCGGGTCGTGACGTCGAGGAGGTCGGTCAGCATGTCGGTCGTGGGAGTCCCCGCAGAGATCAAGGACAACGAGAACCGGGTGGCGCTGCAGCCGGACGGCGCGGCCGAGCTCGTGCACGCGGGCCACGAGGTCGTCGTCCAGGCCGGCGCGGGGCTCGGGTCGCGCTTCGCCGACGAGGAGTTCGTCGCCGCCGGCGCGACCGTCGTCGCGAGCGCCGACGAGGTGTTCGAGCGCGCGGACCTGATCCTCAAGGTCAAGGAGCCCGTGGCCGCGGAGTACCACCGCTTCCGCGAGGGCCAGCAGCTCTTCACCTACCTGCACCTGGCGGCCGACCGACCGCTGACGGAGTTCCTGCTCGAGCGCAAGATCGACGCGATCGCGTACGAGACCGTGCAGACCCCGGACCGGCGGCTGCCGCTGCTGACGCCGATGAGCGAGGTCGCCGGGCGCATGGCCGTCCAGGCCGCGGCGCACCACCTCGAGAGCCCGCGGGGCGGTTCCGGGGTGCTGCTCGGCGGCGTCCCCGGGACGCCGGCGGCCAAGGTCACGATCATCGGCGGCGGCGTCGCCGGCACCGAGGCGGCCAAGATCGCCGTGGGCATGCGCGCCATCGTCCGGGTCTTCGACACCAACCCGTCGCGCCTGGCCTACCTGTCCGACGTCTTCGAGGGTCGCCTCGACCTCGTGGTCCCCAACAAGGCCCGCCTCGCCTCCTACATCGCCGACTCCGACGTGCTCATCGGCGCGGTGCTCGTGCCCGGCGCCAAGGCACCCAAGCTGGTCAGCCGCGAGACGATCGCGACGATGCGCCCGGGCAGCGTCGCGGTCGACATCGCCATCGACCAGGGCGGCTGCTTCGAGACCAGCCGCGCGACGACGCACTCCGACCCGACCTACGTCGAGGAGGGCGTCGTGCACTACTGCGTCGCCAACATCCCCGGCGCGGTCGCGCGCACGTCGACGCTCGCGCTGACCTCGGCGACCTTGCCGTACGCCGTCGCCGTCGCCAAGGACGGGGTCCGGGGCGCCGCCCGGTCGTCGGCCCCGCTGGCCGCCGGCCTCACGACGCTGGCCGGGGCGCTGACCAACGAGCCCGTCGCCGCGGCCCACGGGCTCGCCTTCACCCCGACGGCCGACGCGCTCGGCTGACCCCTGATCGAGGGGCGGTTCGGCGGTCGGCAGCGGGCACCCGGGCACGGGTGCCCGCTGCCTCGGCGGAGTCGTCCAGGCGTGGAACGACACGCACGTAGTCGTGTGACAGTTGTGACAGATGTGAATCCTGTGGTTCCTGCGGCGGCCGTTGTTGGCGGTGCACGATGTCTGCCCACCCCCGTTCCGCTTCCCCAGGAGCAACCGTGCCCGTCCTGCCCAAGGTCCCCCTGCGTCGACCTCGAGCCCTCCGTCCGCTGACCGCCGCCGTCCTCGGCGCCGCCCTGCTCGTCCCGCTCGCGCCGGCGCTGCCCGCCTCCGCAGCCCCGTCCGCACCCCACGCCGCGCCCTCGAAGCCGGCCAAGCCCACCACCAAGCCCGACCGCGCCACGCGGGCGACGCTGGCGGCGTACGGCGACGCCGACGACTCCGGGCGGGTGCACCTGACTGGCTTGCTGCGCTGGAGCAACGGCAAGGGCCTCGGCCACAAGCAGCAGGTCGAGCTGTGGAGCCGTGTCGGCAGCCGCTGGTCGCTGGTCCGCCGGGCCACGACCGACCGCTCCGGCGAGGTCGAGCTGAGCGTCCGGCCCACGGCGAACACGACCTACCAGCTGCGCTTCGCCGGGTCCCGCAGCAGCGAGCTGTCCTCGCCCGCGAAGGCGTCGACGAGCCGTACGCTCACGGTCCACGCCGTCGCCCGCGTCGCCCTCACCGCTCCGGCCACGGCGAAGCGGGGGGAGCGGTTCGGCATCACCGGCACCGTCGCCCCCGGCGGTTCGCGGCGCGTCACCGTGCTCGGCAACGGCCAGACCTTCACGACCCTCACCACGCGCGCGGACGGCACGTTCTCGGGCCACGTCCGGCTGCGGATGACCACCACGCTGACCGTGGTGCTGCCCGGCAGCCCGACGCTCGACGAGACGGCCAGCGGCCCTCGCCGCGTCCGCGTCTCCTGACGACGAGCCGGCGCCGTCCCCGCCCTGCGGCGGGGGCGGCGCCGGTGTCAGGGCCGGCCGAGGCGCTCGGCCAGGTCGACCAGCGAGGACACCTCGAGGTCGGGGGCGACGAAGTGCGGCGGGTAGGTGTTTCCGGTCCGGTTGACCCAGCCCGTCGCCAGGCCCGCGCGGTGGGCGCCGTGGACGTCCCACGGGTGCACGGCCACCAGCATCAGCCCCGCCGGCTCGACCCCGCACCGCTCCGCGGCCCAGCGGTAGGAGCCGGGGCCCGGCTTCCAGGTGGGCGCGTCCTCGACCGAGAGGAGCTGCTCGAAGAGGCCGTCCACGCCGGCGGTGCCGAGGAGCGTCGCGCAGGTGCTGCGCCCACCGTTGGTCAGGGCCACGACCCGTTGCCCGGCCGCGGCGAGGGCCTGCAGGCCCGGCGCCACGTCGGGGTGCAGCGGGATCGTGGCGAAGGCCTGCAGCAGGTGCTCCTTGGCCTCCGCCGCCGGGCGCTGGAGCGTCACGCCCTCGAGGGCCTGGTCCAGGAGCGCGTCGGCGACGGCGGCGAACGGCGCGTTGTCGCCGGTGGCGGCCAGGGCGAACCCGTCGCGCAGCACCTGGGCGAACCAGCCGGCGGCGAGGTGGCCGGGCGCGCCGACCTCCTCGAACCGTCCGGCCAGCGCGGAGGTGTCGGACAGCGTCTCGTTGACGTCGAAGAGGACGACCTCGGGTCGCACGGCTGCTCCTGTCGGCCCGGGCCCGCCTTTTTACGTACGGGGTCTTGGACGGCTCTCGGCGGGATGGAAGGCTGTGCACCTGCGGCTCGGTCCCAGGGCACACCTGATCGGATGGCTCCTACCCGGTCCGCGGCACCACACACGCGAAACCCGAGGAAAGAAGCGCCATCTCCATGACGACCGAGGCCCAGCAGCCCGAGCGCGAGGAGCACGTCGACAACTCGACGCGCGAGACCCACATGAACACGCCCGAGGCGGGCGGTTGCCCGGTCGACCACGGCCGGATCAGCCACCCCACCGAGGGCGGCAACTCCAACCAGCGGTGGTGGCCCGAGTCCCTCAACCTCGCCATCCTGCGCAAGCACGGCGCCGCCTCCGACCCGATGGAGGCCGACTTCGACTACGCGGCCGCCTTCGCCACGGTCGACCTCGACGAGCTGCGGGCCGACGTCAAGCAGGTCATGACCACCTCCCAGCCGTGGTGGCCCGCCGACTTCGGCCACTACGGCCCCTTCTTCATCCGGATGGCGTGGCACAGCGCCGGCACCTACCGGATCGCCGACGGCCGCGGCGGTGCGGGCGCGGGCATGCAGCGCTTCGCCCCGCTGAACAGCTGGCCCGACAACGCGAGCCTCGACAAGGCGCGCCGCCTGATCTGGCCGGTCAAGCAGAAGTACGGCCGCCGGCTGTCGTGGGCCGACCTGATCGTCTTCACCGGCACGGTCGCGCTGGAGGACATGGGCCTGCCCGTCTTCGGCTTCGCCGGCGGTCGTCGCGACGCCTGGGAGCCCGACCAGGACGTCTACTGGGGCCCCGAGACCACCTGGCTCGGCGACGAGCGCTACACCGGCGACCGCGAGCTGGAGAAGCCGCTCGCCGCGGTCCAGATGGGCCTCATCTACGTCAACCCGGAGGGCCCGAACGGCAACCCGGACCCCATGGCCTCGGCCCGCGACATCCGCGAGACCTTCGGCCGGATGGCGATGAACGACGAGGAGACCTTCGCGCTCATCGCCGGCGGTCACACCTTCGGCAAGACCCACGGCGCGGCCGACCCCGAGGGCCACGTCGGCCCCGAGCCCGAGGGCGCCCCGATCGAGCAGCAGGGCCTCGGCTGGGCGAACAGCTACCGCTCCGGCAAGGGCGGCGACACGATCACCAGCGGCCTCGAGGTCACCTGGACCTCCGAGCCGACCAAGTGGGGCCAGAAGTACCTGGAGAACCTGTACGGCCTGGAGTGGGAGCTCGGCAGGGGGCCGGGCAACGCCTGGCAGTGGTCGCCCAAGGACGGCGCCCGCGCGAACACCGTGCCCGACCCGGAGACCAACGAGCCGACCCGGACGCCGGGGATGCTCACCTCCGACATCGCGCTCAAGGTGGACCCGGTCTACCGCGAGATCGGCGAGCGCTTCCTGAACGACCCGGGCGCCTTCGCCGACGCGTTCTCGCGCGCCTGGTTCAAGCTCACGCACCGCGACATGGGCCCGATCCAGCGCTACCTCGGCCCTGAGGTGCCCAGCGAGGAGCTGATCTGGCAGGACCGCGTGCCCGCGGTCGACCACCCGCTCGTCACCGACGAGGACGTGACCGAGCTCAAGCGGCGCGTGCTCGACTCGGGCCTGACGGTCTCGCGGCTCGTCGCCACGGCGTGGGCCTCGGCGTCGACCTACCGCAGCAGCGACAAGCGCGGCGGGGCGAACGGCGCGCGGATCCGCCTGCTGCCGCAGAGCAGCTGGGAGGTCAACGAGCCCGACGAGCTGCACCGCGCGCTGCGGCTGCTCGAGCAGGTGCGGGAGGACTTCAACGCCGCCAGCACCGGGGCCAAGATCTCGCTGGCCGACCTGATCGTGCTCGCGGGCGACGCGGCGGTCGAGAAGGCGGCGGCCGACGGCGGCCACCCGGTCCAGATCCCGTTCGTCCCGGGCCGGACGGACGCCAGCCAGGAGCAGACCGACGTCGAGTCGTTCGCGCCGCTGGAGCCGTCGGCCGACGGCTTCCGGAACTTCCTCGGCAAGGGTCACCGCCTCCCGGCGGAGTACCTGCTGGTCGACCGGGCCAACCTCCTCGGGCTGACCGCCCCGGAGCTCACCGTCCTGGTCGGCGGGCTGCGCGTCCTCGGCGCGAACGTGGGGGAGTCGTCGTACGGCGTCCTCACCGACCGCGTCGAGGTGCTGAGCAACGACTTCTTCACCAACCTGCTGGCCTTCGGCACGGAGTGGAAGCCGGTCGAGGGCACGCCGGGCACCTACCAGGCCGTGGACACCGCGACGGGCGCGGTCCGCTGGACCGGCACGCGCAACGACCTGGTCTTCGGCTCGAACTCCGAGCTGCGGGCGGTGGCCGAGGTCTACGCCAGCGACGACGCCGCGGACAAGTTCGTCGGCGACTTCGCGCGCGCCTGGAGCAAGGTCATGATGGCCGACCGCTGGGACCTCTGAGCGGTTCCCTGACCGTGCCGAGCGGTAGGTTGCCGCGGGCTGTCCCGGCGTGTCGGGCGCCGCAACCTACCGCTCGGCGGTTCAGTCGGCGAACCGCAGCAGGACCTTGCCCGACGCCACCGGGTCGAGCGCGGTGGCGAGGGCGGTGAGCGCGTCCGCGACGGCGTACTCGTGCGTGACGACCCGGTCGACGGGCAGCGAGCCGTCGGCGAGGGCGGCGATCACCGCGTCGATCTCGTCGTTGAAGCGGAACGAGCCCACCAGCTCCAGCTCGCGGGCGATCGCCGTCGCGACGGGCACGGGCTGCGGCCCCGGGGGGAGCAGGCCGACCATCACGACGCGTCCGCCCCGGGCCGTCGCCTCGACCGCCGTGGCCAGGCCGGCCGGGCTCCCGGACGACTCGACGCTCACGTCGGCGTGCACCCCGGCCAGCGCCTCGGTGTCGGTGGCCAGGAGGGTCCGGCTCGCCCCCAGGCCGCGGACCCGCTCCAGCGGCTCCTCGTGCAGGTCGACGACGACGACCTCCGATGCCCCGGCGCGCACGGCCACCGCGACCACCAGCGCCCCGATCGGCCCGGCCCCGACCACGAGCACCCGGCGGCCGCGGACGTCGCCGGCCCGGCCGACGGCGTGCCAGGCCACGCTCGCCGGCTCGACGAGCGCCGCCGTACGCAGCGGGAGCCCGGCCGGCAGCACGCGGAGCATCCGCGTGGGCAGGGCCAGGTGGCGGACGAAGCCGCCCTGGGTGTGCGGCAGGTGCGCGGCGCTGCCGAGGTAGGTGCCGGCGGGGGAGAGGTTCGGTCGGTCGAGCGGGTAGGGCACCGAACCGTCACCCGCGTCCGGGCGGGCCGGGTGCACCGCGACCGGGGTGCCCGCGGGCGGGCCGGAGCCGTCGGCCGCGGCCGTCCGTACCCGTCCGACGACCTCGTGGCCGAGCAGCAGCGGCTCGCGCAGGATCGACGCACCGGCCGCGCCGTGGCGCCAGTAGTGCAGGTCGGACCCGCAGATCCCGCCGTACGCGACCTCGACGAGCGCCTCGTCCGGTCCGGGCGGGCGGACGGGGACCGTCTCGAGCCGGACGTCGCCCGCCGCGTGCACGACGAGCCCGAGCGCCTCGGTGGGCAGGGCAGGTTCAGCCACGTCGCGCTCCTGGTCGGTGTGCGACCCGGCCCGGCGCCGCCCGCAGCCGCACCGTACGGCACCTCGTCCGGGGCTCGGTCGTTCCGGGTCCCTCGGCTCCGGGTCCGGGGGCTGTGGTGGGGTGGGCGTCCGTCGGGGAGGTTCAGAGGGACGTGAGGAGCGGCTGGTGCGAGGTCGGACCGTGTGGGTCGGGACGAGCTGGAAGATGACCAAGACGCTCGGCGAGGCGCGGGCGTGGGTCGACACGGTGGTCACCGGCCTCACGGCCTCCGCGCGGGCCGCGGCGCCGGCCGGGGTGCAGCCCTTCGTGCTGCCGGCGCACACGGCCCTCGCGAGCGTCCGCGACCTGCTGGGCCCGGCCTCGCCGCTGCTCCTCGGCGCGCAGAACGCGCACCAGGGCCCCGAGGGTGCGGGGACCGGCGAGGTGTCGATGCGGATGGTCGCCGACGCCGGGGCGGAGCTGGTCGAGCTCGGCCACTCGGAGCGCCGGGCCTCCTTCGGCGAGACCGACGCGACCGTCGCCCTGAAGGTGCGCGCGGCGCTCGACGCCGGCCTGCGGCCCCTGGTCTGCGTGGGGGAGCCCGGTCCGGTCCGCGACGCCGGTGAGGAGATCGGCTTCGTCGCCGCCCAGGTCGCTGCGGCGCTCGCGCCCGTCCGACCTGAGGAGCGCGGACGGGTGCTGCTCGCGTACGAGCCGGTGTGGGCGATCGGGGAGCACGGGCGCCGGCCCGAGACCGCGGAGGTCGCGCCGGTCCTGGCCGAGGTGGCCCGCCTTGGTGGCGGGGGGTCGGACGGTGAGCGTCCGCTCGTCCTCTACGGCGGCAGCGTCGACCAGGGCAACGCCGCCGCGCTGCTGGAGGACCCGTCGACCGACGGGCTGTTCGTCGGCCGCGCGGCGTGGGAGCCCGAGGGCTTCCTCGGGCTCCTCGCGATCGCGGCGTCGGTCGCCTCCGCCGCGCGGCCCTAGGCCGACGTCGGCTGGAACAGCCGCGTGTCGTAGTAGGTGGCGAAGCGCCTCACCAGGCCCTCGCCGTCGACGTCGAGCAGGCTCGCGCCGCGGTAGGTGATGTCGCGCCCGCCGGCCAGACGCGCCTCGCTCGTCCACTCGAGCACCCCGACCTCGCCGTCCAGCACGCGGCTGAAGGTGGAGCGCACGTGCTCGAAGGTCGTGAGGTACTCCGACCAGAAGGTCCGTGCACCGTCGTGCCCCTCCAGCTCCTGGCCGGTCTCGGGCCGCAGCAGCACGATGTCGGGGGAGAAGGCGGCGGACACGAAGGCCTCCACGTCCCGGTCCTGCTCGAAGGTCGTGAGGCGGTCGGCGAAGTCCTGCGCGTGGTCGGCCATGGCCGTCTCCTCGTCGTCTGGGGGTGTCGTGCGGGTCGTGCTCGTGCCCACCCTTCCCGACGGCGGGCGCGGGTCGATGCGCAGGGACGCGTCGGCGTCAGGCCGGCCTCAGCTCCCGACGGGCTTCGTGGACCCCCGCACCACCAGCTCGGGGTCGCCGGCGTGGTAGCGGGCGCGCTCACCGGTGGCGAGCTCGCTCTGCAGCATCGAGAACGCGTGGACGCCGAGCCCGCGGAAGTCGAGGCGCATCGTGGTGAGCGGCGGCGAGAAGTACGCGGCGGCGGGCATGTCGTCGGTGCCCACGATCGAGAAGTCGTCGGGGGCGCGGAACCCGCGGGTGGCCATCCCGCTGAGGAAGCCGAGCGCGATCTCGTCGTTGCCGCACAGGACGGCGGTGAAGTCGTCCCCGGGCCGCAGCCGGAGCCCGGCGAGCTGTCCCGAGCGCGGTGACCAGTCGGTGGCCAGGTCGACGACCACCGGCTCGAGGCCGGCGGCGTCCATGGCGTCGACGTAGCCGCGGGTCCGCTCGTGCGCCTCGTTGCGCCCGGCCGGTCCGGCGACGTGCACGACCTTCGTGTGGCCGAGGTCGAGCAGGTGCCGGGTGCCGCGGAGCGCCACCTCGTGGGAGTGGATGCTGGCGACGGCGTCGTCGGTCTCGGGGCGGTCGGAGATCGTCACCAGCGGCGTGCTCGCCCCCATCCGGTCGCGGAGCAGGTCCTCGACACCCGCGTACGGGGTGACGACGACGATGCCGTCGACCGGGATCGACAGCAGGTGCTCGAGCGTCTGGGAGACGTCGGCGCGGAAGCCCGGGTCGTCGCGCTCGACCTCCATCTGGGTGATCGTCAGGGTCAGCCCGGCCGTGCGCGCGGCGAGCCCGAGACCGGTCAGGGCCTCCGCGCTGCCGTAGTTGATCGGGCCCATGGAGAGGACGCCGACCAGGTTCGTGCGCTGGTTGCGAAAGCTGCGGGCCGACTGGTTGCGCCGGTAGCCGAGGTCCTCGACCGCCGCGGCGATCCGGTCGCGGGTGTCGTCGCGCACGTAGCCGACGCCCGTGAAGTAGCGCGAGACCGTCTGCGTCGAGACACCGGCCAGCCGGGCGACGTCGGCCATGCTCGGGCGTCCCGCGGGCTTCGCCGACGGGCGTACGGGGGCCTCGGTCGCGGTGTTCACAGGGGACATCGTCCTCGCATCCACGTCGGCTCGGTTGGGGCGTGAGGAACCGTTGACGGCTCCTCAGCCGGCTGTTAGGTTATCGGTCACCCCCGCAAGTTACCGATAACTTGTGGCGGGTTCGCCGGAGTCGTCGCCGACCCTGCCGGGGTCGAGGGGCGTCCACCCACGTCCCGAGAGGCCGTCTCCCCATGCCGCAACGCCGCCGCGTGATCGTCGACACCGACGCCAAGAACGAGGCCGACGACCAGTACGCGATCGTCCACGCGCTGCTCTCCCCGACCCTCGACGTGCGGGGGATCGTCCCCGCCCACTTCGGCTCCGAGCGCAGCGCGACCTCGATGCTCGACTCGCGCGCGGAGGTGGACCTCCTGCTGCGCCTGATGGGTCGCGACGACGTCACCGTCGCCAACGGGGCCGAGCACGCGATCCCCGACGCGGCGACGCCCGCCCCGTCGCCCGGCGCGGACCTGATCGTCGCCGAGAGCCTGCTCGCCTCGGCCGACGACCCGCTGTTCGTGACCTTCCTCGGCCCGCTGACCGACATGGCGACGGCGATCCTGACCGACCCGGCCATCGTCGAGCGCGACGTCGTCGTGGTGTGGATCGGCGGGATGGGCTACGACGTCGACTGGTCCTACCCCGCGATCGAGTTCAACCTGCGCAACGACATCACCGCCGCCAACGTCGTCTTCGACTCCGGCATCACGGTCTGGCAGGTGCCCGCCCCCGTCTACACGATGGTGTCGGTCGGCTACGCCGAGCTCGAGGAGAAGATCGCGGGCACCAGCGAGCTCGCCGACTACCTGATCGCCCAGCTCGTCGAGTTCAACGAGGCTCACCACGGCGAACCGATCGAGTCCCGTTCGCTCGGCGACTCGCCGGCGATCTCGCTCGTGCTCAACCCCCGCGGCGGCGTCTCGCGCACGGTCGCGTCGCCGCGCTTCGGGGTCGACGGCGGCTACCTGCCCGGCGCCGGCCACCCGGTCAAGGTCTTCGACGCCGTCGACGTGCGCTACCTGCTCGAGGACATGTTCGCCAAGCTCCGCCGCTTCGGTCGCGACTCGGGCGGCTCGGCCGGCTCGAGCGGCCCGATCGGCTCGGCCCCGCAGGCCTCCTGAACCTCCGTCCCTCGCTCGACCCGCCGCTCGCCCTTCAGATCAAAGGAGACTGGAATGACCCGCTCGACCTGGACCCGCCGAGGGTTCCTCGGCCTCTCGGCGGCCGCGGCCGTCGCCGGCACCGCGGCCTGCACCGGCACCGGCACAGCCGGTGGCACCGCCGGCGGCGCGGCCTCCGGGCCGGCCTCGAACAACCTGCGCCTCTTCACCTACGAGGACGACACGACGATCGCCAACCTCAAGGCCGCCGTCGCGACGTTCGACAGCCAGAACGGCACGACGACCAGGGTCGACAGCCTCCCGGGCTCGGGCGCGGCGGTCTACCCCGACAAGCTGCGCGCCGAGCTGCTCGGCGGGTCCGGCCCGGACATCTGGCGGATCTGGGGCGGCCAGATCGGGGCGCCCTTCGCGAAGGCCAAGCAGGCGGCCGACCTCGCGCCGTACTACCAGAAGTACGGCTGGGACACCAAGATCAACACCAACGCGATCGCCGGCATGACCTTCGACGGGATGAAGGCCGGCCTGCCGATCGTCGTCGCCGCGATCGGGGCCTGGTACTCCAAGGAGTCGATGGACAAGGCCGGGGTCTCCGACACCCCCAAGAGCTACGCCGAGCTCGAGGAGATGAACGACAAGCTGGTCGCGGCCGGCATCACCCCGTGCACCCTCGGCGGCAAGTACGGCTGGGACGTCATGCGCCTCTTCGAGTACCTCCTCGAGGTGTCGGCCGGGCCGGACCTGCACGACAAGCTGCTGAGCGGCGAGGAGAGCTGGGACCGCCCGGAGGTCGTGACCGCGTTCACGAGCTTCAAGAAGTGGCAGGACAAGAAGTGGCTGCCCAACGGCGTCCTCGGCCTCGACCCGAGCGACGTCGAGACCGACTACGTGTCGGGCAAGGCCGCGTACACGCTCACCGGCACCTGGACCGAGGCGCAGGGCATCCAGGCCGCCAAGAAGAGCTCCGACGACTTCGGCACCTTCCAGCTGCCGACCGACCAGACGCCGGAGCGCCACTCCGGCTTCGTCGAGGGCTACATGATGAGCGCGCGCTCGGGCAACCCCGACAAGGCGGCGGCCCTGCTCGACTACCTCGTCACCCCGGACCTGCAGGCGACGCTGCAGATAACGTCCTCGACGGTCACGGGTGCGGAGCCGGACAAGAGCAAGCTGCCGCTGTCCTACGAGTGGACCGAGATCAACAAGACGAGCCCCTTCTACACGATCCAGGACCAGGCCTTCCCCAAGAAGACCGCCGACCAGTACTTCGCGATCCAGAGCGACGTGCTGCAGGGCAAGACCTCGCCCGCCGACGCGGCCAAGGCCATGCAGTCCGCCGTCTCGGCGATGGCGAAGTCCTAGGAGCGGCGTGGCGACCGCGACCGCGCTCGCCCCGGCCACCCGCGAGGGGGCCGGGGCGGGCAGGCAGAACAAGAAGCGGTACGGCGGGCTGCGGCCCTGGCTCTTCGCCCTGCCCGCCCTGGCCGTCTACGTGACGTTCCTCGTCTACCCGGCCGGGACGTCGCTGTTCTTCAGCTTCACGAACTGGGACGGGCTGAGCCCGACCTACGACATCGTCGGGCTGGCCAACTACGAGGCGATGACCAAGGACCCGGTCGTCGTCCAGGCCCTGCTGAACAACCTGGTCTGGACCGTGGTGACCATCGTCGTGCCGGTGGTCATCGGCCTGACGCTGGCGATCCTGCTCAACGGCAAGGTGCGGGGCAAGACGCCGTTGCGGCTGCTCTTCTACACCCCCTGCGTGCTGCCGCTGGTCTCGATCGCCTCGATCTGGGGCTGGCTCTACAACCCGGACTACGGCGTGATCAACGAGACGCTGCGCGCGGTCGGCCTCGGCAGCCTGGCCCAGCCGTGGCTCGGGCAGGACTCGACCGCGCTGGCCGCGGTCATGGTCCCGGCGATCTGGCTGCGCGTCGGCTTCCCGATGCTGCTCTACCTCGCGGCCCTCCAGGGCATCCCGGCCGAGCAGTACGAGGCGGCGACCGTGGACGGCGCGACCCGCTCGCAGCAGCTGTGGTTCATCACCATGCCGAGCCTGCGGCCCGCGCACTACATCGTGCTGGCGCTGTCGCTGATCGACTCGTTCAAGGTCTTCGACATGATCTACGCGATGACCTACGGCGGACCGGGCACGGCCACGCAGGTCATGGGCACCTGGATGTACGCGAACGTCTTCCAGTACTACCAGGCCGGCTACGGCACGGCCATCGCCGTCGTGATCACCGTCATCGCCGTCGCGGTGAGCATCCCCTACGTCCTCTCCCAGACCAAGGAGCACTCGTGAGCGCCTCGGCCCCCGGGCTCGCCGCCGCCGCGGCCCTGCCCGACGCCGTCATCGGCGAGGACCCGCTGGCCCGTCGTCCGCGGGCCAAGGGCGGCGTGGTGGCGACGATCATCCTGTCGGTGGTCGCGATCTTCTGGATCTCGCCGCTGCTGCTGCTCGTCACCACGGGCCTGCGGCCGCTGTCGGACTTCGTCGCCAACGGCCCGCTCTCCTGGCCGAGCGAGTGGACGTGGGCGAACTTCCGCGAGGCCTGGGGGATCGGCAAGTTCGCCGACACCTACCGCAACTCGGCGCTGCTGCTGGTGGTCAAGGTGCCGCTCGGCGTCCTGATCTCGGCGATGCTCGCCTTCGCGCTGGCCAAGCTCAACATGCGCTTCCGCCGCACGGTGATGTTCGCGGTGTTCCTCGGGCTCACGATCCCGATCTACATCACGATCGTCCCGGTCTTCATCATGCTGCGCAGCGCGGGCCTCACCGACAACGTGCTCGGCCTCGTCGGGCCCTACCTGGCCTTCGGCATCCCGCTCGAGGTGCTGATCCTGCAGTCCTTCTTCCGCCAGATCCCCGACTCGATCATCGAGTCGGCCCGGATCGACGGGGCGTCGGAGTGGCGGATCTTCTTCACCCTGGTGCTGCCGCTCTCGCTGCCCGCGCTGATCACCGTCGCGATCCTGGACGCGGTCGCGACCTGGAACGAGTTCCTGTTCGCCCTGATCATCCTGAGCTCGGACACGAACAAGACCATCCCCGTCGGGCTGCTCAGCTTCCAGGGACAGTTCTCCAACAACAACACCGGCCTGGCCGCCGGCATCCTCATCGCCGTCGTGCCGATCCTGCTCGCGTACGCGCTCCTGCAGCGCTGGATCGTCGGTGGGCTGACCGCCGGGGCCGAGAAGGGCTAGGTCGTGCCTCTCGCACCCCGGGCGGCGCAGTGGCAGGAGGTCGAGCTCACGCTCGAGGGCCCGGACGCGGCGAACCCGTACGTCGAGGTCGAGGCGTGGGCCGACCTCGTGCACGAGGACGGCTCGAGCGTCCGTCGCCCGGTGTTCTGGGACGGCGGGCGGACCTACCGGGTGCGCTTCGCCTCGACACGGCCCGCGGGTCGCTGGCGCTGGATCGTGCACTCGGCGTCGGCGGAGCACCGCTTCGCGCCGTCCGCCGGCGAGCTCGAGGCCGCGCCTCCCGAGAACGGGAGCGCGCACCCGGGTCTGCGGCACGGGTTCGCGACGATCGCGCCCGGGGCACGGGCGATGACGTACGCCGACGGCACGCCGGGCTTCATGGTGGTCGACACCGCCTGGGCGATGCCGTTCCGCGCGACGCCGGCCGAGGTGGAGACGTACGCCGCGGACCGAGCCGCCAAGCACTTCACCACCGTCTTCCTGATGGCGGTGCAGCCCGACCGCGGGGCCCGCGGGCCCCGGGCCCGCGGTGTCGAGCAGGGCTTCGACGTGGCGTTCGAGGACCTGCCCGACGGCCACCTGAACCACCTCGTCCCGGCCTACTGGCGCTGCTTCGACGAGATCAGCGCGATCCTCCTCGCGCACGGGCTGACCCCGGCCCTCGCGCCGGTGTTCCACGGCTTCGGGTGGAAGGGCCTTGACGCGGCCGGTCCGGCGGTCGAGCCGGGGGAGTACGCCCGCTTCTGCCGCTACCTCGTCGCCCGCTACGGCGCGCGGCCGGTGGTCTTCCTCGTCGCCGCCGACGGGACCGGTGAGGAGCAGGGCGTCGAGGCCGGCGGTCGCGAGATCGAGGCCTGGGACGCGTACGCCCACCCCGTCGGCCTCCACCACCGCCCGCACTCGCTGAACCGCGCGCACCAGGACGCGGCCTGGCTCGACTTCCAGTCCTGCCAGACCGGGCACGACGGCGACCACGCCCCCGACCGGCTCGCGACCATGTGGGCGCAGCGGCCGGTGAGGGCGGTCATGAACGGCGAGCCCACCTACGAGCACGGCGGACGACGGGGCAAGGCCGCGGGCTGGTGGCAGGGCCACGAGGCGTGGTCCAACGTGTGCGCCGGCGGGCTGCTGGGGGTCGCGTACGGCGCGGGCAGCCTGTGGCAGTGGCGCACCTCGCCGACCGAGGAGGGCCACGCGCCGTTCTTCCTCGCCGAGGGGGCCGGCTGGCGGGAGGCGCTCGACTTCGAGGGCGGCCGGTACGTCGGCCTGGTCGGCCACGTCCTGCGCGGGATCCCGCTGCACGACGCCCACCCCTGCTGGGACGTCGTGCTGCGCAGCCGGGGGCTGATGGTGCCCGGCCGGTGCTTCGTCTCCTACGCCGAGCACGGCGGGGACTGGGTCTTCCTCGACGCCGACGGGCGGGTCCCCGGGCGCTACTGGCTCGTCGACCCGACGACGGGCGAGGTCGTCGGGTCGGGCGTGCGCCCGGGCAACGGCGGCGTGGTCCCCGGCGAGCCGGAGCGGCCGATGGTGCTGATCTGCGCGGACGAGCCGCCGGCCGTCGCCTCCGTCGGGTGACCCCGGGCGGGTCCCTTTGCCGCCGGGGCGCGGGGTCCTTACAGTGACCCCCACCTGCCCCGGTAGCCACAGGCGTTCCCGGGGCGGAGGTCGCAGACCGGGCACGAGGCCGCGATGCGTGAGGCTCTTCGAGGAAGAAGGGGTGTCATGGCCGAGCTGACCCGTACGAGACCGGGCGTGACCGCGGCGCCGGTCGAGGACCCACCACCCCGCCGCCGCCGGACGGCCGCCCGCCGGGAGGCGCTGGCCGGCTACGCCTTCATCTCCCCGTGGATCGTCGGCTTCTGCGTCTTCACCCTCGGCGCGATGGTCTACAGCCTCGTCATCTCCTTCAGCCGCTACAACCTGGCGACCAACCGGGCCAAGCCGGTCGGGCTGAAGAACTACCGGCTGCTGGTCGAGGACCCGTCGGTCGTGCGCTCGCTGGGCAACACGCTCTTCTTCGCGGTGATGGCCGTGCCCCTGGAGATCGTCTTCGCCCTGCTGCTCGCGGTCCTGCTGAACCGCGTCGGACGCGGCGCGGGACTCTTCCGCACGCTCTACTACCTGCCGAAGATGACGCCGTCGGTCGCCACCGCGTCGGTGTTCCTGCTGCTCCTCAACGGCAACACTGGCGCCATCAACCGCTTCCTGGCGATCTTCGGCATCGAGGGGCCGCAGTGGCTCCTCGAGCCCGCCTGGGTCAAGCCGTCGATCGTGCTGATGACCCTGTGGGGCGTCAGCGGGACCATGGTCATCTTCCTCGCCGCGCTGAAGAACGTGCCGCGCGAGCTCTACGAGGTCGCGGCGCTGGACGGTGCCGGCCCGGTCGCGCGGTTCCGGAACATCACCCTGCCGATGATCTCCGGCGCGGTGTTCTTCAACGTGATCGTCCTGACCATCGCCGCGCTGCAGGTCTTCGACTCCGCGTACCTGCTCTTCTGGCGCGACCAGCAGCAGGCCTCGCCCGAGGCGTCGCTCTTCTACGGCGTCTACCTCTACATCCAGGCGTTCCGGCAGTTCAACTTCGGCTTCGCCTCCGCGATGGCCTGGCTGCTGTTCGTGATCATCATGGTGATCAGCATCGTGCAGGTGCGCGTCGGCAACCGCTACGTCTACTACGAGGGGGACCGCTGACATGGCGACGACGGAGTCCTCCACCCCGGTGAGCACGGCCGGGCAGCTCGTCGGCCTCGAGGCCGCGGGCCCGCAGCGCAGCGCGACCCGGACCCCGCCCCAGCGCGCGGGCGGCGCGGGCGTCGGCCGCCGCGTCGCGACGGTCGTCCTGTGGGTCCTGCTCGTCGGCTTCGCGCTGCTGTTCCTCTACCCGCTGGTGTGGCTCCTCGCCGCCAGCCTCAAGCCGCGCGGGGAGGTCTTCGACAACAAGCTGATCCCGGACACCGTGCTCTGGAGCAACTACGTCGAGGTCTTCGACCGCCTGCCGCTGGCCAGCTGGGCGGTCAACAGCGTGGCGATCGCGATCATCGCGGCGCTGCTCGTCACCTTCTCGAGCTCGCTGGTCGCCTTCGGCTTCGCGTACTTCCGCTTCCCGGGGCGCAAGGTGCTCTTCGGGCTCGTGCTCGCGACGATGATGCTGCCCGGCGCGGTGACGATGGTCCCGCAGTACCTGATCTGGCTGAAGCTCGGCCTGGTCGGCACCTGGGTGCCGCTCTTCGGCGCGAACCTCTTCGGCTCGGCGTTCTACATCTTCCTGCAGCGGCAGTTCTTCCTCGGGCTGCCGCGCGAGCTGTTCGAGGCGGCCCGGGTCGACGGCGCCAGCTACTTCGGGCTGTTCCGGCGCATCGCGCTGCCGCTGTCGGTCCCGTCGCTGATCATCATCTTCCTGTTCGAGTTCCAGGCGAGCTGGAACAACCTCCAGGCGGCGCTGATCTACCTCAACGCGGGCTCGGTCGAGGGCTTCACCGTGCCGCTCGGCATCTCGTACGCCATGACCCAGTTCAGCCCCTCGGCCGGCGGCCAGGGCGACTACCAGTACGTGATGGTCGCGTCGCTGCTCGTCACCCTGCCGATGCTTGCCCTGTTCACCTTCGGCCAGCGCTACTTCGTCGAGGGCGTCGCGACCCAGGGGCGCAAGGGCTGACCGGGGTCCGTCCGCAGCTCGGGGCCCGTGCACCGGCGCAGCTCCACAGGTCGATCACGGAGCGCCGGAGGGCGTCCCCTGACGGCATGGTCGACGTGTCCCGGTCGGGGCTACGGCGTCCCCCGTCCCTCGTCGCGGGTGTCGGCGCCGACCTGCGGCGCCGACGGGCGGATGCCCTGCAGGGCCGCGTTCGCCAGCAGCCGGGGGTTTCCCCGCCTCGCCCAGACGGCCCCGAGGGCGTACCCGGCCGCACCGATGACGTAGAACCAGCGCCATCGGCCCTCCTGGACGAAGAAGTTCGCGAGGAACAGGACCGCGGCGACGACGAACGTCCAGAACACCCGCTGCCTCGCGGGCCTGCTCGCCGTGAGGTCGACCAGGATCTGGGCGATCGAACCCGTCCCCGCCGGGAGAGGTGTGCCGCGGCGCAGGGCCTTGCTCACGCGTCGTGCTTCGGCTGGGTCGGTCTGCTCCATGAGTGGCCGGAGCCGGCCGTTGCGCTGCCTCTTCCAGGCCACGAGCGCGACGACGAGGAGCAGCACCACGGGGCCCAGGGCGAGCGCGAGCCCGGGTGGCCACCACCAGCTGCGGCCGGCCAGGTGGTTCAGGACGAGCATCTCGATCACGAGCGCCACCAGCAGGACGCCGCCGACGCCGGCGAACCTGATCACGTAGCGCCGTCGCCACATCCGGACGTTGCGCGACGAGACGCTCGATGCCACGCGACCATTCGAGCACGGGGCCCGGTTCCGTGCAGCGATGACAGAAGTATTGCGACCCCGCCGACCGGGCTCGAGGTCAGCGGTGCGAGGTCAGCCGGTGCCAGGCCCGGCCGCAGCATCGGGTGAGTTCCTGCACCGTCACGGTGCAGGAACCCACCCGGTGGTCGACGATCAGCCGCCGAACTGGTCGTACGCGCGCTTGGCCGCGGCCTGGGCGTCGGTGAGGGCCTGCTCCGGCGACTTCTGCCCGAGCAGCACGGCGCTGAGCGCGTTGCGCAGCTCGCTCTGGATCGCCTGGCCCGCAGGCGAGGAGCCCTGCGACTTCGCGGCGCCGACCACCTCGTAGTAGGTCGCGATGGTCTCGTCGAAGCCCTTGTTGCCGCTCGACTTCACGAACTTCTCGCGCAGCGTCTTGTCCACGCTCGGCGAGCCCGTGAAGAGGCCCGTGTTGATCGAGCCCGGCTTGCCGGCCAGCGTGGCGGCCCGCGCCTCGGCCGCCGCCGTCCAGTTCGCCTCGTTGGTCAGGTCGACCACGTAGGCGCAGGCGGCGTTCATGTTCTTCGCCCCGGCCGGGATCACGAAGGAGGTGCCGCCGGAGACCGACAGCGGCTGCCCGGTCTGGTCCTTGAAGGGCGTCGCCGAGATGTCGACGTCCTTGGTGTACGGGCTCAGCACGTTCACGTACCACTGCGCGTCGATCTGCGCGCCGACCTGGTCCTTCACGAACTGGTTGTTCTTGCCGAAGGTGTCGAAGGCGTCCCCGAAGCTCTTCGCCTTGGCGTAGCCGCCCTGCGCGTCGTAGAGCTGCTTGAGGTACGCGATGGCGCGCGCGTTGTTCGGGTTGTCGAGCGTCGGCACGCCGGCGTCGTCCATGACCTGGCCCCCGAAGCCGAGCACCCACGCCGAGATCTGGCCCTCGGCGACCGGGTCGAAGCCGAGCCGGGTCGGGTTGCCGCCCTCGGTGACGGTGAGCTTCTTGGCCGTCGCCAGGAGCGCGTCGGTCTTCGAGGTGTCGAAGTCGGCGGCGGTCAGCCCGGCCTGGTCCAGCACGCGCTGGTTGAGCATGATCGCCGAGGGCTGGAAGAACTGCGGCGCGGCCCAGACCTTGTCCTTGTAGGTCACGTCCTTGACGACCGCCGGGTACCAGTACGACGACGGGTCGACGCCGTAGAGGCTGAAGCAGGAGTCGAGCGGGACGATCAGGTCCTGCGCCGCGTACGTGGCGACGTACTGACGGTCCATCTGCACGACGTCGGGCAGGGTCTTGCTCGCCGCGCGCGTCGTGAACTTCTGCGAGTCGAAGCCGGTCTCGTCGAGGTTGATCTTGACGTCGCCGATCTGCTGCTGGGCGCTGGCGAGGCGCGCCTTGCCGACGTCGTCGGCGTTGTTGAAGCCCCACACGCTCAGCTCGCCGCTCACGTCCTTGGTGAACTGGGCGTCCTCGGCCGACCCCGCGTCGTCGCTGCCGCCGCCGCACGCGGCGAGCGGCAGGGCGCCGAGGGTGAGCGCGAGCGCCGCCAGCAGCGTGCGCCGGCGGGCGTTGGTCTTGCCTGGTCGAGACGTCATCGTCTGCTCCCGTCGATGGTGGTCACCGTCCCAGCATCGTGGCAGGCCGCCGTGCCCGCCCGCGACGCGCCGTCGCGTCGAGCACCGGGAGGTAGCGGCTCAGCCGGGCAGCAGGCCGAGCCGGTGCAGCGTCTCCTGCACCCCGGCTGCCGAGGTCCACAGGTACGCGTCCCAGCCGGCCCGGAGCGCGGCGTCGACGTTCACCTGGCGGTCGTCGAAGAAGACGACGCGCTCGCCGGGCACGCCGAGGGCCGAGGTGACGGCGGCGTAGATCGCGGCGTCGGGCTTGGCGAGACCGAGCTCGGCGGAGAAGAACCAGTCGTCGACCCAGCGTCCCCAGTCGGCGGCACGGGACGCCCGGGCCATGGGGTGCGGGGCGTTGGACAGGATCGCGACCCGGACGCCGGCGTCGTGCAGCGCGGCCAGGGTGGCGCGGGCGTCGGGCCTGATGGTCGACCAGACCCGTGCGTCGGTCTCGGCCAGCGCGCGGCGCACGGTCTCGTCCTCCGGGTCGTCCGCCCGCCCGGCCGCGGCGAGCACCGCGCGCCAGTAGGTGTCGGCGTCGTTCCCGCGGTCGTGCGCGTCACGGTGCGCCCAGTAGGCCGTCGCCAGCGTCGGCTCGTCGAGCCCGGCCCGCTCGGCCAGGTCGGCGAGCAGCCGGCCGGGGGAGGCGAGGACCTCGCCGAGGTCGAAGACGACGACGCGCGCGTGCTCCCTCGCCACGGTGGGCGGGGTGGCCGCGCTCAGACGACCGGGGGCTCGCCCGGGCCGCGCAGGTCGCGGCGCTCGACCACGGTCGTGTGGCTGGAGCGCTGACGCTGCGACTGCAGGACCAGGGTCAGGATGATGGCGAGGACGCCGCCGGCCATGCAGATGTAGCCGATGGCGGTCAGGTCGACGCCGCTGAAGCTGTCCTTCACGCCGAAGGCCAGGATGCCGCCGACGACCAGCAGCGCGATGCCCGTTCCGAGTCCCATGTGCCGGACGCTATCAGCGGCGACCGGCGCGCGGGCCCGTTCCGTCGAGGACCCCCGGTCGTGTCCCGGGGTCGAGCTCGTGCACGCCGTCGGTGCGTGCCGCGCGGGGTCGGCCGCGCGCCGCGAAGTCGCGGGCGCGGTGGCTCGAGAGCGCCAGGAGCAGCAGCACGGCGGTCGCGGTCGCGGGCAGCCCGAGCAGGCCGGAGCGGGTCGTGGCGCCGGTGCGCGAGCCGAAGGCGAGGAGCGTGGTCAGCACCGCCGAGCCCATCAGCCAGACGCGTGCCCAGTTGCGCCCGGCCAGGGTCGCGAGCCCGAGCGCCAGCTCGACCAGGCCGAGCAGGGCGAGGAGGAGGGCGACCAGCACGGACACGACCTCCTGCGCCAGCACCTCGAGCAGGTCGGGGTCCTGCGCGGTCAGCCGCAGCAGCGTCTGCGGGGCCACGAAGACGGCGACGGCGGCCAGCGCGAAGAGCACGCTCCGCGCGAGCGCGACCACGCCGCCGAACACGGTCTGGCTGGGCCGGCGGTCCCGGCTGTCCGTCGGCCCGGCGGCCGCGGCCTCCGGAGGGTCGGGCGACTCGCCGACCTCGACGACGGGGAGGTCGCCGTCGGTCTCGATGCGGTCGCCGCCGCCGTTGCGGGCGTGGAAGCCCGAGGAGAAGTGCCGGATCACCTCGACGTGGACGCCCGGGACGGCCGTGGTGAGACCCGCGACGACGAAGTCGCGCTCCACGTCGGTGTCGGCGGCGATCTTGTGGGTGACCTGGAGCGTGAACAGCGACAGCCCGACGCTGCGGTCGTACGTGCCGGCCGCGAGCCAGTCGACGGCGACGCCGCCGGGGAGGAACCAGCCCTCGGGGCAGCGCCAGAAGCGGACGTGGTGCCGCTTGGACGGGCTGCCCTCGACCTGCTGCTGGTAGGCGAAGTCCTGCTGGCGGTCGAACAGGTGCAGCGGGCTGACCGGTGCGGCGGTGTAGCTGCACCGGCGCAACGTCGTCGAGACGATGTGGAGCCCGGTGCGCAGCGACAGCTCGTCGGCCCGCGTCCAGCCCGCCGCCGTCATCGCCGCGTGCACCTCGGCCTCGCTGCCGCGCAGCGCCAGGTTGACCGGGTCGCCGAGGAGGCCGTCGCTGGTGCGCGTACGCCCGATGAAGTAGCCGGGGACGTAGATGAAGGTCAGGATCCGGTGGATGCGGGGGAGCGTGAGGTAGGTGACCACGAGCCAGAAGGGCAGGAGCAGCAGCAGCGGCCACCCGGGTCGGATCCCGAGGCGCAGGAGCAGGTAGGCCAGCCACACGGCGGCGACCCCGGCGAAGGCGAAGAACACCCCGTCGAGGCGGCGCAGCACCCGCGCCGGCAGCCGGTGGTGGACCGGTGCTGCCGCGTCATGGAGGGCGGCCACGCTCATCCAGGGATCGTAAGGTCGCCCCGGCGCGCCGCAGGACGACGGTGACCACGCTCGCGTGGTTTCCGGACCTCCGAGGTCGGCGACCGTAGGCTCTCCCTGGCCCGTCCGTCGTGCGACGCAGGGGCGGGCGAGCAGGAAGCAGGTCTCCACGTGGTGCTGGCGGTGGTCACGGCGCTGGCCGCGGCGTTCTCCTTCGCCCTCGGCTCGGCGCTGCAGCAGCGGGTCGCCGGGGACAGCAACCCCGACGAGGAGAGCCACAGCAGCTTCTTCGCCCGGCTCGCGCGGCGCCCCTCCTGGCTGGTCGGGCTGCTGCTGAGCGCGGTCGCGTTCACGCTGCACGCCTTCGCCCTCAGCCGGGGCGACCTCGCGCTGGTGCAGCCGGTCATCGTCAGCGGCATCGTCTTCGCCGTCGTCATCCGCTCCGCGCTGGAGCACCGCCTCCCCGACCGCTCCACGCTGTTCTGGCTGATCGTGACCTGGGCGGGGCTGGCGCTCTTCCTCGCCGTCCGGCCCGGGACCGCCGACTCCCCGCCGAAGAACGGCCTCGGCGCCGCCCTCGTCGGTGTCGGGGTCGGTCTGGTGCTCCTGGCGATGGCCGCCGCGCGCCGCATCCAGGCGACACAGCTGCGCGGTGCGCTCCTGGCCGGCGCCTCCGGCGTGCTCTTCGGCCTGGTCGCGGGGCTGGTCAAGCTCGTGCTCGCGCGGTTCGGCGAGGGGCTGACCGCCGCGATCCTCTCCTGGCCCCTGTGGGCGCTCGTGGTCACCGGGCTCTGGGCGGTCCTGCTCAACCAGCGGGCCTACCAGGCCACGCGGCTCTCGGTCACGACCCCGGTCCTGAACGTCGCCGAGGTGGCGGTCGCGATCACCTTCGGGCTGCTGGTGCTGGGCGAGAACCCCGGTCAGAGCCCGCCCGTCGTCATCGGTGAGCTCGTCGGCCTCGCGCTGGTCATCGTCGGGGTGTTCAAGCTGGCCCTGCGCGAGGAGTCCGCCACCTCGGAGCCGGCGCCGGCCGTCGAGGCGCAGGCGCGCTGAGCGGGCCGGGCGGGTCGCAACGAACGTGTAAAGGCTCGCTGCCCGGACGCCCGCCTGGTGGGTTCGGGTGAATTCGCGTGGAACACTGATCCGCGCCGCCGGGGCGGCAGGAGATCCTTCGGTGCCCGGCGCTCGCCCGACCACAGTTCCTGGCGACCTCGCTCGCGATCGGAGTACGCATGTCCTACGTCCCCACCCGACGACGTCTGCTCGCCCTCGGCGGCGGCGTCGCCGCCTCCGCGCTCCTCCTGGCCGCCTGCGGAGGTGGCGGGAGCAGCAGCGCCGGCAGCTCCGGCGGGACCGGTGGCTCCGCCAGCGGCTCCATCGTCGTCGGCACCACCGACAAGATCACCTCGCTCGACCCGGCCGGCTCGTACGACAACGGCTCCTTCGCGGTGATGAACCAGGTCTACCCGTTCCTGCTGAACACCCCGTACGGCAGCCCGGACGTCCAGCCCGACATCGCCACGTCGGCCGAGTTCACCTCGCCGACGGAGTACACGGTCAAGCTCAAGCCGGGCCTGAAGTGGGCCAACGGCCACGACCTCACCTCCTCGGACGTGAAGTTCACCTTCGACCGCGACGTCAAGATCGCCGACCCGAACGGGCCGTCCTCGCTCCTGTCGAACCTCGACAGCGTCAGCACGCCGGACGCGACCACCGTGGTCTTCAAGCTCAAGGCCGCCAACGACCAGACCTTCGCGCAGGTCCTCTCCTCGCCCGCCGGCCCGATCGTCGACGAGGAGGTCTTCTCGCCCGACGCGGTGACCCCGGACAAGACGATCGTCGACGGCAAGGCCTTCGCCGGGCAGTACACGATCGCCAGCTACGACGTGAACAACCTCATCCAGTACAAGGCGTACGAGGGCTACCAGGGCCTGCTCGGTCCGGCCAAGACCGGCACGGTCAACGTCAAGTACTACGCCGACGCCTCGAACATGAAGCTCGAGGTCAGCAACAACTCGATCGACGTCGCCTTCCGCAGCCTCTCGGCGAACGACATCGCCGACCTGCGCACCAACGACAAGGTCAAGGTCGTCGACGGGCCCGGCGGCGAGATCCGCTACATGGTCTTCAACTTCGACACCATGCCGTACGGCGCGAAGACCTCCGACGCGGACAACGCCAAGTCGCTGGCCGTGCGCCAGGCGGTCGCCGACCTCGTGGACCGCAGCGCGCTGTCCGACCAGGTCTACAAGGGCACCTACACGCCGCTCTTCTCGCAGGTCCCCAAGGGCCTGACCGGCGCCAACGAGGCGTACAAGGAGCTCTACGGCGACGGCAACGGCGCCCCGAGCGTCGACAAGGCCAAGCAGGCGCTCTCCGACGCCGGCGTGAGCACCCCGGTCGACCTCAAGCTGCAGTACAACACCGACCACTACGGCCCGGGCTCGACCGACGAGTACGGCCTGATCAAGACCCAGCTCGAGTCCTCGGGGCTGTTCAAGGTCGACCTGCAGTCCACCGAGTACGTGCAGTACTCCAAGGACCGCGTCAAGGACGCCTACCCCGTCTACCAGCTCGGCTGGTTCCCGGACTACTCCGACGCCGACAACTACCTGACGCCGTTCTTCTCCAAGAACAACTTCGTGGCCAACCACTACGACAGCGCGCCGGTGCAGAAGCTGATCGGGGAGCAGCTCGTCGAGACCGACAAGACCAAGCGGGCTGACCTCATCGGTCAGATCCAGACCGCCGAGGCGAAGGACATCTCGACGCTGCCGCTGCTGCAGGGCTCGCAGGTCGCGGTCGTCGGCTCGAACGTGAGCGGCGCGGACCAGACGCTCGACGCGTCGTTCAAGTTCCGCTACGCGGCGCTGTCGAAGAGCTGACCTTGACCGTCCTCGACACGGGGGACGCGGGAGTCGCGACCGCCGCCTCCACGGGGAAGACCCGTGGGGGCGGCGGTCTCGGCCGCTACCTCGTGATCCGCTTCCTGCTGATCATCCCGACCGTCTTCATCCTGGTCACCCTGGTGTTCCTGCTGATGCGCACGACCGGTGACCCGATCACGGCCGCGCAGGGCGGCCGGCTGCCACCCGAGCAGCTCGCGGAACGGATCCACGCCGCCGGCTACGACCGGCCCCTGCTCGTGCAGTACGGCGACTACCTGAGCCACCTGCTGCGCGGCGACTTCGGCACGACGCTGAGCGACAACCGGCCGGTCACGCAGGTGCTCGTCACCTACGGCACGGCGACGCTGGAGCTCGCGGTCTACGCGCTGGTCGTGGCGTTCATCGTGGGCATCCCGCTGGGCATGCTCGCGGCGTACCTGCGCGACCGCTTCGGCGACGCGGTGCTGCGGGTGTTCGCGATCCTCTGCTACGCCACCCCCGTCTTCTTCGCGGGCCTGCTGCTCAAGCTGGTCTTCGCGATCGAGCTCGGCGTGCTGCCGGTCTCGGGCCGGGCCAGCACCGGCACCGAGCTGGACCTGCAGCTGCTCGAGGGCAAGACCGGCATCTACCTGGTCGACGCCATCCGGCTGGGCGACCCCGCCGCCGTGGTCGACGTCCTGCAGCACGCCGTCCTCCCCGCCGTGGCGCTCGGCCTGCTGACCGCCGGCATCTTCCTGCGCCTGGTGCGTACCAACGTCATCGGGACGCTCGGCACCGAGTACGTCGACGCCGCCCGCTCCCGCGGGGTGAGCGAGTACCGCCTCGTCCGCAAGCACGCGTACCGGCCGGCGCTCATCCCGATCATCACGGTGATCGGCCTCCAGATCGCCCTGCTCCTGGGCGGTGCGGTGCTCACCGAGACCACCTTCGAGTGGAAGGGCCTCGGCTTCCAGCTCGCGCAGTACCTCACCGCCCGCGACTTCGTCGCCGTCCAGGGCATCGTCGCCCTGCTCGCGGTGATCGTCGCGGTCACCAACTTCGTGGTCGACGTCCTCGCGGCGCTCATCGACCCGCGGGTGCGCTACTGATGGCCACGTCCACCGCCCCCGGACCCCGGGCGGCCTCCGTGCCCACCGTGCGCCGTCGCCGCACCTGGCGCGACCTGCCCGTCGCGCACCAGCTGCGCCAGAGCGTGGGCGTCCAGCGCGGCATGCTCGTCGTGGGCCTCGTCCTGACCGGCGTCTTCGTCCTCGTCGCCCTGCTGGCGCCGCTCGTCGCGCCCTACCGGTGGGCGCAGCGCGAGGCCGACGGTCGCGCCTTCGACACGCTGCATCCGCCCGGCGGCGACCACCTGCTCGGGACCACGCAGGGCGGCTACGACGTCTTGTCCCGCGTGCTGTGGGGGGCGCAGACCGCGCTGCAGACCATGGTCATCGCCGTGGTGCTGTCGATCTTCGTCGGTGTCGCGCTCGGCCTCGTCTCCGGCTACGTCGGCGGCTGGCTCGACCGGGTGCTGGTCGTCGTCGCCGACGCGATCTACGCCTTCCCGACGCTGCTGCTGGCGATCGTGGCCTCGATCGCCATCTCGGGCGGTCAGTCGAGCAAGTGGGGCGGCATCTTCGCCGCGGCGGTCTCGATCACCGTGGTCTTCATCCCGCAGTACCTGCGGGTGATCCGGGCCGAGACCGTCCGCATCAAGGCCGAGGCGTACGTGGAGTCCGCCAAGGTCGTCGGCGCCTCGACCGGGCGCATCATGTTCCGCCACGTGCTGCGCAACGCGACCCGCACGCTGCCGCTGATCTTCACCCTCAACTGCAGCGAGGCGCTCCTGACGCTGGCGGGCCTCGGCTTCCTGGGCTTCGGCATCGAGCCCAACTCCGGCGCGGAGTGGGGCTACGACCTCAACCGCGCGGTCGGCGACGTCACCAGCGGCGTCTGGTGGACCGGGCTCTTCCCGGGCCTGGCCATCGTGCTCGCCGTGCTCGGCGTGACGCTCGTCGGCGAGAGCCTCAACGACCTCGCCGACCCGCGCCTGCGGGGCCGGCGCAGCGTCACCGCCGCGAGCGGGACGGTGGCGGCCACCTCGGTCGTCCCCGGCGGCACGCTGGACTCGGCGGCGGGGCTCGAGGCACCGGACGACGACGCCGACGGAGGGCGGGACCGATGACCGAGCGCACGACCGACCGGCAGGGGCGCACCGGCCCCGTCGTCGACATCCGCGACCTCCAGGTCAGCTTCGCCAGCGACGCGGGCTCGGTGAAGGCCGTCGACGGCGTGAGCCTGCAGGTGGCGCCGGGCGAGGTGCTCGCGGTCGTGGGCGAGTCCGGCAGCGGCAAGACCGTGACGGCCAAGAGCATCCTCGGCCTGCTGCCCGCGAGCGCCACCGCGTCGGGGGTGGTGCTGCTGGCCGCCAAGGACGGCGGCGACGCAACCGACGTCGTGGCGGTCCCGCGCTCACGCCTGCGCGAGCTGCGCGGCTCCGACGTCGCGATGGTCTTCCAGGAGCCGTCCACGGCGCTCAACCCGGTCTACACCGTCGGCTGGCAGATCGCCGAGGGCCTGCGCGCCCACACCTCGATCAGCCGGCGCGACGCGCGGGCCAAGGCGATCGAGGTCCTGGGCCGGGTCGGCATCCCCGACCCCGAGGAGCGCGTCGACTACTACCCCCACCAGTTCTCCGGCGGGCAGAAGCAGCGCGTGGTCATCGCGATGGCGCTCGTGCTCGACCCCGGCCTGATCGTCGCCGACGAGCCGACGACGGCGCTCGACGTCACCGTGCAGGCCGAGATCCTCGACCTGCTGCGGCGCTGCCGCGACGACTTCGGCACCTCGATCCTGCTGATCACGCACAACCTCGGCGTGGTCGCGGACCTGTCGGACCGCGTCGCGGTGATGTACGCGGGCGAGGTCGTCGAGCAGGCCAGCACCGCCGAGCTCTTCGCCCACCCGCAGCAGGACTACACCAAGAAGCTGCTGGCGGCCGTGCCGTACGTGGGTCAGGGCCGGGCGAAGACCGCAGCCCGCGCCGCCGCCCGGGAGGCCGCCCAGGCCGGCGGGACCGAGCCGGCGACGGTGGTCGAGGCCGACGGGCTGCGCATCACCTACCCGGGCCGGCTCGGCCGGGCGGGCTTCACCGCCGTCGACGGCGTCTCGTTCCGGCTGCGGTCGGGCGAGGTGCTCGGCCTGGTGGGGGAGAGCGGCTCGGGCAAGACCACCATCGGGCGGGCGATCGCGGGTCTCACCAAGGTGACCGGCGGGTCGCTGACGGTGCTCGGCCAGGAGATGCGCGGGGTCAAGGAGCGCACGTTCCGTCCGCACCGGCGCGACATCGGGTTCGTCTTCCAGGACCCGGCCTCGAGCTTCAACCCGCTGCTCACGATCGCCGACTGCGTGGCGGAGCCGCTGGTCGTGCACGGGCGCGCCGACGACCCGCGCGCCGCCCGCCAGCGGGTGGACGAGCTGCTCGAGGCGGTGCAGCTGCCGCGGGCCTACGGCGACCGCTACCCCCACGAGCTCAGCGGCGGCCAGCGGCAGCGGGCCAGCCTGGCCCGCGCGCTCGCGCTGGACCCCACGCTGCTCATCGCCGACGAGCCGACCTCGGCGCTGGACGTGAGCGTGCAGGCGCGGGTCCTGGAGCTCTTCGCCGAGCTGCAGGCCGAGCTGGGCTTCGCCTGCCTCTTCATCAGCCACGACCTCGCGGTGGTCGACCTGCTCGCCGACCGGATCGCCGTGCTCTACCGCGGTCGGCTGGTCGAGGAGGGGACGGGCGAGCAGGTCCTGGAGGCGCCGGAGCACCCGTACACGCAGCGCCTGCTGGCCTCGCTGCCCGTGCCCGACCCGGTCGCGCAGAGCGCGCGCCGCGCCGAGCTCGCGCGCATCCAGGCCGTGGCGGCCGACCGGCGCTGACCTCCGGCGGACCCGGCGCCGGCGGCGGTCGGGACCGGCTGGGATGATCGGCCGGTGGTGACCTCGCGACCTGGTGACGGCGGCCTCGCGCCGCGCACCTTCGGTCGCGGGCCGAGCCTGCTCGACCCCATCGCGCCGGACTGGGTGGTGCGGATCCTCGCGCCCAAGAAGGCGCCGGTGCCGTGGGGCGACATGGTGCGCTCGATGCTCACCGTCCCGGTCGTGCTCGGCGCCGGGCTGCTGCTCGGCCAGCCCGGGCTCGCCGTGTTCGCCGGCATGGGCGGCCTCGTGGGGGCGTTCGGCGACAACGGCGGTCCGTTCCGGGCGCGGTTCCGCCGCATCCTGCTCGGCGGCGGCGCAGGTCTGGTGGGTCTGCTGGCCGGGCGCTGGGTGGAGGCGGGCCCGCTCGCCGTGCTGGCGTTCGCGGTGCTGGGCGTCGTGTCGGCGCTGCTGAGCTCGGTCAGCTCCAACCTCTCCTTCGCCGCCCTGCAGCTGCTCGTGTACGCCGCGGTCGCGGCCGCGCTCCCGGCCGGGGTCGGCGTGCACGTCATCGCCTTCGCGTACGCCCTCGGCCTGGGCTGGGCCGTGGCGCTGTCCTTCATCCAGACCCGGCTCGAGCCGCCGGTCAACCAGCCCCGCGCCGCGGAGGTCGCGGTGCTGCACGGGCTCGCCGAGGAGCTGCGCCGACCCGACGGCCAGGCCGACGCCCGGACCGTGCACGACCGGAGGGCCACGCTGACGCGCCAGCTGTCCGCCGCGTACGACGACGTGGTCACCGCGCGCTCGACCTCGGCCGGCCGGCGCGACGACCTGCGCCGGCTCGCGTCGGCGCTCACCGCGTCCTTCTCGCTGGTGACGGCCGTCTTCGACCTCCGGCTGCGCTCGGCCGCGAGCCACCCGGAGCTGGCCGAGCTCGTCGACCGCCTCGCCACGCTGGTCGGTCAGCGCCGCGACCGGCAGGTGCGCGCCGCGCTCGACGCCCTCGAGGACGAGGTCGGGCGGGCCAGCGTCGACGAGGTCGACGCCCGCCCGGTCCTGACGACGCTCACCCAGGTGGTCCGCACGGTCGAGGGGCGCGCCGACTCGACCACGGGCAGCGACCGTCCGTCACTGGCGAGCTTCGCGCCCGGGCGCAAGGCCTGGACGTTCGCGGCCCGGCTCGGCGTGACCATGGCGGTCGCCGAGACGGTGCGCCTGCTGGTGCCGCTCGAGAAGCCGTACTGGATCGTCCTCACGGCCGCGCTGGTGCTCAAGCCCGACCTCGGGTCGGTCTTCGCCCGCGGGGTCCAGCGGACGCTGGGCACGCTCGTCGGGGTCGTCATCGGGGTGGCCATCGTCGCCGTCGTGCCGCACGGGGTGTGGCTGCTGCTGCCGATCGCGGCCTGCGCCTTCGCGTTCCCCTACGGGCGCAGCCTCAACTACGGGCTGCTGTCGACCTTCGTCACGCCGCTGGTGCTGCTGCTCATCGACTTCGGCACCCGCGTCGACGGCCGGGTGGCGCTCGACCGGCTCCTCGACACCGTGATCGGGGCCGGCGTCGTGCTGGTCGTGGGCTACCTGTGCTGGCCGGGGACGTGGCGACCGCGCCTCGGCGAGCACGTGGCGGCCGGGGTGGAGGCGCTGGCCGGCTACGCCCGCGTCGCGTTCGGCTCCGACCGCAGCCTCGTCGGCCCCGCCCGCCGGCGCGCGTACGCGGCCATGTCCGACGTGCGCGCGGAGCTGCAGAGCACGCTGGCCGAGCCGCCGCCCCTGTCGCGGCAGGCGGCCGCCTGGTGGCCGATGATCGCGCAGCTGGAGAAGACGACCGACGACCTCAGCGAAGCCGCCGCCCGGGCGAGGCACCCGGCGGCCCGACCCCCGGGAGACGACGTGGCACAGCTGGTGGCGGGCTTCGACGACCTGGCCGCGTCCCTGCGCGGGCACCGCGACCCGCGGGACCTGCCCGACCCGGCCTCGGCGCTGCTGGACGACCTGGCCGGCGACCTGCGCGGTGCCCGCGGGATCGCCCGGGGGCCGCGTCATGACTGAGCCGGCGCTCGGCGCCCGAACGGCGCTGGAGCTGGCGGACTGGCGACGGCGGGTGGCGTCGCTCTACGCCGCCGTCCGGGCCGAGGCCGACCCGCGGACGGCGCACGAGCTGTGGCGCCGGGGCCGGGACACGCTGTTCGCCGAGCACCCGCAGAGCGCGCTGCGGGCCGACGACCCGCTGCGGAGCACCGGGCTGCCGCTGTGGCCC
Organism: Microlunatus sagamiharensis; assembly: GCF_900105785.1. NCBI lineage: Bacteria > Bacillati > Actinomycetota > Actinomycetes > Propionibacteriales > Propionibacteriaceae > Microlunatus > Microlunatus sagamiharensis. The sequence goes on from NZ_LT629799.1 coordinate 786,214, forward strand.
TACGACCCGGCGTACCGCTTCGAGCTGCCGGTCCTCGCGCCGCCGGACCCGGACCGGGTCCTCGAGCTGCCGAGCGGGGAGACCGGCATCACCACGCTGCGTCCGGTCGGGGTGGTCGAGCTGCCCGACCCCGTCGGGGCCACGGTCACCGTCTGGTGGCTGGAGCAGTACGCCGGGGGCCTGTTCCTGCCCCTGCGCGACGGCACGGCCGGCGTCGAGAGCTACGGCGGCGGTCGCTACCTGCTCGACACCGCCAAGGGCGCCGACCTCGGTGCTGCGCCGGGGCGGGAGGGCGACCGGCTGGTGGTCGACCTCAACTTCCTCTACCACCCGTCCTGCCGCTACGACGACGCCTGGCTCTGCCCGCTCGCCCCGCCCGACAACACGGTGCCGGCGCGGGTCGAGGCGGGGGAGCGGATGCGCTGAGCCCGGGCCGTCCGTGCGGGACGGCTCCCCCGACGGGGCGTCCTCGGCACGGTCGGTCCGGGCTCAGCTGGTCTGCGGCTCGGCCGGGTCGGCTCAGCTGTTCTGGGCCTCCCAGGTGAAGCCGATGGCGGCGGTGCCGCCCTGGGTGTCGTTCGTGGTCTCGGTGCGGACGCTGTAGGTCAGCTGGTAGGTGCGGGTCTCGGGGTTGGCGACCGTGCCGGCGCCGGTGGTGTTCCAGGTGCCGAGGCCGTTGGAGAAGTTCGTGGCGGCGGAGGAGAAGCCGGCGAGCGTGCCGTTGTAGACCGTCGAGCCCGAGGTGGCCGGGGTGTAGCCGGTGCAGCTGCCGAACGAGCCGCCGGTGCCCTGGGTGATGGTCAGGTTGATGTCGCTGGCGAGGGCCTTGGTGGTGGCCGCGCCGGTGCCGTAGAGCTTGACCGCCGAGGGCAGCGAGCCGGTGGAGGACACCACGATGCAGCGGCTGCCGGTGGAGCCGGGCTTGAGGTTGGAGGCCGTGAAGGCGGCGGTGTTGTTGTCGTCGTCGCTGAGGGCGACGGTGCCGGTGGCCCAGTTGCTCGTCGGGTTGGCGGTGGTGGCGGAGTAGGCCGAGTAGGAGGACTGGGCCACGACGAGGCCGGAGGCGGCGAGGGCGACCGGGACGGCGACGAGGCTGACGATCGTGGCGACCCTGCGCGACGGGCGGCGGGCGGCGGTGGCGGAGGTGGTGTTCATGGCGGGGGTCTCCTGACGAGGTCTTGGTGTCCTTCGAGCCAGCCCCCGCTTGCTCCCCGGCCTCTCTGGGCTGGTGAGAAGAACTCTGCCCAGCCGACCTCCATGCGCCCTCAGCCCGACTGACATCGTTTCCTCAAGAGCGTCAAAAGATTGAAGGCTCAATCTTCGATGCTCAAGGAACCCTCAAGCCGGGACCGGCCGACCCTCTGGACGAGGTCGACGGGCGGGCCGCCCGGACCGGACGGCTCAGCCGGCGGAGGCGTACAGCGCGCTGACCTGCGCGGCGGTGAGCGCCGCGGGGAAGAGCGCCGCGTCGTCGAGCGTGCCGGCGAAGAAGCGGCTGCTCGGGGTGCTCGTCCAGTTGTCGATGTTGTCGTAGGCGATCCGCAGGTACCCGTTGGTGACGCCCTCGCCGGCGGTCGTGCTCGTGTCCGAGGCGATCAGCGCACCGTCCAGGTAGAGGCGCATGCCCGCGCTCGACAGGGTGGCCACGGCGAGGTGCCAGCTGCTGTCGTTGTAGGCCTTGGGAGTCACGAGCGTCTTGACCGCGCCGGTGTAGACGCCGAACACCACCTGGCCGCTGTTGGTCATGTAGAGGTGGCGGTCGTAGATCCCCGAGGCGCCGGTCTGCTGGTTGCCGAAGCCGATGAGCTTGCCGCCCGTGGTGGTCGTCGTGCGGAACCAGATGGCGAGGCTGAACGTGTTCGGGAGCGCGCCCGTGATCTGCGGCGAGCTGAGGTAGCCCGACGAGCCGTCGAACGTCATCGCGCGGCCCGTGTCCTGGGCGCAGGGCTTGGCCGTGGTGGTCGTCTTGCCCGCCGAGCCGTACACCCCGGTCCGGTTGTTGCCCGAGCCGTCGGTCGCGGAGGTCGTCGTCGACGACGTCTCGTCCATGCGGTACCAGATCGACGGGCCGAGGCCGGCCACCGCGCTCGCGCAGGTGGCGTAGCCCGAGAGCCCCAGGGAGACCGTGCTCGTGGTCGTGGCGACGAACTTGGCGTCCGCCGTCGTGGCGAGCGCCGTCACCAGCAGCCCCGCGCCCAGGGCCACGCCGAGCCGGCGGAGACCGGCGTGCGCGCCGGACCACGCCGTCGACGTCGACGCGGGCGTCTGCGCCTCGTCGTCCGAGGCGGGTGGTGTCGACCCGGCGCCCGGGTCGTCGGGCTCGTCGTCGTCGCCGAAGCCCCGGTCGCGGCCGCTCGTGGCGACGGCGAGGGTGAGGACCAGGCCCGCGCCGACCAGGCCCAGCGGGAGCCAGCGGCCCTCGCGCAACCAGGTGATCGGCAGGGCGATCCACGGGACGCGCAACGTGCCGATGCCGACGACGGCGCTCAGCGGGACCGGGCTGGAGTCGTCGGCGTTGTTGGCGTCACCACGCGTGACGAGCAGTCCGTCGTCGTCGACGCGGACGAAGCGGTGCATGCGCAGCCGGTCGGGGTGGTCGGGGTCGTGGAAGAGCAGCACGCTCGACAGCGGCGGCACGTGGTCGCCGAGCGGACGGGAGACCGCGACGTCCCCGACGTGCAGCCGCGGCATCATCGAGCCGCTGCTCACCGTCGTGGGGTGCCAGCCGATCGCCGCGGGCAGCGCGCCCCATGCGGCGAGACCGAGCAGCCCGACCAGGAGCGAGCGCGCGAGGGTCACGGCGGCGAGGTGCCACCAGGTCCACAGCCGGGGTGGCTGTCCGCTCGTCGGCGCGGTCAACTGTTCTGCGCCTCCCAGGTGAGGCCGAAGGACGACGTGCCGCCCTGGGCGCTGTCCGGGGTCGTGGAGCTGACCGTGTACGCGAACTGGAAGGTCCGGGTCTCCGAGCCGTTGCCGGTCGGGGCCCAGCTGCCCAGCCCGTTGGCGTACGTCGTGGCCGCGCTGGTGAAGCCGGCCAGCGTGCCCGAGTAGAGCGACGATCCGGAGGAGAGCGCGGTGAAGCCGGAGCAGGAGCTGTACGACCCGCCGGTGCCCTGGGTGACGGTCCAGCTGACGTAGCTCGACAGGCTGCGGGTGGTGGCCGCGTCGGTCGTGTAGAGCTTGACCGCCGACGGCAGCGAACCGCTCGACGTCACGGCGATGCAGCGCGAGCCCGAGGAGCCGGGCTTGAGGTTGCTGAGGGAGAGCAGCGCGGAGCCCGAGTCGTCGTCGCTCAGCACGACCGTCCCCGCGGCGAGCGTGCTGCCGGTGTTGCTGACCTTGGCGCTGAAGCCCGAGTACGACGCCTGGCCGACGACCGCGCAGGTGGCGAGGGCGGCCAGCGGCCAGACCAGCCAGTGGCTCAGACGTACGGCGCGGCGGGACGGGGACTTCACGCGGGCTCCAGACGGTGACGTGCGGTGTGGGGCGCCGCCCCCGCGGCACCTCCGAGGGTAGCGGAAACCGCGGACCGACCGCGGCAGCCGACGGGCGGACGAGGCCGTCCGGGCGGGTGGCTCCGTGTCCGGGGCACACTCGGAGGGGTGACGTCCTCCTCCGCGAGACCCACCCGGCGCACCGTCCTGATCGGGGCGGTCGGCGCGGCCGCCGGCCTGGCGGGCTGCGGCGCCCCCGCCGGCGACGCAGCCTCGAGCACGCCCAGCGCGCCGACGCCGGAGTCGACGCCGAGCGCCACGACGGGCAGCCCCGCCCCGACCCGTACGCCCTCACCGATGCCTTCACCTACGCCCTCGGCCACGCCGGAGCCGGCGCCGACGGGCAGGCCCGACCCCGAGGTGGACGCGACGGTCGCCGACGACCTCGACGTGCCCTGGGGCCTCGCCTTCTTCGCCAACGGCGACGCGCTCGTCTCCGAGCGCGACACCGCCCGGTTGCTGCGGGTGACGCCGAAGGGCAGGGTCACCCGGCTCGGCGAGGTGCGCGGGGTGCAGCCGGCGACCGGCATCGGGGAGGGCGGCCTGCTCGGCGTCGCCCTCGCGCCCGGCGACGAGGACACGGTGTTCGCCTACCTGACGTCGGGCTCCGACAACCGCGTCGTGCGGCTGAGCATCGCGCGCGGGAAGGTCGGCCGGCCCCGGGCGGTCCTGACCGGGATCCCGACGAGCGTGCACCACCACGGCGGGCGGCTGCTCTTCGCCCCCGACGGGTCGCTGTTCGTGAGCACGGGTGACGCGGAGGACTCCGCGCTGGCGCAGCAGCGCGGCTCGTTGGCCGGCAAGATCCTCCGGATCCGTCCGGACGGGCGCGCGGCGTCGGGCAACCCGTACGGCAACCGCACCTGGACCTACGGCCACCGCAACGTCGAGGGGCTCGCCTTCGACGCCGACGGGCGGCTGTGGGCGACCGAGTTCGGTGACAAGCGGGCCGACGAGCTGAACCGCGTGGTCAAGGGCCGCAACTACGGCTGGCCGCGCGTCGAGGGCCGCAGCGGCGACGACCGCTACACCGACCCGGCGGCCACCTGGTCACCCACGAGCAGCTGCTCCCCGGCCGGCCTGGCCATCACCCGCTCGACCGCCTTCGTCGGCGCGTTGCAGGGGCGCTGCCTCTTCTCCGTCGCGCTCGACGGGACGCGGGCGTCGAAGCCGCGCCGGCACTTCGCCGACGACCACGGCCGGATCCGCAACGTCGTCGCTGCGCCGGATGGTTCGCTGTGGATGACCACGAGCAACACCGACGGCCGCCGCACGCCCGGCAAGGACGACGACAAGATCCTGCGCGTCACGCTGTGACCCACCTCCCCGAGCACCGCGAGCGGTAGGTTGCGGCGCCTTTTCCGCCGCCGGAGCCGCCGCAACCTACCGTTCGGCGGAGCGGGCGAGGCCGCCGTCAGCGTGTGGGAGCGGAGCTCAGCCCGCGACGACGACCGCGCCGAGCAGGAGGCGGCGCGCGAGGCCGTCGCCGAGGTCGCCGGCGGTGGCCCGGCCCTCGTCCAGCAGCGCCTTGACCGGGGCGACGTCGTCCTCGTCGAGCGCGACCTCGCCGGCCCGGCTGCGCAGCACGCTGCGACCGCCGGCCTGGTCGAGGGTCGCGGCGAGGTGGTCCCGCAGGTGCAGGGCGGTGCCGTCGGCGAGGGCGTCCAGCGTGCCGAGCTGGGCCAGCGGACCCACGGGGGCCGGGCGCCGCGAGTCGCGGTCCGCGCGGCGCAGGGCGGCCGCCACGGTGTCGAGGTCGGCGGTGCGGACGGCCTCCAGCAGGGCGGCACGCACCTGCTCGACATCGTCGGCCAGGGTGTCCGCCCGCGTCGGGTCGGTGCCCAGCGCGAGGGACCCGCGTACGGCGGCGTCCCCAGCCAGCCTCGCGAGCGCCTGGGTGGTCAGCTGCTCGGCGAGGGCGTAGCGGGTCCAGGTGTGCACGCCGAGGGTGAGGTGCGTGCTGACGCCGCCCAGCGCGGTGGCGGCGTGCAGGAAGCCGCGCGGCAGGTAGAGGCAGTCGCCGGGCTCGAGGACGGCCTTGATCAGCGGGGGCTCGGCGGCCGCGCGCTGCACGGCGGTCCGCCGGTCGGTCCACGGCTGGTCGCGCAGCGGCGCGTCCCAGACGGGGGCGTGGATGCGCCACTCCTTGGTGCCCGAGACCTGCAGCACGAAGACGTCGTGCACGTCGTAGTGGTCGTCGAAGCCCTGGTTCTGCGGCGGGGTGACGTACGCGTTGGCCTGCACGGGGTGGCCCAGCTCGGCGGCCAGGGCGCCCACGAAGTGGATGATCGGCGGCCACACGCGGTGCAGGGCCTGCAGGACCATCGTCGCGCCGTCGCCGAAGAGGCCGACGAGCTTGCTGTCGCTCACCTGGTCGGCGATGCCGGCGCCCACCCCGCCCGGTGCGGTGAAGGCCCGGTCCCCGAGGGTCTGCCCGCTCTTGGCCACCCGCAGGAACGGGGTACGCAGCCCGCGCTCGGAGACGAGCTCGTCCACGGTCGGCTCGTCGAGCAGGTCGGTGAAGGTCCCGCCCAGGTCGGCGGCCCGGCTCAGCAGGGCCCGGCGACCCCAGTACTCGTCGGCGAACGTCGCGCGGTCGACGGCGACGAGCCGGTCCAGGGCGGAGGTGGGTCTGTCGGGCACGGGGTCCTCGCGTGGGTGGTGCGGTGCGTGGGGAGATGACGACGGTGCCCGGCCCGAGGGCCGGGCACCGTCGTGGTGCTGCTCAGGCGCCGCCGTCGGCTCCGCCGTCCTGGACGCCCGGGGTGCCCTCGGCGCCGCCGTCGGCCGGACCCTCGGCGCCGCCGTCGGCACCGCCGTCCTGGACGCCCGGGGTGCCCTCGGCGCCGCCGTCAGCGGGACCCTCGGCGCCGCCGTCGGCACCGCCGTCCTGGACGCCCGGGGTGCCCTCGGCGCCGCCGTCGGCGGGCCCTTCGAGGCTGCTGTCGCTCATGACTCCTCCTGGTGCTCGTGCGGCTCCGCCCGCTCGCGCTGCGGGCCGCGCTCCTGCGCCTGTCGGCGCCTGGCTCAATGCAACCACCCGCCTCCGGACGTCCTCGGGGGAGGGTCGCGTGCACCCTCGGGCGGGTCCTGCGGCCGCCGTCCCGGGCTTCAGCGGGGTGCGAGGAGGACCTCCCTCGGCGCTGGGGCGGGCGGTGTCTGGACGTCCGGGGGAGCACGTGGCGTCGTGGAGCCTCGCAGAGCGGGCTGTCGCGGCGTTCGAGGGAGGGAGGAAGACGCCGTCCGGGGCCCCGGAGCGGGCGCGAGGAGGAAGGAACTGTCGGTGCCCGCAACTAGCATCGCGGGCGTGCAGGGGGACGAGGTGCTGGCCGACGCGGAGGCCGCGTTGGCGGGCCTCCTGGCCGCCCCCGACGAGCAGCCGCTCGACCCTTCCGACGACCTGTCCGACGACCCCTCCGACGACCCGGAGCCGGTCCGACCCGACGCGACCTCGCGCGGGCCGGTCGGCGCGCTGAGCGACGCGGCGATCAGCGCGCTCGTGGGGTCCGAGGCCTTCGCCCGGGCGCTCGTCCTCGTGCGGTCGGGCCACGTGAGCCACGTCGAGGTCGACGACGCCGCGCGGACGGTCTCGGGCCGCGTTCGCGGGACGCACCGCGACGACTACGAGGTGACGGCCTACCTCGCCACCTCGCCGGCGGGCACGACGACCGTGCACCGCAGCCGCTGCACCTGCCCGGTCGCCCTCGACTGCAAGCACGCCGCGGCGGTGCTGGTCGTCGCCCGCCACCAGCAGGGCCCCGGTCCGCGGGTCGAGCGGCCGGAGTGGGAGCGCGTCCTGGGCCCGCTGGTCACTGCACCGCCACCCACGCCGGCCGTGGAGGTCGCCCCGCTCGGGCTCGAGCTGGGCGTGGAACGCATCCCGGCCCACCGCGGCTACGCGGGCCGGCTCGACCTGCGCGCCCGCCCGGTCCGCCGCGGGCGCGGCGGTGGCTGGGTCCGGTCGGGGATCTCGTGGGAGGACCTGGACTTCGTCGCCCGCTCCTACGTGCCCGCGCACCGCGAGCTGCTCCTGCAGCTGCGGGCCGCGGCCGGCTCGAGCGCGCGGCAGGCCCTGCCGCGCAACGCGTGGCTGTCGCTCCAGGCGGTGAGCAGCGCCTTCTGGTCGCTGCTCGACCAGGCGGGCGAGGCCGGCCTGGAGGTCGTGGTCGAGGAGCCGCTGCAGGGCCTCGACGTGCGCGACGGCGCCGACGTGAGCCTCGACCTGCGCCGGGTCGAGCAGGTGGGGCTGCTGGTCGGGCCGCGGGTGCGTCTCGGCGGCTCCGGGGTCGAGCTGACGTCGGTCGGGGTGCTGGGCGAGCCGGCCCACGGCGTCTTCTCCCTCGGTGCGGACTCGCGCGTCGTGCTGGCCCGGCTCGACCGGCTGCTGCCCCGCGAGCTGCGGTCCCTGGTCGTCGGCGCGCGACCCCTGCTGGTCCCGCGCAGCGACGAGCGGCGCTTCGTGGACGAGTTCGTGCCGGGGCTGCGGCGCCACGCCGCGGTGACGTCGAGGGACGCCAGCGTGGCCCTGCCCGTGGACGTGGCGCCGCGGCTGTCCCTGACGGTGACCCCGCGCGAGGAGCACCGGGTCCGGCTCGACTGGTCCTACCGCTACGTCGCTCCCGGCACGGACGTCTCCTACGACCTCGACGACGACGCCCCCGGGCTGGTCCGCGACGGCGCGCGCGAGCGTGCCCTGCTCGAGGGCCTGCCGCTGCCGTACGCAGTCACGCCCGTGCTGCAGGAGCCGGGCTCGGAGCCGGCGACGCCCGCCGCGCACGCGCTGCTCGACGGCCTCGACGCGGCGTTGCTGGTCGAGCGCACCCTGCCCGAGCTCGAGGCGGCCGGGGTCGAGGTGCTGGTCGTCGGCGACCTGCCCGGCTACCACGAGGCCGTCGACGAGCCGGCGATCGCGGTCAGCGCCACCGAGCGCGCGGACACGCCCGACTGGTTCGACCTCCACGTGGAGGTGAGCGTCGAGGGGGAGCAGGTGCCCTTCGACCAGCTGTTCGTCGCCCTCAGCCAGGGCGAGGAGCACCTCGTGCTGGACAGCGGGGTGTGGTTCAGCCTGCGGCGCCCGGGCCTCGACCGTCTGCGCGACCTCATCGAGGAGTCGCGCGCGCTCGACGACCGCGAGAGCGCGGAGCTGAGCCTCAACCGCTACCAGGTCTCGCTCTGGGAGGACCTGGTCGAGCTCGGGGTCGTGGCCACCCAGGCCTCGCGCTGGAACCGCTCGGTCCGCGGCCTCCTGGACAGCGAACCCCTCCCGACGCCCGAGCTCCCGTCCACCCTGCAGGCGACGCTGCGGCCCTACCAGCGCGAGGGCTACGCCTGGTTGCACACGCTCTGGTCGCACGGCCTCGGCGGGATCCTGGCCGACGACATGGGGCTCGGCAAGACGCTGCAGACCCTTGCGCTCGTCGCGCGGGCGCGGCAGGAGCAGGCCGAGGACCCCTCGTACGGCGGGGACGCGCCGGCGCCGCCCTTCCTCGTGGTCGCGCCGACCAGCGTCGTGCCGGGCTGGGTGAGCGAGGCCGCCCGCTTCGTGCCCTCCCTGCGGGTGGTCAGCCTGGCCTCCCGCGCCCGCCGGCGCGCCCCGCTGGCCGAGGTCGTGGCCGGCGCCGACCTGGTCGTCACCTCCTACGCGCTGCTGCGCCAGGGAGCGGACGAGATCGCTGCGCTCCCGTGGTCGGGGCTGGTGCTCGACGAGGCGCAGTTCGTCAAGAACCACCGCTCGATGACCTACCAGGCGGCGCGACGCGTCGACGCCCGCTTCACGCTGGCCATCACCGGCACGCCGCTGGAGAACAGCCTGATGGACCTGTGGTCGTTGCTCTCGGTGACGGCGCCGGGGCTCTTCCCCTCGCCGCAGCGCTTCTCCCAGTTCTACCGGCGCGCGATCGAGCGTGACCGCGACGTCGAGCGGCTGCACCAGCTGCGTCGCCGGGTCCGGCCCTTCCTGCTGCGGCGGACCAAGCAGGCCGTCGCCGCCGACCTGCCGCCCAAGCAGGAGCAGGTCGTGGAGGTCGAGCTGGGCCCGCGCCACATGCGCGTCTACCAGACCCACCTGCAGCGCGAGCGCCAGAAGGTGCTCGGGCTGCTCGACGACCTCGACCGCAACCGCTTCACCGTGCTGCGCTCGCTCACGCTGCTGCGACGGCTGAGCCTCGACCCGGCGCTCGTCGACGAGGCGCACGCCGACATCCCGGCGGCCAAGGTCGAGATGCTGCTCGAGGACCTCGCCGAGCTCGTGGCCGAGGGCCACTCGGCCCTGGTGTTCAGCCAGTTCACGAGCTTCCTCGGGCGCATCCGCGACCGCCTCGACCAGGCGGGCCTCCCGCACGCCTACCTCGACGGATCGACGACGCGCCGCGAGGAGGTCGTCGAGCGCTTCCGCTCGGGCGAGGCGCCGGTGTTCCTGATCAGCCTCAAGGCGGGCGGCTTCGGCCTCAACCTCACCGAGGCCGACTACTGCTTCGTCCTCGACCCCTGGTGGAACCCGGCGACGGAGGCGCAGGCCGTGGACCGGGCGCACCGCATCGGCCAGACCCGCAGCGTGATGGTCTACCGGATGGTGGCCAAGGACACCATCGAGGAGAAGGTGATGGCGCTCAAGGCCCGCAAGGCCGAGCTCTTCGGCTCGGTCTTCGAGGCCGACGGCCTCGGCGGCGGCGAGCTGGGGGCCGACGACATCCGCGACCTGCTGGCCGCCTGAGGACGCCTGCGGGGCTGCTCCTCGCCCGGGCGTCGACGTACGCGTGTGCTCCCCGTCCGGACCCCGCCGTCAGCGTCTAGGTCAACCTGCGCGAACACGCACCCTCCTTGAGCCAATGCTGAGGATCGCTTAGGACGAGGCGTCGGTGCAGTTGAGGCTTCAGCGACAGGATCGTCGTCAGCCGGGCGTGCGGGAGGCCCGGTGAGGACAGGCTCAGCCGGACGCCGGAGCCGGGCACCAGGTGCCCGGCCGAGATGGCGGCGGAGCGAGGTCGTCGCCTCGGGGGAGGTCCGACCGTGTCTGGGGTCGTCGGTGGCGCCGCGAGGTGCGCCGTTGGCTTGGGGGTCAGCACGGCTGGACCGGACAGGGACGTCCGGCTCGGTCACCAGGGGGGATCGACGGGCTCGGGGGTGGACGATGACGTACGACGTCGTCCGGAGGTCGGCGGACCAGCAACAGGCGCCGTGGGGGGCTGCGACGTCAAGGGGGATGCAGGGGCGTTCGGGAGAGCGCAGGGGCCGACGGGCACCGGTTCGACGAGGGGGAGGACCGGCGCCGATGGACGGGCAGGGCGTAGGGGACGCCGTGACCGTTCCGCGGGGGACCTGGGCAGGACCGGACGGTGCCGGACGTGGGCCGGTCCCGGGAGATCGACGTACGGGACCGGCCCACGCCGGCGCATCAGGAGGACCGATGGGCGAGCACGACGCCATGATGGCGCGGTTCGTCCACGACTACCTCGAGCTGCTCGACCACCGGGTCTCCTCGATCCGGCACCACCTCGACCAGCGCAACTTCATGACCGCCCACGTCGCTCTGCTCAGCCTCGAGTCGACCAGCGTGATGGTCGGGGCCGAGGAGCTCGCCTCGGCCGCCGGACGTCTGCGCGAGGCCGTCGAGGAGGGTGAGCGCGACGAGGTCGACGACCTGATGGCCGACGTGGCCGGCGAGGCGGAGCGGACCCGGGAGCAGCTCGGCGAGGGCGGCACCGCGCCCCGCGCGGACCAGCCGGAGCCGTAGCGGGTCAGCGACGCGAGTCGGCCAGCCGGTAGCCGACGCCGCGTACGGTCTCGATGTAACGGGGCGAGGCCACCGGGTCGTTCAGCTTGCGCCGGAGGTTGGCCATGTGGACCTCGACCGCCCGGCGGTCGGAGTCGCTGACGTAGCCGCTGGTCGCGTAGTCGCCGCGCAGCTCGAGGGCCAGCGCGTCCTTGGAGATGACCCGGCGTGCGCCCGACATGATCGCCAGCAGCAGGTCGAACTCGCTGCGGGTCAGCTCGAGCGGGGCGCCGTCGAGGTCCACGAGCCACATCTCGGAGTTGATCCGCAGGCCGTTGTGGCTGAGCCAGCCACCCGCCGCGTCGTCCTCGGCCTGCGGCGGGGCCGCGGGCGTCGGTGCCGCCGCAGCCGCCGGCGCGGGCTCGGCGGGTGCCGACGAGCCGGCCGCGGCCTGCACCGGGGTCACGTAGCGGCGCAGCATGGCCTCGATGCGGGCCCGCAGCTCCCGCGGCCGGAAGGGCTTGGTGAGGTAGTCGTCGGCCCCGGCGTCGAGGCCCATCAAGGTGTCGATCTCCTCGTCGCGCGCCGACAGCATGATGATGTACGTCGAGCTGAAGGACCGGATCTGGCGCGCGACCTCGAAGCCGTCGATGCCCGGCAGGCTGATGTCGAGGGTCGTGAGGATCGGGTCGTACGCCCGGACCGCGGCGATGCCCTCCTGGCCGGACTCGCAGGTGTGGCAGCGGAAGCCGGCCTGGTCGAGGATGGCTGCGAGGAGGTTCCGGATGTCCGCGTCGTCCTCGATCACGACGGCGACGCGTTCCGGCTCGGCTGCCATGGGAGTCACCGTACCGACCCGATGGTCATCGCTGCGGCAGCACGCCCGGACGCGGGCACCTTCGAGGCCCTCCGGGACTCAGGCACCGGTCACCGCCGGCTCCGTCGCGGGTCGTGCCGACGCGGGGTGAGGCCGGTCGTCGGAGCGCGGGAGCGTGAAGTGCAGGGTGGCTCCGCGCTCGGCGTTGTTGGTCGCCCAGATCCGTCCGCCCGAGCGCTCCACCAGGCTGCGGCTGATGGCCAGCCCGAGCCCGAACCCGCCCTGCTCGCGCGCGTCGCTGGAGTCCACCTGCTCGAAGCGGTTGAAGATCCGCTCGAGCCGGTCCTCGGGGATGCCGCGGCCCTGGTCGGCGACCCGGAACTCGACCACGTCGTCGTGCGTCCGGGCGTCGACCGACACGAGCCCACCTGGGTAGGAGAACTTGAGCGCGTTGCCGATGAGGTTGATGAGCGTCTGGACCGCCCGGTCGGGGTCGGCGTGCACGGCGCCCTCGAGCGGGCCGACGCTGACCTCTACGTCGGCCTCGGTCGCGAGCACCTGCATCTGCTCGACGGCGGCCGAGACCACGTCGCGCGCCTGCTGCCGGCCGGGCTGCAGCACCAGCACGCCGGACTCGATGCGCTCGATGTCGAGGATGTCGTCGACCAGCCGGTTGAGGCGGTGGGCGCTGATGGAGGCGATCTCGAGCATCCGGCCCGCGGCCGGCGGCAGGCGACCGAGCGCGCCGCCGGAGATGAGCCCGAGCGAGCCCTGGATCGCGGTGAGCGGGGTGCGCAGCTCGTGGCTGACCATCGAGACGAACTCGGACTTGAGCCGGTCGACCTCGCGGCGCTGGGTCACGTCGCGGAAGATGACGACGGCTCCCACGACCGCGTCCTCCTCGGTGAGCGGCGTCGTCGTGACCTCGACGGGCAGCATCCGCCCGTCCGCGCAGACGTAGCTGTCCGCCTCGGCCGTGCTCACCAGGCCCTCGCGCACCGCCTCGATGATGTAGCACTGGTCCTTGGGCATCAGCCCGCCGTCGGGCGCGCGCTCGTGGAAGGTCGCGTGCGCGTCCCGGCCGATGAGGTCGGCCGCGGCGTAGCCCAGCGCCCGCGAGGTGGCCGGGTTCACGAACGTGATCATCCCGTCGGGGTCGACGCCGTAGATCCCCTCGCCGACCGAGTCGACGAGCAGGTCGGTGCGGGCCGTGATCTGGCGCAGCGACCGCGTCCGCTCGGCCACCCGCTCCTCGAGCTGGCGCCGGAGCCGGTCGTTGTCCAGGCCGAGCAGGCTCTGCCGGGCGAGCACGGCGATCACCACGAGCAGCAGCAGGACGACCGCCGACGGGCTGACCCGGTCCGCGCCGAAGGCGGCGAGCGTGACGCCCAGGCCGATCAGGAAGAGCGTGAACAGCACCGCGGTGCTCAGCAGCGGCGAGCGCTCGCGGGTGCTGGCCTCCGGTTCGGGCAGGCGCAGCGACGGCGCCCAGATGGCCAGCACCAGCAGCAGGTAGCCCGACAGCCAGCCCGCGTCGACGAGCGATCCGTAGCTGAACTGCCGCCCGGAGGCCGCGACGAAGGCGAACGCGAAGTCGGAGGCGGCGAAGCAGTAGAAGCTCGCGGCCACCAGGCCGAGCATCAGGTGGTCGCGCCGCGAGCGTAGGTGGAGCAGGGTCGCCAGCGTGGCCAGCACGACGTCGGTCACGGGGACGACCAGCAGCGGCCAGCCGCCGGGGTTGTCGACCAGCAGGTCGGGGAAGAGGGTGACGTCGGCGACGAGCAGGATCGAGCCGCCGATGACGATCCCGTCGAGCACCATCCGGGTCAGGTCGGTGGTCCGGCGGCGGCTGCTCGGGAACTGCACGAGCCCGGCGACCGCGACCGCCAGGGCGAGCGTGAGGACGAGGTCGCCGGGCATGACGCGTCCGGGTGCGGTGGCCCGCGGCAGGAGCAGCTGCAGCAGGTTCGACAGCGACGCCAGGAGGCAGGCCGCGACGAACAGCAGGTACGCCCGCCGGCGCCGGCCCCGGTGGGCGAGGACCCGCGGGCGGAAGCCGAGGGCCGCGACGAGCCCGCAGCCGGCCAGCGTGGTCAGCGTGACGGTCTGGCGGACGCGGTGCGGCAGGTCGCTGGCCAGGACCACCACCAGGACGGCGAGCACCAGGGCCACGGCGAGGCCGGTCAGCCGGAGCCGTCGGGCCGCCCGCACATGGGCGTCGAGCTGGCCCTCCATGCCGTAAAAATAGCATCGAGAGGCTGCCTCACGGGCTGGTCCGGAGGGCTCGGCGAGCAGTCCTCCACCTCTGCCCGACCTCTCCCCGCCCTCCGCCCGACCTCTGTTCGCCCAGGGCCGGCGGCCGTACGATGTCGGGCGTGACGGAGCAGGTCCGGCGCGTGCTGGTCGTGGACGACGACGAGCTGCTCCGCGAGGTCGCGAAGGCCTCGCTCGAGCTCGTCGCCGGCTGGGAGGTGAGCACGGCGTCGTCCGGGCAGGAGGCCGAGGAGATGGCCCGCGAGCAGCACCCGGACCTGATCATGCTCGACGTGATGATGCCCGGTCAGGACGGGCCGACGACGTTCGCGCGGCTGCGCGAGGACGAGCGCACCGAGGACATCCCGGTCGTCTTCCTCACCGCGAAGAACAACACCGAGGGCTGGCAGGGCAGCGGGGTGGCCGGCGTGATCGCCAAGCCCTTCGACGCGATGCGGCTCGCGGCCCAGGTCAGCCGGCTGCTGGGCTGGGACGCGTGAGCGCCGGCAGCGGGCGCGCGGAGCTGCCCGGGGACGGCTGGGCCGACCCGTCCCCGGACGGGCCGGAGGCCCTCGCCGACGAGCGGCTGCTGGCCGCCTTCGAGCGGCGCGCGACGGCCGCGAACCTGGACCGTGTCGTCCGCGTCGCCGCGCTGCTCGAGCGTGGCGAGACCGGCACCCTGGACGAGGCGGGCCGGCAGGAGGCGGAGAGCCTGGCGCACCAGGTGGTCGGCTCGGCCGGCACCTTCGGCCACCCCGCGGCGTCGCTGGACGCGGCGAGGCTCGAGCGCTTCTTCGGCGTCGGGGCGCCGGTGCACGAGCGGCCGTGGGAGGAGCGGGAGCGCGCCCGCGCGACGCTCGACCGGCTCACCGCCGAGCTCGGCGGCTGAGCCCGCGGCTGCTCAGCGGCTGGTCAACAGCTGTTGAGCGGCCGCTCGCGGTGGGGGACCGACAGCCTAGGTGCGCCAGCCGTAGACCTGCGGCGCCGGCGGCCGCACGGGGACGTCGCGCCGGTGCAGGGCCCACGCGGCCACGACCCCGCCGACCGCGCCGCCGAGGTGCGCCTGCCAGCTGACGCCCGCGGCCCCGGGGAGGACGCCCCAGAGCAGCCCGCCGTAGACGAGCAGGATCACCACGGCCAGCGCGACCTGCCCGGGGCGGCGCGACCACACGCCGCGGACGAGCAGGTAGGTCAGCCAGCCGAAGATGACCCCGCTGGCCCCCAGCACGATCGTCCCGGCGGGGGTGAGGAGCCAGGCGAGCAGACCCGAGGACACGACGCTGACCAGCGTGGAGACCACCCAGCGGGCCACGCCGCCGAGGAGGACGAGCAGGCCGAAGGCGAAGAAGGGGACGGAGTTGCTCGCGAGGTGGTCCCACCCCGCGTGCAGCAGCGGCGCGGTGAAGATCTCGGGCAGGCCGTCGACCTCGCGGGCCCGGATGCCGTACGCGTCCAGGGCGTTGCCGCTCAGCTGGTCGAGCACCTCGACGACCCACAGGCCGGCGAGGAGCAGGGCCATCACGAGCACCGCGTGCAGCGGGCGGACCGGCTGGCTCTTCATGCGCTCCTCCGTGACGGTGGGGCCTCCAGGGTGCCCGGGACGGGCAAACCCGGGTCTGGCTCCAGACGCTCGGAGCGTCCTCCTGGGGACCGGGTGCGTGCCGCTCGTCCACAGGCCGTCGTCGGACCACGGAGTCGTCCACAGGACGCCGCCGGCACCCGGCACGACGAGGGCCGGTCGCACCACAGTCCCGACGTGACCACCTCCTACCGCCCCGCCGCCTCGCCCGACCGCCGGCCCGACGCCCCCGTCCGGCTCCGGGTCCGCGAGCCCGCCGACCTGCTCGCCACGGTCCCGTACCTGCTGGGCTTCCACCCCACCGAGTCGCTCGTGGCCCTGTTCCTGCGCGACGGCCGGGTGCTGCTCGCCGCCCGCTTCGACCTGGCCCGCGGTCTGGCGGAGGAGGTCGCCGACCTCGTCGAGCAGCACGCGGTCACCGGCCTCGTCCTCGTCGCGTACGCCGCGGACGGCCCGCGGGGTCGCGCGGTGCTGGAGGAGCACCGCGCCGCGCTGGCGGGCGTCGAGCTCGTCGATCTGCTCCTCGTCGACGGCCGGCGCTGGTGGTCGCTGACCTGCACCACGGGCTGCTGCCCCGCCGAGGGCCGGGCGTACGCACCGGCGGAGCACCCGATCAGCGCCGAGGCCGTGTACGCCGGCCTCGTCGCCCGCCCCGACCGGGAGAGCGTGGTGGACACCGTCGCCGGGCCCCCGGAGCCGGACTGGGCGGGGCTGCGGCTCCGCGTCGCGGCGCTCGGGCCGCAGGTGGGCGCGGGCACGGCGACGCAGCGCCAGGACCTCCTCGGCCGCGCGGTCGTGGACGCGCTCGCCCGGGTCCCGGAGCCCGGGAGCGGCGGTGCTGCCGCACCCGCGGACGACGACGACCTGCTCGTGCTGGCGCTGCTGGCCCGAGAGACGGTCGTGCGTGACGTCGCGTGCGCGCTGGTGACCCGCGAGGACGCCCGGCGCCACGTCGACCTGTGGTCGGCCGTGGTCCGCCGGGTGCCGCCCGAGGTGGCCTGCGGCCCGCTCGGCGTCCTCGGGATCGCCGCCTGGGCCGACGGGAACGGCACGCTGCTCAACGCCTGCTGCGAGCGGCTCGAGCGCCTCGACCCGGCGTACCCGATGGGCCGGCTGCTGTCCGACGTGAGCCGCCGGGCGCTGGCGCCGGCCTGGTGGGACGCGATGGCCGACGGCCTCCGGCACGACCTCGGCATGGCTCGCTGAGCCGGCGGCGTCCCACTAGGGTTCGGGCATGACGCGCTTCGTGGTCTGCGGCGAGACCCTGATCGACCTGGTCCGGTCCAGCACGGAGGAGGCGACGCCGTTCCGCACCGTCTGGGAGGCCCTGTCCGCGGGCGGCCCGATGAACTCCGCCGTCGCGCTGGGCAGGCTCGGGGCGCAGACGCAGTTCCTCGGGCGGCTGTCGGACGACGCGTTCGGTCCCCAGCTGCGGGCCCACATCGAGGAGGCCGGGGTCGGGCTCGACCTCGCGACCGAGTCGTCCCAGGCGACCTCGGTCGCGGTGGTGAGCCTCGACGGCGAGGGCGTCGCGACCTACACCTTCCACTTCAACGACACCGCGAACTTCGGCTGGCGGGCCGACGAGCTGCCCGCGCTCGGCGAGGGCGACTGGCTCCACATCGCGTCCTTGTCCTGCGTCGTGAGCCCCGGTGCGGAGGTGCTGCTCGACTGGATGCCCGGCGTGCGGAGCGGGGTGTCCTACGACGTCAACGTGCGCCCCACGGTCATCACCGACCCGGGGGAGTACTGGGCGAAGGTCGAGCCGTGGCTGCGCGCGGTCGGCGAGCGCGACGGCATCGTGAAGGCCAGCGACGCCGACATCGACTTCCTCTCGCGCGTCCTCGGCGGCGGCGACGCGGTCGACGTCGCGGCGGGCTGGGTCGAGCGGTACGGCCTCGGCCTCGCGGTCGTCACCCTCGGCCCGGGCGGCGGCGTGGCGATCGAGCCCGGCGGGCGGCGTACGCACGTCCCCGGCTTCCCGACCGAGGTCGTCGACACGGTCGGGGCGGGGGACACGTTCATGGCCGGGTTCCTCGAGGCGCGGGTCGCCCAGGACCTCGACCTGGAGGAGTGCCTGCGGCGCGGGGCTGCGGCCGCGTCGATCGTGTGCTCGCGCCAGGGCGCGCAGCCGCCGACGGCCGCCGAGGTCGACGCGCTGATCGCCGCCGCGCGGGGCTGACCCGCCGGCGGGACCGCTCGAGCCCGCGCGGCGGCACCTGACCGAGCGGCGTGGTCGAGGACGCCGACCTCGTCGAGGCCTTGCGACGGGTTGGAGGAGCGTCCTGCCACGCCCTCAGAGCCGTTCTCTTCGCGCTCTCGTTGAATCGTGCCAGAGCGGCTCGGACGTCAGGCGCCGTCACCCGGCAGGTTGACGCTCATGCAGGCTCGTGGTCTGCTGCTCTAGAACGTTTCATTCGACACCGAGGAGCCTCATGCCCGACTGGTCCGCCGTCCTGGTCTCGCCGAACGCCGACTTCGACGGCGCTCCGCTGCTGCGGACCGAGCTGCGCCTCGACACCGGCCACGGAGCGGTCCGGCGGGCGGTGCTGCGGGCGACCGCGCACGGCGTCCTCGAGGCGTTCCTGGGCGGCGAGCCGGTGGACGACAGCGTGCTCAGCCCGGGCTGGACGAGCTACGAGTGGCGGCTGCGCTACGTCGAGCGCGACGTGACCGCGCTGCTGGGCCGGGCGGCGGGTCCGGACCTGGCCGCCCCGGTCGTGCTCGGCGTCGCCCTGGGCAACGGGTGGTTCCGCGGCCGCCTCGGCTGGGCCGGCGGGCGGGCCTACTACGGCGACGAGCTCGGGGCGCTCGTGCAGCTCGACGTCACCTTCGACGACGGCCACACCCAGACCGTGGGGACCGACGAGAGCTGGACGGCCGGTCCGTCGGCGACGACGGCCAACGACCTCTACGACGGGCAGACGATCGACGCCCGTCGCCAGGACGACGCCTGGCTCCGGCCCGGCCACGTCGACCCGGCGTGGACCGGCGTGCACCGCGGCGAGCTCGACCTCGCCACCCTCGAGCCCTACGTCGGGCCGCCGGTGCGCCGCGTGCTCGAGGTCGCGCCCCAGCGGATCTGGACCTCCCCGGCCGGACGCACGCTGGTCGACTTCGGGCAGAACCTCGTCGGCTGGCTGAAGGTCCGCGTCCAGGGACCTGCCGGGAGCACCGTGACCCTGCGCCACGCCGAGGTGCTCGAGCACGACGAGCTCGGCACGCGTCCGCTGCGCAGCGCGGCGGCCACCGACCGCCTCGTGCTCAGCGGCGGGGCGGACGAGTTCGAGCCGACCCTCACGTTCCACGGGTTCCGCTACGCCGAGGTCGAGGGCTGGCCCGGCGAGCTGACCGCCGACGCCCTCACCGCGGTCGTGGTCTCCTCGGACCTGCGCCCGACGGGGGAGTTCGCCTGCTCCGACGCGCTGGTCACCCAGCTGCACCGCAACGCGGTCTGGGGCACCCGGGGCAACTTCCTCGACGTGCCGACCGACTGCCCGCAGCGCGACGAGCGGCTCGGGTGGACCGGTGACATCGCCGCCTTCGCACCGTCGGCGGCGTACCTCTTCGACGTCGACGACTTCCTGCGCGACTGGCTGCGCGACCTTGCCGCCGAGCAGCGCGCGGCCGACGGCATGGTCGCCTGGGTCGTCCCCGACGTGCTCAAGTACCTGGTCGGCGACGACGTCGGGGCGAGCCCCTTCGGGACCCCGGACTCGACGGCCATCTGGAGCGACGCCTCGGTCTGGGTGCCCTGGGCCCTGTGGCAGGCGTACGGGGACCGCCGGGTGCTGGAGGACCAGTACGACTCGATGGCCGCGCACGTGCGCCGGGTGGAGACGCTGCTCTCGCCGACCGGGCTGTGGGAGCACAGCTTCCAGTTCGGCGACTGGCTCGACCCGACCGCCCCGCCGGAGGACGCGGCCCTGGCCAAGGCGGACCCCAGCGTCGTGGCCACGGCGTCGCTGTTCCGCAGCGCCGACCTGGTCGCGCGGACGGCGGAGCTGCTCGGTCACGACGACCAGGCCCACTTCCGCGCGCTCGCCGAGCGCACCCGGGCCGCCTTCGTCGAGCACTACGTGGACGCCGAGGGGCGGATCGCCAGCGACGCGGTGACCGTCTACGCGCTGGCCATCGCCTTCGGCCTCCTGGACGCCGGGCAGCAGGAGCGGGCGGGGGAGCGCCTCGTCGAGCTCGTGCGCGCGGGCGGCCACCACATCCAGACCGGCTTCGCGGGGACGCCCTTCGTCACCGACGCCCTCACCGCGACCGGCCACCTGGACGACGCGTACGCGCTGCTGCTCCAGCGCGAGTGCCCGTCGTGGCTCTACCCCGTGACCATAGGGGCGACGACGGTCTGGGAGCGGTGGGACTCGATGCTGCCCGACGGCACCATCAACCCGGGCGAGATGACGAGCTTCAACCACTACGCGCTCGGGGCGGTCGTGGACTGGCTGCACCGCACCGTGGCCGGCCTCGCCCCGCTCGAGCCCGGCTACGCGCGCGTCCTCGTCGCCCCGCAGCCCGGCGGCGGGCTGACGTGGGCCCGCACCGCGCTGGAGAGCCGGCACGGCCGCACCGCCGTGGCCTGGAGCCTGGAGGAGGGCGGTGAGCTGCAGGTCGACGTGACGCTGCCCGAGGGGGTGACCGGGGTCGTGCGCCTGCCCGGCCAGCCCGACCGCGAGGTCGGCAGCGGCGAGCACCACGTCCGGAGCAGCCCGGCCGCCGCCGTGCTCTGAACCGTTATCAAGCCGAGGTGACGAGGCCCCTCCGACCTGTTGACGTCGGACGGGGCCTCGGCTACCGTTCCCTTATTGAAACGATCCAGGCACCGCGGCCCGGACGGCTCTGGCCTCTGCGCGGATGTCGTTAACTCCGGAGGTCCCATGTTCCGTCCGACGCTCCGACGAGGGCTCGCGCTGGTCGCGCTCGCCTCGTCCGTCGCCCTGGCGTCGTCCGGCTGCAGCGCCGGCAGCCTCGGCAGCAGCAGCGACGCCGGGGGCAGCGGCAGCGCCGCCGCCACCGAGATCACGTACCTGATCCCGAGCGACGACGCCACGGTCGCGCAGACCAAGGCGCTCATCTCGGCCTTCCAGGCCGCCAACCCGGGCATCACCGTCAAGACCGACACCCGCCCGGGCGGCAGCGACGGCGACAACATCATCAAGACCCGCCTCGCCACCAGCGACATGGCCGACGTCTTCGTCTACAACAACGGCTCGCTGCTGCAGGCGATCAAGCCCGAGCAGAACCTGACGCCGCTGGACGACCAGCCCTTCGCCGGTCAGCTGGACGACAACTTCGCGGCCTCGTCCAAGGGCACCGACGGCAAGCTGTACGGCGGCCCGATCGGCACGGCCTTCGGCGGCGGCGTGCTCTACAACATCCCGGTCTACAAGAAGCTCGGCCTCGAGATCCCGAAGACCTGGGACGAGTTCATCGCCAACAGCAAGAAGATCAAGGACGCGGGCGACGGGGTCGCGCCGATCGAGCAGACCTACGGCGAGACGTGGACCTCGCAGCTCTTCGTGCTCGGCGACTACGCCAACGTCGAGGCGGCGGTGCCCGACTTCGCCAGCCGGTACACGGCCAACCAGGCGAGCTACGCGAACACCCCGGCCGCCCTGGCGGGCTTCCAGCACATCCAGGAGGTCCGCGACGAGGGCCTGCTGAACAAGGACTACGCCTCCGCGACGCTGAACGACGGCATGAAGGCCGTGGCCGAGGGCACCGCCGCGCAGTACCCGCAGCTCGGCGGCTCGGCGGCCAACATCGAGAACCTCGCCCCGGGCAAGACCAACGACGTCGGCATCTTCGCCCTCCCCGGCGACGACGCCAGCAAGAACAACCTGACGGTGTGGCCGGGCACCTCGGCGCTCTACATCCCGAAGTCGACCGAGGGCGACAAGGCGGACGCGGCCAAGAAGTTCGTCGCCTTCGCCGCCACGCAGCAGGGCTGCGACGCCACCCTCGAGGCCTCGCCGCCGCAGGGCCCGTTCCTGTCGAAGGCCTGCTCGCTGCCGGCCGACGTCTCCCAGGTCGCCAAGGACACCCAGGCCTACTTCGACGCCGGCCGGGCGACGCCCGCGCTGGAGTTCAAGTCCCCGGTGAAGGGCCCGAACCTCGAGCAGATCTGCATCCAGGTCGGCACCGGCCAGGAGAGCGCCGACAAGGCCGCGTCGCTCTACGACGCCGACGTCAAGAAGCAGGCCCAGCAGCTGAACCTCCCCGGCTGGGACTGACCCGCCGCCCCTCCGGCCGGCTACCGGGCACGGTCCGCCCTGCGGTCTGCGCGACCCGGAGCCGGCCGGAGGGCTCGCTCCCACCCAGCACGACGCACCTCAAGGAGACT
The DNA here is from genome assembly GCF_900105785.1 of Microlunatus sagamiharensis. Classification (NCBI taxonomy): domain Bacteria; kingdom Bacillati; phylum Actinomycetota; class Actinomycetes; order Propionibacteriales; family Propionibacteriaceae; genus Microlunatus; species Microlunatus sagamiharensis. The sequence goes on from NZ_LT629799.1 coordinate 808,420, forward strand.
CCGATGGCGAGCACGGTGGACACGCCGCAGGGCCTGCCGCACGCAGCCCCGGCGGTGGCCGGGACGACGGCGGCCGGGGCTTCCGGCCGGAGGCGACGGGGGCCGTACCCGTACTGGTTCCTGCTGGTGCCCGGCGTCATCTACCTCATCTTCTTCGTCGTGCCGACGCTCTCGTCGTTCTACTTCTCCTTCACCCGCTGGGACCTCTTCACCTCGCGCTGGATAGGGCTGGAGAACTACAAGACGTTCTTCGCCGAGCAGGCCCTGGTCATCGGCCTGCGGAACACGGTGGTCTACGCGGTCCTCACCTCGGGGATCAAGGTCGTGCTCGGCATGGCGCTGGCCGTCCTGCTGACGTCCAGGATCATCGCCCGCGGCTACCTGCGCTCGGTGATCTTCTTCCCGGTGCTGGTCAGCGTCATCGGGGTCGGGCTCACCTTCACGGTGCTGATGAACCCCGAGAAGGGGCTGATCAACACGACCCTCGCGCAGGTCGGCGTGGACGGGCCGGGCTGGCTCACCAACCCGAGCCTCGCGCTCGTCTCCGTCGCGCTGGTCGACGTGTGGAAGGGGGTCGGACTGGCGACCGTCATCTACATCGCGGGGCTCGTCTCGATCGCGGGGGAGTACAACGAGGCGGCCCAGGTGGACGGGGCCACCCGCTGGCAGACCTTCCGCAGCATCACGCTGCCCCTGATGCGCCCGGCGACGGCCTCGGTGATCACGCTGTCCCTGATCGGCGGCCTGCGCTCGTTCGACCTGATCTGGGCCATGACCCGCGGCGGGCCCGGCTTCGCCTCCGACGTCATCGCCTCGGTGATCTACAAGCAGTACCAGGCCGGCTTCTACGGCCTGTCCACGGCCGGCTCGGTCGTGCTGTTCCTGCTGGTGACGCTGATCGTGGTCCCGCTGACCCGGTGGCTGAACCGTGGCGAGGAGTCGTAGATGAAGAACACGCGTGGGGTCGTCATCGGCGGCTCGGCCATCGTCCTGACCTCGGTCTTCTTCCTGGTGCCGTTCCTGTTCGTGCTGTCCATCGCGTCGCAGGACCGGGTCCAGTCCAACGAGCTGCGCCTGGCCTGGCCGCGGAACTTCCAGCTGTTCCAGAACATCGCCGAGGCCTTCTCGGCGCGGGACTTCCTGATGGTGATCGCCTTCATCAACAGCGTGATCCTCACCGTGGTCAGCGTCGGCGCGCTGGTCCTGCTCGGCGCGATGGTCGCGTACGTGTGGCAGCGTCGCCCCGGTCGCTTCGGCAGCCTGGTGGGGATGCTCGTGCTGGCCGGGCTGATCGTGCCGCCGGCGATCGTCCCGACGATCTGGGTGCTGCAGCGCGTCGGGCTCTTCAAGACGATGCCTGGGCTGATCCTCATCGAGATCGCGTACGGGCTGCCCTTCTGCATCCTGCTCTTCCGGGCCTTCATCGCGCGCGTCCCCCGCGAGCTGGACGAGGCCGCGGTCGTGGACGGTGCGTCACCGCTGCAGGTCTTCTTCCGGGTGATCTTCCCGGTCCTGCGCTCGGTCATGATCACCGTGATCATCCTGCAGACGGTGTTCGTCTACAACGACTTCCAGAACCCGCTCTACTTCCTGCCGGGCACCCAGAACGCGACGATCCAGACCACGCTGCTCACCTACCAGAGCCAGTTCACGAGCCAGTACAACCTGCTCTTCGCCACCATCCTGCTCGTGACGATCCCGCCGCTGATCATGTTCGTCTTCTTCAACCGCAAGATCGTCGAGGGCATGGCCGCCGGCTCGGTCAAGGGCTGAGCGGTGGGGCCGCGGTCGTCCGGACGTCGGCCGGTCGCGGTGGGCCTACGACCCGGCGGGGGTCCGCTCGTGCGCGCTGCTGCGCCGGACGACGAGCTCGGGGGTGAAGCGGACGCCCTGGTGCTCGTGCGGGGTGTCGTGGTCGGCGGCCTCGATCTCGGAGAAGAGCAGCTCGGCGGCGCGCTCGCCGAGGGCCTCGCGGGGCTGGCGGACCGAGCTCAGCGGCACGGCGGCGGACGCGGCGAAGGAGATGTCGTCGTAGCCCACGAGCGCGACGTCGTCGGGCACCCGGAGGCCGTGCGTCACGAAGCCCTGCAGCAGGCCGATGGCCAGCAGGTCGTTCATGGCGAAGACCGCCGTCGGCCGCTCGACGTCGGGCAGGGCGACGATCTGGTCGGCCGCGGCGACCCCGGACGCCGACTCCATGGTCGGCGTGGTGATGAAGAGCAGCGAGGCGTCGCCGCCGTGCTGGCCGCGGGCGATCTCCGCGCCCATCCGCCGGTCGCGCACCTGGTGCAGCGTCCCCGGCCCGCCGACCACGGCGACGTCGGTGTGGCCCTGGCGGAACAGGTGGTCGACGGCCAGCCGCCCGCCCTCGACGTCGTCGACCGACACCGAGCAGTAGCCCCCGCCGATGCCCGCGCGGTCGAGGATGACGACGGGGATGCCGCGCCGGCGGAGCGCGTCGGCGCGCTCGCTCGGGCCGCTCACCGGCGCCCACAGCACACCGCCGACCCGCTGCTGCTCGAGCACCCGCAGCTGCTCGCTCTCGCGCTCGGCCTGCGAGGCGCTGTTGCTGGCCTGCACGTGGTAGCCGTGGCCGAGCACCCAGTCCTCGGCCCCGCGCAGGACGTCGGTGAAGAACGGGTTGCCGATGTCCATCACGACCATGCTGATCACGCGGCTGCGGCCGGCGCGGAGCTGGCGGGCGGACTCGTTCGGCACCCACCCGAGCTTGGTGATCGCGGTCTCGACACGCTCGCGCGTGGCCGGGCTGACCAGGTCGGGGGAGTTCACGACGTTCGACACCGTGCCGAGCGACACCCCGGCGAGGGTGGCGACGTCCTTCATGCTGGTCGAGGACCTGCGGGGCACGAGCTCTCCTCCGGTGCGCGACGACCACGCCGGGAGGTACCGGCGTTGAAGGTTTCAGCACCCTACCGCGGGGAACGCTCCCGCTCCGTGACCCGGCCCCGCCTCGCGCTGCGACGCCCCGTCCCCACGCTTGACAGCCCCCAGCCCCGGGCCTACTGTCGACCGCAGTTCGTGGAACGTTTCAACGACGAGGCCCGCGGGTACCGGAGGCGTGCCGGCCCCGGTGCCGGTCGCCGCGCCCGGCGAACGTCACCCACCTGCCCCGCCTCCAGAACGGACCCCCGATGACCACCTCGTCGACCGGCGCCCCGACCAGCGTGTCGACCGGCTTCGCCGCCATCGCCGACGTCCTCGCCGAGCAGGCCATCGAGCTGCCGTCGTGGGCCTTCGGCAACTCGGGCACCCGCTTCAAGGTCTTCGCGACCCCGGGCACGCCGCGCAGCGTCCAGGAGAAGATCGCCGACGCCGCGCGGGTGCACGAGCTGACCGGGCTGGCCCCCAAGGTCGCGCTGCACATCCCGTGGGACACCGTCGACGACTACGGCGCCCTGCGTGCGTACGCCGAGGGCCTGGGGGTGCGGATCGGCACGATCAACTCGAACACGTTCCAGGACGACGCGTACAAGTTCGGCAGCCTGACCCACGTCGACGAGACCGTGCGGCGCAAGGCGGTCGAGCACCACTTCGCCTGCATCGACGTCATGGACGCCACCGGGTCGCGCGACCTCAAGATCTGGCTGGCCGACGGGACCAACTACGCCGGCCAGGGCGACCTCCGCGGCCGCCAGGACCGCCTGGCCGAGAGCCTCGCGACGATCTACGACCGGCTCAGCGGCGACCAGCGCATGGTGCTGGAGTACAAGTTCTTCGAGCCGGCGTTCTACCACACCGACGTCCCCGACTGGGGCACCTCGTACGCGCAGGTGAGCGCGCTGGGCGAGCGGGCGATGGTCTGCCTGGACACCGGCCACCACGCGCCGGGGACGAACATCGAGTTCATCGTCATGCAGCTGCTGCGGCTCGGCAAGCTCGGCTCGTTCGACTTCAACTCGCGCAACTACGCCGACGACGACCTCATCGTCGGGGCGGCCGACCCCTTCCAGCTCTTCCGGATCCTCTTCGAGGTGATCCGCGGGGGCGGGCTGGGTCGCGACTCCGAGGTCGCCTTCATGCTCGACCAGTGCCACAACGTCGAGGACAAGGTCCCCGGCCAGATCCGCTCGGTGCTCAACGTGCAGGAGATGACGGCCCGAGCGCTGCTCGTCGACCGTGACGCGCTGGCCAAGGCGCAGGCCGACGGCGACGTCCTCGGCGCCAACGGCGTCCTCATGGACGCCTTCTACACCGACGTCCGGACCGACCTCGCCGCGTGGCGCGAGTCGCGCGGCCTGCCCGCCGACCCGATGCACGCGTACGCGGTCTCGGGCTACCAGCGCCGCATCGAGACCGAGCGCGTCGGCGGCACCCAGACCGGCTGGGGGGCGTGAGATGACCAACCCGACGGTCACCGAGCTGCTGGAGCGCAGCCACCGCCTGGGCGCGGAGAAGAAGAACACCAACTACGCCGGCGGCAACACCTCGGCCAAGGGCCGCGAGACCGACCCGGTCACCGGGCAGGCCGTCGAGCTGCTCTGGGTCAAGGGCTCCGGCGGGGACCTCGGCACCCTGACCGAGCCGGGGCTGGCCGTGCTCCGGCTCGACCGGCTGCGGGCGCTGGCCGACGTCTACCCGGGTGTCGAGCGCGAGGACGAGATGGTGGCGGCGTTCGACTTCTGCCTGCACGGCAAGGGTGGTGCGGCGCCGTCGATCGACACGGCGATGCACGGGCTCGTCGACGCCGCGCACGTCGACCACCTGCACCCCGACTCCGGCATCGCGATCGCCACGGCCGCCGACGGCGAGCAGCTGACGAAGGACGTCTTCGGCGGCCGGGTGGTGTGGGTGCCGTGGCGCCGCCCCGGCTTCCAGCTCGGCCTCGACATCGCGGCGGTCAAGGACGCGAACCCCGACGCGGTCGGCTGCGTCCTCGGCGGGCACGGCATCACCGCCTGGGGCGCCACGTCGGCCGAGGCGGAGGAGCACTCGTGCTGGATCATCGACACCGCTGCGGCCTACCTGAGCGAGCACTCCCGGCCCGAGCCCTTCGGACCGGCGCTGCCCGGCTACGGGGCGCTGCCCGAGGCGGAGCGCCGGGCCAGGGCGGTCGCGCTGGCCCCGACCGTGCGCGCGATCGCCTCCCACGACAGGCCGATGGTCGGCCACTTCACCGACGACCCCGCCGTCCTCGACTTCCTGGCCGCCGCCGAGCACCCACGCCTGGCCGCGCTGGGCACGAGCTGCCCCGACCACTTCCTGCGTACGAAGGTCAAGCCGCTCGTGCTCGACCTGCCGGCCGACGCCGACGTCGAGGCGGTGAAGGCGCGCCTGCGCGAGCTGCACGAGGCGTACCGCGCGGACTACCAGGCGTACTACGACCGGCACGCCGACGCGGGCAGCCCGGCGATCCGCGGGGCCGACCCCCTGGTCGTCCTCGTCCCGGGCGTGGGGATGTTCTCCTACGGCGCGACCAAGCAGACCGCGCGCGTCGCCGGCGAGTTCTACCTCAACGCGATCAACGTCATGCGCGGCGCCGAGGGCGTGTCGACGTACGCCCCGATCGACGAGGCGGAGAAGTTCCGCATCGAGTACTGGGCGCTGGAGGAGGCCAAGCTCCGGCGGATGCCGAAGCCCAAGCCGCTGGCCACGCGCGTCGCCCTGGTGACCGGCGCCGCGTCCGGCATCGGCAAGGCCATCGCCCACCGCCTCGCCGCGGAAGGGGCGTGCGTGGTGATCGCCGACCTCGACGTCGACAAGGCGCAGGCCGCGGCCGCGGAGATCGGCGGCACCGACGTCGCCGTCGGCGTCCGGGCCGACGTCACCGACGAGGACGCGGTCCAGGAGGCCGTCGACACGGCGGTCCTCGCCTTCGGCGGGCTCGACCTCGTGGTCAACAACGCCGGGCTGTCGCTGTCGAAGTCGCTGCTGGAGACCACCGCGAAGGACTGGGACCTGCAGCACGACGTCATGGCCCGCGGCTCGTTCCTGGTGTCGAGGGCGGCCGCGAGGGTGCTCATCGACCAGGGCCTGGGCGGCGACATCGTCTACATCTCGAGCAAGAACTCCGTCTTCGCCGGCCCCAACAACATCGCCTACTCCGCGACGAAGGCCGACCAGGCCCACCAGGTGCGCCTCCTCGCCGCCGAGCTGGGGGAGCACGGGGTCAAGGTCAACGGCATCAACCCCGACGGGGTGGTGCGGGGCTCGGGGATCTTCGCCGGCGGCTGGGGCGCCAAGCGTGCCGCGGTCTACGGCGTCGAGGAGTCCGAGCTCGGCGCCTACTACGCCCAGCGCACCCTGCTGAAGCGCGAGGTGCTGCCCGAGCACGTCGCGAACGCGGTCTTCGTGCTGTGCTCGGCCGACCTCAGCCACACCACCGGCCTGCACGTGCCGGTCGACGCCGGCGTGGCGGCGGCGTTCCTCCGGTGAGCGCCCCGGACCCGGTGTTCGTGGCCGTCGACATCGGCGCGTCGAGCGGGCGGGTGATGGCCGCGCGAGTGGTCGACGGACGCGTCGTGCTCGAGGCGGTGCACCGCTTCGACAACGGGGCGGTCCGCCGCGACGGTCACCTGCGCTGGGACCTGAGCGGGCTGTTCGAGCAGGTGCTCGTGGGCCTCGCCGCGGTCGTGGAGCGCCACGGCGGCGCAGCGAGCATCGGGATCGACACCTGGGCCGTCGACTACGGGCTGCTCGACGCCGACGGCCGGCTGCTCGCCGAACCCGTCGCCTACCGCGACGACCGCACCCACGGCGTCGCCGGCCGCATTCACGCGCGGATCCCGGCCGAGCGGCTCTACGCCATCAACGGGCTCCAGGAGCTGCCCTTCACGACGCTCTACCAGCTCCTCGCCGAGCAGTCCGAGCCCGGCTGGGCGCAGGCCCGCCACGCCCTCCTGCTGCCCGACCTGCTCGCGTGCTGGCTCACCGGCGAGCGCCGGACCGAGGTGACGAACGCGTCCACGACCGGGCTGCTCGACGCCCGTACGCGCACCTTCGACGCCGGCCTGCTCGGCGCCCTCGGGCTGCCCGCCGACCTCTTCGCGCCGTTGATCCGGCCCGGCGAGACGCTCGGCACCGTCACCGCGGAGGTGGCCGCGAGGACCGGGCTCGACCCGGCCACGCGGGTCGTCGCGGTGGGCTCGCACGACACGGCGTCGGCGGTCGTCGGGGTGCCCGCGCAGGACCGGGCGTTCGCGTACGTCTCGTCCGGCACGTGGTCGCTGGTCGGCGTCGAGCTCGACGAACCGGTGCTGACCGAGGAGAGCCGCGCGGCGAACTTCACCAACGAGGGCGGCGTGGACGGCCGCGTGCGCTACCTGCGCAACGTCGGCGGGCTCTGGCTGCTGCAGGAGTCGCTGCGCACGTGGCGCGAGCAGGGCCACGAGGTCGACGCCGACGTCCTGCTCGCCGAGGCGGCCGTGCTGCCCGCCGGCGGACCGGTGGTCGACGTCGACGACGAGCGGTTCATCGCGCCGGGCGACATGCCCGCGCGGATCCGCCAGGCGTGCGGGCGGGCCGGCCGGGAGGCGCCCGGCACCCCGGCGGAGGTCGTGCGCTGCATCCTCGACTCCCTCGCCGTCGCATACGCCCGCACGGTCGCGCAGGCGGTCGAGCTCTCGGGCGCCGAGGTCGACGTGGTGCACGTCGTCGGGGGTGGTTCGCAGAACGCGCTGCTCTGCCAGCTCACCGCCGACCTGTCCGGGCTCGAGGTGCGCTCGGGGCCGGTCGAGGCCACGGCGCTGGGCAACGTCGCCGTGCAGGCCCGGGCGGCGGGGGTGCTCACCGGCGACCTCGAGGACCTGCGCGCGGCGCTGCGCGTCGGCCTCGACCTGCGGACCTTCACCCCGCATCGCTCGACGGTCGGGGTGGGGAATGGTCAAACGTGAGACCAGGCCCTGAGAGGATCGCCGCGTGAGGATCGCGCTGTTCGTGACGTGCCTGGCCGACGGGCTCTACCCCGACGTCGGGCGGGCGACGGTCCGGGTGCTGGAGCGCCTGGGCCACACCGTCGAGTTCCCCGAGGCGCAGAGCTGCTGCGGCCAGATGCACGTCAACACCGGCTACCAGAAGCAGGCGGTGCCGCTGGTCGAGCGGTTCGCCGACGTGTTCGCGGGCTACGACGCCGTGGTCGCGCCGTCCGGGTCCTGCGTCGGCTCGGTGCGGCACCAGCACGCGATGCTCGCGCGCCGCTTCGGCTCGCGCGACCTCCAGCAGCAGGTCGACGTCGTCGCCGCCAAGACCTACGAGCTGTCGGAGCTGCTCGTCGACGTGCTCGGGGTGACCGACGTCGGCGCGTACTTCCCGCACACCGTGACCTACCACCCGACCTGCCACTCGCTCCGCCTGCTGCGCGTCGGCGACAAGCCGACCCGGCTGCTGCGGGCCGTCGAGGGCCTCGAGCTCGTCGAGCTGCCCGACGCGGACCAGTGCTGCGGCTTCGGCGGGACCTTCGCGCTCAAGAACGCCGACACCTCGACCGCGATGCTGGCCGACAAGATGCGTCACGTCCTGGACACGGGCGCGGAGGTCTGCAGCGCCGGTGACAGCTCCTGCCTGATGCACATCGGCGGCGGCCTCTCCCGCATCCGCGCCGGGGCCCGCACCCTGCACCTGGCCCAGATCCTGGCCTCGACCCGTGAGGACGCCGCATGAGCGCCGTGATGCTCGGCATGCCCGGAGCGCCCCCGACCTCACCGCGGGGCACCGGCCACCTCCGTGGCGAAGAGTCGTTCCCCGCGGCGGCGCGCCACTCGCTCGCCGACACCCAGCTGCGCTCGAACCTCGGCCACGCCACCCGGACGATCCGCGGCAAGCGCGCGGCCGTCGTCGCCGAGCTGCCGGACTGGGAGGAGCTGCGCGAGGCGGGCCGCCAGCTCAAGGTCCACACGATGGCGCACCTGCCCGACTACCTCGTGCAGCTCGAGGAGGCCGTGACCGCGCGCGGCGGGGTCGTCCACTGGGCCCGCGACGCCGCCGAGGCCAACCGCATCGTCGTCGACCTGGTGCGGGCCACCGGGTCGGACGAGGTCGTCAAGGTCAAGTCGATGGCGACGCAGGAGATCGCGCTCAACGAGGCGCTCGAGGAGGCGGGGATCGCCGCCTTCGAGACCGACCTCGCCGAGCTGATCGTGCAGCTCGGCAACGACCGCCCGAGCCACATCCTCGTGCCGGCGATCCACCGCAACCGCGCGGAGATCCGCGAGATCTTCCTGCGCGAGATGGGCGACGTCGACCCGGCCCTCAGCGACGACCCGGCCGCCCTGGCCAACGCCGCCCGGCTGCACCTGCGACGCAAGTTCCTGTCGGCGCGGGTCGCGGTGAGCGGGGCCAACTTCGCCGTCGCCGAGACCGGCACGCTGGCCGTCGTCGAGTCGGAGGGCAACGGACGGATGTGCCTGACCCTGCCGGAGACGCTGATCACGGTCATGGGCGTCGAGAAGCTCGTGCCCCGCTACGCCGACCTCGAGGTCTTCCTGCAGCTGCTGCCCCGCTCGAGCACGGGAGAGCGGATGAACCCCTACACCTCGATGTGGACCGGGGTCACCCCCGGCGACGGGCCGCAGGAGTTCCACCTCGTGCTCCTCGACAACGGCCGCAGCGCGGTGCTGTCCGACGCCGAGGGCCGCGACGCGCTCAACTGCATCCGCTGCAGCGCCTGCCTCAACGTCTGCCCCGTCTACGAGCGGGCCGGCGGGCACGCGTACGGGTCGGTCTACCCCGGCCCGATCGGGGCGATCCTGTCGCCGCAGCTGACCGGGGTGGAGGACAACGCCTCGCTGCCGTACGCGTCCTCGCTCTGCGGCGCCTGCTACGACGTCTGCCCGGTGAAGATCAACATCCCGGACATCCTCGTGCACCTGCGTGCCGAGCACACCGAGGCGCAGGCGGCCGCGAGCCGGGTCCCGACCGCCGAGGCCGCCGCGATGCAGGCGGCGTCGCTGGTCATGCGCAGCCCCCGCCGCTGGCGGCTCGCCCTGCGCGGTGGGCGCCTCGGACGGCTCCTCGGGCGGCGGCGCGGGGTCATCGGTGAGGTCCCGCTGCCGGTGCTCAAGCAGTGGACCGACGCGCGCGACCTGAGCCGGCCGCCGACGAGCACGTTCCGGGACTGGTGGGCGCGCGAGCACGGCGACTCCGGTCCTACCGACGGAGGCGGGCGATGAGCGCGCGCGACGAGGTCCTGGCCCGGATCGCCGACGCGCACCGGCTCGCGCCGCCGCCCGACCTGCCGTACGCCGCGCTGACCCGCGACTACCGCCGGGCGGACGCCGGGCCGCAGGACGGCTCCGCGGAGCTGGTCGAGGTGCTCGTCGACCGGTTGCTCGACTACAAGGCCCTGGTCCGGCGCACGACCGCCGACGGGCTGGCGGCGACGGTCGCCGAGGCCCTGCGTGAGCGCGGGGTGCGGTCGCTGGCCGTGCCCGAGGGCGTCGAGGCGGGCTGGCTGGACGCGGCGGCCGACGCCGGGCTGGAGGCGGTGGCCGACCCGGGCCCGGACGGACCGCTCAGCGTGGACGCCCTCGACCGCGTCGACGGCGTGCTGACCGGCTGCGCCCTCGCGGTGGCGGCCACGGGGACGCTGGTGCTCGACGGCACCGCGGGCCAGGGCCGTCGGGTCGTGACGCTCGTGCCCGACTACCACCTCTGCGTGGTGCGGGCCGACCAGGTCGTCGCGGACGTGCCGCAGGCGGTCGACCGGCTCGAGCCCACCCGCCCGACGACCATGATCAGCGGGCCGAGCGCGACCAGCGACATCGAGCTCAACCGTGTCGAGGGCGTCCACGGGCCCCGGACGCTCGAGGTGGTCGTCGTGGAGGGGCCGGCGCTCCCTCCCGATGCCTGAGTACTGCCTCGTCGGTCGAGTCGACCCGAGCCGGCTCGACGAGTACCGCGAGGTCCACGCCCGCGTGTGGCCCGAGCTCCTCGTCGCGCTGCGCGACGCGGGGTGGCGGCGCTACTCGCTCTTCCTCCGCGACGACGGCACCGTGATCGGCTACGCGGAGGCCGACGACCTGGACGAGGCGCAGGCCCGCGTGGCGCAGACCGCGGTGAACCGCCGGTGGCAGGCGGCCATGGCCGGGCTGTTCGTGACCGAGGGCGCGCCGGACGAGGCGTGGGAGCGGGTGCCGCAGGTGTTCCAGCTCGAGCGGCAGCTCGCCGAGGCGGGGCAGGCGTAGCACCGCTCCACCGCTCGGGCCGGGCGTCGGACCGGGGCGCGGAGCCGCCGCGGACACGCCGGCCGGCCGGGGCCGGACGTGCCACGCTGCGGGCATGCCCAGCGACCCGACCCAGGACCTCGCCACCTCCGACCTCCAGGCCGTGCGCCGGCTGCTCGCCGACCTGCGGCAGCAGCTGACCGCGACGCTCGACGACCTCGACGCCCGGGTGGACGCGGCCCTCGCCGCCGACACGGCTCCGACGCGGGCGTACTCGCGCCCGGCGCCCGTGCCCCCGCGCCGCATGGAGCAGATGACGCGCACCCCGGAGCCGACGGCCGACCTCGACGACCTCGTCGACGTGCTCGCCCCGCGCCTGCTGGAGCGGCTGGTCCCCGGGCTCCGGGACGCCCTGCGCGAGGACGGTTAGGCCGGAGGCTCCACGCCGACCTGCGACCGCGGGCTCAGCCGGCGGCCGGCGCCACGTCCAGCGCCCAGATCACCCCGAACCGGTCCCGAAGCTGGCCGGCGAGCGGCGCCCAGGCGGACGCGCCGAGCGGCTGCCGGATCTCCGCGCCCTCGAGCAGCCCCTCCCAGATGCGCGTGACCTCCTCGGCGTCGGTGCCGTGGACGTAGACGTAGAAGGCGTTGGCGCCCTGGTCGTACGGCTGGCCCGGCCACACGTCGAAGGCCATCACCCGCAGGCCCGCCGGGCTCGTGACCTGACCCCACACGACGCGGTCCGCCCAGGCGGGCTCGTCCGAGGCGCCCATCTGCCCGTAGGTCATGGCCGTCACCTCGCCGCCGAAGGCGGACGCGTAGAGGTCCAGCGCGGCGCGGGCGTCGCCGTCGAAGTTCAGGTGGGTCGTCGTCTCGATGGTCATGGCGTCTCCTCGTGCTCCCCGGCGGCCCCTGCGGCCGCCGTCGAGGACGAGTCTTCCGGCAGATGCGGTCAGATCGTGTCCTGAACTTCGACCAGACTGACGGCATGGCCGGCCCCTCCTCGCGCATGCTCGCCCTGCTGTCGCTGCTGCAGGTGCGTCGCGACTGGGCGGGCGACGAGCTCGCCGGCCGGCTGGAGGTGAGCCCGCGGACGGTGCGGCGCGACGTCGACCGGCTCCGCGAGCTCGGCTACCGCGTCGAGTCCCTGCGCGGGCCGGCGGGCGGCTACCGGCTCGCGGCCGGGTCGGACCTGCCCCCGCTGCTCTTCGACGACGACCAGGCCGTGGCGCTCGCCCTCGCTCTCGCGGTGGCGCCGGCGTCCGGGGCCGACATCGCCGAGCCGGCGGCGCGCGCGCTCGCCACCGTGCGCCAGGTGATGCCGCCGCGGCTGCGGCACCGGGTCGACGCGGTGCGCGCGGTGACCGCCGCCGGCACCGTGCAGGCCGACCCCGAGGTGCTCGCCGCGGTGAGCGGGGCGGTCCAGCGCGCCGAGGTGCTGCGGTTCGAGCACCGCTCCGACGGCGACGGGGAGGCGCCCGCGGTACGCCGCGTCGAGCCGTACGCGGTCGTCGCCCGGCACGCCCGCTGGTACCTGCTCGCCTGGGACCTCGACCGCGACGACTGGCGCACCTACCGCGTCGACCGGATGGTGCCGCGAGCCCGGACTCGGGTGCGGTTCACGCCGCGAGACGTCCCGGGCGGCGACGCGGCCGTGTTCGTGGCCGCACGCTTCAAGGGCTCCGCGCGCGAGGACGCGTGGCCCTGCCGTGGGACCGTGACCGTCGCCCCCGCGGCGCTTCGCACGGTCGCGCCGTACCTGCCCGAGGACGCCTTGGTCGAGGACGTCGACGCCGAGCGCCGTCGCCTCACCCTCGGGTCGTGGTCCTGGGTCGGCCTCGCCGGCGTCGTCGCCGGCCTCCCGGTCGAGGTCACGGTCGAAGGACCGCCCCCGCTCCGTGACGCCGTGCTCGCGCTCGCGGACCGGCTGCGAACGGCCGGCGGCGGCTGATCGTCGACCGGTGCCGACGACCGGGCTCAGAGGTCGAGGATGAAGCGCAGGGCTTGGTCGACGGCCCGCATCGCCGCGAGGCCGACCGTTCCCCGATGCCGCACGACGCGTTCGGTGGAGACGACGCGCAGCTGGTCGCACCGTGCGTACGACACGTGGTCCAGCCCCGCGGGCCCCGGCTCGAGCTCCACGTGGCTGCGCAGCCCGTACGCGGCCGAGGTCACCGGGACGACGACGACCAGTCCGCCCGGTCCGTTGTTCAGGACGTCGACCGACACGATCACGGCAGGCCGTCGGAAGCCCGGCTCGTGCCCGAGGGGTTGTCCGAGGTCGACGTCCCAGACCTCCCCCCGCCAGATCACCTCAGGACGTCCCAGTCCCGCTGCTCGGCGACGTGCTGGTCCCAGCGCGAAGGATCCGCGCGGAGCGCCTGGTAGTCCTCGTTGAGCCCGCGCAGGAACTCCTGCCGCTCCAAGGCCTCGATGGCGGCGTGCAGGACGTCGATGACCGGCGTGTTGCGCTGCCGCGCCAGCGACTGCAGCCGCTCGGAGTCGGGTCGCCGCACGCGGACCGTGGTGGTGTCTGCGCTGGCCATGGACCGAAGTGTAGACGATTTGTAGACCAGGCAGCGGGATCCGGACCTGCGAGGATCGGCGGGTGCCCCGACCCGTCCAGGCCCCCGGATCCCCGACCGCCGCCGCACCGCGCGGCCGGATCTCCCTGCTGCTCGGGGCGGTCGTCGGGCTCCTCGTCGGCACGCTGCTCACCAACCTCAGCACCGCCCTGCTCGAGCTGGACGAGAGCGGGACCCTAGGCGCGGCGTGCGAGCACGCCGAGGCGACGATCGCCGGGGCTCCCGGTGGGCTGCTGGTCGGGTTGGACGCCGCGGCCTGCTTCGTCCTGCTCCGCCGGCGCCGTCGGTCCCTCGGGCTGGCCCTGGTCGGCGGCGCCGCGGGGGCAGTCCTCGCCCTCGTCGTCGTGAGCACGTTGCTCTGGCCCCTCGCGACGAACGTGCTGCCCGTCTTCGTCTGCGCGTACTGAGCCGGGCACGCCTCAGCCGGTCTTGGTGAACCCCACCGGCATCGCGTCGAGCCAGCGGCTCGGGTGAACCGCCGTGGTGGCGGCACCGGGGGTGCGGCGCACGGCCGCGAGCGCATCGGCCAGGGCCGGCGCGACGGCCGCGGGGGAGTAGCGCTCGAGGGCCCAGGCCCGGTTCGCCGCGCCGAGGTCGTCGGGGTCGCCGCGTGCGAGCACCTCGGCGACCTGGTCGACGACGAGCAACGGGCGCTGCTCGGGGACCCGCCACGCGCCGGGCGCCTCGAACAGCTCGACGCCGCCGCCGCCGTCGTAGCCGACGACCAGGCAGCCCGACAGCATCGCCTCGACGACGGGCAGGCCGAAGCTGTCGGTGTGGGACAGCGACACGAACACCCGGGACTCGGCGAGGGTGCGGACGACCTCGGCGCGGGTCAGGTCGGCGATCACCCGGACGGGCTCCCCGCTGGTGCGCGGGTCGACCTCGAGCAGGCGCTCGAGCAGGCGCCCCTCGTGCGGCCGCTTCTTCGGCAGCAGGGCGACCCCGCGCTGGACCTCGGCGGGGCCGAACAGGTCGGGGTCGACCGGCGGCGGCACCCGGTGCACCGCGAGGTCGGGGTGCAGGGCCGAGATCACCGCCACGGACTCCCGGGAGACCGTCCAGACCGACGGCGCCGGGTCCCAGCCCGGGTAGGCCGACGCGGGCGCGTCCCAGGTGGCGTAGGTGTAGAAGTGGTTCTGGTTGAACACGGCCTTGCGGGCCCCGGGGGCCGGGTCGACGCCGGGCACCACCGGCGCCTCGGGGTAGAGCACCACGTCGTCGGCGCCGACCTCGAGGGTGGGGCCGCTCACCACGGGCACCTCGCCCATCCAGGCGGGCACCTCGGGCGCCGGCAGCCACAGGGACGCCTCGACCCCGGCGGCCCGCAGGAGCGCGATGTGGCGCAGGTGGACGTCGACCCCGCCGCTCAGGTGCGGGGTGGCGAAGCTGGCGTAGAGGACCCGGCCGGACACGCGCCTCAGTCTGGCGCGGAGGTCGCGGCGTCGGCGACCGGCTCCGCCCGGGCGGCCCGCACGAGCGCGTCGAGGGCCTCGCGGTCGCGCCCCGGTCCCGGACGGGCGCCGCCGGGCTCGGTGACGTAGAAGGTGTCGATCGCCTGCCCGGCCAGGGTGGACACGTGCGCGGAACGGATCGAGAGGCCGGCCGCGCTGAGCGAGGCGCCCAGCGACCACAGCAGCCCAGGGCGGTCGCCCGTGCGGACCTCGAGCACCGACGCCGACTCGCTCGCGTCGCCGACCGCCTCGACGTGCACCTGCGCGGGCTCGGGCCGGGCCCGGGACTCGCGCCGGCGGACGGTCTCCAGCGCGCGCCGGTCACCGGTGGCGAGGCGCTCGAGCTGCTGGACGAGGAAGGCGGCGTCGGGCACGTCGGCGACGCGCTCCGCGTCGAGGCGCCAGGTGTTCACCGCGACGGCGCCCCCGGGCAGGTCGACGGTGTGCAGGACGGCGGCGCGGACCTGCACACCGGCCGCAGCGAGCAGGCCGGCCGTGTCGCTGAACAGCCCCAGGCGGTCCGGCGCGGCCACCAGCAGCTCGACGCCGCCCGGGCGCGGGGCGACCCGGACCCGCGGGCGCTCGTCGAGGGCGACCGAGCGGGCCAGCCCGACGTCGACCAGGGCGGCGAGGTCGGGCCGCGCGGCCGGCCCGTCGACGAGCATCCCCTCGACGTGGTCGGCGAGTCCGTTGATGAGGGAGGCGCGCCACGGCGACCACGCGGCCGGGCCCGCCGCGCGGGCGTCGGCGGCGGTCAGGGCCCGCAGCAGCCCGAGCACGTCGCTGCGCCCGCCCACGGCGGTGACCAGGGCGTCCTGCGTACGCGGGTCCGCGTGGTCGCGCCGGGTCGCCAGCTCGGCGAGCGTCAGGTGCTCGCGGACGAGCAGCTCGACGAGGTCCACGTCGGCCGGGGCGAGACCGATCCGGTCGGCCGCCGCCCGGGCGATCGGCGCGCCGACGGCCGGGTGGGCGGGACCCGCCCCGGGCAGCTTGCCGATGTCGTGCAGCAGCGCGGCGAGCAGCAGCAGGTCCGGCCGCTCGACCTCGGTGAGGTGGCGGTGGGCCTCGACGACGGTCTGCACCGAGTGCCGGTCGACCGTGTGCCGGTGAAGCGGGTTGTGCTGCGGGCGCGACCGGATCGGCGCCCACTCGGGCAGCCAGCAGGTGATGGCGCCGGCCAGGTCGAGCGCCTCCCACACGGGTAGGAGGGCGGGGCCGGCCGCGAGCATTTCGACGAGCGCCTCGCGCGCGGGCTCGGGCCACGGGTCGGGCAGCGGGCTCACCCGCGCACCGATGTTCGCGGCGGTCACGGGGGCGAGGGTGAGCCCCTCACGGGCGGCGAGGGCGCCGGCGCGCAGGCCGACCAGCGGGTCGTCGGCGGCCTCGGCCCGCAGCAGCCCGACCTCCTGCACGCCCGCCCCGCCGGAGACGATCAGCCCGTGGCCCACGGTGCGGTACTCGGGTCCGCGCTCGCGCCGGCCGAAGCCGAGCACCCGGCGCACGGGGGCGGCCTGGCGGGCGGCGCGGACGGTCAGGTCGACGGCGTGCGCCACCCGGCGGGCGTTGAGGCTGACCTCGCGGCGCAGGTCGTCGGGGTCGTCGTGGCCGAGGGTGCGGGCGACGGCGTCGACCTCGCCGGCCAGCAGCCGGTCGAGCGGGCGGCCGGCGGCGAGGTGCAGGGCGTCGCGCACGTCGAGCAGGCGGCCGTACGGCGCCTCGACCCCGGCGTGCGGCCGGTCGGTGAGCCAGGTGGCCGCGAGCGCGCGGAGCATCGTCATGTCCCGGAACCCGCCCCGGGCCTCCTTGAGGTCCGGCTCCAGCAGGAAGGCGGCGTCGCCGGCGCTCGCCCAGCGGTCCTCGAGGGCGTCGAGCAGCTCGGGGAGCCGGCGGCGGGCGTTGGTGCGCCAGGCCCCGAGCAGCGCCGTTCGGGCCCCGCTCACCAGGTCGGCGTCGCCCGCGACGAGCCGGAGGTCGAGGAGACCCACGCCCGCGCTCAGCTCGCGCCCGGCGACGGCACCGCACTCGGCGGGCGTGCGGACGGAGTGGTCCATCTTGACCCGGGCGTCCCACAGCGGGTACCACAGGCGCTCGGAGAGGGCGTCGATGCCGCCCGCCGCGCGGGCGAGCCGACCGTCGTGCAGCAGTACCAGGTCGAGGTCGGAGCGCGGGCCGAGCTCGCGGCGGGCGAGGCTGCCGACGCAGGCCAGCGCGACGCCGGAGGCCGGGGCCGCGACCGAGGCGAAGAGCGCCGCGAGCCCCTGCTCGACGACACCGGTCATCGAACGCCGGCGGCCCGGCCCCGCCTGGGCTTCCCAGGGGGACCGGACCGCGACGTCGAGCCGTCGTTCGGTGAGGACGGACCTCAGGTCGAGCTCGTCCTCAGGCACGGGCGTCAGAGGGCGTCGGCACCGCGCTCGCCGGTGCGGACCCGGACGACGTCGTCGACCGGGACGGACCAGACCTTGCCGTCGCCGATGCGACCCGTCCGGGCGCTCTTGACGAGCACGTCGACGATGTCGGTCGCGTCGTCGTCGGACACGAGGACCTCGAGGCGCACCTTCGGCACCAGGTCGACGGTGTACTCCGCGCCCCGGTAGACCTCCGTGTGGCCCCGCTGACGGCCGAAGCCGCTGGCCTCGCTGACGGTCATGCCCTCGACCCCGAAGGACTCCAGGGCGCTCTTCACCTCGTCGAGCATGTGGGGCTTGATGATCGCGGTCACGAGCTTCACGCGTTGACCTCCTTGTCGGCCTCGGTGTCGATCTTGTCAGCAGGGGCGGTGCGGTGGGCGAGCGTGGAGCCCAGCGCACCGGTGGAGCGCAGCGTGCCGGCGAGGTTGCCGAGGTCGTACGCGCTCTCGGCGTGCTCGACGCTGTCGACGCCCTCGAGCTCCACGTCCTCCGCGACCCGGAAGCCGACGGTCTTCTCGAGGACCAGGCCGATGATCAGGGTCAGCACGAAGCTGAACACCAGGACGGCGAGCGCCCCGACGACCTGGCGCCAGAGCTGGTCGACCCCGCCTCCGTAGAAGAGCCCGTCGACGCCGGCCGGGGCGGCGGAGGTGGCGAAGAAGCCGACGGCGATGGTGCCCCAGAGGCCGCCGACCAGGTGGACGCCGACCACGTCGAGCGAGTCGTCGACGTTCAGCTTGTACTTCAGCCCGACGGCCAGGGCGCAGAGCGCGCCGGCGATGGCGCCGAGCAGGATCGCGCCGACCGGGCTCACCGAGGAGCAGGACGGGGTGATCGCGACCAGGCCGGCCACGATGCCCGAGGCGGCGCCCAGCGAGGTGGCGTGGCCGTCGCGGATGCGCTCGGTGATGAGCCAGGCGAGCGCGGCGGCGCCGGTGGCGACCATCGTGTTGACCCAGACGACCGAGGCGGAGTTGCCCGCGGTGAGGGCGGAGCCGGCGTTGAAGCCGAACCAGCCGAACCACAGCAGGCCGGCGCCGAGCATGACCAGCGTCAGGTTGTGCGGGCGCATCGGGTCGCGCTTCCAGCCGGCGCGGCGGCCGAGCACGATGGCGAGGGCGAGGCCCGCGACACCGGCGTTGATGTGGACCGCGGTGCCGCCGGCGAAGTCGATCGCCTTGAGGTTGTTGGCGATCCAGCCGCCGACGTGGGAGACGGTGCCGTCGTCCTCGGTCACGCTGAAGTCGAAGACCCAGTGCGCGACGGGGAAGTAGACGATGGTGGCCCAGACGACCGTGAAGATCATCCAGGTGCCCCACTTGGCCCGGTCGGCGATGGCGCCGGAGATCAGGGCGACGGTGATGATGGCGAAGACGGCCTGGAAGCCGACAAAGGCCATCGTCGGCAGCCCGGCGCCGGTGTCCTCCATCAGGCCCTTGAGGCCGAAGTACTGGCCCGGGTTGCCGAGCAGCCCGGCGCCGACGTCGTCGCCGAAGGCCATCGAGTAGCCCCAGAGGACCCAGACGACGGAGATCGAGGCGAGCGCCCCGAAGCTCATCATCATCATGTTCAGCACGGTCTTGGCCCGGACCATGCCGCCGTAGAACAGCGCGAGGCCCGGCGTCATCAGCAGCACGAGGGCGGCTGAGGTGAGGATCCAGGCGGTGTCGCCAGAGTTCACGTCGAGTGGAGTCATGCTTGCTTCTTCCTGCAGTGAGGACCTGGACGGAGACGGACGGACTGCTGCCGGGGGACCTGCCCGAACCGCCGTCGTGGCGGCAGGGGAGGATTGCGACTCGAACTCTGCTGGTCGCGTGTTGCACCGGCGGTGCCGTCGGTTACGGCGGCATGACAGTTCTCACGCGTTCGTGACGGACGCGTTTCACGTGTGAGGTCGCGCCGGACTCCGGTCCGCGACCGCTCGAGAGAGGCGGCGGCATGGCCTGGCTGGTCACCGGAGGAGCGGGCTACATCGGCTCGCACGTGGTGCGCGCGTTCCGCGAGGCGGGCGAGGAGGTCGTCGTGATCGACTCCCTCAGCAGCGGCCACGCCGGCTTCGTGCCCGACGACGTGCCCTTCGTGCGCGGCACGATCCTCGACGGCGACCTCGTGCGGCACACGCTGCGCGACCACGCCGTCTCCGGCGTCGTCCACCTCGCCGGCTTCAAGTACGCCGGCGTCTCGGTGAGCAGGCCGCTGCTGACCTACCAGCAGAACGTGACCGGAACCGCCACGCTGCTCGAGCAGATGGACGCCGAGGGAGTCGGCCGGATCGTCTTCTCCAGCTCGGCGGCCACGTACGGCACCCCCGACGTCGACCTCGTCACCGAGGAGACGCCGACGCACCCGGAGTCGCCGTACGGGCAGAGCAAGCTGGTCGGGGAGTGGTTGATCGCCGACCAGGCGCGGGCCGCCGAGCTCGCCGGGGGGACCCTCGCCCACACGTCGCTGCGCTACTTCAACGTGGTCGGCTCGGCGACGCCGGACCTCTACGACACCAGCCCGCACAACCTCTTCCCGCTGGTGCTGCAGATGCTGCAGCGCGGCGGCACCCCGCGCATCAACGGCGACGACTACGATACCCCCGACGGGACCTGCGTGCGCGACTACGTCCACGTCGCCGACCTCGCGCACTCCCATGTGGTGGCGGCGCAGGCGCTGGAGTCGGGACGCCCGCTGGAGCCCGTCTACAACCTGGGCAGCGGCGACGGCGTCTCGGTCCGCCAGATCATGGACGTCGCCGCCGAGGTCACGGGCATCGACTTCACCCCGGAGGTCGCCCCGCGCCGGCCCGGCGACCCGGCTCGCATCGTCGCCTCCGGCGAGCTCGCCGCCCGCGACCTGGGCTGGGAGATGCGGCACTCGCTGCACGACATGGTGGCCAGCGCGTGGGCGGCGCAGCAGCGCCACTCCGGCTGAGCCAGGGGCCCGCGCACTAGGCTCGCCCCGGGTCGCGCCACGACGGCGCGCCAGCGAGGAGGCACAGCGTGAGCAACGTGGTCGAGGTCGGCGACATCCGGGACTGGCAGGGCCTGTCGGTGGTGGACGCGACCGGCTCCAAGATCGGGTCGCTCGAGGGCGTCTACTTCGACACCTCCACCGACCAGCCGGCCTTCGCCAGCGTCAAGCGCGGCGTACCCGCCAAGCTCGTCTTCGTGCCCCTCGCCGGGGCGACGGTCAGCCCCAAGCAGGTCCGGGTCACCACCGACAAGAAGACGGCCAAGGACGCCCCCGCCATCGACACCGACGGCGAGCTCACCTCCGAGCTCGAGCCGACGGTCTACAGCCACTACGGGCTCACCTACGAGCGCGGCGCCACCGGCGAGCGCCGCCTGGGCCGTCGCTGACGCCGCTCCTCGGGCCGACCGTCGAGGGCGGTCGGCGGTGACCGGGCGCAGGGTCCTGCTCGGCCTCGACCTGCTCGCCAAGGCCGCGCTGGTCGTGCTGCTGCTGGTCGCGCTGGCCCACCCCGACCTCGCGAACCTCAAGGCCAAGGGTGCCGGGCTGCGGCTGGTCATCTACCCGCTGGGCGCCTTGGCGGTGCCGATGTGGTGGTGGCTGCAAGGACGCCGGGCTTGGGCCGGACGGCGCTTCCCCTGGGGCGCCGACCTGCTCGTGACGCTGCCGTGGCTGTCGGACCTGCTGGGCAACCGGTTGGACTTCTTCGACACGGTGACCTGGTGGGACGACGTCAGCCACTTCGGGCACTGGCTGCTGCTGACCGCCGGGGTGCTCGCGGCCTGGGCGCCCGGCCGGCGGATCGGTGCGGGCGCGCTGATCATGGTCGGGCTCGGCTTCGGGGCGACGGCGGCGGTGCTCTGGGAGCTGGGGGAGTACGCCGCCTTCATGCGCTTCCTCCCCACGTACGCCTACGCCTACCCCGACACCCTCGGCGACCTGACGCTCGGGACGAGCGGTTCGCTGGTGGCCGGCCTCCTCGTCGCCGTCCACCGCCGCGTACGCCCGCCCGTCCGCGACTGAGTGCGAGAACGCTCCCTGCGCCTGTCGAAGGGCCTCGAAGAGGTTGGCGTTCTTGCAGCACGGAGGAAGGCCGACCCGTCTAGGGCCCTTCGACAGGCTCGGGGAGCGTCCCCCGTGCACCTCGGCGAGGTCGGAAGCATTCCTGAACCTCGACGGCCCGCGCCGCGGGGCGGTCTAGACTGCGGGCATGTCCGGGACGCTCCTGCTTACCTAGCCGCGCGGCGCACGCTGCGCGGCTGCCCCTCGTGCCGTCTGGCAGAGGGGTTTTTTCATGCCCGGACCGCAGAGGACGAGGAGATCGACCATGAGCACGACGGAGGCCGAGCCGGTCCACGAGGCCGCCCACGACGCCGACCGCGTGGAGCCCGACCGCTACGACGCCGTGGCCGCGCAGCAGCGCTGGCAGGCGTACTGGGAGTCGGAGGCGACGTTCGCGGCCCGCGACACCCTGGACGAGCAGGGCTCGAAGCCGCGCGCGTACGTGCTCGACATGTTCCCGTACCCCTCCGGGGACCTGCACATGGGCCACGCCGAGGCGTTCGTCATGGGCGACATCCCGGCCCGCTACCTGCGGCTCAAGGGCCACGAGGTCCTGCACCCGATCGGCTGGGACTCGTTCGGCCTGCCTGCGGAGAACGCGGCCATCCAGCGCGGCACGCACCCGGCCGAGTGGACGTACGCCAACATCGAGACCCAGGCGACGTCGTTCCGCCGCTACGGCCTGAGCCTGGACTGGTCGCGGCGCCTGCACACCTCCGACCCGGAGTACTACCGCTGGACGCAGTGGTTGTTCCTGCGCTTCCGCGAGCGCGGGCTGGCCTACCGCAAGGCGAGCTTCGTCAACTGGTGCCCCAAGGACCAGACCGTGCTCGCCAACGAGCAGGTCGTCCAGGGCGCCTGCGAGCGCTGCGGCACCACGGTGACCAAGCGCCAGCTGACGCAGTGGTACTTCCGCGTCACCGAGTACGCGCAGCGCCTGCTGGACGACATGGCCGAGCTCGAGGGCGGCTGGCCCGACCGCGTGCTGGCCATGCAGCGCAACTGGATCGGGCGCTCCGAGGGCGCGTACGTCGACTTCGCGGTGACGCTGGGGGACGGTTCGCTCCGCGAGGAGCCGGTGCGGGTCTTCACGACGCGTCCGGACACGCTCTTCGGCGCGACCTTCTTCGTCGTCGCTCCCGAGGCCCCGCTGGCCGCCGAGGTCGTCACCGACGAGCAGCGCCCGGCCTTCGAGGCCTACCTGGAGCAGACCAAGCGGATCACCGAGATCGAGCGCCAGTCGACCGACCGGCCCAAGACCGGTGTCTTCCTGGGCGTGCACGCGACCAACCCGGTCAACGGCGAGCAGATCCCCGTGTACGCGGCCGACTACGTGCTGGCCGAGTACGGCACGGGTGCGGTCATGGCCGTGCCCGCGCACGACCAGCGCGACCTCGACTTCGCCCGCGCGCACGACCTGCCCGTGCGCGTCGTCGTCGAGACCGGCCTGCCCGACCCCTCCGAGACCGGTGTCGCCACCCCCGGCGACGGCGCGTACGTGTCGTCGGGCCCGCTGGACGGCCTGGCCGACAAGGCGGCCGGCGTGGAGCGGATCGTCGCGCAGCTGCAGGACGACGGGGTGGGGGAGTCGGCGGTCACCTTCCGCCTGCGCGACTGGCTGCTGAGCCGCCAGCGCTACTGGGGCGCGCCGATCCCGGTCATCCACTGCCCGGCCTGCGGCGAGGTCGCGGTGCCCGACGACCAGCTGCCCGTGGAGCTGCCCTACCTGACCGGCGCTGCGCTGGCCCCGAAGGGCACCTCGCCGCTGGCGAGCGCGACCGACTGGGTCAACGTCTCCTGCCCGCAGTGCGACGGCCCGGCCAAGCGCGACACCGACACGATGGACACCTTCGTCGACTCGTCGTGGTACTTCTTCCGCTACTGCAGCCCCGGCGCCACCGACGCGCCCTTCGACCCCGACGACGTGCGTCGCTGGATGCCGGTCGCGCAGTACGTCGGCGGCGTCGAGCACGCGATCCTGCACCTGCTCTACATGCGTTTCTTCACCAAGGTGCTCTTCGACATGGGCCTGGTGGACTTCGTCGAGCCGATGCGACGCCTGCTCAACCAGGGCCAGGTGATCAACCAGGGCCGGGCGATGAGCAAGTCGCTCGGCAACGGCGTCGACCTGGGCGCGCAGATCGACCAGTTCGGGGTCGACGCGATCCGCCTGACCGTCGTCTTCGCCGGGCCCCCGGAGGAGGACATCGACTGGGCCGACGTGTCGCCGGCGGGTTCGCTGAAGTTCCTGCAGCGGGCCTACCGCCTCGCGGTGGACGTGACGAGCGCCCCGGGCACCGACCCCCGCACGGGTGACGGCGCGCTGCGCCGCGAGACGCACCGGCTGCTGTCGGAGGTGACGAACGCCGTCGAGACGCAGCGCTTCAACGTGGCCGTCGCCCGCGTCATGGAGCTCGTGAACGCCACCCGGCGCGCGATCGACGCCGGACCGGGAGCAGGCGACGCCGCCGTCCGCGAGGCCGCCGAGGTCGTCACGGTCGCGCTGAGCCTGGTCGCGCCGTACGCGGCCGAGGAGATGTGGGAGCGCCTCGGCCACACGCCCTCGGTCGCCGACGCGAGCTGGCCTGAGGCCGACGCCTCGCTGCTGGTCGCCGAGACCGTCACCTGCGTGCTGCAGGTGCAGGGCAAGGTGCGCGGGCGCCTGGAGGTCTCGCCCGACGTGAGCGAGGACGATCTGCGCGCGGCCGCGCTGGCCGACGAGGGCGTCGTCCGCGCCCTGGCCGGGCGCGAGGTGGCCAAGGTCATCGTGCGGGCGCCCAAGCTCGTGAGCATCGTCCCGGGGCGGTAGCCCCGATCAAGACCGGCTCGGTCCCTCCCACCTCGGGGAGGACCGGGCCGGTCGACGTGTGCGTCGGGGTCAGGACGAACCTCAGGATCCGCCCAATGTTGAAGGCTCAACCATCCCTGCGCTGGTGTAGAGCCGTTGACAACGGTGTCCAATGGTTGAAGCGTCAATCTTCTGAGGAAGCCCCGCCCGGGGCCGTGACCCCCAGGAGACCCCGATGTCCGCCGCCCGCCCCGTCCCCGTCCTCGCCCTGCGCGTGGTCCTCGTCCTCGTGGCCCTGGTGCTCACCGCCACGGTCTCCGGCCGCGGCACCGCGGCGGAGGCTGCACCGACGGCCGGCACGACGGCGAGCTCGACGCAGAACGTGGGCCCGGCCCTCGGGTGGGCCCAGGACGTCGTCTACGTGCAGGACGACGCGTCCTCCCGGTGGCCCGTGGCGGCGGCCACGAAGGCCCTGAGCAAGGGCTCGTCCCTGCGCCTGGTCCTGGTCGCGCGCTGCCCTGCGCCGGGCGCGGACGGCGCCCCCGTGCAGTGCATCCGGGTGTCGTCCAAGGACCTCGGCGGCGGGACGCTCGCCGGCACCACCGACTGGACCTTCGTCAAGAGCACCAACAAGCTGAGCACGGCCACCGTCCAGCTCAACGACCGCTGGGCCAAGCACGCCTCGTACGCCGACCGGCTGAACATCGCCGAGCACGAGCTCGGCCACGGTGTCGGGCTGCCCCACGTCAAGCGCACCTCGAGCATCATGAACGCCGTCGCCCACGGCCGGACGAAGCCGGACGCCGGGGACCTGCGCGCGCTGAAGGCGCGCTACTGAGCGGTGCGCCTCGGGCTCTGCGCGGGCGCGCCCGTGGGCCTCAGGAGGTCCCGGCCAGGGTCGCCAGCAGGCCGAGGTGGTCGCTGCCGGGCATCCGCACCGTCTCCAGCGACGTCGCGGTGAGCCGGTCGTCGACGAGGACGTGGTCGATCGGCAGCAGCGGCGGGAAGGCCCGGTCCGCCGGCCAGGTCGGCACCCACCCGGCCCCCACGAGGTCCGCGGCGCTGCGCATGCCGTCGGCGCGCAGCCGCTGCAGCGGGGCGTGGTCGTCGATCGCGTTCAGGTCCCCGGCGACCACGAGCGGCATCGAGAGGTTGTCGCGCACCGCGGTCTCCAGCGCGGCGTGGTCGCCGGCGAAGGCACCGCCCGCGCAGTACGGGTTGCACGGGTGGACGCCGAGCAGGCGGAGCGGGGAGCGCCCGGGCACGTCGACCGTCATCACCCACTGCGTCGCGAGCGAGCCGGGGAGCGGTTCGGCGTCGGTCAGCGGGTAGCGGGAGAAGATCGTCGTGTCGCTGGGCGGGCCGCCGAGGGCGCCGACCGCGTACGGGAAGCGTGCGTCCCACCCCGGCGTCTGGAGCCGCTCGAGGAAGCCGCGGTCGGTCTCGCTGAGGACCACCACGTCGGCGCCGGAGGCGACCTCGCCGAGGCGTTCGGTGTCGGCCCGGCCGAGGTAGACGTTCTGGGCGAGCACCGTGAACGACGGGCCGACGACCGGCCGGTCGTCCGGCACGAAGAACGGGGCCACCCAGCTGACGTGCAGCGCCGTCAGCGCTGCGACGAGGACCGTCAGGAGGGCGACGGGTGCGCGCCGCCGGCTCAGGACCAGCGCGACGACCAGCAGCAGCAGGGCGAGCAGGTAGAGCGGCAGGCCGTACGGGACGAAGGACGCCAGCAGCGCGCCCAGGTCGTCGGTCGGCGCGCCGACGCGGAGCAGCGTCGTGCCCACGGCGGGCACGAGCAGCAGCAGCGCCGCCACGAGCGTCGCGCGTCGCCGGCGAGGGCGGGTGGGCGTGCTGTCCCAGGCCGGGCGTTCGGCGGTCCCGGCCCTCACGCGGCCCGGCGTGCCCGGCGGCGCAGCTGCTTAGTCATGCGGATCTCCTGCGGGTTCGGCTGGTAGCGGCACGGCCGGCGCTCGTCGGTCTCGGCCCAGCCGTGGCTGCGGAAGAAGGCCCGCGCCCCCGCGTTCCCCTCCAGCACCCACAGCGTGGCCTCGGGCTCGCCGCCGTCGTACATCTCACGAACGGCGAACTCGAGGAGTGCCGAGCCGTAGCCCCGGCGCGTCCGGTGGGGCGCGATCCCGAGGTGCAGCACCTCGCCGGAGGAGGAGAAGGCGACGTAGCCGAGCGCGTCCTCCTCGCGCTCGAGGACGAAGACCCGCGCCGACGGGTCGTGCAGGAGACGCCGCCAGCGGCTCGTGACCTCACCGACCGGGTAGGGGTGCTCCTCCGGCGGGAAGAGGTGCTCCAGGTGCTCCTCGCCCGCCGCCCGCTCGATCCGGGTCAGCAGCCGGGACTCGTCGGGGCGGGCTCGGCGGATCCGCAGCCCGGTCTCGGCGTCCTCCAGGGGCGGGTGGCGCAGCTCCAGCTCGTCGATCAGCTCGTGGGCGACCGCGTCGGCCCGGGTGAAGCGGCCCCGGCGCAGCGAGAAGTTCGACTTCTGCACGCACCACGCCTCGGCCACGCCGTCCTCGGAGCCGACCACGAGGCCGTTCTCCCCGGGCGCCACGAGCGTGATGTCGTGCCAGTCGAAGGAGCGCGACGAGAACGGGTTGCGCACGTGCACCCCGTCGTCGTCGGCGACCAGCCGCGGGTGCAGCCCGAAGCGCCAGGCGTAGAGGAGGGCGAGCAGCGCGAGGAGCCCCAGCGCGCCGGGGATCCACGGGGACCCTTCGCGCCGGTAGATCAGGTACGCGAGTCCCGCGACCGCGGCGGCGGCGAGCACGGCCAGCGCGACGACGGCGGTCAGCGTCGCGGGTGCAGCACGCCAGACGCGCCTCGGACCCACCACTGATGCGACACCTTCCCGACACCGACCGTTCAGCCGGACTGTAACGGTCGACGCCCCCGCTGCGTGGCTTCTGACGCCCTGCGGACGAAGCGTCCGGACCTGCACGGGCGCAGCACAGGGATCAGGTCGGCGACGAGGTTCAGGTGCGGACGGGCCGCGGGCCGGTCGTCCACAGGGCTGGTCGGGGAGGCGGTGCGCCGTCCACAGCCGCCCGTGCGGGCGGCACGGCGGGTGCGCACGTCCGTACAAGACCGGTGTGGCCCGACGACACCCTCCGCCCGACCCCGAGACCGCCGCCCTCGCCCGGGCGCGGCTGGCGCGTCTCCTCGGAGGTGGGGACGTCGGGCCGCGACGGGCGGCCGGGGTGCTCGACGACGACGCGACCGACCGTGTTCCTCGGGCCGCGGGGGTGCCGGGGGTGCAGGACGACGGTGCCGGGTCGTCGGAGCCCGGCCGCCCGGTCGGACCCGAGGACCTGGAGCCGGCCCGGCGGTTCACGCCGTGGCACCTGGCGGTCGTCGCCGCGGTCCTCGTGGTCGGGGTCGTGTGGGGCGGCTGGTCCTGGCTCCAGGCCCGGCCGGAGGCGGTCGCGGCGCCGAGCGTGGTGCAGAGCGCCGGTCCGACCAGCGCACCCTCCGTCCTGCCACCGTCTCCGGCACCCGGTGCGGGCTCGGCGGGTCCGGGGCCCGCCGGCCAGGGGGAGGCGAGCGCCGCCGGTCCCGTGGTGCACGTCCTGGGCGCCGTGCGGAGCCCCGGCCTCGTGCGCCTCGAGCCGGGCGCCCGGGTGGAGGACGCCATCGAGGCCGCCGGGGGCCTGCGTCGCGACGCCGACCCCGACGAGCTCAACCTCGCCCAGCCGCTGGAGGACGGCGTGCAGGTCGTCGTCGGCACGACGAAGCACCCGGCGGGGGAGGTGCGGGTCGCCGGTGCCGGTCCGGGTGGGTCGGGCTCGGGGGGTTCGGGCTCAGGGAGCTCCGGCGGCTCGTCGGGCTCGTCCGGCTCGTCCGGGTCCTCGGGGGCCGGCACCGGCTCGGTGGTGGACCTCAACCGGGCGAGCGTCACCGAGCTCGACGCGCTGCCCGGCGTCGGACCCGTGACCGCGCAGAAGATCCTCGACTGGCGCGAGCAGCACGGCCGCTTCTCCCGCGTGGAGGAGCTGCAGGAGGTCGACGGGATCGGTCCGAAGACGTACGCGCGGCTCGCCCCGCACCTGCGGGTGTGACCGCGGTCGTGGACGCGACCCCGGACGCGGGCGTCGCGCGCAGCGTGCACGACCTGCGCATGGTCGCGGTGGCCGCCGGAGCGTGGGCCGGGGCCGGGCTCGGGACGTCGGGCTCGGCGCTCGTGTGGGGCGCGGTGCTCGCCGTCGCGGCGCTGGTGGCCCTGGTGGCGTGGCGTCGTGGCTCGGTGCTGCTGGTCGCGGTGGCCGCCGCGCTCGCCGTGACGGGCGGGACGGGGGCCGTCCGGGCGGAGGTCCTCGCCTCCGGCCCGCTCGCCGGGCTGGCCGACGAGCGGGCCGTGGCCACGGTCGTCGTCGAGGTCCGCGGCGACGCCCGGGTGCACCCGGCGCAGGGCGTGCGCCCGGCCTACGCGAGCCTCCCCGGCCTCGCGGTCGCGGTGGACGGCCGAGGACGGGCCTGGCGGGTCCGCACGCCCGTGCTCCTGGTGGTCAGCGGCGCGGCCGTGGACGGCTGGAGCCGCTGGCCCGTCGGCACCCGGCTGCGGGCGGAGGCGCGGCTGGAGCGCGCCGACCCCGGCGACCCGTACGGCGCGGTCCTGCGCGTGCGAGGAGACGCGACGGTCGTCCGCGCGCCGCCCGCCTCGCTGCGGCTGGTCGAACGGGTGCGCCAGGGTCTGCGCACCTCGGTCGCCCACCGGGCGCCCGAGCCGCGCGCGCTCGTCCCGGCGCTCGTCCTGGGCGACACGTCGGCGCTCACCCCCGAGGTGGTGGACGACTTCCGCACCACCGGGCTCTCGCACCTCACCGCGGTGTCCGGGGCCAACCTGACGCTCCTGCTCGCCTTCTGCCTGGTGCTGGCGCGCTGGGTCGGGGTGCGCGGGCGGGTGCTGCGCGTCCTGGGCCTGGCCACGGTCGTCGTCTTCGTCGGGCTGTGCCGCACCGAGCCGAGCGTCCTGCGGGCGGCGGCGATGGGCCTGGTCGCGCTCGCGGCGCTGGGCGCCGGCGGGCGCGCGGCCGGGATGCGCCACCTCGCCGTCGCCGCGACCGGCCTGCTGCTGCTCGACCCCTACCTCGCCCGGTCGGTCGGCTTCGCGCTGTCGGTGCTGGCCAGCGGGGGCATCGTCTGGTGGGCGCGACCGTGGAGCTCGCTGCTCGGGCGGTGGCTGCCGCGCCTCGTCGCCGAGTCGGTGGCCGTGCCGCTCGCCGCGCACCTGGCCACGCTGCCCGTGGTCGCGGCGATCAGCGGCCGCGTCAGCGTGTCCGGGCTGCTGGCAAACGCGGTGGCCGGCCCGTTCGTCGGCCCGGCGACGGTGCTGGGGTTCGCGGCGGCCGCCGCCTCGCTGCTCAGCGCTCACCTGGCCGCGGTGCTGGGGTTCGGGGCCGCGTGGTCGGCGCAGCCGGTCCTCTGGGTGGCGCACGCGGGCGCCGCGCTGCCCGGGTCGGCCCGTGACTGGCCGGCCTCGCCCTTCGCGCTCGGCTGGCTGGGTGCCGCTGCGCTGGCGGCCGGGCTGGTCATGCCGTTCGTGCTCGTGCGGCGCCGCTTGGTGGTCGCGCTCGCGCTGCTGATGGTCGTGGCCCTCGTCCTCCCGCCGCGCCGGCCGGGCTGGCCGCCGCCGGGCTGGGCGCTCGTGGCCTGCGACGTGGGTCAGGGCGACGGCCTCGTCCTGCGGGCGGGCCCGCACGACGCGGTCGTCGTCGACACCGGCCCCGACCCGGCCGTCCTGCAGCGCTGCCTGGCTGAGCTGGGCGTGCGGCGGGTGCCGCTGCTGGTGCTGACGCACTTCCACGACGACCACACCGGCGGGCTCGACGGCGTCCTCGGGACCCGTCCCGTCGGGCAGGTCTGGGTCTCGCCGCTCGCGTCGCCGAGCGGGGAGGCGACCCGGGTGCGAGCGGAGGCCGCCCGCCTCGGGGTGCCGGTGGTCACCCCGGCCGTGGGCGCCGGCGGCAGCGTCGGCGAGGTGGCGTGGCAGGTCCTCGGGCCGCTGGCCGGACCGGCCGCGGACGTGGCCGCCGAGGACGAGTCGGGCCGGGAGAACGACGCCAGCCTGGTGGTCATGGCGACCGTGGGCGGCGTGCGCGTCCTGCTCACCGGGGACGTGGAACCGGCGGGCCAGGAGGCCATCGTCGCCGCGGGGGCCGACCTGCACGCGGACGTGCTCAAGGTGCCCCACCACGGGTCGTCACGGCAGGACCAGGCGTTCCTCGCCGCGACCCACGCCCGGGTCGCGGTCGCCAGCGCCGGGGTCGACAACGACTACGGCCACCCGGCGCCGAGCACGGTCGCACGCCTGCGTGGGCTCGGGATGCAGGTCCTCGCCACCAACGAGCACGGCAGCGTCGCGCTCGAGGCGAAGGACGGGCGCCTGCTCGTGGCGACCGAACGGTGAGCGGTCCAGCGGAGGTCGGGTCGGTGGTGCGGTCCTCAGCGCGCGGCCGTGAGCCCGGTGACGGGGTCGAGCCGGAGCCGCCGGCTGCCGCACGTCAGCACGACGACGTCGCCGGGTTCACCGGGGGTCGTGGCAGCCGAGGCCGGGTCGGGCTGCCCGCCGGCGAAACGCGCGCGCACCTCCCGCTTGTCCCCGCAGACGAAGCGCCACAGGGCGGGGCCGCCGCGCAGCGGCACCGCGACGACCTGGTCGGCCGTGCGGTCGAAGCGGTTGGTGCCGGCGAGCACGACGACGTCGCCGTAGCGGGCGCCCACGAGCGGGCGGGGCTCGCCGGCCGGGCCGAGGGAGCCGGACAAGCCCGTCGGGAGGCGGGGGAGCGTGGACCCGACCGTGCCCTCGTCGTCGTCGGAGGACCCGGTTGGCCCGGGGCGGCGGAGCGCGACCGGCGACACGGAGACGCCGGTCTCGCTGGTCCCGACCTGGTGGTAGCCCGAGAAGGTCGCCACGGTGTCGCAGCCGGAGCCGCTGACCGCGACCGTCTGCGTCGGGGTGGCGGACGGCGCGTCGGCGGCGGGCGGGTAGACCCAGGTGGCGCAGGTGAAGTGAAGCTCCTCGACCGGGCTGCCGTAGCGCAGCTCGGTGACCCGCTGAGCCGCCACCGTCTGGGCCGTCCACCAGAGCTCGAGCACCGCGACGACGCAGAGCGCGAGGGCGGCGTACCAGCGCCACCGGCGGCGGGCGCCCCGTGGCCAGCACTGGACGACGAGCCAGACGAGCACGCCGAGGAGGGCGCCGAAGAGCCAGAGCCGCACCGAGGCGGAGGTGAGCAGGGCAGCGAACCTCAACCCCTCGGTGTTGGCGGCGAGCGCCTGCGCCTCGCGGCGCAGGTCTGGCGCGAGGAGCCAGCGCCCGACGGCGAGCGGCCCGGGCAGCAGCAGCACCCAGGCGACCACGAGGACGGACCCCGTGCGGCTGGTGACGGGCCGGCGCGGCGCCAGTCCGGCGACCAGCGCGTGCGAGACTGCCCACGCGGTCGAGGTGAGCCACACCAGCAGCCCGATGACGGCGAGGGCGGTCGCGCCGGGGCCGGCCACCAGCTGGAGCAGCAGCGAGCCCAGGGCGACGAGCGAGCCGACCAGGGCGGGCAGCAGGAGCCAGACGCGGCCGAGGTGCTGGCCGCGCCGGACCAGGAGCGTCAGGGCGGCGCTGCAGACGAGCAGGAGCCCCGCGCCGAGCGGCCGGTCGAGCAGCGACAGGGGTCCGAGCTGCTGCAGCCACCAGTCGTGGGCGGGGAGCGCCCCGGTCTCGGGCACGCCGCGACCGACGACGACGAGCCACTGGACGCCGAGCAGCAGCGCCAGCGGGACCGTGGCGGCGAGCCGGACCGTGCGTCGGACCTGCGCGAGCTCATGTCCTGGCCACGGGGACCCGAGGACGGGCTCGACCTCGCGCTTGCTCGCGTACGCGTGGGTGAGGGTCACGGCGTCGCGGCCGGCCGGACCGGCAGGGTCAGGGCGCCGCCCGGCAGGGCTGCGGGCACGGCCGGTCGGCCGTGGCCCTCGGTCGGCCAGTCGACGTCGACGACCTCGAGCGCCGTGCGTCCGAGGGCGCCGCCGAGCAGGACGTGCGGCAGCGACTCGTCGAGGACGACGCCGAGGCTCAGGTCGGTGAGGTCGGCCAGGGTGCGCCGCCGCACGGCGTCGGTCGTGCGGGCCGACAGCTCCCGGGCGAGCCGGTCCAGCAGCCGCTCGCCGAGACCGTCGAGCGTGTCGGGTCCCCCGGGTGCTCCCGGGCGTGGCGGTCCTCCGTCGCCGGCCGCGTCGCGCAGGCGCGCGTCGGTGTCCACGAGGTCGTGCAGCGCCGAGGGTGCGTCCACGAGGGCGACCCCGAGGAGCAGCTCGACCTGGTGCACCGTCCGGGCGTCGAGGGTGTCGAAGGGGCCCAGGCGCAGGCGGACGTCGACCGGCTCGTGGGTGAGGACCGCGTACGAGGCGCGGGTACGGGGGAGCAGCGGCGGCAGCACCAGGCTGCCGGCAGACAGCACCTCGACGGGTGCGCCCTCGCGCTGCAGCAGCACCGAGGTGCGCTCCGCGACGTAGCCCACCGTGTCGACGCGGTGGGCCGCGCTGACGAGCCGGGTGGGGAGGGCCGGGACGGCTCCGGAGGCGGCCTCCGCGTCCGCGCGTCGGCGCAGGACCCGCAGGAGCAGGACCTCCAGCAGCGGCGCGACCACGACGACCCCCTCGTCGGACGGACCCGACCTCCGGCGAGCCAGGTATACACCGGCCCGACGGCACGCGCCCGGTCCTGGCGTCCGAGGGCGGTGGGCGTGTCGGTGGGTCCTGGCATGCTGTCGCCCGTGGCCGCGTCGAGAGCTGGGTCGAGATCTGCTCCCCGGGCCGGGGCGCGGTCCACGGGGTCGCCGTTCGGCCGCACGACCCTCGTCGCAGGGCCCGAGGGGCTGCTGGCCGACCGCGCCGTCGCCGACCTCCTGGCCCGCGCCCGCAAGGAGTCGCCCGAGGTCGAGGTCAGCAGCACCGAGGCCGCCTCGCTCGACGGGTCCCGGCTGACCGAGCTCAGCGGGTCGTCGCTGTTCGCCACCCGCAAGGCCGTGGTGGTCACCGACCTCGCGAACCTCTCGCCCGACGTCGCGCCCGACCTGCTCGACGTCGTCAGCGCCGCGCTGCCCGACGTCGCCCTGGTGCTCGTCCACGGCGGCGGGCAGAAGGGCAAGGGCGTCCTCGACAAGCTCAAGGCCCTCGACGTGGTCGTCGTCGACTGCCCGCCGGTCAAGACCTGGGAGCTGCCGCAGTTCGTGGCCGCCGAGATCCGGCACGCGGGCGGGACGGCCGACGCCGGGGCCGCGCAGGCGCTCGTCGACGCGGTCGGCGCCGACCTCCGGGCGCTCGCCGCCGGGGCCTCGCAGCTCGTCTCCGACACCGAGGGGCACGTGCGCGCGGAGGACGTGCGGCGCTACTTCGGCGGCCGGGCCGACGTCACGAGCTTCGCGGTCACCGACTCCGTGCTGGCCGGCAACACGGGTGCGGCGATGGAGCAGCTGCGCTGGGCGCTGACGACCGGGGTGCCGCCGGTCCTGGTGACGAGCGCGCTCGCCTCCGGGATCCGTGGGCTCGGCAAGCTCCTGGGGGCCCCGCCCGGGCAGCGCGACGTGGACCTGGCCCGCGAGGTCGGCGTCCCGCCGTGGAAGCTCAAGACCCTCCGGGCGCAGGCCCGCGGCTGGGACTCCCGGGGGCTCGCGGTCGCCCTGCGCGCCGTGGCGACCGCCGACGCCGACGTCAAGGGTGCGGCCGAGGACGCGGCGTTCTCCCTGGAGCGCGCCCTGCTCGCGGTGGCGGCGGCCCGCCGGAGCTGAACGCCCGGACGCGTGCCGAGGCCGAAGCGCTCGGCGCGAGGTCCGGACGCACGACGTCCCGGCCACCCATGGGGTGACCGGGACGACGGTGGAGCGTAAGGAGCGCGGGCGCGCTCAGACCAGGCTGGCCGCCTGGCTCGCGATGGCCGACTTGCGGTTCGCGGCCTGGTTGGCGTGGATGACGCCCTTCGAGGCGGCCTTGTCGAGCGCGCGGTTGGCGGCGCGAGCGGCCAGGGTCGCCTTCTCGACGTCGCCGGCCTCGGCGGCCTCGCGAAAGCGGCGGACGTGGGTGCGCAGGGCCGACTTGACGGCCTTGTTCTTCTGGCGCGCCTTCTCGTTCGTCTTGATGCGCTTGATCTGGGACTTGATGTTGGCCACGGGGCGTCTGATCCTTGCGGGTGTGCGGAGCGGTCTGCTGGCAGAAGTCTGAGCGCCTGGCTCGCAGGCACGATCTGACAGACTACCAGCGTGTCCCCGTGGGGCCCAACCTCGCGAGCGGCGGGGGTGCTGGGCCAGGCGTGGAATGATTCCGTGGTGATCCCTGCCCCGACTCCCGGCCGCACCGATCCCTCGCTGATCCGCAACTTCTGCATCATCGCGCACATCGACCACGGCAAGTCGACGCTGGCCGACCGGATGCTCGGGATCACGGGGGTCGTCGACGCACGCTCCGCCCGCGCCCAATACCTCGACCGCATGGACATCGAGCGCGAGCGCGGCATCACCATCAAGTCCCAGGCCGTGCGGCTGCCCTGGCGGCCCTCGACCGCCTCGGACGCGGACGCCCCGCACATCCTCAACATGATCGACACCCCGGGCCACGTGGACTTCACCTACGAGGTCTCGCGCTCGCTCGCCGCGTGCGAGGGGGCCGTGCTGCTCGTCGACGCGGCGCAGGGCATCGAGGCGCAGACCCTCGCGAACCTCTACCTCGCCCTCGAGGCGGACCTGCACATCATCCCGGTGCTGAACAAGATCGACCTGCCGAGCGCGCAGCCCGACAAGTACGCCGCCGAGCTCGCCGGGATCATCGGCTGCGACCCCGGCGACGTGCTGCGGGTCTCGGCCAAGACCGGGACGGGCGTCGACGCCCTGCTCGACGCCATCGTCGCCCAGGTCCCGGCCCCGGTCGGCGACCCGGACGCGCCGGCCCGCGCGCTGATCTTCGACTCCGTCTACGACACCTACCGCGGCGTCGTGACCTACGTCCGCGTGGTCGACGGCGAGCTGAACCAGCGTGAGCAGGTCCAGATGATGTCGACCCGGTCGACCCACGAGGCCCTCGAGGTCGGGGTCATCTCCCCGGAGCCGGTCAAGTCGCCCTCGCTCGGCGTCGGCGAGGTGGGCTACCTGATCACCGGGGTCAAGGACGTCCGGCAGTCGCGCGTCGGCGACACGGTCACGCAGACCTCGCGCCCCGCGACCCAGGACCTCGGCGGCTACAAGAACCCCAACCCGATGGTCTACGCCGGGCTCTACCCGATCGACGCCTCCGACTACCCCGAGCTGCGCGAGGCGCTGGACAAGCTCCAGCTCAACGACGCGGCGCTGACGTACGAGCCGGAGACCTCCGGCGCGCTCGGCTTCGGCTTCCGGATCGGCTTCCTCGGCCTGCTCCACATGGAGATCGTGCGCGAGCGGCTCGAGCGCGAGTTCAACCTCGACCTGATCTCCACGGCACCGAGCGTCGTCTACCGCGTCGTGCTCGAGAACGGCACCGAGCTGACGGTGACCAACCCGTCGGAGTACCCGACGGGCGGCAAGATCGCCGAGGTCTACGAGCCCGTGGTCAAGGCGACGATCCTCACCCCGGTCGACTTCATCGGCACGATCCTCGAGCTGTGCCAGACGCGCCGCGGGGTGCAGCACGGCATGGAGTACCTCTCGGCCGACCGCGTGGAGATCCGCTACACGCTGCCCATGGCGGAGATCATCTTCGACTTCTTCGACGCGCTGAAGTCGCGGACCAAGGGCTACGCGAGCCTCGACTACGAGCTGGACGGCGAGCAGGAGTCCGATCTGGTCAAGGTCGACGTGCTGCTGCAGGGCGAGCCGGTCGACGCCTTCTCCGCGATCGTGCACAAGGACAAGGCGTACGCGTACGGGCTGATGATGGCGGGCAAGCTCAAGCAGCTCATCCCGCGCCAGCAGTTCGAGGTGCCGATCCAGGCGGCCATCGGCGCCCGGGTCATCGCGCGCGAGACGATCAGCGCGATCCGGAAGGACGTCCTCGCCAAGTGCTACGGCGGTGACATCACCCGCAAGCGCAAGCTGCTGGAGAAGCAGAAGGAGGGCAAGAAGCGGATGAAGATGGTCGGCCGCGTCGAGGTCCCCCAGGAGGCGTTCGTCGCCGCGCTCGCGACGACGGAGGCCGCGCCCAAGAAGTGAGCCGCCGGTGAGCGCCGCGACGGACGGCGGCGTCGAGGAGGCCGAGGCCCGGCGGCGCCACATCCAGGCGCTGCTCGCCCGGCCCTCGAGCTCGGGCAGCCGCCGGCTGCTCGTCTGCGCCGGCGTCGGCCTGGTCGTCGCGGTCGGGCTCGTCCTGGCCGGGCTGCTCCGCTACGCCGTCCTCGCCGGCCTGATGTCGGTGGCCGGGACGTACGTGGTGTGGACCTACCTCGCGCTGCGCCGCTTCAAGGGGCAGGGCACCCGGGCCCACGCCCAGCGGGAGGACCCGCGCTCGGGGTTGCGGCAGGTCGCGGCGACGCTGGTGATCCTGGGCAACCTGGCCGCCGTCGTGACGCTGCTGGTGCTGGACAAGAGCAGGGACGCCGACGTCGACGCCGTCCTCGCGGTCGTGGCCGTGGTGCTGTCCTGGTTCCTGCTGCACACGCTCTACGTGCCGCACTACGCACGCCTCTTCTACGGCCCGCCGGAGCACGGCCTCCCGGCCCTGGTGCTCACCGAGCCGGGGACTGAGGAGGAGGTGCGCGTCGCCGGCGGCATCGACTTCAACGCACTGGGCTACTGGCCCGCGTACGCCGATTTCGTCTACTTCGCCTTCAACCTGGGGATGACCTTCCAGGTCTCCGACACCTCGGTCTCGCACCCCGCCGTCCGGCGCCTGGTGCTCGGCCACTGCCTGCTGTCGTACTTCTTCGCCACCGCCATCACGGCGACGGTGCTCAACCTCGTCATCGGCCTGGTGTCCTGACCCTTCTGAGCCCGGCCCTCGCCCGCGACGACGAAGGCGTCGGACCAGAGCGCGGGCCGCGTCGGAGCGGAGCGACGACAGAAGACTCGCTCAGTCGATCCCGGAACGTTCAACGCCCTGCACCAGCTGGCGCTGCAGCACGACGAAGACGACCAGCACCGGCAGGATCGCGACCGCCGAGCCCGTGAAGACCTGGGCGGTGTCGACGCGCTGCGAGGACGTGTACGCGCTCAGCGCGACCTGGACGGTGCGGTAGGCCGGGTCCTGACCGATGAGCAGCGGCCAGAGGAACGAGTTCCAGGCGTTGAGGAACGTGATGGTGCCGACGGCGGCGCAGATGCCCCACGCGTTCGGCAGCACGACGCGGGTGAACGTGCGCCAGCGCCCGGCGCCGTCGATCGCCGCGGCCTCCTCGAGCTCGACCGGGAAGCCGGAGAAGAACTGACGGAACAGGAAGGTGGCGAAGGCCGAGAACAGCACCGGCACCACGAGCCCGCGCAGGCTCGAGATCCAGCCGAGGCTCGACACCATGACGAACGTCGGCACGAAGGTCACCGTCGTCGGCACCATCAGCGTGAGCACGGTCAGTCCGAGGACGAGGCGGCTGGCCCGCGAGGGAACTCGCGCCAGGCCGTAGCCGGCCATGGCCGAGATCGCCACGGTCAGCACCGTCTGGAGCACCGAGACCACCGCGGAGTTGAGCAGGCTGCGGGCGAAGCGGACGTTCTGGTCGGCGAAGAGGCGACGCAGGTTGTCCAGCGAGGGGTCTGCGGGCCACCACACCCACGAGGCCGACGCGAGCTCGGCCGGCGTGGCGAGCGCGTTGCGCAGGATCACGTAGAAGGGCAGCAGGAAGACCAGCGCGAGGGCGGAGAGCAGCACGTACCGGGCGGCGTCGCGCCCGCGGCGGCGGGGACCGCGCGTCACCAGGGTGCTCACGAGCGCCGACCTCTCCGAGGCCCTTCGACAGAGCCTGTGCTGAGCCTGTCGAAGGGCTCAGGGGGCGTCTTCCGCCGACGCGTTCTCGCACCGTCGCCCCGCTCGCGCAGCGCCCGCAGCTGACCGATGCCGAGCACCGCGACGACGACGGTCAGGATCACCGTGCCGGCGCTGCCGAGGCCGAGGTCCTGGGTGCCCTGGCCGAGCGAGACCAGGTAGAGGTAGACCAGCGGCGGACGGGCGTAAGGCGGGTAGGTCCCGACCTGGGTGAGGGTGTTGTAGAACTCGTCGAAGGCCTGGAACGCGCCGACGGTGAGCAGCAGCAGCACGGCGACGGAGGTCGCCCGCAGTTGCGGCAGCGTGATCCAGCGGACGACGCGCCAGCCGGTGGCGCCGTCGAGCGCGGCGGCCTCGTAGGTGTCGGTCGGGATGCGCTGGAGCCCGGCGAGGAACAGCACCATGTAGAAGCCGGCCTGCAACCACAGCCGCAGCGTCACGAGCACGACCCAGTAGAGGTAGTGCTCCCCGCTGAGCCAGCCGACGGGCTCGAGCCCGAGCGCGCGCAGAGCCGAGTTGACCAGCCCGAACCGCGCCCCGTTGAAGATCGACAGCCGCCAGACCAGGGCCGCGACGACGTACGAGCAGGCGGTCGGCAGGAAGAAGGCCGAGCGGAAGAACGCCTGCGCGACCCGGGCCGGGGCGACGAGCAGCGCCAGGCCCAGCGAGAGCGCGAACGTCGTCGGCACGATGAGCACGGCGAAGCCGACGAAGGTCGCCATGCTGAGCAGGAACTCGCGGCTGGTGAGCAGGTAGGCGTAGTTGCCGAGCCCGACGAACGAGGTCGGCGTCACCGTGTTGCGCGCGTCGAAGAACGACAGGTAGACGCTCCACAGCACCGGGACGTAGACGAACACCAGCAGCCCGACCACGAACGGTCCGGTGAAGACCCAGAACCACAGCCGGTCGGAGCGTCGGCGTGCGCCGGGGCGGAGCGTCGCCGCCGTGCTCACGGGAGCCTCAGCCCTTGGCGCGGGCGATCTCGGTCCTGGCCGTGGCCGCGACCTTGCCGATCTCGTCCTCGGGGTCCGCACCCTTGGTGATCACGCGGGTGAGCGCCGAGGTCAGGGCGTTCGAGAGCGCGGGCGTGAACAGCTTGCTCGGGGCGTGGCCGAGCTGGTCGACGAACCGCGCCGCCTCGGCGCCCGCCCCGGTCGCGATCTTGGTCGCCTGGGGCACCAGCCCCGGCTTGGCCGGGATGTGGGTGCCGTAGGAGTTCGAGAAGTCGACCTGGTCGGCCTCCGAGTCGACCCACAGCCACTTCACGAAGGCCCTGGCCGCCTCGGGGTCCTTGCCCTTGGCCGTCACGATCGAGCCGTACGAGCCGAAGGGGACCGCCGGTCGACCGTTGGCCCCGATCGCCGGGAAGGGCAGCACGCCGAAGTCGTCGCCGAGCGCGTCCTGCACGTCGGGCAGCGTCCACAGCCCGGTCCACTGCATCGCCGTCTCGCCGTTGGTCAGCGGGCTCGCGTCGAACCAGTCGGCGGAGGCGCTCTTGACCAGTGCGCCCGACGCTGCGAGGTCCCGGTACGCCGCGAAGGCCGCGTACCCGTCGGCGTCGTCGAAGCCGATCCCGCTGGAGTCGGCGTTCAGCTGCTCGTGGCCGGACGCCCAGACGAGCATCGAGGCGAGCACGGCGACGCCGGAGTCGTTGCCGGCGAAGAAGCCGCCCATGTCCTTGGTCGTGACGGCCTTGGCCGCCGCGACGAGGTCGGCGAAGGTCTGCGGCGGGGCGACCCCGGCCTTCTCCAGCACCGACTTGCGGTAGAAGACCATCTGCATGTCGACGGTCTGCGGGATCGCGTAGACCTTGCCCTCCCAGGTCATCGCGTCGAGGACCGGCTTGGAGAACTGGCTCGCGGCGTCGCCGAGGGTGTCGGTGAGGTCGACGACCTGGCCGGCCTTGATCATGTCGAGCGTCGGCCCGTTGCCGTACTCGAACACGTCGGGCACGTCGGCGGTCAGCAGCGCGGCGGAGGCGAGCTTGTCGTAGTCGCCCGGGTTCCACCGGACGTCGACCTGCGCCTGCGGGTACGCGGCCGCGTAGCGCTTGACCGCCGCCTCGACGCCGTCCTCGCCGTACTCGTGGTACCACTGCGACAGCGTCGGCCGGGCACCGCCGGAGGTGCCGCCGGACGCGCTCGAGGAGCTGTCGGCGCCGGGACGGCCGGTGTTGCTGCCGCAGCCGGCGAGCCCGGCGGAGCCGAGGCCGGCGACGAGCGCGGAGGCACCGAGGCCGGACAGGAACCGGCGGCGGGGGAGCCCCGACGCGGTGGACGGAATACCCATGCGGCGGACTCTAGTTGGGCTCACTGACGATCCCGGGCGCCGGACCCGGGGCGGAGGGTGGAGTCATGCGCGCGCTGGTCTACGAGTCCTACGGCAGCCCCGCGGAGGTGCTGCACGTCGGCGAGGCGCCCGAGCCGCACGCCGGGCCGGGCCAGGTGCGCGTCCGGGTCCGGGCCGCCGGCGTCAACCCGGTCGACTGGAAGCTGATGGGTGGCGCCATGGCCGGCGGTGCGCCGCTCGAGGACCCGGTCGTGCCCGGCTTCGACGCGGCCGGCACGGTCGACGAGGTGGGCGAGGGCGTGACCGGCGTCGCCGTCGGCGACGAGGTCCTCGGGCTGGGCAGCGGGGCGCAGGCCGAGCTGTCGGTGCTGTGGGCGTGGGCGCCCAAGCCGGCCGAGATCGACTGGAGCGTCGCCGCGGCCGCCCCGACCGCGGTCGAGACCACCGAGCGGGCCCTGCGGCTCGTCGGGGTCGAGCCGGGCCAGATCGTCTTCGTCGACGGCGGGGCCGGCGGCGTCGGGGCGGTCGCGGTGCAGATGGCGGTGGCCCAGGGCCTGACCGTGGTCGCCTCGGCGAGCGAGGCCAACCAGGGCTACCTGCGCGAGCTCGGCGCCACGCCGGTCGTCTACGGCGACGGCCTCGTCGAGCGGGTGCGGGCGGCCGCGCCGGGCGGCGTGGACGTCGTCTACGACGTGGCCGGCAAGACTCCCGTCGAGGACCTCCTCGCCCTGGCCCCGCAGCCCGGCAAGGTCGTCTCCATCGCCAACTTCACGCTGCCCCAGCACGGCGGCATCAGCACCGGCGGCGGGCAGCCCGGCGAGCGTCGCGGTCCGGAGTCGATGGCGCTGGCCGCCGACCTGCTGCGTCGCAACGCCGTCGTGATCAAGGTCCAGACGTTCCCCTACGAGCGCGCCGCCGAGGCGTACGCGACGAGCACCTCCGGCCACGTGCGCGGCAAGCTCGTGCTGCTGCCGTGACCCGGCCCGTCCGGGGGGCGTGAGCGTGCCGTCCGCGCTGCCGCTCGGCGACCCCGCCCCCGCCGACGGGCACCTGCCCGCCGAGGTCCGCGGGGCCGTCGGCCAGACGCCCCTCGCCGTCTACCTGCACGTGCCCTTCTGCACGACGCGGTGCGGCTACTGCGACTTCAACACCTACACCGCACCCGAGCTCGGGCCCGACCCGGGCGCGAGCCGCGCCGGCTACGTCGAGCGTGCGATCGGCGAGCTCGACCTCGCCCGTGAGGTGCTGGGCCCCGACGCGCCGCCGGTGTCGACCGTGTTCGTCGGCGGGGGCACGCCGACGCTGCTGCCGCCGGCCGACCTCGGACGGTTCCTCGCCGCGGTCGAGGAGCGCTTCGGCCTGGCCGACGACGCCGAGGTGACCACCGAGTCCAACCCGGACTCCGTCGACGCCGCGGGGCTGGCGCAGCTGCGGGAGGCCGGCTTCACGCGCGTGTCCTTCGGCATGCAGTCGGCGGTGCCGCACGTGCTGGCCACGCTCGACCGCGTCCACACGCCCGGCCGGGCCGCGCGTGCGGTCGCCGACGCCTGGGCCGCGGGCTTCGACCACGTCAGCCTCGACCTGATCTACGGCACCCCGGGGGAGTCGGCGCAGGACTGGTCGACGAGCCTGGACGCCGCGCTCGCGGCGGGCCCGGACCACGTCAGCGCCTACTCGCTGATCGTCGAGGAGGGCACCCGGCTGGCCACCCGCGTACGCCGCGGCGAGCTGCCGATGCCCGACGACGACGCGCTGGCCGACGCCTACCTCGCCGCCGACGACCGGCTGTCCGCGGCGGGCCTGACCGCGTACGAGGTGAGCAACTGGGCCCGCGACGACGCGGCGCGCTGCCGTCACAACCTCGCCTACTGGCGCGGCCACGACTGGTGGGGCGTCGGGCCCGGCGCCCACAGCCACGTCGCCGGGCT
The DNA here is from genome assembly GCF_900105785.1 of Microlunatus sagamiharensis. NCBI lineage: Bacteria > Bacillati > Actinomycetota > Actinomycetes > Propionibacteriales > Propionibacteriaceae > Microlunatus > Microlunatus sagamiharensis. The sequence continues at coordinate 850,953 of NZ_LT629799.1, forward strand.
GCGCTGGTGGAACGTCAAGCACCCCGCCGCCTACGCTGCCCGCCTGGCCGCCGGCGAGTCGCCCGCCGCCGGCCGCGAGCTGCTCGACGCCGACCAGCGCCGGGTCGAACGGGTGCTCCTCGAGCTCCGGCTCGCCGAGGGGCTCGAGGAGGACGTCCTGACGGCGAACGAGCGCCGGCGCCTGCCCGACCTGGTCCGCCGCGGCCTGCTCGAGCCCGCGGATACGTCGCCGTCCGGCCGCGCGGTCCTCACCCGGTCCGGCCGGCTCCTCGCCGACGGCGTGGTCCGCGACCTGCTCGACTGAGCCCGCCGGGGAGACGCTCCCGCGCCGCTACCCTGGACGACCGTGCCCCCTGCCGAGCCCGCGACCGACCCGGGCGACCTCACCTCGCTCACGCCTGCCTCCTCCCGCGAGACCAAGGACGGCAAGAGCAAGGGCGGCAGCCTCTTCACCGTCATCCTGGCGTTCGCGGCCAACCTGGTCATCGCCGTGGCGAAGACGATCGCCGCCGTGCTCACCGGCTCGGCCTCGATGCTCGCCGAGGCCGCGCACTCGTGGGCCGACACCGGCAACGAGATCTTCCTGCTCATCGCCGAGCGGCGCTCGGGCCGGACCCGCGACGAGCAGCACCCGCTCGGCTACGGCCGGGAGGCGTACGTCTGGTCGATGTTCGCGGCCTTCGGGCTCTTCAGCGCCGGGGCGATCGTGTCGATCAGCCACGGCATCAGCGAGCTGCGCGACCCCGAGCCGGGCGGGGACTACGTGGTCGCCTACGTCGTGCTGGGGATCTCGTTCCTGCTCGAGGGCACGAGCTTCCTGCAGGCGCTTCGCCAGTCACGCAAGGACGCGAAGGCCTTCGGCCGCACCACGCTCGGCTTCGTCCTCAACACCTCCAACCCGACGCTGCGGGCGGTCTTCGCCGAGGACTCCGCGGCACTCGTCGGCATCCTCATCGCCGGGGCCGGGATCGTCCTGCACGAGGTCACCGGCAACGCGGTCTACGACGCCGCCGGCTCGATCGGGGTGGGCCTGCTGCTCGGGGCCGTGGCGGTCGTGCTCATCGACCGCAACCGCCGCTTCCTGATCGGCGAGGCGGTGCCCGCCGATGCCCGGGCGCGCGTCCTGGCCTTCATCCTGGCCCAGCCCGAGGTCGCCCGCGTCACCTACCTGCACCTGGAGTTCGTCGGGCCGTCGCGGCTCTACCTCGTCGCGGCGATCGACATCACCGGCGAGGCGAGCGAGACCACGGTCGCCTACCGGCTGCGCGAGGTGGAGCGCGAGCTCGAGGTCGAGGACGTCGTGGAGGAGGCGGTGCTCACGCTGAGCACGCCCGAGGAGCGCTCGCTCACGGCCTGACCTCAGGAGCGGGCGGTCACGAGCGCCAGCGCCTCGTCGACGCCGTCGACCACGTGCACCGCGTCGGCCATCGGCGAGTCGCGGGCCAGGGCCTCCAGCAGCGGCCAGGCGGGCAGCGTGCGCGTCCAGTGCTCCACGCCGAGCAGCACGAGCGGCGCGGAGCCGAGCCCGCGCGTGGCGTAGTAGCGGTCGTTCGCGGACTGGAAGACCTCCTGCACCGTCCCCGAGGCCCCGGGCGCGAACACGATCCCGCCGCCGCAGCGGTGCAGCAGCGTGTCCTCGCGCAGCGCGTTGGCGAAGTACTTGGCGATCTGCGTGCCGAAGACGTTCGTCGGCTCGTGGCCGTAGAACCAGGTCGGCACGCTCAGGCTGGTCCCGGCCCCCTCCGGCGACCAGCGCCGACGGACCGCGAAGGCCGCCCCGGCCCAGGCGTCGACGTCGACGGCGTAATCCGGCGACCCGGCGAGCTCGCCCAGCGCGCCGGCCAGGGCGTCGGCCCGCTCCCCGTCCGCGGCGTCGAGGTACGGGGCGAGGTAGGCGCCGAGGTTCGCCGCCTCCATGGCCCCCGGCCCGCCGCCGGTCAGGACGACCTTCCCGGCGCGTCCGAGCCCGGCACCGAGCCGCGCGGCGGCCGCGTAGGCCGGGTCGCCGCGTCGCAGCGCGTGCCCGCCCATCACTCCGACTACCCGGGCGGGGTCGAGCGGCCCGGTCGTGTCGTCCAGCGCGCCGTCGATGCTGTGGTCGTGCAGCGTCGCGGCCAGGTCCGCGGTCAGCGTCCGCCCGCGCCGCGACCGGCTCCACGCCCAGGTGGTCGCGTCGGGGCTCTGCGCGTAAGGCGGCTGCGTGCCCGAGGCGTCCACGCCGTAGAGCTCCTCGGGGGAGTAGAGCGTCGGCCGGTAGGGGTCGAAGGGCACGTCGGGCAGCGCGGGGAAGAGCAGCGCCCCGCGGGCGCGCAGGTCGGCGGCGACGTCGACGGGCTCGGTCGCGAAGCGGCAGCCGAGGAACACCGAGCCGCGCACGTCGCGGTGCAGCAGCTCGGCCGTCCGTCCGGTGAGGTCGAGCGAGGAGACGAACCAGTCCCGCAGCGCACCGGCTCGCGCCGAGCGCGCGTCGAAGGTGGCCAGGTCGTCGACCTCGACGCTGCGGGTGCTCACCCGTCCATCCTGGCGGCTGCCCGCCGGGAGCCGCAGCGGCGCACCGGAACGGCTGCGGCACGGCCTCGTCGGGAGCGCGGCTGCGGCGCCGGTAGCGTCGAGGGCATGGAAGAGCGCATCCTCGGTCGAACCGAACGTCCCGTGTCCGTCGTCGGCCTGGGCACCTGGCAGCTCGGCGCCGACTGGGGCGACGTCGAGGAGTCCGACGCCCTCGCGGTGCTCGACGCGGCCGTCGAGGCCGGGGTCACCGTCTTCGACACCGCCGACGTCTACGGCGACGGCCGCAGCGAGAGCCTGATCGGGCGCTACGTCGCCGATCACGACGACATCGACCTGACGGTGGCGACCAAGATGGGACGCCGCCTCGACCAGGTGCCCGAGAACTACGTCCTCGACAACTTCCGCGGCTGGGTCGACCGCTCGCGGCGCAACCTCGGCGTCGACCAGCTCGACCTCGTCCAGCTGCACTGCCCGCCCACCGCGGTCTTCTCCTCCGACGAGGTCTACGACGCGCTCGACACCCTCGTCGAGGAGGGCGCGATCGCCGCGTACGGCGTCAGCGTCGAGACCTGCGACGAGGCGCTCACGGCGATCAGCCGCCGGGGGACCGCGACGGTGCAGATCATCCTCAACGTGTTCCGCCGCAAGCCGCTCGACTTCGTGCTGCCCGCCGCGGCCGAGGCCGGGGTCGGGATCATCGCCCGCGTGCCCCTGGCCAGCGGCCTGCTGAGCGGCCGCTACGACGAGTCGACGAGGTTCGCCGCGGACGACCACCGCACGTACAACCGCCACGGCGAGGCCTTCGACGCCGGCGAGACGTTCTCCGGGGTGGACTACGCCACCGGCGTCCGCGCCGCGCAGGAGTTCTCCCGCCTGGTGGCCGACCTGCCGTTCGAGGCGACGCCCGCGCAGGCCGCGCTGGCCTGGGTCGTCCAGCAGGCCGGCGTCACCACCGTCATCCCGGGCGCCCGTTCGCCCGAGCAGGCCCGGGCGAACGCCGCCGCGGGAGAGCTGCCGCCCCTGGGGGACGACTTCCTCGCGGCCGTCGCCGACCTGTACGACCGCGACCTTCGGGAGGCCGTGCACCCGCGCTGGTGAGGCGCGGGCGCACGGTCCTCGCCCCGCCTAGCGGGGAGTGGCCAGCTGGGCGATCGACGGGAAGCCCAGGGGAGCCGTGTGCCAGGTGAGCGTCGAGGTGCCGGACGTGATCCGCACCCGCAGCCGGTGGGGCGTCTCGACGAGGACGACGTCGACGGCGAGGCCGTCGGCGTCGACCTCTGCCCGGCTGGCGACCAGCGCGCCCCGGCCGTCGCGCACGGTCAGGTCGGAGCGCAGCCAGCCGTCGCGGGCGACCGGCACGACCAGCTCGTCGCCGTTCTCGACGAGGCGCAGGACCCAGCCGTCGGTGGTCTCGTCGACCCCGGCCACGGCCAGGCCGCGCCCGTCGGCGCCGACCGGCGGCACGGCCACGTCGCCCAGCGGGTCGGGCCGGTCGGTGCGGATCGTCTGGTCGATGAGCCGGTCAGCCAGGGCCGCGTCGGCCTCGGCCGAGCCGGCGGCGTCGAAGGCGGGCAGCAGGTGCGCCCACGCGGCGTCCAGGACGCCCTGCATGTTCGCGGTCGCACCGGTCGTGACCAGCACGGCGTCCTGCTCGGGCAGCAGCACGACGAACTGCCCGTACGCCCCGTCGCCGCGGACGGTGCCGTGCCGGCCGCGCCAGAACTGGAAGCCGTAGCCCTGCCGCCAGTCGGGGTTCGGCTCGGCGGGGTTGGGGGTGTGCAGGCTCGTCGCGAGCGCGGCCCAGCCCTCCGGCAGGACCTGGCGGCCCGCGTACGTGCCGCCGGAGAGGTAGAGCTGGCCGAAGCGCGCGAGGGCCTCCGTGGTCAGGTGCAGCCCGCTGAACCCGATCTCGCGCCCCGCCGGGTGCTGGTCCCACGTGCCGGGCTCGACGCCGAGCGGCTCGAACAGCCGCGGGCGGAGGTAGTCGGTGAGCGTCTCGCCGCTGACCTCCTGCACGACGGCAGCCAGGGCGTGCGTGGCGCCGTTGTTGTAGCAGAAGACGCTGCCCGGGTCGGACTCCGGCTCGAGGGTGAGGAAGCCCTGGACGGTGTCGTGGGGGTCGGCTGCGTACGCGCGCTCGAGGGTGTCCTCGTGGTGCCCGGTGGCCATGGCCGCGAGGTCGCGCAGGGTGAGGGCCGCGGTGCGCGGGCCGACCTCCCCGCGCGGGGCGATGCGGTCGACCAGGCGGTCGGTGAGCTCCAGGCGGCCCTCGGCCACGGCGAAGCCCAGCGCGGTCGAGGTGAAGCTCTTGCTCAGCGAGTAGAGCAGGGTCTTGTCGTCCGGGGTGTACGGCGCCCACCAGCCCTGGGCGTACACGCGCCCGTGCCGCAGGAGGGCCAGGCTGTGCAGCTCCTGGTCCGGCGCGGCCGCGAGGGTGTCGAGGAAGGCCGTGACGCCGGCCGCGTCCACCCCCACCTCGCTCGGCTTGGCGGTGGGCAGGGCGAGGTCGTCGTCTCTCACCCGGCGAGGTTAGGCGTGGCCCTGCCGACGGGCGGGAGAGGGGCCGGGTGAGGCTTCAGATGAGGTGCGACCCGGGTGCGGCACGGCCGCACCCGGGTCCTCGTGGCGGTGACGCCGACGGCTCAGGCGGCGACGTCGCGGCGGGCGCGCCCGAGGTTGGAGCCGTGCTCGCGCGCGACCGTCTCGGTCTCGGCGCGCAGCTCGGCGGCCATCTCCTTGAACTGGTCGAGGGCGGGGTTGACCCCGACGAGCGTGAAGTCCGCCTCCGTCACGGTGAGGTCCAGGCCCCAGACGTCGGCGAGGATGCGGCGCATCCACGGGGTCGCGTGGTCCCAGCCCTCGCGCGGGGTGCCCGCGCGGTAGTTGCCGCCGCGCACGACCACGAGCTCGGCCGGCTTGCCGGCGAGGGTCGTCGTGCCGGGACCCATGCGCGGGTCGGTGATGACCAGGTCCACCCAGGCCTTGAAGTGCTGGGAGACGCCGAAGTTGAACAGCGGGACGGCGAACAGCAGCGCGTCGGCCTCGACCAGCTCGTCGACGAGGGTCGCGGCCAGGGCCACGGCCTCCGCCTGAGCCGGGGTGCGCTGGTCCTCGCCGACGAACCCGGCGGTGACGGCGTCGCCCCAGGCCGTCGCCGGGATCACGTCGGTGCCCACGTGACGACGCAGGACGCGCTCGCCCGGGTTGGCCTCGGTCCACGCGGCCTCGACGACGTCGGCCACCGCGCGGCTGTGCGAGCCCTCCACCCGGAAGCTCGAGTCCAGTCGGAAGAGAGTCATGGTGTTCTCCACTACTAGGTTCTGAGTCGCTAGGATTTTCCTAGCGGATAGCCCGATGCTAGCACGGCTAGACTGGGCCGCAAGGAGGCAGCGATGACGCAGACGGTGGACCCCGCGAGCGGCTCGACGACGGGCGAGGCGGGTGCGTGCGCGGCCGTGGCGTCGGCCTGCGCGGAGGCGGCCCCGACGATCGTCCGCTGCGACGCGGCCCTGACCCACGTCTTCGAGATCCTCGGCAAGCGCTGGAACGGCGTGATCGTGGGGGCGCTGTCGACCGGGCCCGCGTCCTTCTCCCAGCTCGCCCGCGGGGTGATTGGCATCAGCGACTCCGTGCTCTCCGACCGGCTGTCCGGCCTGGCCGGCGCCGGGATCGTCACCCGGGTCGTCGAGAGCGGTCCACCGGTGTCGGTGTCCTACGAGCTCACCGACGCGGGACGCGCCCTGCTGCCCGCGATGGACGAGCTCCGGCGCTGGGCCGAGCACCACCTCGTCTGAGCGGTCGGCCCGGGCCCTGAACGAGCTGTAGGCCCGTGCTCCAGGTCAAACTTTTACCTTCTCAGCGCTTCTGAGTTCATTTCTCAGTTTCCTCCCACGGCCGCACCCGCCCGGGTGAGGATGGCAGCGGCTCGGGGGGGCTGGCCGAGGCGACGACGCCTCTCTCCCGTGCACGCGCTCGTCGCACTCGGGGGGAACGTCATGCGCGCACCAGGGCTCGACCCTGCCGTCTTCGTGCACCCGCAAGGGGTGTGCGAGTCGGCGGACGTCGGCGTCGGCACGAGGGTCTGGGCCTTCGCCCACGTCCTCGACGGCGCGCGCGTCGGCGCCGGCTGCAACGTCTGCGACGGCGCGTTCGTCGAGGGCGGTGCCGTCCTCGGGGACCGCGTCACGGTCAAGAACCAGGTGATGGTCTTCGCCGGGGTGACGGTGGCCGACGACGTCTTCCTCGGCCCGGGCGTCACCTTCACCAACGACCTCAACCCGCGCGCGCACGTGCGCCACTCGGTCGACGAGCTCGTGCCGACCTGGGTCGACGAGGGCGCCACCCTGGGCGCCCGCGTCACGGTCGTCTGCGGGGTCACCATCGGCGCGAACGCCTTCGTCGGTGCGGGTGCCGTGGTCACGCGCGACGTGCCCGCGTACGCCTTCGTCGTCGGCAACCCGGCCCGCCAGATCGGCTGGGCCTGCCGCTGCGGGCGCCGTCTGGACCCCGACCTGCGCTGCTCCTGCGGCCGGGCGTGGGCGCTCGACGGCGACGGCCTCGTCGAGAGCGGAGCGCTGTCGTGTACGTGACGCTGCGCGGCGCCGCGCCCACGAGCACCACGCCCGCGGAGAGCCCCGCCTCGGCCGCGGGCGTGGCCCCGGCGCCGGGTCCGGAGGCAGCTGCGCGGGCCGGGCGCGCCGGTCGCCGGGTCCCCGGGGTCGTGCTCGCCCTCGGCTTCACCAGCCTCTTCACCGACATCTCCTCGGAGGCGGTCACGGCGATCCTGCCGCTGTACGTGACCGCCGTGCTCGGCCTCGGGCCCGCGGCGTACGGCTTCGTCGACGGCGTCTACCAGGGGGCCGCCTCGCTGGTCCGAGTCCTCGGCGGCTGGTGGGCCGACCGCAGCGGGCGGCCCAAGCTGGTCGCCGTCCTCGGCTACGGCATCTCCGCGGCGTCGCGGGTGCTCCTGCTGCCGGTCACCGGGGTAGCCGCGCTGACCGGTGTCGTCGCCCTCGACCGGGTCGGGAAAGGCCTGCGCACCGGTCCGCGCGACGCGATGATCGCGGCGGCGAGCACGCCGGAGCGGCTCGGGCGCAACTTCGGCGTGCACCGCGCGCTCGACACCGCCGGTGCCGTCGCCGGTCCGCTGCTCGCCTTCGGGGTCCTGTCGGCCGTCCCCGCCGGGCTCGCCGGCTACCGGGCCGTCTTCGTGCTCAGCGTCGCGGCCGCGGTCGCGGGGCTGGCGGTGCTGCTGCTCGCCGTCCCGCGCCGGGTGGGGGACCCGGCGACGGGCGGCGTCGCGGTGGGTGAGGTCGGCGGGCCGGGCGCCGGGGACGTCCCGGCCCGCTGGCGCTGGCGCGACCTCGCCGACCGCCGGCTGCGGTCCCTGCTGGTCGCCTCCGCGCTGCTCGGCCTGCTCACGGTCGGCGACGGCTTCCTCTACCTGGTGCTGGCCGACGCCGGCGGCATCGGGCTCACCTGGTTCCCGCTGCTGATGGTCGGCACCAACGCGGCCTACTTCGTCCTCGCCGTGCCCGTGGGGCGGCTCGCCGACCGCGTCGGCCGCGCCCGGGTGCTCGTCGGCGGCCACGTCGTCCTCGTCGTGGCGTACGTCGTCGCCGCGACCACCGGCTCCCACCTCGTCGGCGTCGTCGGCGTCCTGCTGCTGCTCGGCTGCTTCTACGCCGCGACCGACGGCGTCGTCAGCGCCCTGGCCAGCCAGGCGGTGCCGGCCGCGAGCCGTGCGACGGGGATCGCCTCGGTCCAGACCGCGGTGGGGCTCAGCCGCTTCGCCTCCTCGGTCTGCTTCGGCCTGCTCTGGCAGCTCACGAGCCGTTCCGTCGCGCTGCTCGCCGTCGGCCTCGCGCTCGCGGTCGCCGTCCCCGTCGCCGCCCGGCTGCTGCGCGGCGTCGCCCGGCCGGTGGTGGAGGTCGCGCCGTGACCCGGGGCCGGCTGCTCGTGCTCGGAGGTGTCGTCGCGGCCTGCGTGGCGCTCGTCGTCGTCTACGTCCTCCAGGTCCGCCACGCCGGGCAGGTCAGCGCGGCGACAGCGCCGCCGGTCGCCACGGTGCCGATGGGCGGGGTGCTGGCCGTGCCGCACGTCGTGTTCCGCAGCACGACCCTGGGGGCCGACTACGGCCGGCTCGCCGCCGTCCCGCTGTCCGACCCGTCGGGTCCTCGGGCGCTCGGCGGCGTCAGCTGCGAGCGGGTCTACGCGACCGCCTCGAGCGGGGTGTGCGTGACGGCCTCCGGCGGCATGGCCCCCACGTACGCGGTCTCGACCCTCGACGCCGGCCTGGCCCCGACCGCCTCCGCCGCCCTGGCGGGGCTGCCGAGCCGGGCGCGGATGTCGAGCGACGGGCGGCTCGTCGCGACGACCACCTTCATCAGCGGCCACTCCTACGCCTCCGCCTCCTTCTCCACCGCGACCGTCATCCGTGACGGCGGTCGGGCGCTGCCCAACCTCGAGACCTGGACGACCTTCCTGCCCGACGGCCAGCGCCTGGTGGCCGCCGACCGCAACTACTGGGGCGTCACCTTCGCCGCCGACGACGACACCTTCTACGCGACGGCGGCCTCGGGCGGCACGACCTGGCTGGTGCGCGGCAGCATCCGGGCGCGGACGATGCGCGCCCTGCGCACCGACGCCGAGTGCCCCTCGCTCTCGCCCGACGGGCGCCACGTCGCGTACAAGAAGCGGCTCGGCAACCCGACGCCAGGCGTCTGGCGCCTCGCCACCCTCGACCTCGCCAGCGGCGCGGAGACGCTGCTCGCCGAGACCCGTGACGTCGACGACCAGATGGAGTGGTTCGACGACGCCTCTGTCCTCTACGCCCTGCCCCGCACCGGCACGGAGGCCACGACCTCCGACGTCTGGCGCGTCCCCTCCGACGGGACCGGCCAGCCGGCCGTGCTCGTCCCGAACGCCTCCTCACCCGCGGTCGTGGCCGCACCCGCCGCCGGCCCCACGCCCGCGGCGGTTCAGACCCCCGAACCCCGCACCACCTCCTAAGGAGTACGACCGATGACGATCTGCTCGTCCTTGACGACCTCCGCCCGACGGGCGCGCTGACGTGGCGACGCTCTTCAAGCTCAGTCCTCGACGCTCGTCCGCCCGGCTGCCCGGCCGCGGCGTCGTCAGCGGGCTGCTCCGTCGTCGCGACGACCCGCAGCCGGGCGCCGGGGGTGGAGACGGTTCTCGGCCCCACGTGCTGATGATCGTGCAGAACCTGCCCGTGCCGCTCGACCGACGGGTGTGGCTGGAGTGCCGGACGCTCGCCGGAGCGGGATACGACGTCACCGTGATCTGCCCCAAGGGCCCCGGTGACCCCTCCTTCGAGGTGATCGACGGGATCGCCATCCACAAGTACCGCCCGGCACCGCCCACCACCGGCTTCGTCAGCTACGTGTGTGAGTTCGGCTACAGCTGGGCGCGGACCGCGGTCCTCTCGGCGAAGGTCTGGCGCGAGCACCACTTCTCGGTCATGCAGGCCTGCAACCCGCCGGACACCTACTGGCTGCTCGCCCGGCTCTGGCGCAGCCGCGGGGTCAGGTTCGTCTTCGACCAGCACGACCTCAACCCCGAGCTCTTCGAGTCCCGCTTCGGCAAGCCGAAGCGCTTCCGCGACCGCGCGCAGTACTACGCGCTGCGGTGGCTGGAGCAGATGACCTACCGCACGGCCGACATGGTCATCTCGACGAACGAGTCGTACCGCGCGATCGCGATGGGCCGTGGCGAGCGCGCCGCCGAGGACGTCGTCGTGGTCCGCAGCGGCCCGGAGACCCACCGCATGCGTCCCCTGGAGCCCGATCCGGCGGTGGTCCGCGACCCTCGCAAGACCCTCGTCTACCTCGGGATCATGGGACCGCAGGACGGGGTCGACCAGGTCCTCGTGGTCATGCACGAGCTGGTCCACAGGCGGGGTCGCACCGACGTCCGCGCGGTGCTCATGGGGTTCGGCGACTGCTACGACGACCTGCGCGCCATCTGCACCCGGCTCGACCTCGACGACTGCGTCACCTTCACCGGCCGTGCGGACCTCGACATGATCGCCGACGAGCTGAGCCTCGCCGACGTCGGCGTCTGCCCGGACCTCAAGTCGCCGCTCAACGACGTCTCGACCATGAACAAGACCATGGAGTACATGGCCTACGCGCTCCCGTCGGTGGCGTTCGACCTGGTGGAGACGCGCGTGTCGGGCGGCGACACGGTGCTCTACGTGCCCTCGGGCGACGTCAGCGGCTTCGCCGACCAGGTCGAGCGCCTGCTCGACGACGACGAGCTGAGGCGCTCCATGGGGCGCGACGCGCGCCGCCGGGTGGTCGACGAGCTCGACTGGCGCGCCCAGACCGGTCCCTACCTCTCCGTGTTCGGGCGGTTGACCGGCGGGCCCTCCGCCGTCGCCGAGCCCACGGGACGCGTGTTCTCCTGGCTCGCGGCGGTGCCCGAGGAAGCGACCTGCGACCACCGCGGGCGGCCCTACGCGACGCTCCTGGACCGTGCTCCGGTCCTCGCGCCGTCGGTGGTCGAGGAGCCGTTCGTCGAGCGGGCGACGGCCGACGAGGTCCTGCTCGAGGACATCCTCCTCGACGGGCCGCCGTCGACGTCGACCTTCGAGCGGAGCCTCGTGTGATCGACCTGCTGGAGACGGTCCAGGACCGGGTGGTCCCGCCGGCACCACACGGTGCTGTGTCGATGTCGGTCGTCGGGTGCGGCTACCTCGGCGCCGTGCACGCCGCGTCGATGGCGAGCCTCGGGCACGACGTCGTGGGTGTCGACGTCGACGCGGCCAAGGTGGCCGAGCTGGCGTCGGGTCGCTCGCCGTTCTTCGAGCCCGGGCTCGGTGCGCTGCTCGTCGACGGCACGCGGGCGGGGACGCTGCGCTTCACCACGGACCCGGCGGGAGCGCCCGGCGCGACCGTGCACTTCGTCTGCGTCGGGACGCCGCAGCGTCGCGGGGAGAACGCCGCGGACCTGCGTCACGTGGACGCGGCGGTCGCGCAACTCCTGCCGCAACTGAAGCCCGGCGACCTCGTCGTGGGCAAGTCGACCGTCCCGGTCGGCACGGCCGAGCGCATCGCCGAGCAGATGGCGGCCGTGGAGCCGGCGGCGACGCTCGTCTGGAACCCCGAGTTCCTGCGCGAGGGCCATGCCGTCGAGGACACGCTGTCACCCGACCGGCTGGTCTACGGGGTGCCCGAGGGCGCGGCGGGGGAGCGGGCGGTCGCGGTGCTCGACCGTGTGTACGCCAAGGCGCTCGCCGCCGGGACGCCGCAGGTCGTCACCGACTACACGACCGCCCAGCTGGTCAAGGTCGCGGCGAACTCCTTCCTGGCCACCAAGATCAGCTTCATCAACGCGATGGCCGAGCTGTGCGAGGCCACCGGGGGCGACGTCATCCAGCTGGCCGACGCGATTGGCCACGACGCCCGCATCGGGCGGCGGTTCCTCAACGCCGGGCTCGGCTTCGGCGGCGGCTGCCTGCCCAAGGACATCCGGGCCTTCATGGCCCGCGCGGGCGAGCTGGGCGTCGACCAGGCGCTGACCTTCCTGCGCGAGGTGGACTCGATCAATATGCGGCGCCGCGTCCGCATGGTCGACCTGGCGCGCGAGGTCAGCAGCGGCTCGATCGTCGGGCGCCGGATCGCCGTGCTCGGAGCCGCCTTCAAGCCGCACAGCGACGACGTGCGCGACTCACCCGCGCTGAGCGTCGCGGCCCAGATGTCCCTGCAGGGCGCCGACGTCGTGGTCACCGACCCGCAGGCCGTCCCGAACGCGGCCGCGAAGTGGCCAGACCTGGTGTTCGAGACCGATCTGGCGACGGCCGTCCGCGACGCCGAGCTCGTCCTCGTGCTGACCGAGTGGCCCGAGTACGTCGCGCTCGACCCGGCATGGCTCACCCCGCTCGTCGCCCGGACCCGGATCCTCGACGGCCGCAACGCCCTCGACCCGGCTCGCTGGCGCGCGGCGGGCTGGACCTACCGCGCGCTCGGGCGGCGCTGACGCCCGCGATACCCGTCACGCCCCCACCCGTACGCCGCTCACCAGGACGAAGGACCAGACGATGAGGACCAACCTCCACCACCTGCTCCAGGAGGCCGCGGCCGCCCGGCCGCAGGCGCCCGCACTCACGTGGAAGGACACCACCGTCACGTACGGCGAGCTCTGGCAGACGTGCGACGCCGCCGCGGGCGGGCTCGGCGCGCTCGGGCTGCGCCGCGGCGAGCGGGTCGCGGTCTTCCTGGACAAGCGCGTCGAGACCGTGGCGACCTTCATGGCCGCCTCGGCCGCCGGCGCGGTGTTCGTGCCGGTCAACCCGGTCCTCAAGGCGGCCCAGGTCTCCTACATCCTCGGCAACTGCGACGTGCGCGTCCTGGTGACCAGCGCCGACCGCCTCGTCACGGTCGCCGGGGAGCTCGCCGCCTGCCCGGCGCTCGAGCACGTGGTCGTGGTCGGCGACCCGGACCGGGAGCTCCCGGCCGTCGACGGGCACCTCACGCTCACCCGCTGGGAGAAGCTGCTCGTCCCCGGGGTCGGCGTCACCGGCACGGCCCCGCTCGACCTCGACGTGGCGGCGATCTTCTACACCTCGGGCAGCACCGGCAGGCCCAAGGGCGTCGTGCTCAGCCACCGCAACCTCCTCGTCGGCGCGGAGAGCGTCAGCTCCTACCTGCACAACACCGCCGACGACGTCATCCTCTCGGCGCTGCCGCTCAGCTTCGACGCGGGTTTCAGCCAGATCACGACGGCCTTCGCCGTCGGTGCGCACGTGGTGCTCCACAACCACCTCGTCGCCTCCGACATCCCCAGGCTCGTCGCGAAGCACGGCGTCACCGGCCTCACCGCCGTACCGCCGCTCTGGCTGCAGATCATCCAGACGGCGTGGCCCGAGGGCAGCACGAGCACGCTGCGCTACTTCGCCAACACCGGCGGGCGGATGCCACGTTCCACGCTCGACCGGCTGCGGTCGCTGTTCCCGACCGCGCTGCCCTTCCTCATGTACGGGCTCACCGAGGCCTTCCGGTCCACCTACCTCGACCCGGCGGAGGTCGACCGGCGCCCGGACTCGATCGGCAAGGCCATCCCGGACGCGGAGATCCTCGTCGTGCGTCCGGACGGCACGCTCTGCGCACCGGGGGAGCCCGGCGAGCTCGTCCACCGCGGGGCGCTCGTCGCCCTCGGCTACTGGGAGGACGAGGCGAAGACCGCCGAGCGGTTCAAGCCGGTCCCCGGCGACCGACCGGCCTGGCGAGCGCTCGAGATGGCCGTCTACTCCGGCGACACCGTCGTGGCCGACGAGGAGGGCTTCCTCTACTTCGTCGGTCGCGCCGACGAGATGATCAAGACCTCCGGCTACCGCGTCAGCCCCACCGAGGTGGAGGAGGCCGCGTACGGCACCGGACTGGTCGCCGACGCCGTCGCGCTCGGCGTGCCGGACGAGCGGCTCGGCGACGCGATCGCGATCGTCGTGACACCGGCGCCCGGCACCGAGCTCGAGGCCAAGACGCTGGTCGCCGCGCTGCGCAAGCAGCTGCCGCTCTACATGGTCCCCAGCCAGGTGGTCGTCCGGCCGAGCATGCCGCGCTCGCCGAACGGCAAGTACGACCGCCCGCTCGTCCGCGCGGAGCTGCTCGCATGAGCACCGCCGACCTGCTGGCGTCGTTCGGGACCGTCAAGGGCGAGCTCGCCGTGGGCGGGGTGCCGGTCAGCCTGCTCGCGGCGCGGGTCGGCTCGACGCCGTTCTTCGCCTACGACCGCCGGCTGCTCACCGAGCGGGTCTCGCTGCTCCGCTCGGTGCTGCCCGACGGCCTCGACCTCACGTACGCGATGAAGGCCAACCCGATGCCCGCCGTGGTGCAGCACCTGGCTGGCCTCGTGGACTCGATCGACGTCGCCTCGGCGGGGGAGATGGCCGTCGCGCTCGACACCGGCATCGACCCGGGCCGGGTCAGCTTCGCGGGCCCCGGCAAGACAGCTGCGGAGCTGCGGCGCGCGGTCGCTGCGGGCATCGTCGTCGAGCTCGAGTCGGTGACGGAGACCCGCCGGCTGCTCGCCGCGGGGAACGAGCTCGGGGTGCGGCCGCGCGTCGCCTTGCGGGTGAACCCCGACTTCGCCGTCAAGGGCTCGGGGATGCGGATGGGCGGCGGGCCCCAGCAGTTCGGGACCGACGTCGAGCAGGTGCCCGACCTCGTCGCCGAGCTCGTCGGCGCCGACGTCGACCTGCTGGGCTTCCACGTCTTCGCCGGGTCGCAGAACCTGCGGGCCGACACCATCGCCGAGGCCCAGCGCCGCACGGTCGACCTGGTCGTCGGCCTGGCCGACCTGCTCCCCACCCCGGTGCGCTACCTGAACCTCGGGGGCGGGTTCGGCATCCCGTACTTCCCGGCCGACGCCCCGCTCGACCTCGGCCTGGTCGCGGGCAACCTCGCGGCCCTGCTGGACGGGCCCATCGCGACGCACCTGCCCGAGGCCCGCACGGTGGTCGAGCTCGGGCGCTACATCGTCGGCGAGTGCGGCGTCTACGTCACCGAGGTGGTCGACCGGAAGGTCTCGCGCGGCAAGACGTACCTCGTCGTCGACGGCGGCATGCACCACCAGCTCGCCGCCTCCGGCAACCTCGGCCAGGTCATCCGCCGCAACTACCCGCTCGTCGTGGGTAGCCGTGCCGAGCAGGAGGCGACGGAGACCGCGACCGTCGTCGGCTGCCTGTGCACGCCGCTCGACCTGCTCGGCTCCGACGTCGAGCTGCCCCGTACCGAGGTCGGCGACCTCGTCGTGTTGTTCCAGGCGGGGGCCTACGGCCTCACCGCCAGCCCCACCCAGTTCCTCGGGCACCCGGCTCCGGCCGAGGTGCTCGTCTGACCCGCTCGAACCCGACCCGAAGGACAGCTCCATGACCGCCACCGCAGACCCCACCACCGGCTCGCTCGCCGAGGTCACCGACGTCGTCGTCGAGACCCTGGGCATCCAGGACCGCGCCGGCAACCTCGACGCCTCGACGCCGCTCTTCGGGGCCATGCCCGAGCTCGACTCGCTCGCGGTGCTCGAGCTCGTCTCCGCCCTCGAGGACCGCTTCGACATCGTCGTCGGGGACGAGGAGTTCGGCGGCGAGATCTTCGAGACGCTCGGCTCGTTGGCCGCGTTCGTCGACGGCAAGCGCGGCTGAGCGGCACCTGGCTCCACGTCCGTGACAGCAGGTCGGGCGAAGCTCTGCGGTCGAGCCGCACCCCGCACGAGACGGGTCTCCTCGGGCACCTGACGGACCGAGACCTGCCCGCCCGTGATCGACTTCAACCCCGGAGGTTCCATGCCCAAGCCGAAGCGCTCAGTGCCGACGCGCGGACGTCGACGGGTCAGCTGGCGCACCGCGTCCCTCGGACTCGCGGTGCTGCTGGCTCTAAGCGGTCTCGCGGCCTCGGGCGTGCTCGGCCCGCAGCACGCCGAGGCCTCGTCCCTGCTCTCGTCCACCAGACCGAAGGTCGAGGCCTTCGACGACTCCGTGTCCGTCACGGTCGGCGTCGCGTTCACGGTCCGTCGGCCCGGCACGATCGTCGCCGTCCGGTTCTACAAGGGCAAGGGGAACACCGGTACGCACCAGGGCGGTGTGTTCGACGCGTCGGGCGAGCTCGTGGCCCGAGCCACCTTCCGGTCGGAGACGGCGACGGGGTGGCAGTACGCGGCCCTGGACCGGCCGGTGGCTGCGAAGGCGGGCACGAGGTTCACGGCTGCCGTGCTGATGCCTCGTGGGCGCTACTCGGTGGACGAGAACTTCAGCTGGCCCACCGACAACCCCGACCTGGGCGCCGGCGGAGGCACCTACCGGTACGCGCGAGCGCTGGAGCTGCCCGACCAGTCCTACGCGGGCAACAACTACTGGGTGGACGTGAACTTCAGGCCGGCCGTCCCCGCCAGCGCGCCGGCCGGACCCACCGCGAGCACGACGGTTCCGTCGGCGCGACCGGAAGCGGCCGTGCCGCCCGGGTCGTGCGTCGGCGAGCCCGGTCGACCCGGCGGGAAGGACCCCTGGGGCGGTTGCTGGCCGGGACCGCAGAACACGGGCTACCCGCACGGGCTGGCGGGTGACACCCGGCGGCCCGTCACGCTCACCGCCTACACGGGCCCGCAGCAGATCCGCTCCTGCGGCGTCGTCATCGACAGCAAGATCGTCACCGGCGACCTGCTCATCCAGGCCGGGAACGGGGCGAAGACGAAGGACAAGCCCTGCGTCGTCATCCGCAACTCCCTGGTCAGGGGAGTGATCTACAGCGAGGAGGGTGGGTACGGCCCCACCGTCGTCAGCGACACCGAGGTGGCCCCGAAGGGGTTGTCGTGGTGGGAGAACGTCGGCCGCACCAACATCTTCGTCACCCGGGTGAACTCCCACGGCTCGCAGGGCGTGATCAAGTGCGAGCAGAACTGCGAGGCGGTCGACAGCTGGGTGCACGGCATGCAGCTAGGCGGCGCCTACCACTACAACGCGTTCGGCTCGAACGGCATGGCGTCCGGACGCTTCGTCATCCGCCACAACTGGGCCTCGTGCGGCGATTGGTCCTCCGGCGACGGCCGGACCGCCCAGGACGCCGGGTGCTCGGCCGCCATCGGCTTCTACGGGGACTTCGACCCCAACCGGAACATCTCGATCGAGCGCAACTACCTGGTCAGCTCCTTCAGCAAGGGCAACAAGATCAGCACGGACCGCAACCGGCAGTCGGGCTACTGCCTCAACCCGGGCTACTACCCGGGCAAGCCCTTCCCACGCGCGACCGACGTCAAGGTCGTCGACAACGTCTTCGGGCGGGGCGACTCGGGGAGGTGCGGGGTGTTCGGCCCGACCAACAGCCTGAACAAGAAGGGTGACACCACGACCGGGAACACCTGGTCCGGCAACCGCTACGAGGACGGCACGCCGATCGCACGCCCGGAGGAGTGAGACCTCTCACCGGACCCGCTTCGCGAACCCCTTCAGCTCCAGGAGCGCTCGGCGGCGCGGAGCCGGTCCCGTCAGGATCTGGGCGCGGACGGAGGCGAGGTCGTCCGACGCGGTCACGCTGTACCGCGGGACCAGCCAGCTCCCCGGCAGCGCCGGTCGTCGGTCGCTGCTGTGGACCCGGGCGTACCCCAGCCGGCGCAGGCCCGCCAGGGTGCGCCGGTCGTACCGTCCCAGCGGTAGCGCGGCTTCCACAACCGGGTGGCGGGCGGCCTCCTCGATCACCGTCCGCGCGGTGACCCACTCGCGCTCCTGCCGCTCTGGACCCAGCCCGCGCCAGGGCACGTGGTCCATCCCGTGGCTGCCGACGGCCATGCCCTCCCGGCGCAGCAGGCGGAGGTCCTCGCGCCCGAGGCTGCCGGGCTCGTCGAGCCGGCCGGCGAGCGCGAAGAAGGTCGCGCGCAGACCGCGTCGACGGAGGGCCGGCAGGGCGATCTCGACGTCCGAGGCGTTGCCGTCGTCGAAGCTGATCGACACGTCGCGACGGTCACGGACCTCGTCGAGGACCTCGGCGAACAGGCCCTCCTCGATCCAGTAGCCCGCCTCGTCCGTCTCGAGCGGCCGGGCGGGAGCACCGACGCCGTGGAAGCAGAGGTTGATCATGCGGTCGTCCCGCGTGCGCCGACGGCGGTGCGCGAGCTCTCGTCGCGGCCCCAGGCCTTCGAGGCCGACGCCCGGCGGGCCCGCTCGGCTGCGACGACGGTGAGGACGGCGTACACGAGGCCGGCCGGCAGCAGGCGCGGGTCGCGGAGGACGACCGAGCGCAACCAGGAGGCGCGAGCGGCGGGTCGCGTGCCCAGGGCGCGCGACCGGAGGTCGGCGTTCGCCCGGCGCACACGGACCAGCCGGTTGAGCAGGTCGCGCGTGCGGTAGGGGGTCTGCACCACGACCTCGACCGAGCCGATCACGGCGCGTCGGTCCCGCGCGACCACCGAGTCGAGGAACAGGTCGTCGGCCATCAGCCCGGGGAAGTCCTCGAACAGCGCGCGCCCCGACCTCGAGAGCATGATCGCCCCGCGCCCGAAGAGCGCGTCCTCGTAGACCGGCAGACGGGCGTTGATCGCCGCCCAGCACCTCACGACCCAGGGCCGGCCCTCGGTCGCCATGCGGCGGGCGGGGACAGCGGCCTGCAGGTCGTCGTCCGCGGCGAGGGCGTCGGCCAGCCGCCGGACGCCGTCCGACGGCAGCACGATGTCGGCGTCGAGGTAGAGCCGGGGGAAGCCGACCGCGACCGCGTCGCCGTGGTTGAGGGCGTTCGCCTTGCCCGCCTCGGCCAGCTCGACCACCCGGACCCCGGGGCGCCGGGCCAGCCCTGCGGTGTCGTCGTGGCAGCCGTTGGCGACGACGACGACCGCGGCGGCCTCGTCCTGCGCGGCGAGCGCGTCCAGGCACCGGGTGATCACGGCGCTCTCGTCGTGGGCCGCCACCACCACGCTCGGCGTCCGGCCTACCGGACCACCGCTGCGTACGCCTGCAGGCACCACGTCGGACCCCCGTCCCGCGTCTGTGGGTCCAGCGTACGGACGGCGCCGACGCTCGGGGAGAGGTTCGGAGAACTCGGCCCGCCACCCCTGGCCACGCCGTAGCGTGGCGCTCGTGGAGCGGGCGGGGACCTTGTCCGTCAGGCCGATCGAGCCTGCCGACGTCGAGCGCGTGGCCGCGTTCCTGGCGCGGACGATGCCCGCCGGACCACCGGCCCGGACGTGGGCGCGTGCGGCACGTGCGCCGTGGGGGACCGACCAGCCCAACCACGGCTTCCTGCTCGAGCACGGCGGCGACGTGGTGGGGGCCAACCTCGCCTTCTACAGCGAGCGCGTGCTGTCGACCGGGGCTCAGCGCTTCTGCAACCTCGCCGCGCTGTCCGTCCTGCCCGAGCACCGCGCCAGCGCCGTCCGTCTGGCTCGTGCACTGCTGGCGCAGCCCGGCCACGCGTTCACCGACCTCTCGCCGAGCGGGCAGGTCGTGGACATCGACCGTCGGCTCGGCTTCCGCCCGCTCGACACCACCACGGCCTTCGGCGTCAACCGCCCGGGCGGCCGTGCGCCACGGGGCGTCCGGGTGGTGACCGGCGCCGACGCGATCGACGGCCTGCTCGAGGACCCGCGCGAGCGTCAGGTCCTCGCGGACCACCGCGACGCGCTCGCCGCCCGGCACCTGCTCGTGGTGCGGGGCGAGCGGCAGTGCTACGTGCTCTACCGGCGGGACACCAGGAAGCGGCTGCGGTGCTTCGCCACGCTGCTGCACGTCTCCGACCCCGAGCTCTACACCGACTCCAGGTCGGCGGTCGACCGCGTGCTGCTGCGCGAGGGCGCGCTCGTGACGTTGGTCGAGCTCCGGGTCCTCGGGGGGCGGGTCCCGCCCGGCGCCCGCCTGTACGCGGGCCGTCCCAAGCTGGTGAAGGGCAAGGACCTCCCGCTGGACGAGGTCGACGACCTCTACAGCGAGCTCACCTGCGTGCCGTGGTGAGCCGGGGCGGCCGTCGCGTCACGCACCCGTCCGGATGACCCGGAGCCGGTGCTTCATGGACTCGTAGCCCTCCCGGCCCAGCACGCGCAGGCCGGTCTCGCGCAGCGCGGTCCGAGCGCCGTCGCGCAGCAGCCGCCATGGCTGGCGGAGCACGGCGTCCGTCACCCTGAGCCCGGTGCTGGGCACCGGCGCCTCGTCGAGGAGCGAGCCGAACTGCGCGCGGTAGGCGTCGGGCGCGACCAGCCGGCCGCGGACGCGGTTGCTCACGTTGCTCCCGTGCACGACCTGGAGCCACGCCGGCGACCCGTGCAGGCGGACGACCGGCATGACCTGCGCGAACTCGTTGTGACGCTCGGACCACGAGGTCCGGGCCCCCGACCATGGTTCGAGCACGGAGCAGAAGGCGTTGTCGGGGTCGGTCCGCAGGTACAGCCCACCCGGGCCCAGGACGAGGCCCCGGGTGAGGTAGACCGCGCGTGCCGCGGGCAGCGGCGCCACGGTCCGGAGCCGCGCGAGGAAGTCCGTCGCCAGGCCGTCGTCGTTGTCCAGGTTCGTGGTGAGCAGGTGGCTGCCCGGCCGGGGGACCGCCGCGGCGAGGTCCTCCGCCAGCTCGGCGGGCCCGACCTCGGTGCGCAGCACCGCTCGGAGCAGGCCGCGGTCGACGTAGGGCCGCAGACGGTCGAAGAGCCAGCCCGGGCTCTCGGGGTCGACGTAGACGATCCAGGTGAAGGGTGTGGTCTGCCGCGCCACGGACGAGGCGCAGTACCGCTCGAACAGGTCGGCGCGCTCGGTCAACCAGCCCTCCCGGGCGCGGATGAGCCCCTCGACGCCGGGCGTCGGCAGGTTGAAGCGGGTCAGCAGGACGTGGTCGACCCCCGTCGGGCTCACTTCTCCTCCCCGTCCGGGGTCGGTCCGGTGGTCGTCGCGCGGGGTGCGGCGGAGGCGGACCGCCGGCGCCTCAGCAGGAGGCGGTCGATCCACCAGATGCCCGTCAGCGACAGGCTGATGCCGAGCGCGCCCGTCGCCGCCGCGGCACGCATCGTGCTGCCGTTGTGGTAGGTGATGCCCGCGTCCGACGACGGCAGCGTCGTGATGCGCCAGCTCTGCTTGACGTCGGCCTGGTCCTGGTAGTCCTGGACGAGCTGCTCCAGCCGGGCGAGCGTCTCCGCCGAGCGGGCGGCCACGACCTGCGGCGAGGGGTCGACCACCTGGACGTCGATCACGGGGACGGGGTAGAGCGGCTTCCACTGGCTCCCGTCGTTGACCATCCGGACCCTCACCGCCGAGCGCTCGCCCTCCCCGTAGAGGCGCGTGTCGGAGGAGACGGTGCGGAGCCCGGGATGGGCTCCGTTGTACTGGCGCACGAACACCCCGGCGATCTGAGGCATCTCGTAGGGCGCGTTCACGAGCGAGTTGTCGTAGTACTTCTGCGTGGGGGCCAGGACCACGACGCTGTACCCGGCCCAGTAGACCCCCGCACGGTGGGTCGCGGCGTACGTGCCGGCCACGGTCAGCACCGCTCCGAGCAGCAGCAGGTACCAACGGCGCACCAGCAGCGCGACCAATCCCCGTGACGTCACGTGCAACCCCCTGCGCGTCATCCTGGCACCCCGTGAAGGCCGTCGTGCGGTGTTCTGGCGGGCTCCTCCCGGGTGCACGAGAACCACCTCCGGACCCCCTCGGAAGGTGAATTTCTGACCCCTTCGGAGTGCCAGCGGGGCTCTCGACCTTGTGCGACGATCGATCCGCACCGTGGACAGCGGGGGTTCGGCAAGGGGGAGCACGGGTGCAGATTCACGTTCTGTGGGGCGCTCTGCGCCGCCGCTGGTACGCGCTGGTCGTCACCGTCCTGCTCGCCGCCGCGGGCACCTACCTGGTGGTCCACGCCGTGGGCCCGACCTACCGTGCGACGGGCGCCGTCCTCCTGCTGCCACCGGAGACGACCCTCGAGCAGGCCGACCCGAAGCAGTCGAACACCAACCCCTTCCTCGCGCTCGGCAGCCTCAGCCAGGTCCGGGACGTGACCGTCCGGTCGGTCACCTCGCAGGCGACCATGGCCGCGATGTGCCTGCCGCAGCCCGACCCGGCGTACGCCGCCATGCGGGCCAAGCTGTGCAACGACGACCCGGCGGTGAAGTTCCAGGTCGGGCCCGACGACACCAACAGCGCGCCGATCGTCCTGATCACGGTCGACGCGGACACGGTCTCGGACGCCCAGGTCGCTCTCCGGGCGATGATGGACCAGGTCCCCGCCGCGCTGACCCAGCTGCAGGGGCCCATGGTGCTCAAGCCCGAGGCGATCATCACCTCGACGCCGCTCGTGACCGACGCCCGTCCCGAGGTCGTCCGCAAGAACCAGATCCGGACCGGCATCGTGGCCGGCGCAGGGATCCTCGGCCTCGGCCTGCTGCTGCTGGCGCTCCTCGACCACCTCCTGCTCACGCGCCAGGGCCGGCGGCCCGGCGAGCCGTCGGCGGGCGGGACGGCCGAGGACGGCTGGTGGGCGAGCGGGGACGACGCGGCGTCGATCGACCGCGAGGCCGAGGCGCTGGGTCAGGAGGTCTCCACCGGCTGGGACACCGACCAGAGGCAGGTCGAAGCCGTTGGCCGGGGCTGACGGGACGTCCGGCTCGGCGACGACCCACCTGCCTGTCCGCGGCGCAGGTCTCGACGCCGCGTCGGTCCTGACCGTGTTCGTGGTGCTGCTGCTCGCCGTCCCGTCGCCGATGGTCGTCGCACCGCTCGGGACCGCCGGGGCGCCGTCGACGATCGCCGCCCTCGGCGGGTTCGCGCTGTGGGCCTGGTTCCACGTGCAGCGCACCGCACCCGGAGCCGTCGACCGGCAGCCGGTCCGGCTCGCCGCCCTCGGGTGGCTGCTCGCCATCCTCGCCGTGTACGCGTACGCCATGGGCTCGCCGCTCCCGGGCGACGAGATCAGCCCGGCCGACAGCGGGTTGTTGAAGGCCGTCGGCCTGGTCGGGCTCGTCGTGCTCGCCAACGACGGAACCCCGACCTTCGAGCGGCACCGGGCGCTGGTGCGGCGGCTGCTGATCGGGGTCGGGCTGGTCGCCGTGCTCGGGGTCGTGCAGTACTCGACGAAACAGCTCTTCGTCGACCGGCTGAGCATCCCGGGCCTGACCAACGGGACGGCCGACTGGGTGCTCTCCACCCGCAGCGGCCTGATCCGGCCGAGCGGCACCGCGACCCACCCCATCGAGTTCGGCGTGGTGCTGACCATGGTGCTGCCGCTGGCCATCACCTTCGCCCTCCGGTCGCCCACGCGCCGGTGGCTGTACCGGCTGCTGCTGGCGCCGATCGCGCTGGCGGTCTTCCTGTCGATCTCGCGGTCGGCCGTGCTCTGCGCGCTGGTCGCGCTCGTCGTTCTCGCTGTCCGCTGGTCGGCGCGGGTCCGCCTCGGAGCGCTCGTGGTGACGCTCGGCGCGACCGCGGTCGTCTACCTGCTGGTGCCGGGCGTCCTCGGCACGATCGGACGGCTCTTCACCGGCGCCGGCAACGACCCGAGCATCACGTCGCGGACCGACAGCTACCAGATCGTCGAGACGTTCTTCGAGCGGAGCCCGGTCCTCGGCCGGGGCTTCGGAACCTTCCTCACGCGCTACTGGATCCTGGACAACGGCTACCTCGGGCTCCTGATCGAGGGCGGGGTCGTCGGCCTGGGCGGTCTGCTCCTGCTGATCGCCACCACGCTGGTCGCCGCGAGCACCGCCCGGCGGGCGGCAGCCGCGTCGTTCGACCAGGAGGTCGCGCACGCGCTGCTGGCCGCCGTCGCGGCGGGCGCCTGCAGCCTGGCCTTCTTCGACACCTTCGCCTTCCCCCAGTCGGCGGGGTGCTTCTTCCTGCTCATCGGGCTGGTCGGTGCCTCGCGCCGGCTCGCGCTGCAGGACGCGACGACGACGCGTGTCGCCGCGGTCGAGCGGCGCCGGACCGAGGAGGTCGTCGCGTGACGTCCGAAGAGCCGCGGCAGCGCCGCGACCGGGTGGCGGTCGTCGTCGTCCTCTACAACAGCGCGCCGCTCCTGCCGGACCTGGTCGAGTCGCTCCCCGCCGGGCTGACCGGCGTGGACTTCGAGCTGGTCGGGGTCGACAACGCCTCGCCCGACAGCAGCGTGGAGACGTTGCTGGAGCTGGCTCCCTGGGCGACCGTCGTCCGCACCGGCCGCAACGGCGGGTACGCGGCGGGCATCAACGCCGGGGTCGCCGCGGCCCGCCCGCACGACGCCGTCCTCGTGCTCAACTCCGACGTGCGGCTCCGTCCGGGGTGCGTCGCCGCCCTGCTCGAGGGGCTGCAGCGCACCGGGGCGGGCATCGCCGTGCCGCGGCTCCTGGACGCCGATGGGGCGCTGATCGACTCGCTCCGGCGCGAGCCCACCGTCCTGCGCGCCATCGGGGACGCCGTGCTCGGGGCGCAGCGGGCCGGACGATTCGCCACGCTCGGCGAGAACGTGACCGACCTCGACGCGTACGGGCGGGCTCAGCGCAGCGACTGGGCCGAGGGCTCGACCCAGCTGATCAGCCGGGAGTGCTGGGAGACGTGCGGCCCCTGGGACGAGTCGTTCTTCCTCTACTGCGAGGAGACCGAGTTCGACCTGCGCGCGCGCGACCTCGGCTTCTCCACCTGGCTCGTGCCGGAGGCGCAGGCGGTCCACCTCGAGGGCGGCTCCGGCCTCTCCGACCGTCTGTGGGTCCTCCAGGTGACCAATCGCGTCCGGCTCTTCCGGCGGCGTCACGGCCGGGTCGCGGTCGACCTCTACTGGGCCGCCACCCTGCTCCGCGAGGCGACGAGGGCGATGCTCGGGCGCTCCAACAGCAGGGCCGCGACGAGGGCCCTGCTCCGCCGCGGCGACGTGGCACGCAGCGCTCCGACCCCGGCAGCCGTGTGACGTCGAGGCGACCCGCCCTCCCCAGAGCCGGTCGCCTCAGCGGGCGCGACGGGGGCGGGTGACCGCACGTGCGCGGGCCAGGGCCGGACGCAGGTGGTCCGGCACCAGGTCACGTGCCGCGGGCCTGGCGCCGCGACGGACGAGCCCGGCCGCCAGCCCCACCCGTACCGGTGTCGGGAAGGCCGAGAGGTGGGAGCGGACGGACCCCTCGGGCCCACGGCTCCAGCTCGTCCGCTCCATGACCGCCAGCACGAGGACGTCCACCTCGTCCTCCCGTCGGTCCACCGGTCGCGACCGTCCCGGCGCCGCGGCGCCGGCCGTGGACCGCACGAACTCGTCGAGCGCCGCCCGCCAGCCGGTCCCCGTGTGCGACGACGCGATGCTGGCCTCGACCGCAGCACCTGACGTGGTGCGCAGGGTGGGGTCGTCGAGCAGCGCGGCGAGCGTGGTCTCGAGCTCCGCCGGCGTCGTGGGCCGGTGCATGTGGTCCTCGACCTCCGGCGTGTCGGCCCCGAAGACGTCGCAGCCGGCCGGGTGGCCGGCGTAGGTGACGACCGGGGTGCCGAGGCTCCCGACCTCGAGGAGCGAGGTGAGCGAGCTGAAGGGGAACGAGTCGAGGTAGACGTCGGCGGCCTGCTGCACGAGCGACGGGTCGTCGAGGAGCCCGAGCGCCCGGACCCGGCCGGAGGTGGAGCGCTCGGCCTCCGCCCACTCCCCGTCCGGCTCCGGGCCCGCCGCGAGCAGCACGGCGTCGGGGTGCGCACGGATCGTCGGCAGCACGAGGTCGAGCAGGCTCGGGCCCGAGACCGGACAATACTTCGAGGCGTCGGCGGCGGTCACCACGAGCACCTGGCCCGCGGCCAGGCCGAGGCGCTGCTTGGCCTCGGTCCGGCTGCTGGTCCGACCCCGAGGGTCCAGGGGTCGCGCGAGGGTCGCGCACCGCGACGGGTCGACCCCACGTCGTCCGACCGCCAGCTCAGCCCCGCTGCGGCGCATGTTGAGCAGCACGGAGGTGTAGCTCGTCCCCAGCCAGAAGACGTGGTCGGCGTGGTTGACGTACGTGACCGGCGGCAGGTCCGGCACGCCGGTGAACGCCAGCCCGGGGACGACGTCGTAGGGGTGCGCGTGCACGAGGACGAGGTCGCTGGTCCGGGCCAGGGTGCGGAGCCGGGCTGCGCGGCGCAGCAGGCCGGCGACGGTGTCGACCCGCTCGAGGGTAAGCCTCGAGCCCTCTCGTGCGGTCAGCTTGGCGGGGACGGCGACCGGACCCTGCCGCGTCAGGCAGACGTGGTGGTCCCGGGTGGTGTCCTGGTCGGCCCAGGACGCGACGAACTGCGTGGAGCCGCCCGTCTGGTACGCCTGCGTGACGACGTGCAGGACGCGGGGCCGGTCGCCCGGGGCGTGGGGCGCCCGTCCTGCCGCTCGCGGCACCGAGCCGGCGAGCTCCAGCACCATGTCCTCGAGCGCGGCGTCCGCGAAGTGGCCCCCCGGGTTGAACCAGGCCTGGTCCGCCGCGGTCTGCACCCAGGCGGCGGCACGGGCTGCCCTGCCCGACCCGAGATCGGCCTGCGCCCGGTCGCGCAGACGCTCGAAGGCGGCGAAGTTGCGGCCCAGCCGCTCTCGGGCGGCGGTGCGGGTCGGGTCGAGGACGGCGGCGCTCATGCGGACCGGCCGCTCGCACCCACCAGCGTCGGCACCCGCAGCCGCAGGTCCACCGGGCGGTGGCGGGGCCCGGTGAAGGCCTGGGCGCCGCCTACCGCGAGCGGCCCCAGGACGCACCAGGCGCCGCTTCCCTGGCTGAACCCGGCGAACGCGGGTCCGGCGGAGTCGTCGCAGAGGGTCCGTGCGAGCTCGAGGTCGACGTTCGTCACGACGAAGGAGCGGTCCGGACGCGCGTCGACCCGGGCGAGGACCTCGGTGGCCCCGACCACACCCACCGTGATGGCGCGGTCCCGTCGACGGAGGGCGACCTCGCCCCCGTGCGTCCAGGTCGGGCGACGGTCCTGCTCGCCCGCCACGTTCAGCACCGCCACCGGGGTGTCGTCGGGGCTGCACGCGAGCAGGGCGTCCACGGTCTCCCGGACGTCTGCGAGCACGGCACCGCGACGGCCGTGGAGCCGGTGCCACGAGGAGGTGGTGAGCGAGTCCTTGATCCACCGGTAGCGCCAGCGCTGACCGTCGAGCGGTCCGGGCAGCGTCACCCGGCGGCCGCCGCCCACGACGCCGCAGGTCGTCCGGACCGGTACGCGTTCCGGGTACCTCGCCCCGACGCTGGCGTGGGCGACGTCGAGCCTGGCGAGGTTGGTGGTCAGGCTGTTGTGGGTCAGAGCCACGTCGACCGCAGCGACACGGCCCCCGAGCCGGCCGATCCGGAGCCCGTACTCCACGGCGTACGCGTGCCAGGCGAGGTCGGCGTCCTCCGCGAGCGGCTCCTCGAGCACCGTGCTGCGGGCCACGGCGAAGAGCACCTCGTCGAGGCTGTCGACGTCGACGGGCTCCAGGGCGGGGTCACCGGCGAGGATCACGCGGTCCCGGATCCGCCCGGCGAGCCGACCCGTGCTCGTGATCCCGGCGGCACCCGCCACGTCGACGTCCCCGCGCAGGAGCAGCCCCGCCGCGCGCTCCAGGTCGACCAGCGAGTGCAGGTAGACGTCCTGGTGGACGAAGACGACGACGTCGTGGCGTGCGCGGCGCGCCCCGTGGTTGAGGGCCGCGCCCGCGGACGCGAACTCCCCGCGGCGGTTGTCGACCGCGATCACCTCAGTCTCGGGTGCTTCGGCCTGCGCCGCCCGCACCGACGTCAGGAGGCAGTCCTCGAGGACGCGGCCGTCGTTGTAGACGCATACCAGGGTCACCGGACGGCGGAGCCCTGCTGCGCGGGTGGTGTCCGACGTGGTCACGCGGTCCTCCTGGTGTCGACGAGTCCGGTCAGCGAGGCCCGCTGCCGCCACAGCAGCGCGAGGGCGCCGATCGTGGCGACGCCTCCGCAGGCGAGGCAGGCGACGAGGGGGCTGGAGATCGCCGCCGAGAGGGCGGAGGTGGCGACCAGCAGCAGGAGCGCGACGGCGCCCGGCAGGGCCACGGGCAGGACGACGTCGCCGAGGGTGAGCCCGTGGCGTCGCAGCAGCCCGACGTAGATCGGCAGGACGACGGCCATGACCGCGAGCTGGGCTCCGGCGACGCCGCGCAGACCCTCGTGGCTGCCGATCAGCAGCGCCGGCACGAGCACGGCGAGCCAGACGGCCTGCACGACGAGCAGAGAGCGGGAGCGGCCGTTGATCACCAGGTAGTCGTAGGCGAGCTCACCGAAGATCCGCGCCGCGGCGCCGAGGCCGAGGAGCTGCAGGGCGAGCGCGGCCGGCAGCCAGGCCGAGCCGTACACCAGGCGCACGAGCGGCTCGGCGGCGCCGGCGATCAGCGCGCAGACCGGGAGGCTCGCGGAGGCGAGCAGCGCGAGCAGGCGCCGGAACTCGGTGCGGGTCGCCGGGACGTCGCCGCGGAGCCGGGCGAAGACGGCCGGCCCGACGGTGCGGAGCGGGAGGGAGAAGATGAAGACCGGCCAGCTCGACAGGTTGAAGGCCAGCACGTAGAAGCCGAGCGTGGTCGCACCGAGCCTGCTCCCGGCCACCACCTGGTCGACGTAGCCCACCGCGAAGACGAGGATGCTCGTCCCCGCCAGCGGCAGCCCGAAGCCCAGGAGCCCGGGCAGGAGGTCGCGCCGCAGCCCGAGACGGAAGCCCTCGGGGCACAGACGCGCGAACCCCGCCGCGGTGGCTGCCGCGCCCACGACGCGGCCGACCGCGAGGCTCATGGCGCCGAGCCCGGCCAGCGCGAGACCGAGGGAGCAGGCGGCCCCGAGCCAGATGCCCAGCTGGTCGACGACGACGCGCTCACGCTGGCGGAACTCCCGCTGCATGAGGGCGGCCGGGGTGGCGACCAGGCCGCTGAGCAGCACAGACAGCGCCATCACCCGGACGACCGGCGTGGATCCCGGGGAGCCCATCACGGCGCAGAACCAGGGTGCGAGCAGCACCATGGCCCCCGTCATCAGGGCGCTCATCGCCAGGGACAGCGACGCGACCGTGGGTGCGATCCGGCCGGGCTCCTCGGACCAGCGGACGATCGCGAGGCTGACGCCGAGCTCGTTGAAGCTCAGGACCGCGGTGAGGGCGACCGTCGCCACCGCGAAGGTCCCGAACTCGGCGGGACCCAGCATCCGCGCCAGCGCGATCCCGACCGCCATCGTGCCGAGCTTTGACACGACCGTGTTGAGAAAGCTCCACCGCAGGGCACCCGTGGCCCGGGCGGTCAGCCCGCCGGGGGCCGGCGTCGTCGTCGTCACCGCGCCGGCGCAGAACGGACCGCCTCGCGCAGGGCGAGCACCACCCGGTCCTGCTGGTCGGTCGTCAGGTGCGGGTGCAGGGGGAGCGAGAGGATCTCGGCCGCCGCGCGCTCGGCGACCGGGAAGGCTCCGGCGCCGCGCCCGAGCCCGGCGTACGCCCTCGTCAGGTGGAGCGGCACCGGGTAGTGGATGCCGGCCCCGATGCCCGACTCGTTGAGCCGCCGCAGCACGAGGTCCCGGTCCTGCACGCGGACGACGTAGAGGTGCCAGACGTCGACGTTGCCCTCGGCCGACCGCGGCACGCGCACGCCGGGGACGTCGGCCAGCATCGACGTGTAGCGCGCGGCGGCCTCGCGGCGACGCTCGTTCCAGGCCGGCAGGCGGCGCAGCTTGGCGTTCAGGACGACGGCCTGCACGGTGTCCAGGCGGGAGTTCATGCCGATGACCTCGTGGTCGTACTTGCGCGCGGACCCGTGGTTGGCGATCAGGCGCACCCGGGCGGCGACGGCGGCGTCCTGCGTCGTGACCGCCCCGGCGTCGCCGGCGGCACCCAGGTTCTTCCCGGGGTAGAAGCTCGTCCCCGCCGCGGCGGCGAGGCTGCCGGCGGAACGCCCGAAGCGGGTCGCTCCCTGGGACTGGGCGGCGTCCTCGACGACGGGGATGTCACCGGCCACCGCGAGGACCCGCTCCACCGGGGCGACCTGGCCGAACAGGTGCACCGGCACGATCGCCTGCGTGCGCGAGGTGATCGCGGCCGGCACCAGGTCGGGGTCCATGAGCAGGTGCTCGGGGTCGACGTCGACGAGCACCGGCGTCGCCCCGATGCGGGAGATGGCCTCCGCCGTCGCGATGAACGTGTTGGCCGGGACGATCACCTCGCCGCCCGCGCGCACCCCGACACCGCGCAGCGCGAGCTCGACGGCGTCGGTGCCGTTGGCCACCCCGACGCAGTGCGCGACGTCGGTCGTGTCGGCGTAGGCCAGCTCGAACTCCCCGACGGGCTTGCCGCCGATGAAGGCGGTCGTCGCGAAGACGTCGGCCAGCCCGGCCATCACCTCCTCGTGGATCTCCTGCTGCTGCGCGGCGAGGTCGACCAGCGGTACGGCGGTGCTCACGAGGTGCTCCCGATCGAGGTGGTGGTGCGGACGGAGGAGGTGGTGCGCGGTCGGGCGGGCACGCCGACCCAGGTCTGGTCGTCGGGGAGGTCGGTCAGCAGGACCGCGCCCATGCCCAGCACGGCACCCGCGCCCACGGTGGAGTCCTCTCGGACGCTGCTGTTCATCCCCAGGTACGCGGCGCGCCCGACGTGGACGTGGCCGCCGAGGACGACCCCGGAGCAGAGCGTGGCGAAGTCGGCCACGGAGTCGTCGTGGGTGAGCACGACGCGAGGCATGACGACCACGTGCCGGCCGAGGCGCACGTCGGTGGTCAGGACGGCTCCGGCCAGGACGACGCTGCCGGACCCGACCCGGCAGGTCGCGGGCACCGACGCGAGCGGGTGCACGTAGGTCGCGTAGCGCTCGTCGGTGACCCCGAGCCCGGCAAGCCGGTCGACCACCGTGGCCCGTCCCGCCCCACGGCCGACGCACACGAGGAGCTGCGCGTCCGGATGCGCGGCGGCGTCCTCGAGCGTGCCGAGCACGGGGACGCCGCCGACGAGGGTGCCCTGCAGGTTCGGGGCGTCGTCCAGCACGCCGCGGACCTCGTGGCCGGCCGGGTCCTCGGCCAGCGCGGCGAGGACCTCGCGGGCCAGCCCGCTCGCAGCGACGAGGACCAGCGGGACGCTCATGCGGACCGACCGGCGTCGACGAGCACGTCGACCACCCGCCCCTGCTGCGTCTCGTCCATCTGGTGGAAGAGCGGCAGGATCAGCGTGGAGTCGGTGAGGTGCTCGGTGTTCGGCAGCGAGCCGGGTGCGGCGAGGTCGGCGTACGGCGGCTGGCGGTGGGTCGACATGATGCCGCGACGCGCGGAGACGTCCGCGTGCGCGAGCCGCTCGAGCAGGCCCTCGCGGTCGAGCGGGTAGTCCTCGCCGACCTCGACCCAGAAGGACTGGAAGTTGCTCTCGCCCCACGCCGGGTCGGCGACGGTACGCAGGCCGGGGACCTCGGCGAGGAACTTCGCGTACGTCGCCGCCAGCTCGCGGCGGCGGGCCACGACCTCGGGCAGCCGCCCGAGCTGCACGAGGCCGACGGCGGCCTGCAGGTCGGTCATGCGGAAGTTGAAGCCGACCTCGTCGTAGCTCTCCGGTGGCGCGAGGACGGAGGCGTGGCGGTCGACCGCGGAGACGCTCATCGCGTGCTCACGGAGCGTTCGGGCCCGGTCGGCCCAGTCTCCCCGCGAGGTCGTGATCATCCCGCCCTCACCGGTCGTGAGGATCTTGCGCGGATGGAAGGACCAGGCGGCGATCTCCGCACCGGCCCCTACGGGTCGGCCGCGGTAGGTCGAGCCGGCGCCGCACGCGGCGTCCTCGACGACCACGATCCCGCGCGGGTCGCAGACGGCGCGGATCGCGTCAAGGTCGACGGGGACACCGCCCTGGTCGACGACGACCACCGACCGGGTGCGAGCGGTGAGCGCGGCCTCGACCGTCTCGGCCGTCAGATTGCCGGTCGCGAGGTCGACGTCGGCGAAGACCGGGACCGCGCCGACGTAGCGCACGGCGTTGCTCGTGGCGATGAAGGAGAACGACGGCACGACGACCTCGTCGCCGGCGCCCACGCCGACCACGACCATCGCGAGGTGGAGCCCGGTCGTGCAGGACGAGACCGCGACGGCGTGCCCGGCCTGCACCGCCGTGGCGAACGCGCGCTCGAACTCGGCCACCCGCGGTCCCTGGGCGACCCAGCCCGACCGCAGGACCTCCGCGACCGCCTCGACCTCCTCCTCGCCGAGGTAGGGGAGCATCACGTTCACGCGGCTCATGCCATCGCCCCGGCCGGCTCGCCCGCGCGCTCGTCCTGGCCCGGGTCGAACCCGAGGGCCTTCTCGCTGCGCCACCAGTCGACGAGCCGGCGCAGGCCCTCGTCGAGCCCGATCTCGGCGGTGAAGCCGAGGTCGCGGGCGGCGGCCTCCGTGCTGGCGAGACGACGGGTCACCCCGTTCACGGGCCGGTCCGGGCCGTGCTCGACCCCGAGGTCGGAGCCCATCACCGCGAGCAGGCGCTCGGCCAGGCCGAGCAGCGAGGTCTCCTCGCCGCGGGCGACGTTGTAGACGCCCTCGACGACCGGGCTCGTGGCCGCCAGCAGGTTGGCGCGCGCGATGTCGGTGGTGAAGACGAAGTCCATCGTCTGGGCCCCGCTGCCGAAGATCAGCGGCGGCTGCCCGGCGGCGATGCGCTCCATCCACCGGATCAGCACCTCGGTGTAGAGGCCGTGGATGTCCATCCGCGGGCCGTACACGTTGAAGTAGCGCAGGGCGACGTGGTCGAGCCCGGACATCGCGCGGAAGCTGCGCAGCATGCCCTCGTTGAAGGTCTTCGCCGCGCCGTAGAACGTGTCGTTGTCGTACGGGTGCTGGTGCTCCGTGGTCGGGAACTCCTCGGCCAAGCCGTAGACCGACGCCGACGACGCCGCGACGAGCTTGCCGACCTGGTGCGCCGCGGCGGCCTCGATCACGTTGAAGGTCCCGTCGACGAGCACCTCCAGGGCGAGGCGGGGCTCCTCCGCGCACTGCGTGATGCGGATGGCCGCCTGGTGGAACACGACGTCGGCGCCCACGGTGAGGTCGTTGACCAGGTCGCGGTCGCGCAGGTCACCGACCACCAGGCGTACGCGCGGGTCCTCGAGCGGACCGCGCAGGTTGCCCCGGCGGCCGCGGACGAGGTTGTCGAGGATGCGGATCTCACCCGCACCCGCGTCGAGCAGCTGGTCGACGATGGTCGACCCGATGGTCCCGGCCCCGCCGGTGACGAGCGCCGTGGCCCCCCGCAGCTCGACGCCGCTCATCGGACGAGCTCCGGCTCGACCCCGGGCAGGCCGACGACGGGCACCGTGCCACCGCTGGCCAGGCTGGCGCTCGCGGCCTCGAGGACCGACAGCACCCGCAGGCCCGAGCGTCCGTCGGTCAGGGGCGCGCGGCCCGCCTCGATCGCGGCGGCGAACTCGGTCGCGACACCGGCGAGCGCCTCGGCCTCCTTGAGCGCCGGGACGACGACGTCGCCCATCCGGTAGGAGACGGTGACGGCCTCGCGCTGCACGGCGGCGTCGACCGCCTGCGTCCGCAGGTCGACGCCCCGGTCGTGGACCGATATGCGCTGGGCGGGGTTCATGTCGTCCCACACCAGGGTCCGGCGGCTGCCGCCGACGACCATCTGCCTGATCTTGGTGGGGGAGAGCCAGTTGACGTTGACGTGCGCGATCGCGCCGTTCGCGAGCGGCAGGTCGAGGTAGCCGACGCAGGCCTTGCCGGCGCCGAGCGGGTCGGCCCCGTGCGCGGTGACGTCGCTCGGCCGGAGCCCGCCGGGCAGGATGAAGTCGAGGATCGACAGGTCGTGCGGGGCGAGGTCCCAGAAGACGTCGACGTCGGGCTGGACGAGCCCGAGGTTGATGCGGGTCGAGTCGATGTAGAGCACGTCGCCCAGCTGGCCGGAGGCGATGGTGTCGCGGATGTACTGCACCGCCGGGGTGTAGCAGAAGGTGTGGTCGATCATCAGCACCTTGCCGGCCGCCTCGGCGGCGCTCACCATGACGGCCGCGGTCTCCGCGTTGTCGGCGAGCGGCTTCTCCACCAGGACGTGCTTGCCGGCCTCGAAGGCGGCCAGCGCGAGCGGCGCGTGCGTGCGCGCCGGGGTGGCGATGGCGACCGCGTCGACGTCGTCGCGGGCGAGCAGCCGTTCGACCGAGGTCTCGACCTCGACGGTGGACCGCGTGCCCACGACCTTGCGGGCGCGCTGCTCGTCCAGGTCGCACACGGCGACGAGGTCCCAGGCCGGGTTGGACCGGAAGTTGCGGACGAGGTTCGGACCCCAGTAACCAGCGCCGATGACGGCGATCGAGTACATCTCTCCCCCAAGAGGTGTCGGTGGTGCGGTGGACGCAGGTCGCGTCAGATCTGGACGAGGACGTCGACCCAGAAGTTGGTCGAGCTCGGGACGGTCGGTCGGACGTCGCCGGCGCTGCTGACGCCGCCGCTGACCGGCACGGTGAGCGGGCCGGACGTGTACGAGCCCACGTACGCGAAGGTGGTCGTCGACCACCGGCCGACGGGTGCGTAGGTCGACGCCGTGTAGGTCGTGCCGGCGCTGACCGCGACCGGCGTGGCGAAGGTGGCGGTGCGCCACCCCGTGGCGGTCTGGGTCGTGGTCGCGGTGCCCATCAGGGTGCCGTCCGGCGCCCAGAGCTTGACCGTCCGCGCGGTGTTGGTCGAGGCGGCGTAGTAGCGGACCGCGGTCACCTTGCCGGCGCGCGAGGAGCTGAAGCGCACGCCCACCGTCGTCGGCGTCGTGGACGTCGAGGTCGCCGACGGCGTGCGCGCCGTCGTGTACAGGCTGAAGGTCTGCGAGGCCGTCGTGAACGACCACGACGCGGGCGACGTCATCGGGACCCCGCCCGAGCTCGTGGCGCTGACCGTCACCGTGTACGTCGTCGAGCTCGTGAGGTCGGCGCTCGGGTCGAAGGTCAGCGTGCGGGTGGTCGCGCTGTAGGTCCCCGAACCCGCGACGGTGGACCCGTTCGGAGCCTTCACCGTGATGCTCAGGCCGGTGGTCGTGACCGCTCGGGCGAAGGTCGCCGTGACGTTCGTGCCGAGCCCGACGTTGGTCGCCCCTGCCGCTGGTGCCCTGGACGAGAGGGTCGGCGGATCGGTGTCGGCGATCGTGAACGACCAGGTCCGAGGGCTGGTCATCGCCAGGCCGGACGTGTTGCTGGCGGTGACCGCGGCGGTGTAAGTACCGGCGCTGGCCAGGGCCGCACCCGGGGCGAACGTCACCGTGCGCGTGGCCGGGTCGTAGGCCGTGGTGCCGGTGACGGCGACGCCCCCGCTGGTCCGGAGGGTGAGCTGGACGCTCGCCGGGTCCACGTCCCTCGCGAAGGTGGCGGTGACCTTCGTGCCGGCGGCGAGGTTGGTCGCGCCGGAGCCCGGCGTGGTCGACGTCACCGCGGGCGCGACGGTGTCGGCCGTGGTGAAGGTCCACGACGTCGGAGCCGCCATGGCGACGCCCGAGGTGTTCACCGCCGTGACCGACGCCGTGTGACCGGTGGACCCGGCCATGGGCGACGAGGGCGTGAAGGTGACCGTCCTCGAGGCTGCGTCGTAGGTGGTGGCGCCGCCGACCGAGGCCGAGGTGCTGGTGTTCTTCACGGTCAGCACCACGCTGGCCGGGTCGACGGCCCGGGCGAAGCTGGCCGTCACCTTGCTCGTCGCCGTCACGCCCACGGCGCCCGGCGAGGGGCTCGTGGTCGACACCGTCGGGGGCTGGGTGTCCGCCGTGGTGAACCCCCAGGTCCTGGGAGCGGCCATGCTGATGCCCGACGTGTTCCGCGCCGACACCGAGACCGTGTAAGCCGTGCTGTCGGCCAGGCCCGAGGTGGGGGTGAACGTCGCGGTGCGCATGGTCGCGTCGTAGGTCGTGGAGCCTGCGGCGACCGCGGAGGTGTCGGACCGCGCGACGGTGAAGAGCACCGAGGCGGGGTCCACGGGCGAGGCGAAGGTCGCCGTCACCGTGCTCGCCGTCGGCACGCCGGAGGCGCCGTCGGCCGGGCTGATGGTCGTCACGCTGGGCGGCTGGGTGTCCGCGGTCGTGAAGCTCCACGCCCTGGGTGCGGACATCGCGACCCCGGACGCGCTGGCCGCCGAGACCGTCGCGGTGTAGGTCGTCGCTCCCGAGAGCGGGGCCGCCAGCGTGAAGGTGGCCGTCCTGCTGGTCGCGTCGTAGCCGAGCTGGCCGCCGACCAGGCCGCCGCTCGCGTCGCGCAGGTCCAGCTGCAGCGATGCGGGGTCGATGGCGCGGCTGAAGGTCGCGGTCACGCTCGTGCCGAGCGGGACGCCGGTGGCGGCGCTCGCCGGGGTCGTCGAGGCGACCTGCAGAGGGGTGTCGTCGTTGGTGTCGAAGACGACGTCGACGTAGTAGTTCGAGCTCGCGTACGAGTGGTCGGGGAAGCCGTCGCCGTAGACGTAGACGCTGCCGGGGTCGACGCTGGCCAGCGGGGTGTTCACCACGGGGTTGGCGAAGTAGTTCAGGTCTGCGGCGTAGTGCCCCTTCGGGGCGTAGTAGGCGGCGACGTAGGTCGTGCCGGCGACCACGGGCACGTTGGCGCTGAAGTCGGCGGTCTGCCAGCCGGTGCCGGAGTCGTCGAACGTGAGGCTCGCGAGCTTCTGGCCGGACGCGGAGTAGAGCGTCCCCGTGTGGGTGCCGGTGTTGTTCGCGTCGCGCCAGTAGCGCAGGCCCTTGACGAAACCGGTGGTCGTCGGCGTGAACCTGAGCCCGAGCGTCACCGCGTCGCTGTCGCCGCCGTCGGACTGGACCGGCTGCGTGGTGGTCTCCATCAGGGAGCACGGGCAGGCGGCGGCGCCGGACGTCGTGAAGCTCACGCTGACCGACCCCGACATCTTGGGGCCGCCGGTGCTGACCGCGTCGCTCACGGTCATCGTGTACCTGGTCCCGGGCGCCAGGTCGGTCGCCGGCACGAACGTCGCCGTCGTGCCCTGGGACTCGGTGCCCGTCATCCCCTCGACGGCGGCGCCGTCGGAGGCGCGGACCACGCTGATCCGTGCCGAGCCCGGCTGCACCGCGGTGTTGAACCTCACCTGCAGGTGGTCGTTCACGGGCACCGACCGGGCGCCGTCACCGGGCGAGGTGGACGAGACCGTCGGCCTCGTGCCCGCGCTCGGCACGAAGACGGGGTCCACGAAGTAGTTCGCGTCGGAGGTGTTGCCGGGCGCGTCGCCCGGTGAGTAGGTGTAGCGACCGGCGCCGGCCGGCGTCGACAGCGGTCCCTTCACGACCGGGTTGCTCAGCCCGCCGGAGGTGTAGCCGTACCGACCCGTCGACGACGTGTAGCTGACGACGTAGGTCGTGTCCTTCGTGACCTGCTGCGGGGAGGCGAAGCTCGCCTCCTGCCAGCCGGACGTCGACTCGGTGGTGGTGACCGCCTGGGCCACCTTGGTCGAGCCGGACCACAGGTTGACCGTGTGCGGGGCGGTCTCCTCGGGCCGCTTCCAGAACCGGACGCCCGTGACCTGACCGCTCTGGGCCGGCTTGAACGCGACCCCCAGCTTCACGCCCCCGGAGTCGTCGGCCGGGCCGGCGCTCGGCTGGTCGGAGTCGTCGAACAAGGTGCAGGGGCAGTCGTTCGGCGTCGCGTCCGGGTCGACGGTCGTGAAGCTCCACTGCACCGGGGCGGCGAGCGTCGCCGCGTTGACCGTCGCGGTGTAGACCGTGCTGCTCGCGAGGCCCTGTGCCGGGTTGAAGGTCGCCGTCCGGCTCGCGGCGTTCCACGTCGTCGTGCCGGTGATGACGTTCTGCGCGGCGTCGACGACCTGGAAGGAGATGCTCGCGGGGTCGACGACCTTCGAGAAGGTCGCGGTGGCCACGGCGGTCGTCGCCACCGAGCTCGACCCGGACCTCGGGCTGGTCGCGGTCACGGTGGCCGGGATCGTGTCGTCGGGGGAGAACACCGCGTCGACGTAGTAGTTCGACTGCTGGTAGCTGTTCGTCGGGAAGGTCGACCCCTGGGCGAAGACGCCGTTCGTCACCCCGGCCCCGCCCGACGCGACGAGCACGCCTGCGTCGTAGGGCCTGCCGAAGAAGTAGGAGTCGGCGGAGTAGTGCCCCTTCGGCGCGTAGTAGGCCGCCACGTACGTGGTGCCGGCCTCGATCGGCACGGCGGTGCTGAACTGCAGGGTCTGCCAGCCCGTCGCGCTCTCGTTGGTGAACGTCCCGCTGGCGAGCTGGGTGCCGGAGGCGGAGTACAGGGTCCCGGTGTGCGTGCCGGTGTTCGCGGTGGCCTTGTAGAACCGGATGCCGCTGACGTAGCCGTCGCGCGTCGAGGTGAACTTGGTGCCCACGGTCACGGGGATGGCGTCACCCGGGTCGGCGACCCTCGGGGTCGCGACGCCGAAGATCGAGCACGGGCAGCCGGAGCTGACCGCGACGTTCACCGGGACCGAGGTGCGGGCCGAGTCGTCGGTGGCACGCACCTGGACGGCCGAGGCGCCGTTACCGGTCAGGATGCCCGAGTAGGTCCAGCTCGTCGTCCCCGTCGCCGGGTGGAAGCTGGCGCCGCCGTCGACCGACACCTCGACGCCGGCGACCCGACCGCCCTGGTCGGTCGCCGTGCCGGTGACGGTCAGGAGCGACCCCTGGGTCAGGGACTGACCGGCAGCCGGAGTGGTCACGGTCACGGACGGCGCCACGGTGTCGGTCGAGGCCGTCACCGCGGTCAGGCCCGGGGCGAGCGTCGTGGCCGGCGCACCCATGTCGGTCAGCAGGTTGAGCGTCGCCTGCCGCACCCGTGGGTCGGCTGCGGGGCGGTCCGAGCCGTCACCCGACGAGTCCAGCCCCCACGACCACTGGATCGTGCCGGCGGAGAAGACCAGGGCGCCGCTCG
The DNA here is from genome assembly GCF_900105785.1 of Microlunatus sagamiharensis. NCBI lineage: Bacteria > Bacillati > Actinomycetota > Actinomycetes > Propionibacteriales > Propionibacteriaceae > Microlunatus > Microlunatus sagamiharensis. Next base: position 889,706 of record NZ_LT629799.1, read on the forward strand.
CCGCACGGTAGAGCGTGATGTGGTGGGTCGTCGAGCCCGGGCTCACCGTCGTGCCGAAGTCGCGCAGGTACTCGGGGGTGTCACCCACCGCCGTCGACATGTCGATGAGGCCGGCAGGCCGGTACCCGTTGTCCAGGTCCTCGTTCGACTCGTAGCCGACCGTGTGGTCGGCGAGCGTGGCCTTCGTGCCGGCGGCCATCGACGCGAGCGACGTCCCCCGCCAGACGCGGAGCTTGCCCTCCTCCGCGCTCACCTGCATGGGGAAGTCGTCGGAGTTCGCCTGGTAGAGGGTGCCGATGAGCGCGTTCTCCGGGCCGAACCCGTAGCCCAGGTCGCCGAACCGCGGGTCACGCCAGGTCGCCGTCGGCTCGACGGGGTCGATCGGCGCGTTCGCCCAGGTGTCCTTGTAGTCGACGATGGTGCGGTTCGGGGTGTTCGAGCCGTCCTGCGAGGGCTCGAGACGGGTCTTCCAGTACACGTCGTTGCCGCCGAAGAACGCGAGGTTGACACCCTGGTCACGGGCGTCGGTGACGTTCTTGCGCTGCTCCTTCGTCCAGTACTCGTCGTGCCCGACCGAGAGGAAGACCTTGTGCTTGGGCAGCAGCGCCGGGTCGGCCGCCACGTCGAGGCCGGAGACGTACGAGACGTCGATCCCGTTCTGCTCGAGGAAGCGGATCATCGGGTACTCGTTCGAGAACAGGAAGTCCCGCCCGTACGCGGCTCCGCGGGTCGAGTAGGGCCGGTTGTAGCTGATCTTGTAGGCCCGGCCGTTGGCCTTGCCCTCGTAGAAGTCGGAGCCGCCGTACTTGTTGTAGGCCTGCCAGGTGGAGTCGGAGGTCTGGAACAGCGCCTTGGAGGTGTTCCCGTCGTTGCGGACGACGAAGGGGATGTGCGAGTCGCCACCGTCGCTGCGGATCAGCCGGGCGATGTAGACGCCGGAGACCGAGGTGGACGGGACGTTCCAGGACGCGGAGACGCCCCACGTCCCGCAGTCGTACAGCTCGGTGCTGGCGTCGCTCGCGCACGGGGGCTGGACCTGGGGGAGCGGGACGGACGGGGCGATCGTCGTGATGTCCCGGGCGCCGGCGCCCTGGTACCAGCCGAGGCGGTAGATCTTGATCGAGTACGCGCGGGCGTCGGTGTTGATCTTGAAGTCGATCCTGGACCCGGCGTTCACGCTGGTCGCCGTGGCGAACCCCTGGATGCTGTCGTCGCCGGCGCCGAAGATGTCCCAGTCGTCGGTGCTCCCGGGCAGCTGGTTCTCGCAGGCGACCGCGTTGCCGGTGCACGCGGCCAGCGCGCGGTCGGCCGGCAGCACCAGCGTGAGCGCGACGGTGGACAGGGCCACCAGGACGGCGAGGGCGGCTGTCCTGGGCGACCTGCGCGTGCCGCCCGAGGCGGCTCCATGGTGCGTGCGCGTCACGTCGTCCCCCCGGACCGTGCGGCCGCTCGCGCGGCTCGTCCCGCCACCCCCCGCGGCGGGACCCGCTCACGGATGCCGACGGCGTCCGACGAGGCACGCCCTGGTCCAGCACCCGACTCGCAGGTGGTTGGACACTAGGTCGGTCGCGCTGCCGCGAACGAGAAAAGCAAGAATCTCCTGAGAGACTCCTGCACGTGTGGGTCTTTGACACCGCTCGTCCGGTCGAGGGGCAGCGCCGGTAACGCTGAACGTGCCGTGGACGATGACCACGAGGAGGCACGCGGGGACCTCGTCGGCACGCACCACGAGCCGGGCACGGCTCGCCCACAGCCAGGAGCGCCCCATGCGTCGACCACTGACCGCGCTCGTGTTCCTCGTCCTCGCGGCTCTGCTCGGCGGCAGCATCGCGGCCGGCGCGGCGACGCCGAACGACACCTCCTGCCGCAAGGCCACCGTCTCCGGCTCGCCGAGCACCAAGGAGCTGCTGGCCTACGACGCGTGCCGGTTCGACAAGCTCGACGCCGCCGTCGCGGCGCTGAAGCCCACCCCGGCGCCGGGGTCGACCCCCGCTGCGTCGAGCACGCCGAGGCCTTCTGGCGGACCCACGTCGACCGTCCCCAGCCCGACGCCCAGCCCGACCCCCAGCCCGACGCAGCCGGACGTGCGCCCCGCTGCGTGCGTCGGTGCGGCGAACACGCCGGGAGGTGCGGACCCGTGGGGAGGTTGCTGGCCCGGCCCGCAGAACACGGGCTACCCGCGGGGCGTCGCCGGTGACACCCGCAAGGCCGTCACGCTCACCGACTACACGGGCCCGACCACGATCCGCACCTGCGGCGTCGTGATCGACTCGAAGACGATCAAGCAGGACCTGCTGGTCGAGGCCGGGAACGGCACCGACCTCACGAAGCCGTGCGTCACCATCACCAACAGCCTCGTCCAGGGTGTGATCTTCTCGGAGCGGACGACGTGGGGGCCGGTCGTCGTCCGTGACAGCACGGTGAGGCCGAACGGCCTCTCCTGGTGGGAGAACGTCGGACGTTCCAACACCCTCGTCGAGCGTGTCGACTCCACCGGCTCGCAGGGGGTGGTGAAGTGCGACATGAACTGCGTCGTCCGTGACTCCTGGGTCCACGGGATGCGGCTGGGTGGTGCGTACCACTACAACGCGGCCGGCGGGAACGGGACCGACCGCTTCACCGTCGAGCACAACTGGTTGACCTGCGGGGACTGGTCGTCGAAGGAGGACGACGTCGTCAGCGGGAGCAACGGCGACGCCGGGTGCTCGGCCGTCATCGGCTTCTACGGCGACTACGCCCCCTTCACCAACAGCACGATCCGCCGCAACCACCTGCTGTCGACGTTCGACATGAGCACCTCCGGCAAGAACCAGCAGTCGGCCTACTGCCTCAACCCCGGCTACTACCCGGGCAAGCCGTACGGCACGGTGTCGAAGGTGGCGATCACCGACAACGTCTTCGGGCGCGGCGGGTCCGGGCGGTGCGGGGTCTTCGGGCCGGTCAACAGCATCGGGAAGGACCTCGGCGACAACACCTGGTCTGGCAACCGCTACGACGACGGGACGGCGATCCCGGTCGAGCTCGGCTGAGCCAGGGTCCCACCTGACACACTGAGGCGGTGCGGAGCGTCGTTGTCCTGGGCAGCACCGGTTCGATCGGCAAGCAGGCCTTGGAGGTCGTGGGACGGCGTCCGGAGGAGTTCCGCGTGGTCGGCCTGGCGGCCGGGGGAGCGTCGGTCGAGCTGCTGGCGCGCCAGGCGCTGGAGACCGGGGCCCGGGTCGTCGCCGTCGCCCGGGCGAGCGCCGTGCAGGACCTCCAGCTCGCCTTCTACGCCGAGGCGAGCCGGCGTGGATGGTCGAGCGGCGAGGCGACGCTGCCTAGGATCCTCGGCGGTCCCGACGCCGCGACCGAGCTCGCCGGGATGGACTGCGACGTGGTCCTCAACGGCATCACCGGCTCCACCGCGCTGCGACCCACGCTGGCCGCGCTCGCGGCCGGGACGACGCTGGCGCTGGCCAACAAGGAGTCGCTGGTCGTCGGCGGGCCGATCGTGCTGGCCGCGGCCGCGCCCGGGCAGATCGTTGCCGTCGACTCGGAGCACTCGGCGATCGCCCAGTGCCTGCGGGGCGGGCGCGCCGAGGAGGTCGACCGGCTCGTCCTGACGGCGAGCGGGGGACCGTTCCGTGGACGTACGCGGGCGGAGATGGCCGACGTGACCCCGGCCGAGGCGCTGGCGCACCCGACCTGGGACATGGGCCGTGTGATCACCACGAACTCGGCCACCCTGATCAACAAGGGCCTCGAGCTGCTCGAGGCCCACCTCCTCTACGGTGTCGACCTCGACCGCATCGACGTCGTCGTGCACCCGCAGTCGCAGGTGCACTCGATGGTGCAGTTCGTCGACGGCTCGACGCTGGCGCAGTGCTCGCCGCCGGACATGCGGCTGCCGATCGCCCTCGCGCTGGGCTGGCCCGACCGGGTGCCCGGGGCGGCCGCGCCCAACGACTGGTCCCGCGCGCAGACGTGGACCTTCGAGCCGCTCGACGACGAGGCATTCCCTGCGGTCGAGCTGGCCAGGACCGCCGGGCGCCACGGGGGCAGCGCGCCTGCGGTCTACAACGCCGCGAACGAGGTCTGCGTGGACGCCTTCCACGAGTGTCGCCTGCCGTTCCTCGGCATCGTCGACGTGGTCTCCCGGGTCCTCCGGGAGCACGTGGCGGCGCCTCCGGAGGGCCCTGCCGCGCAGCCCGGGGCCTCGTTGGTCGGCAGCGCCGACCTGACCCTGGAGTCGGTGCTCGCCGCCGACGCCTGGGCCCGCGCGAGGGCAGCCGCGCGGGTGGAGCAGGTGGGCGGCCGCCCAGCAACGGCGCGGGACTAGGCCGGCAGGCAGGCCAGCTGCTCCGGGGTCAGCCCGGCGCGGATCCGGGCGTCCTCGTCGGCCGTGAAGGGCTCGGCCGCCGGCATGGTCTTGATCGGGTTGCGTGACGTCCAGGTGAAGGTGACGGAGTACCGGTCCTTGTCCTCCGCCGGGCTCGCCCGGTGAAGGATCCTCGCCGGGTCGGCGAGCACCGCCGTCCACCGGGGCCCGACCGCCTTCACCCACTCCGCGGGCGGCACGACCTTCTCCATCTCGACGTCCGGCACGAAACCGGCCACGTACCTGAGCTCCTTGACGGCGGGGTCGGACACGGGACGCGGCACGTACTGCAGCGCTCCGCCCTGCGGTGTCACGTCGTCGATCCAGACCAGGATCTTGAAGACCTTGTGGTCCTCGATGTCGCGGTGCCACTGACGCGTGCCCTCGACCCGGCCGTCCGCCACTTCGCGGTAGACCGCGGCGCCGTAGTAGGTGACCGGCAGCCCGACGTAGTTCTCCACGAGGTCGAGCAGCTCCTGCTGCAGGCCCCAGCGCCACAGCGCGGCGTCGGCCATCAGCTCGTCGTGCGCCGGCTTCAGCGCGCTGGCTCCCTCGGGGTCGCGGCCGGCGAGGGAGGCCTTCAGGTCGTCGAGGATGACCTTCAGCCGCTCGGTGCCCGGGATGCCGAGCGCGTCGAGCGACGTGACGGCGACGCCGGTGGTCTCGACCTCCTCGATCAGCGCCGCGGTGGACGGGCTGATCGTCGGCAGGTGGGGGCGGTGCTCCCGCACCCGGGCCTCGTACGCGTTCTGCACCAGCCGGTTGACCGGCGCGAACCGCGCGATCACCTGACGCTTGGCACGGTTGGTCACCCGGTTGAGCGTGCTCGTCATCGTCCCGCCTCTCTGATGGCCCCGTGCGTCGGGGACCCGGGCGCCCTGAGACCTGGGTCCGTCCGTCGGACCGGACGTGGCGGGCGGCCTGCTCGAAAATTAGCGTCGAGGCCGTTGCGCGACCGGATGTGTGAAGAACCTTCCCGGACTCCTCCCGTCGCGAAGACCAGAACCACGAGGGAGCCGTCGGGGGGGCCGCCACGGTCGGAGGACCGGCCGGAGATCGCCACGCACGACCGGCACCGACGTACGCTCGTCGTCGGTCAGCAGCGCCGACCTCACCCTCGAGGCGGTGCTGGCGGCCGACGCCTGGGCGCGCTCGCGCGCCGCGGCCCTGGTGGACCAGCCGGTGGAGCAGCAGACGTAGGAGGAGCGCAGCGGTGGACCTGGTGATCTACGTCCTGGGGGCCGTCGTCTTCTTCGCCCTCGTGATGGCCTCGATCGGCCTGCACGAGATCGGGCACCTGGTGCCGGGCAAGCTCTTCGGGGTCAAGACGACGCAGTACTTCGTCGGCTTCGGCAGGACGCTGTGGTCGACGCGTCGCGGCGAGACCGAGTACGGCGTCAAGGCCGTCCCGCTCGGCGGCTACGTGCGGTTCGTCGGGATGTACCCGCCGGACAAGGCGCACCCGGACCAGGTCCGCAGGACGCGGACGGGGCTCTTCCAGACGATGACCGACCAGGCCCGTGCCGCGGAGTGGGAGGACATCCGGCCCGAGGACGACGGCCGGCTGTTCTACCAGAAGCGCGGCTGGCAGAAGGTGATCATCATGGCCGGGGGGCCGATGATGAACATCCTGCTCGCCTTCGGCCTGCTGCTCGGCGTGACCGCGACCTACGGGGTCAACCGGCCGCAGCTGACCGTGGCCGAGGTGCAGGAGTGCATCGTCCCCGGCGACGCCACCGACACGTCCTGCGCGGGCAAGGCGCCGACGCCCGCGGCGCAGATGGGGCTGCAGCCGGGGGACCGCGTGGTGGCCTTCAACGGCCGTCCCGTCGACTCCTGGGCCGACGTCTCCACGCTCATCCGCGGCAACCTCGACCGACCCGCGCAGCTGACCGTCGAGCGTGGCGGGCAGCGCGTGGTCCTGCCCAGCGTGAACACCGTGGTGCAGGGCGTCCCGGACGCGCTCGACCCCTCCAAGCGGGTGGCCGCCGGGTTCCTCGGCGTCGTCCCCACGGTCGAGCGCGTGCGTGGCGGGCCGGTGGCGGTCGTCCAGGACATGTGGACCATGACCGAGCAGACCGCCGTCGCGCTCGTGCACTTCCCGGCCAAGGTCTTCTACACCGGCTACAACCTGGTCACCGGCAAGCCGCGCGACCTGTACGGGCCGATGAGCATCCTCGGCGCCAGCCGGGCGGCGGGGGAGATCGCCTCGACCAACCAGATCGGCACCGCCGACAAGGCCGCGGCCCTGTTCTCGGTGCTCGGCTCGGTCAACCTGTTCGTGGCCCTGTTCAACTTCGTCCCGCTGCTGCCGCTGGACGGCGGGCACATCGCCGGGGCCCTCTGGGAGGCCGTGCGCCGGCGCCTGGCCGCCCTGTTCAAGCGACCCGACCCGGGTTACGTCGACACGGCCAAGCTGCTGCCCGTCGCGTACGTCGTCGGCCTGCTGATCGCGGTCTCCGGCTTCGTGCTGATCCTCGCCGACGTGATCGACCCGATCCGGCTGTTCTGAGCCGCGCCCGGGCGCCTGCCCGCCACCCGCGCGACTACGCTGGACCACGCCATGACCACCGTGAACCTGGGCCTGCCCGCCCTCCCCCCGCCCGTGCTCGCCCCGCGCCGCAAGACGCGCAAGATCAAGGTGGGCAAGGTGGACGTGGGCGGCGACGCCCCGATCAGCGTGCAGTCGATGACCACCACGCTGACCTCGAACATCAACGCCACGCTCCAGCAGATCGCCGAGCTCACCGCGACCGGCTGCGACATCGTGCGCGTCGCCGTGCCGAGCCAGGACGACGCGGACGCGCTGCCGGCCATCGCGGCCAAGTCGCAGATCCCCGTGATCGCCGACATCCACTTCCAGCCCAAGTACGTCTACGCGGCCATCGACGCGGGCTGCGCGGCCGTCCGGGTCAACCCGGGCAACATCCGCGCCTTCGACGACCAGGTCAAGCAGATCGCGGCCGCTGCGAAGGACCGGGGCACCTCGATCCGCATCGGCGTGAACGCGGGCTCGCTCGACAAGCGGCTGATGGCCAAGTACGGCAAGGCCACGCCCGAGGCGCTCGTGGAGTCGGCGCTGTGGGAGGCGAGCCTGTTCGAGGAGCACGACTTCCGCGACTTCAAGATCAGCGTCAAGCACAACGACCCGGTCGTGATGGTGCGCGCGTACGAGCTGCTCAGCGAGGCGTGCGACTACCCGCTGCACCTCGGCGTGACCGAGGCGGGGCCGGCCTTCCAGGGCACGATCAAGTCCTCCGTCGCTTTCGGGGCGCTGCTGAGCAAGGGCATCGGCGACACGATCCGCGTCTCGCTCTCGGCCCCGCCGGTCGAGGAGGTCAAGGTCGGCCTGCAGATCCTGCAGTCGCTGAACCTGCGCCCCCGCAAGCTCGAGATCGTCTCCTGCCCCTCGTGCGGGCGCGCCCAGGTCGACGTCTACACCCTCGCCGAGAAGGTCACCGCCGGGCTCGAGGGCATGACGGTCCCGCTGCGCGTCGCCGTCATGGGCTGCGTCGTCAACGGTCCGGGCGAGGCCCGCGAGGCCGACCTCGGCGTGGCGTCGGGCAACGGCAAGGGCCAGATCTTCGTGCGCGGCGAGGTGATCAAGACGGTGCCGGAGGCCGACATCGTCGAGACCCTCATCGAGGAGGCCATGCGCCTGGCCGGCGAGATGCCGGCCGGCGAGAGCGGGGCCCCCGAGGTCTCCGTCGCGGGCAGCGCCCCGGTCGGCGTCTGAGCGTCCGGGTCCCGGGTAGGAGGACACGGTGACCGCCACCCGGACCGGTGACCAGGCGGGCGTACGCCCTCGCGGGAGGGTCCGTGTCCTGGGTCGCGACGACGTCCCCGCGGCGATCCGCGTGCTCTCGGAACGTCCAGTCGAGAACGTCTTCGTCGCCGCCCGCGTCCGGGCGGCCGGGCTCGACGCGTCCACCCTGGGCTGCCAGGTGTGGGGCTACGAGCGCGGCAGCACGCTGACCGCGCTGTGCCACGCCGGCTCCAACCTCGTCCCGGTCAACGCCGACGACGAGGCGCTGGAGGCCTGGACCGAGCACGCCGGCCGGCAGCGGATGTGCGCCTCGATCATCGGGCCGGCCGACGTGGCGACCCGCTTCTGGCACATGCTCGGGGACCGCTGGGGCTCGTCGTGGGCCGACGTCCGCGACGTCCGGCCGCACCAGCCGGTCATGACGATCACCGGTGAGCCGCTGGTGGCGCCCGACCCCCGCGTACGCCGCGTGACCCTGGAGCACTGGGACGCGTACACCGACGCGGCGATCCGCATGTACACCGAGGAGATCGGCGTCTCGCCGGTCTCGGGCAACTCCGCCGGCTACCGCTTCTACGTGCGCCAGCTGATCACCAGCGGACGCGCATTCGGGCTGTTCGACGGCGACCGCGTCGTGTTCAAGGCCGACCTCGGCTCCGTCTCGGGGACGGTCTGCCAGGTGCAGGGCGTCTGGCTCGACCCGTCGATGCGCGGTCAGGGCCTGGCGCCCGGCGCGATGGCCGCCGTGGTCAAGCTCGCGCGCACGATGGTGCCGACCGTGTCGCTCTACGTCAACGACTACAACCACGCCGCCCGGGCCACCTACGACCGCGTGGGCTTCCGCCAGGTCGGCGAGTTCGCGACGATCCACTACTAGGCCACCCGGACGGACGGGCGTCGGTCTGGCGGCCCGCGGCCGTTAGCGTGGCCCCCATGTCCAAGGTCCTCACCAGCCTGCCCGTCGGTCAGCGGGTCGGCATCGCGTTCTCCGGCGGTCTCGACACCTCGTGCGCGGTGGCGTGGATGCGCGACGCGGGCGCGGTCCCGTACACCTACACCGCCGACCTCGGCCAGTACGACGAGGACGACCTCGTCGGCGTCCCGGGCCGCGCCAAGGTGTACGGCGCCGAGGAGGCACGGCTCGTCGACTGCCGCGCGGCGCTGGTCAACGAGGGCATCGCCGCGATGACCTGCGGCGCGTTCCACATCCGCTCGGGCGCGCAGACCTACTTCAACACCACGCCGCTCGGCCGCGCGGTGACCGGCACGCTGCTGGTCCGCGCCATGCACGAGGACGGCGTCTCCATCTGGGGCGACGGGTCGACGTTCAAGGGCAACGACATCGAGCGGTTCTACCGCTACGGCCTGCTCGCCAACCCGGGCCTGCGCATCTACAAGCCGTGGCTGGACGAGCGCTTCGTCACCGAGCTCGGCGGGCGCAAGGAGATGTCGGAGTGGCTGGTCGCCCACGACCTGCCCTACCGCGACCCCACCGAGAAGGCCTACTCGACCGACGCCAACATCTGGGGCGCCACCCACGAGGCCAAGTCGCTGGAGCAGCTCGACACGACGATGGAGATCGTCGAGCCGATCATGGGGGTCCGCTTCTGGGACCCCGAGGTCGTCGTCGAGCCCGAGGACGTGACGCTGACCTTCGAGGGCGGGCAGCCGGTCGCCATCAACGGCACCGAGTTCGCCAGCGACGTCGACCTGGTGCTGGCGGCCAACGCGATCGGCGGCCGGCACGGGCTCGGCATGTCCGACCAGATCGAGAACCGGATCATCGAGGCCAAGAGCCGCGGCGTCTACGAGGCCCCCGGGATGGCCCTGCTGGTGCTCGGCTACGAGCGGCTGCTGTCGGCGATCCACAACGAGGACACGCTCGACGCGTACTTCACCCAGGGCCGCCGGCTCGGCCGGTTCCTCTACGAGGGCCGCTGGTTCGACCCGCAGGCGCTGATGCTCCGCGAGGGCCTGCAGCGCTGGATCGCCTCGCCCGTCACCGGGACGGTGACCCTGCGGCTGCGGCGCGGCAACGACTACACGATCGTCGACACGACGGGCCCGTCGCTGTCGTACCAGCCCGACCGGCTGTCGATGGAGCGCAACGCGAACGCGGCATTCGGCCCGACGGACCGCATCGGGCAGCTGACGATGCGCAACCTCGACATCGCCGACACGCGCACGCGGCTGCAGGGCTATGCCGAGCGCGGCCAGCTGGTCGCCAAGGACCACCTGCGCTCCGACATCACCCTGCACCTGGACCTGGGTGACGTGAGCGACAACCTCAGCGCGTACGCCAGCAGTGCCGAGCTCGAGAGCGGCAACCCGGGCGACCCCGAGACGCTCGACCGCGCCGCGCTGGAGTCGGGCACCGACTGAGCCGGGTCGCGGACGAAGCGATCGGAGACCGTTTGGGACCGTTCCCGCAGGGCTGACGAGGGTTCAGACAGGCAGCGCCCCAGGCTCGGAGGAGCCCGGAGGCGCCGGACCGCACCGAGGCGGCCCAGCCTCGGAGGTCTGGAGCACCATGAGCCATCGGATCCTGAGCCGGGGGGCCGCCGTGCTGGCGGGTGCCGCCCTGCTCGCCGTCGCGTCCGCGGGCGTGACGCCCGCCCTGGCGGTGACAGCGAGCCCGCTGCCCGGCCGCACGCACCTCTACGTCCCACCCGCGCCCGACGGCGCGAAGGACCAGATCCAGCGGCTGAGGGCGAACGGCCGCGACCGCGCCGCCGCGCTGATCAAGGCCGAGACCCGCACACCCCAGGCGGTCTGGTTCACCGACGGCACGCCCGCGGAGGTTCGCCGAGCGGTCCGGGCCGCCAGCACGCGGGCGCAGGAGAGCCGGACCGTGCCGACCTTCGTCGTCTACAACGTCGCTGGCCGCGACTGCTCGCAGTACTCCTCGGGCGGGGCGGGCTCCGACGCTGCGTACCGCGCCTGGATCGACGGCTTCGCCCAGGGGTTGATCCCGCGGCAGAAGGTGGTCGTCGTCGTCGAGCCCGACGGCCTCACGAACCTGCCCGCCGACTGCCCCGCGGCCTACCCGGGCCAGGACGCCGGCGCCTTCCCGAACCCGGCGCCCGGCAGCCTGACCGCCGGGCGCATCGCCGACATCGCCTACGCGGGCCGGACGATCCAGCAGGCCGACCGCAAGGCGCTCGTCTACCTCGACTCGGGCCACAGCGCCTGGAAGAGCGTGGCCGACGCGACCGCCCGCCTCAGTGCGGCGGGGGTCCGGGACGTGCAGGGCTTCTCGCTCAACGTGTCGAACTACCAGTTCACGCCGAACCTGTCGGCGTACGGCACCTGGATCTCCAGCTGCCTCGCGCTGCACCCCGACGCGGCCACGACGACCCCGACCGACTGCGGGGACCAGTACTACAGCGGGGGACCGGCCAACGGGGACGTCGGCGTCGCGCTCGACCCGCAGCAGGTATGGAGCGCGACCGCGACCGACCCGACGGCGAACACCGCGGGGATCGACTCGCGCTACGCCGCCGAGCTCGCCGCGGTGAAGGTGAAGCCGAAGGCGCACTTCGTCGTCGACACCAGCCGCAACGGTCGCGGCCCGTGGGTGCCGGCCGCCGGGACGAGCTATCCCGACCCGCAGGTCTGGTGCAACCCGCCCGGGCGCGGCCTCGGCGAGCGACCGAAGACGCACCCGGCCAAGGCCTACCCGCAGCTCGACGCCTACCTGTGGATCAAGACCCCGGGACAGTCCGACGGGCAGTGCAACCGTGGCGTCGCCGGCTCCACGACCGACCCGGAGTGGGGCGGGCGGACCGATCCGGCCGCCGGGGTGTGGTTCGGGCGGCAGGCCCTCCAGCTCGCACGGCTCGCCGAGCCGGAGCTGCTGCCCCGGCGGTAGCGGCTGGTCCACGAACCGTCGACCGGTAGGTTGCCGCGCTCCGCCTCGCGTGTCGGGCGCGGCAACCTACCGCTCGTGGGGCTGGTCGGTCACGCGGGCGACGAAGTCGGTGATCTCCCGCTCGGCCTCCGCCCGGGTCGTCGGCTCGTTGTGGACCTCGTGCCGTACGCCGGTGAAGACGCGGGTGCGCACGTCGGCATGGCCGGAGCGCACCAGGCGGTTGGCCACGTGGTAGGCGCCCTCGCCGTAGTTGGTGACCGGGTCCTGGTCGCCGGCCAGGACCAGCACGGGCAGGTCGGCGGGGACGTGGGCGTACCAGTCGTCGCCGTTGACCTGGTCGTAGAGGTCGACGAACCCCTGCAGGAACCGCGCGCTCAGCGGGGCGCCGAAGTTGTTGAAGGGGTCGCGGGCGTGGTCGGCGACCACGTCGGCGTCGAGCGCCACCCACGCCGTCGGGCCGGCGCCGGGCCCGTAGCGGTCGAGGAACCCGTCGAACAGCTGGCCCACGAGCTCCGCCGGCGCCGGGTCGGCGGCGTGGTCGCCCGTCGCCAGCGCGGCGAGCGCGGGTCGGTCGAGCACCTGCTCCATGCCGTGCATCTGCGCGGCGATGCCGCCGAGCACCAGGCCAGAGAGCCGCGCCTCGGGGTCCGTGGCCACGGCGCGGGCGATCATCGAGCCCCAGCTGTGGCCGTAGACGACCCACGGCAGCAGCGAACCGTCACCCAGCAGCGCCCGGGCCTTGGCCTGGAGCGTGAGCTCGTCGGCCACCACGACCCGGGCCGCGTCGTCGCCCGCGTCGGCCCACACGCCCGACTCCATCGCCGTACGGCCGTGCCCGGCGTGGTCGCCCGCGACCACGACGACCCCGGCGTCGAGGAGCGTCGTCACCAGGTGCAGGTAGCGGCGCGAGTGCTCGCCGAGCCCGTGCACGACCTGCACGACCGCGGTCGCCGGGACGACGGGCTCGTAGACCCACGCCTGGACGGTGTCGCGGCCGTTGGCCGAGGTGAACGAGATCTCCTGCAGGGTCACGCGGACCGCCTCTCCCCGGCGTCCTCGCCGGTGCCTGCTGCTGGTGCCTGCTGCTGGTGCGCGTGCTGACGCTAGCGCCACCCCCTGACAGAGTGCCCAGGGTGAGCCGGGAGGCGTGGTGACCGCGGAGACCGACGGGCCCCTGGCGCCCGGCTTCCGGCGCTTCTGGTGGGGCGAGGCGGTCTCGGGCTTCGGCAGCGCCGTCACCGGCCTGGCCCTGCAGACCCTCGTCGTCGTCACACTCGGCGGCACGGCCGTGCGGGTCGGCTGGCTCAACGCCGCGACGTGGCTGCCCTACCTCGTGCTCGGCCTCGTCGTCGGCGCCCTCGTCGACCGGGTCCGTCGCCGCCCCGTCATGGTCGTCACCGACGTGCTGCGCGCCGGCCTCCTGGCGGTGGTCCCGCTCGCGCACCTCGCCGGGGTCCTGACCCTCCCGCTCCTGCTCGGGGTCGTGCTCGCCTTCGGGACGGCGTCGTTGGTCAACGACGCCGCGTCGCAGTCCTTCGTCCCGCGGCTCGTGCCCCGCGCCGCCCTTCAGCGCGCCCACGCCCGCCTCGACGGGGCCGCGGCGCTGGCCCAGACCGCCGGCCCCGCGGTCGCCGGCCTGCTCGTCCGGCTCGTCGGCGCCCCGCTCGCGGTCCTCGTGGACGCGGCCTCGTACCTGTTCTCGGCCGTCGTCGTGGCGACCCTGCGTCACGTCGACGAGCCGCCCCGCTACTCAGGCGACCGGCTGACCGCCCGGGTGCTGGGGCGCGAGGTGGCCGACGGCGTGCGCTGGGTCTACGGCCACTCCGGCCTGGCCCGGCTGGCCGTGGCCACGCACGTCTGGTTCGCGGCGCAGTCCGTGCTGGTCGTCGTGGTCGCGCCGTACGCCCTGCTGCGGCTCCGGCTCACCCCCCTCGAGCTGGGGCTGGCGTACGCGGTCGCCGGCGTCGGCGCACTCGTCGGGGCGGCGGTCAGCACGGCGGTCGGCCGGCGGCGCGGCACCGGGCAAGCGGTCGTCACGTCCTACCTGACCAGCGCCGTCGGGGCGCTGGTGATGACGGGCGCCCTCGCCGTGCCGGCCGGCTGGGCGGCGGCCGGCGTGCTGGCGGGCGGCCAGCTGCTGCACGGCTGGGCGATGGGCCTCAGCAACTCCCACTAGATGAGCTATCGCCAGGCGCTCACCCCCGACGCGCTGCAGGCCCGGACCAACACGACCATGCGCTCCCTCAACCGCGCCGTGGTCGTCGTCGTCTCCCCGGCGGCCGGGCTGCTCGCCGTCACAGCCGGGTACGGCTGGAGCCTGGCCCTGGCCGCCGCGGTGTTCGCGGTGTCGGGGCTGCTCCTGCTCGCGTCGCCCTTCCGGCACGCCCGCACCGGCTGAGCCGCCCGGGCGGGCCGGTCGAAACGCGCTCGGGGGCGCGCACCGGCGTCGGTAGGGTGACCCGGTGATCGCCAGGATGTCGGAGCTGTTCGTACGCACCCTGCGGGAGGACCCGGCCGACGCCGAGGTGCCGAGCCACACCTGGCTCGTGCGCGGCGGCTACATCCGCCGCGCGGCGCCCGGCATCTACTCCTGGCTCCCGCTCGGGTTGAAGGTGCTGCAGAACGTCGAGCGCATCGTCCGCGAGGAGATGGACGCCATCGGCGGGCAGGAGGTGCGCTTCCCCGCGCTGCTGCCGCGCGAGCCGTACGACGCGACGGGCCGCTGGACCGACTACGGGCCCAACATCTTCCGCCTCAAGGACCGCAAGGGCGCCGACTACCTGCTCGGGCCGACGCACGAGGAGATGTTCGCCCTCGTGGTGAAGGACCTGTACTCCTCGTACAAGGACCTGCCGTTGACGCTCTACCAGATCCAGACCAAGTACCGCGACGAGCCGCGGCCCCGCGCCGGCATCCTGCGCGGGCGCGAGTTCGTCATGAAGGACTCCTACACCTTCGACATCGACGTCGACTCGTTCCGCGAGCAGTACGCGAAGCACCGCGCGGCGTACATCAAGATCTTCGACCGGCTCGGCTTCGAGTACGCGGTCGTCTCCGCCATGTCCGGGGCGATGGGCGGCTCGGCCAGCGAGGAGTTCCTGGCGCTGTCGGAGACCGGTGAGGACACGTTCGTGCGCTCGCCGGGCGGCTACGCGGCCAACGTCGAGGCCGTCCGCACCCCGCTGCCCGACCCGGTTCCGTACGACGACGTCCCGGCCGCGCACGTCGAGGACACCCCCGACACCCCGACCATCGCGACGCTCGTCGCGGTGGCCAACGAACGCTTCCCGCGCAGCGACCGGGACTGGACCGCGGCCGACACGCTCAAGAACGTCGTCCTGATGGTCACCGAGCCCGACGGCACCCGTGCGCCGCTGGTCATCGGCCTGCCCGGCGACCGCGAGGTCGACCTCAAGCGGGTCGGCGCCCAGCTGGAGCCGGCCGAGGTGGAGGTGTTCGACGCCTTCGCCGACTACCCGATGCTGGTCAAGGGCTACATCGGCCCGCAGGTGCTGGGCAAGGACTCGGGCAGCGGCATCCGCTACCTGACCGACCCCCGCGTCGGCGAGGGCACCCGCTGGATCACCGGGGCCAACGTCAACGGCCAGCACGTCTTCGACCTCGTCCGCGGCCGCGACTTCGACGCCGACGGCTCGATCGAGGCGGCCGAGGTGCGCGCCGGGGACCCCGCGCCGGACGGCTCGGGTCCGCTGGAGCTGGCCCGCGGCATCGAGATGGGCCACATCTTCCAGCTCGGCACCCGCTACGCCGAGGCGCTGGGCCTGCGCGTGCTCGACCAGAACGGCAAGCTCGTCACGGTCACCATGGGCTCGTACGGGCTCGGCGTCTCCCGGGCGGTGGCCGCGGTCGCGGACAACACCTGCGACGAGAAGGGCCTGGTCTGGCCGCGCGAGCTCGCGCCCTACCTCGTCCACGTGGTCGTCGCCGGCAAGGACCCGGCGGCCCTGGCCTGGGCGACCGACCTGGGCACGCAGCTCGACGAGGCGGGCGTCAGCGTGCTGCTCGACGACCGCAAGGCGAGCCCGGGGGTCAAGTTCGCCGACGCCGAGGTGCTCGGGATGCCGACGATCCTCGTGGTCGGCCGCGGCTTCGCCGACGGCCAGGTCGAGCTGCGCGACCGTCGCAGCGGCGACCGCCGCGACCTGACCCTGGACGACGCGCTGGCCGAGACCATGGCCCACGCGCACGGCCGGACCAGCATCGATGCCACGGCGCTCGGCTGAGCGACGGGTCGCTCAGCCCACGTGCACGTGCGGCCGGCGTGACCGGTCGCGCTCGGCCCGCCGCAGCACCTCGCGGGTGACGGGCGCGGCCTCGCCGACCCCGAAGAGCAGGAAGCGCAGCAGGTTGACCACGGGGTTGCCCTCGGTCCACTCGAAGTAGACGTGCGGGCGCCGGCCGGTCCGGTCGCGCACCTCGAGCATCAGCGCGGCGATCGCGTTGGGCACCGAGGACGCCTGGAGGCGCAGGACGCGGTAGCGACCGCAGCGCACCTCGCCGGTCACGTCGAGGCGGCTGACGAAGTCGGAGGGGTCGGTGACCGTGATCTCGACGAAGATCACGTCGCCGTCGGGCAGGTCGTTGTCCCGGGTCACCTGGCGCAGCTTGTCGCTGTACTCGTCGCGGTCTCCGCGGTCCGGCTCGTTGGCGACGAAGCGGATCGTGCGGTGGGCGCAGTCGCGCACGAAGCGGCTCGCCAGGTCGTCGAAGGTCACCTCGGTGACGCGCAGCTCGAAGGCCCGGCCGACGCGGGAGGCGAGGGAGACGAGCAGGATCGCGGCGATGAAGATCGCGGCGATCTTGACGCCGTCCGGGCGCTCGACGACGTTGGCCGCGGTCGTGTAGCCGAAGACCAGGGCGACGGCACCGAAGGCGACCGTGCGCCCGCGCTGCCCGGCGTGGTGCGCGGCGAGGGTCACCGCGAGCGCCGCCGAGGTGATCAGCACCAGGACGCCGGTCGCGTACGCCCCGCCCTGCGCGTCGACGTCGGCCTTGAAGACCACCGTGATCACGAAGGCGCCGGCGGTGAGGAGGAGCACGAGCGGGCGCACGGCGCGGGTCCAGCCCGGCGTCATGCCGTAGCGGGGCAGGTAGCGCGGGATGAGGTTCAGCAGGCCCGCCATGGCCGACGCGCCGGCGAACCACAGGATCGCCACGGTCGAGGCGTCGTAGACGCTGCCGAAGGTGCCGCCGAGGTAGGAGTGCGCCAGGTAGGCCAGGGCGCGCCCGTTCGCCGCGCCGCCGGGCTGGAACTCCGCGGCCGGGATGAGCAGGGTCGTCACGAGGCTGCTGCTGATCAGGAACACGCTCATGATCACCGCGGCCGTGGTCAGCAGGCGCCGGGCGCCGCGGATCCGGCCCGCCGGACGCTCCGGCGTGTCACCGGGGGCGTCGGAGACGTGGGGCATGATCGCGACGCCGGTCTCGAAGCCCGACAGGCCGAGGGCGAGCTTGGGGAAGACGAGCAGCGCGACGGCCACGACCATCAGCGGGTCGCCGCCGTGCTGCTGCAGCAGGGCCGAGCGCCAGTCGACGAAGAGGGCCGGCGCGCTCGCCACGTGCGCGAGCGCGACCCCGATGACGACGACGTTGAGGGCGAGGTAGGCCCCGACGAGGGCGACGGCGATGCCGATGGCCTCGGTGAAGCCGCGCAGGAAGACCGCGCCGAGCAGCGCGAGCAGCGCGAGGGTGACGACGACCTCGTGCCCGCCGAGGAACGGTTCGAGGTGCGGGTTCTCGGTCAGGTGGGCCGTCGCGTCGGCCGCCGAGAGGGTCATGGTGATGAGGAAGTCGGTCGCCGCGAAGCCGAGCAGCACCAGGACCAGCAGCTTGCCCTTCCAGAACGACATCAGCCGCTCGAGCATGGCGATCGAGCCCTCGCCGTTCGGGCTCTCCTGCGCGACGCGGCGGTATACCGGCAGCGCGCCGAGCAGGGTGAGCGCGACCAGGACGAGCGTGGCCAGCGGCGACACCGCCCCGGCCGCGAGCGCCGCGATGCCGGGCTGGTAGCCGAGGGTGGAGAAGTAGTCGACGCCGGTGAGGCACATGACCTTCCACCACGAGTGCTTCTTCTCGGTGGTGTGCGGCTTGGCGTGCGGGCCGAGGTGGCTGGACGGAAGGCGTCTCGTCGGCTCCGTGCCGTGCATCAGCCAGGCTCGGACGGGATGGTGCTGCACCGGTCCGTCGGGGGCGGTCCCCGTGGTCCGGCGGGGCACGACGGTGGTGGTCACGCGACGCTCGCAATCTCGGCACTCGAGGGACCGCGGGCGCGGTCCCTCCATCCGAGTAGAGCGCGACGAGGACCCCTCTTGGCGAGTCCTTCACGCGATTTCTACGCCTCGACCACGCCGCGACGAGCCCGCCGCCGTGACCCCGCGCTCACGGCTGGAAGCGGTAGCCCATCCCCGGCTCGGTGAGCAGGTGGCGCGGCCGGGCCGGGTCGGTCTCGAGCTTGCGGCGCAGCGCCTTGACGTACTGGCGCAGGTAGTGGGTCTGGTCGGTGTAGGTCGGGCCCCACACCTCGAGCAGGAGCTGGCGCTGACCGACCAGGCGGCCGGGCTGGCGCAGCAGGACCTCCAGCAGCTGCCACTCGGTGGGGGTCAGGTGCAGCTGCTCGGCCTCGGGACCCGCGAGGCGGGAGGCCTCGGCCTCGTCGTCCGCGGCCCGGCGCACCACGTGGTCGGCGAGGTCGACGGCCCAGTCGCCGATGCGGACCGGCTCGGGGGTGCTCGGCTCGCCGACCCGTCGGCTGACCGCGCGGACGCGCGCCAGCAGCTCGTCGACGTTGAAGGGCTTGGTGACGTAGTCGTCGGCGCCCGCGTCGAGGGCCTCGACCTTGGCCCGGCTGTCGAGCCGGCCGGAGAGGATGAGGATCGGCATCGGGGTCCAGGACCGCAGGCTGCGGACCACCTCGACGCCGTCGAGGTCGGGCAGGCCGAGGTCGAGCACGACGAGGTCGGGACGGCTGTCGTGCGCGACCTGCAGCGCCGCGCGACCCGAGCCGGCCGTGACGACGTCGTACGCGCGCGCCTGCAGGTTGATCCGCAGGGCGCGGAGGATCTGGGGCTCGTCGTCGACGACGAGGACCTTGGTCACGACGCCGTCCCGACCGGGGCCGCGTCGGCGGCCTCGTGCCGGACGGCGGCGGGCAGCGAGATGGTCATGGTCAGCCCCCCTCCCGGGGTGTCCTCGGGCTCGAGCGTGCCCGCCATCGACTCGACCAGCCCGCGCGACAGGGCCAGGCCGAGGCCGACGCCGGTGGTGTTGTCGTGGTCCCCGAGGCGCTGGAACGGCAGGAAGATCTGCTCCCGGTCGTCCTCCGGCACCCCGGGCCCGGTGTCGATGACCCGGATCTCGACCCGGGAGCCGTGGCTGCTCGCCCCGACCTGCGGCGGGCTCCCGGCGGGTGAGTAGCGCAGCGCGTTCTGCACGAGGTTGGCGACGGCACGCTCGAGCAGGGCGGGGTCCGCCTCGACCTCGGGCAGGTCGTCGGCGAAGCGCAGCACGACCGGCTCGCCGGCGGGGCCCAGGCTGGCGACCGCGGCGTAGACCACGTCGGGCACGTCCACCTCCTCGACGACCAGGGCCAGCGCCCCGGCCTGCAGCCGGCTCATGTCCAGCAGGTTCTCGACCAGCCCGCTGAGCCGGTCCAGCGAACCCTCCGTCGCGTCGAGCAGCTCCTCGCGGTCGGACTCGCCGAGCCGCAGGCCGGGGGAGCGCAGGGTCCCCACGGCGGCCTTGGCCGACGCCAGCGGCGTACGCAGGTCGTGGCTGACGGCGCTCAGCAGGGCCGTGCGGACGCGGTCGACCTCGGCGAGCGAGCCGGCGGTCGCGGCCGTCGCCTCCAGGCGCTGGTGCTGCACCGCCGACGCGGCCTGGGCGGCGAAGGCCTCGAGCACCCGCCGGTCGTCGGCCTCCAGGGGGTGGCCGGCGAGGACGAGGCTGTACCGGTCGTCGACGTGCACCTCCGCGTCGCCGGCCCCCGGCGTCGCGCTGACCGGCGAGCCGACGGCGGCGACCACGTCCCAGGCGTCGTCGGCGTGCTCGACGGCGGGGCCGCCGCCGCTCTCCGCGCGCCGCTCCAGCAGCGTCACGGACTGCAGCGCGAACGTCTCGCGGACCTGCTCGAGCAGCGCGGGCAGCGGGCGGGACCCGCGCAGCACGCTGCCGGCGAGGGTGAAGAGCGTGGCTGCCTCGGTCTGGGCGCGCAGCGCCTCGCGCGTCCGCCGCGCGGAGGCGTCGACGACGCGGCTCAGCGACAGCGCGACGACGAGGAAGGCGAGCAGGGCGACGAGGTTCTCGCGCTCGGCGACGGTGAAGAGCCGCAGCGGCGGGGTGAAGAAGTAGTTCAGGAGCAGGAAGCCGCCGACGGCGGCGAGCAGGGCGGGCAGCATCCCGCCGACGAGCGCCACCGCGACGACGAGCAGCAGGAAGACCACGAGGTCGGTGGCCAGGGACACGTCGCCGTCGACGAGGAGCAGCCCGCCGGTGACGAGGGGCAGGCCGAGCAGCACGAGGGCCAGGCCGCCGAGGCGGCGCCGCAGGCTCAGCGCGCTGGCCCGCCCGGAGCGCACATGCCGCAGCCAGGGCCGGCTGCGGTGCGCCGTCCGCTCGTGGGTGACCAGGTGCACGTCGATCGCCCCGGACTCCGACGTGGTCGTCACCCCGACGCCGGGGCCGACGAGCTGCGCGAGCCGGCCGCGACGGCTCGCCCCGAGCACGAGCTGGGTGGCGTTCACCCCGCGCGCGAAGGCCAGGAGGGCGTCGGGCACGTCGCTGCCGACGACCTGGTGGTAGGTCCCGCCGAGGTCCTCGACGAGCGCGCGCTGGCGCGCCAGGTGGGTCGGGTCGCCGCTGCGCAGGCCGTCGCTGCGGGCGACGTGCACGGCCAGGAGGTCCGAGGCCGTCGTCCGGGCGGCGACGCGGGCGGCCCGGCGGATCAGCGTGTCGCCCTCGGGGCCGCCGGTCAGCGCCACGACCACCCGCTCCCGGGTCTCCCACGGCGCGCCGATGCCGTGGTCGGAGCGGTAGCGCTCCAGCTGCTCGTCGACCTTGCCCGCCACCCACAGCAGCGCGAGCTCGCGCAGCGCCGAGAGGTTGCCGACCCGGAAGTAGTTGCCGAGCGCCGCGTCGACCCGGTCGGAGGGGTAGACGTTGCCGTGGGCGAGCCGGCGCCGCAGGGCCTCGGGAGCCATGTCGATCAGCTCGATCTGGTCGGCCCGGCGCACCACGGAGTCGGGCACCGTCTCCTGCTGGCGCACGCCGGTGATGTCGGTGACCACGTCGTTCAGCGACTCGAGGTGCTGGACGTTGAGCGTGGTGACGACCGTGATGCCGTGCTCGAGCAGCTCCTCGACGTCCTGCCACCGCTTCTCGTGGCGCGAGCCCGGGGCGTTGGTGTGGGCCAGCTCGTCGACCAGCGCCACCTCGGGGCGCCGCGCCAGCACCGCGTCGACGTCGAGCTCGCTGATCGTCGTCCCGCGGTAGGTGGTGCTCGTGCGGGGCAGGACCTCGAGGTCGCCGAGCAGGTCGGCGGTGTGGCGGCGCCCGTGCGTCTCGACGAGGGCGACCACCACGTCCGTGCCGCGCTCAGCGCGCCGGATGCCCTCCTCGAGCATCTTGTACGTCTTGCCCACCCCGGGGGCGGCGCCGAGGTAGACGCGCAGCTCGCCCCTCACCATGACCCGATCCTCTCTCGCCCGTCGCCCGGGGACGTCAGCCCTGCCGCGGGAAGCGCGTGTCGAGCGCGGCGTTCAGCGTCACGACGTTCACGACGGGCTCGCCGAGGAAGCCGAGGGCCCGCCCGGTCGTGCTCGCGGCGACCAGCTGCTCGACCTCCGCGGTGCTAGCCCCGCGTTCGCGGGCCACCCGGGCGACCTGCAGCCGCGCGTACGCCGGGCTGACGTCGGGGTCGAGGCCCGAGCCGCTGGCGGTCACCGCGTCGGCGGGCACGGCGGGCCGGGTCGGGGCCGTGCCGCGCACCGGGGTGACCACCCCGTGGGAGTAGTCGTCGCCCGGGGTCGCGCACTCCACGCGGACGCCCTCGTACGACGCGACGAAGGGCTGGGCCGGGCAGGCCTGGTTGACGCTGACGACCTTGGTCGCCGGCCCGGTGAGCCCCTCGGTGCGGAAGACGACCAGCACGGCGCCGACGCCGTCCGCGGTGCAGAAGGGACGCGAGCCGTCGACGCCCTCGGTCTCGCCCACCGCGGCGCTGCGGGCGCAGACCTGGGTCAGCAGGCTCTCGCTGCCCTCCGCCGCGTCGGAGCCGGCGGGGGCGGCGGGGTCGGGCAGCGTGTCCACGACGTCCTCGGGACCGAGGTTCGACGCGCTGGTAGCGGTCGGGTCGTAGCCGTCGCCGGCCGCGGAGGGCCGGGTCTGGAAGTACTGCGGCAGCGCCGTGCCGTCCGCGTCGGTGAAGGACTGGCCGATCAGGCTGCTGCCGGCGACGGTGCCGTCGGCGCGCCGCAGCAGCGAGCCCTCGGCGTGGCCCCGCAGGCCGGGCAGCTGGCTCACGGCGAGCACCGCCAGCGGGTAGACCAGGCCGAGCAGGACCGTCAGCACGAACAGGGCCCGTACGGCGGCGAGGTGGGTGGACAACCAGGAGGAACGCATGTCAGGACAACCCCGGGAGGAGAGAGAGGAGCAGGTCGATGATCTTGATGCCGACGAAGGGCGCGACCACGCCGCCCAGGCCGTAGACGAGCAGGTTGCGCCGCAGCATGGCGGCGGCGCCGCCGGGCACGTAGCGCACGCCGCGCAGGGCGAGCGGCACGAGGGCGACGATCACCAGGGCGTTGAAGATCACCGCGGCGAGGATGGCGGTCTCCGGGCTGTGCAGGCGCATGACGTTGAGCGCGCCCAGGCCGGGGTAGACCACGGCGAAGATCGCCGGGATGATCGCGAAGTACTTGGCGATGTCGTTGGCGATCGAGAAGGTCGTCAGCGCTCCCCGGGTGATCAGCAGCTGCTTGCCGATCTCGACGATCTCGATCAGCTTGGTCGGGTCCGAGTCGAGGTCGACCATGTTGCCGGCCTCCTTGGCGGCCGAGGTGCCCGAGTTCATGGCCACGCCGACGTCGGCCTGGGCGAGCGCCGGGGCGTCGTTGGTGCCGTCCCCGGTCATCGCCACGAGGCGGCCGCCGGCCTGCTCGGCCTTGATCAGCGCCATCTTGTCCTCGGGCGTCGCCTCGGCCAGGAAGTCGTCGACCCCGGCCTCCTCGGCGATCGCTGAGGCGGTCATGGGGTTGTCGCCGGTGATCATCACCGTCCGGATGCCCATCCGGCGCATCTCGTCGAAGCGGGCGCGCATGCCGGGCTTGACGACGTCCTTGAGGTGGACGACCCCGAGGGCCTCGGCGGGGGCGTCCCCGCGCCGCTCGGCGACGACGAGCGGGGTCCCGCCGGCGGCGCTGATCGCGTCGACGGCCTCGGTGACCCGCGGGCCGGGGCGCCCGCCGTGCTGGCGGACCCAGGCCAGGACTGCGGCCGTGGCGCCCTTGCGGACCTCCAGGGCCTCCTGGCCGGCACCCCCGGGCAGGTCGACGCCCGACATGCGCGTCTGCGCGGTGAACGGGACCCACGTGGCCCCGGTCAGCTCCCCGGTGCCGCGGGACCGGAGCCCGTAGCCGTTCTTGGCCAGCACGACGATCGAGCGGCCCTCGGGCGTCTCGTCGGCCAGGCTGGACAGCTGTGCGGCCTCCGCGAGGCGGTGCGCGTCCACCCCCTCGGCGGTGACGAGGTCGACCGCCTGCCGGTTGCCCAGCGTGATGGTCCCGGTCTTGTCGAGCAGCAGCGTGCTCACGTCGCCGGCGGCCTCCACGGCGCGCCCGGACATGGCCAGCACGTTGCGCTGCACCAGGCGGTCCATGCCGGCGATGCCGATGGCCGACAGCAGGGCCCCGATCGTCGTGGGGATCAGGCAGACGAGCAGGGACACCAGCACGATGCCGGTCACGCCGTCCGCGTCGAGCACGGCGGAGTCGCCCGCCGCGGCCTGGACGGCGCGGGAGTAGATCGCGAGGGGCTGCAGGGTCGCCACGGCCAGCAGGAACACGATCGTCAGCGCGGCCAGGAGGATGTTCAGGGCGATCTCGTTCGGCGTCTTCTGCCGGCTGGCGCCCTCGACCAGGGAGATCATCCGGTCGAGGAAGCTGGCGCCCGGCTCCTGGGTGATGCGCACGACGACGCGGTCCGACAGCACCCGGGTACCACCGGTGACCGCCGAGCGGTCACCGCCGGACTCGCGGATGACGGGGGCCGACTCACCGGTGATCGCGGACTCGTCGACCGAGGCGATGCCCTCGACGACGTCGCCGTCGCCGGGCACGAGCTGGCCTGCCTCGACGACCACGACGTCGCCGCGGCGCAGCTCGGTGGCCGCGACGGCCTGCTCCTCGACGTCCGTGGCGCCGGGGGTCCAGCCGACGAGGCGCCGGGCGACGGTGTCCTCGCGCGCCTGGCGCAGCGCCTGGGCCTGGGCCTTGCCCCGGCCCTCGGCCACGGCCTCGGCCAGGTTGGCGAAGGCGACCGTGAGCCACAGCCAGACGACGATCGCCCACGCGAAGACGCTGGGTTGCAGCACGGCGAGGACCGTGGTGAGGACCGAGCCGATCTCCACCACGAACATCACGGGGTTGTGCCACAGCGTGCGGGGGTCGAGCTTGCGGACCGCGTCGGGCAGCGAGGTCAGCAGCATGCGCGGGTCGAGCAGGCCGCCGCCGACGCGGCGGGGAGGCCCGGCGTGCTCTGGCCCGGTCGGCTGCTCCGGGGAGCGGGTGGGGGTGTCCAGGACGGTCACGACAGTGCCTCCGCGAGGGGCCCGAGCGCGAGCGCGGGCAGGTAGGTGAGGGCGACGAGCACGACGGTGACCGCGAGGAGCATCCCCACGAACAGCGGCCCGCGGGTCGGCAGCGTGCCGGCGGTGGTCGCCGCCTTCGGCTGAGCGGCGAGCGAGCCGGCCAGCCCGAGCACGAGCACGACCGGGACGAATCGTCCGAGCGCCATGGCCAGACCGAGCGTCGTGTTGTACCAGGTGGTGTTGGCGCTTAGCCCGGCGAAGGCCGAGCCGTTGTTGTTGGCCGCGGAGGTGTACGCGTACAGGACCTCCGACAGCCCGTGCGGGCCCGCGTTGAGCATCGACGCGCGGGCCGACGGCAGGGCCATCGCGGCGGCCGTGCCCACCAGCACCAGCGCTGGGGTGACGAGGAAGTAGAGCGAGGCGAACTTGATCTCGCGCCCGCCGATCTTCTTGCCGACGTACTCCGGGGTCCGCCCGACCATCAGCCCGGCCACGAAGACCGTGATGACCGCCAGCACCAGCAGCCCGTAGAGGCCGGTCCCGACGCCGCCGGGAGCGACCTCGCCGAGCATCATGTTGAGCATCACGACGCCGCCGCCGGCCGCGGGGAACGAGTCGTGGAACGAGTTGACCGCACCGGTCGAGGTCAGGGTCGTCACGGCGGCGAAGGTGGCCGACTGCGACACCCCGAACCGCGTCTCCAGGCCCTCGCCCGCCACCCCGACCGCGCCGGGCACGGTGCCGCCCGCGGCCGCGAGGGCGAGGTTCGTCAGCCCGACGCTGACGGTCGCCAGGACCGCCATGGTCAACGCGATCGCCCGGCCCTGGCCGGTGTCGCCGGTCATCAGGCCGAAGACCCGGGGCAGGCTGAAGGGGATCAGGAGGATGAGGAGCACCTCGAGGGCGTTGCTGAGGCCGTTCGGGTTCTCGAAGGGGTGGGCGCTGTTCACGTTGTAGAAGCCGCCGCCGTTCGTGCCGAGCTCCTTGATCGCCTCCTGGCTGGCGACCGGGCCGCCGGTCAGGTGCTGGGAGCCACCGGCGAGGGTGGTGACGTCGAGGCCGGAGGACAGGTTCTGCACCGCGCCCGCCGCGACCAGCAGGACCGCGCCGACGAACGCCATCGGCAGCAGCACCCGCAGGCTCACCCGGACGAGGTCGACCCAGAAGTTGCCGAGCGAGGCGCTGCTCGCCCGGGCCAGCCCGCGCATCAGCGCGAAGGCCACCGCGATGCCGACCGCGGCGGAGACGAAGTTCTGCACCGCCAGCCCGGACATCTGGGCGAGGTGGCCCATCGTCGACTCGCCCGAGTAGGACTGCCAGTTGGTGTTGGTCACGAAGCTGACGGCGGTGTTCCACGCCTGCGACGGCTCCACCCCGGGGAACCCGAGGCTCAGCGGCAGGTGGGCCTGGACGCGCAGCAGGCCGTAGAGCACGAGCACCGACACCGCGGAGAAGGCCAGGACGCTCCGCGCGTACGCGGCCCAGGACTGCTCGGCCCGCGCGTCGACCCCGACGAGGCGGTAGACGACGCGCTCGACCCCGAGGTCGCGCTCGCCGGTGGCGACGCGGTGCAGGTGGGCGCCGAGCGGGCGGTGCACCAGCACGAGGACGAGCACCAGGGCGGCGACGAAGGTCACGCCGGCCCAGGTCTCGGCCGCGGGAGTGCCCATCAGAACCGCTCCGGGAAGAGCAGGGCGCACACGACGAAGGCCAGGAGCACGAGCGCCACGCCGAGCCCGACGGCGTTCTCGGCGCTGATCGCCAGGGGAGCCAGCGGGCTCACAGCCGCCCACCCCCTCGGACGACGGCGGCGAGCGCCGCGAACACCACCAGCGTGAGCAGGACGAAGACGGCGTCAGCCATCGGATCTCTTTCGCACCTCGCCATGCCAGCAGCGGGAGGCCCCGTCCCGGCGCGGTCTTCACGCGTCCTTCACGCCGACGCCGTAATCTTCACGGCGCCTTCACGCAGGAACCCCTGCAGGCGGACCGGGAGGAGCAGGGCCCTGGACGCCATGACGGGCCTGCTGGGCGTCGACCTGCCGGTGTGGACGCTGGCCGCGCTCGTGCTCGCGGCGTTCGTCGCCGGCTGGGTCGACGCGGTCGTCGGCGGTGGCGGGCTCGTCCAGCTGCCGGCGCTGCTCATCGGCCTGCCGCCCGGGACGCCCCCGGCGGCCATCCTCGGCACCAACAAGGTGTCGTCGATGTGGGGCACGGCGACGAGCTCGATCACCTACGCCCGTCGCGTCCGGCCCGACTGGCGCACCGTGCTGCCCCTCGTGGTCTTCGCCGCGGCGGGCTCGGCGCTCGGTGCCCAGCTGGCCAAGCTCCTTCCCAAGGACGCCTTCACCCCGATCGTCCTGGTCGCGCTGGTCGCCGTGGGCGTCTACACCTGGCGGCGCCCGCAGCTCGGCCTGACCAACGCCGTGCGGCACTCCGGCGGGGCGCACTACGGGCGGACGGCGGTCATCGGGCTGGTGGTCGGCGCGTACGACGGCTTCCTCGGCCCGGGCACGGGCTCGTTCTTCGTCATCGCGCTGGTGGGGGTGCTCGGCTACGGCTTCCTCGAGGCCAGCGCCAAGGCCAAGATCGCCAACCTCGTCACCAACCTCGCGGCGCTGGCCGTCTTCGCGGCGCACGGGACGGTGCTCTGGGGGCTCGGCCTGGTGATGGGCGCGGCGAACCTGCTCGGCGGCTACCTCGGAGCCCGGACCGCGATCGCGCGGGGCAGCGCCTTCGTCCGCCGCGTGTTCCTCGTCGTCGTCGGTGCGCTGGCCCTCAAGCTGGCGTACGACACGGCGCGGACCTATCTCGGGTGAGCCCCCGGCAGGGCAGGATCAGCCTCTCCCGTCTCGTCGTCCAGGAGCGCCCGTGGTCACCGTCCCCGAACCGGCCCGCAGGGCCACGAGCCTGCCCGCCACCGTCCTCGTGGCCGCGGTGCTGGCCTTCGCCGAGGCGGTCGTGCTGCTCGCGGGCCTGGCGGGCGTGCTCCTCACGCTCGGTCGCCTGTCGCTCGGCCGACCGGGCTCGCTCGGGACGGCGACCCTCGTCCCCGTGCTGCTCACCGCGGTGCTGGTGCCCCTGGTCCTCGCGGTCGCGGCGGTGCTCGGCGGCGTCGGCGTCCTCGTCGACCGTCCGGGCGCGCGGGTGCTGCTGACGGTCACGGTCGCGGTCGCGGTCGTCGGCCTCGGCCTGGTGGGCCTCGTCGGCGCCCTGACCGGGCCGGGGGTCGTCACCCCGACGCTCGGGCTGTCGCTGGCGCTGTCGCTCGCCGTGCTGGTCCTGCTCTGGGTCCCGGCCTCGCGGGCGTGGTTCGTCCGGACGCCGCGCTGACGCTCCCGACCGACGGCTCGACCGGCTCGCCTCAGTCGGGCCAGCCCGGCCAGACCTGCAGCCCGGCGCCCCAGGTGACCGAGGTCCGCACGGTGCTCCGCAGCTGGGTGAGGGCGACGGTGCGGGCGCCGGCCGACCCAGCGGCGGCCAGGGTGAGCCCGACGAAGGGCGCCAGGCGGTACTGCATGCCACGCACCAGGCGGGTCGCGTCGGCGGGGGAGCGCACCGCGGGCGAGGGGGCGTACGCGGGCTCGGCCGGCGGGACGTCGGCCTTGCGGCTCAGCAGGAAGGAGATCTGGGCGTCCAGCAGCGTGCGCGCCGACGCGAGCTCGCCGACCGCCCGCCGCCGGGCGGCGCTGGAGTACTTGAGGACCCCGATCGCCAGCTGGTAGCCGTACACGACCGCGTGCAGCTGGGCGACGAGCTCGGCGGACGCCTCCACGTCGCTGAGCAGCGGCGTCGCCCGGTGCTCGCGGGCGCGTCCGACGCCGGGCGTGCGCGACGCGCCCAGAGCGGCGGCGTAGGTCTCGGCCGCGACCGCCAGCGAACCGGCCACGAGGGCCTCGAGGCCCGACGCGGCCGCGGCTGCCCGGCGCTGGGCGGCGGCCTGCGCCGACTCCGCCCGGGCGAGCGCCTTCATCGACGCCGCGAGGCTCTGGCCGGACACGTCCGGGGGCGCGGCCGAGGGCGAGGGGACCGCGGTCGTCGGGCGGGTCGTCGGGTCCGGCCCGGCGAGGGCGACGGCGTGGTCGGCGTGGGCGTCGCGGAGGAAGGTCAGCAGGGCCCTGCGGTCGGCACCGAGGTCCTTGCGGTGCGGCCCGTCCAGGACGGCGGCGGCGCGCACCGACAGCGCCTGCTCGCTCGCCGCACCGGCCGGGACGGTCGGCGCCGGGGCGGGGGAGGCGGACCCGGGCGTCGGGCCCGCGGGCCCGCTCGTGGCCCGGCCGGAGGTCCCCGGGCCCGGCAGCACGGTCGGTGAGGTCGTGCACGCCCCGAGGAGGGGAGCGCCCAGCCCGAGGCCGAGGCCGATCCGCAGCACGTCGCGCCGGGCCCAGCGGGAGCGGTCGTGCCCGAGGGCGGCGTGGGGTGCTTCGGGCACCGCACGAACGTACCCGAGGCCCTCGGCCACGTCGGTATGCTCGATCCTTCGACCGCTGCCGGGTGCAGCGGCCACCACAACTGCTGGGCACAACAGGATCGAGGGGCAGCACGCCATGAGGGACCAAGCGATCGAGGCCGTCGTGGGCCCCGTCCTGGAGGGCTTCGGCCTCGAGCTGGACGCGTTGGAGGTCGTGCCGGCGGGCAAGCGGCGTGTCGTCCGCCTGGTCGTGGACGGCGACGGGCCCAAGGGCCGCGGCCCGCTGCTCGACGACATCGCCTCCGCGAGCAGGGCGGTGTCCGACGCCCTCGACTCCTCGACCGCCATGGGCCAGGCCGCGTACACCCTCGAGGTGTCCTCGCGCGGCGTCGGCCGGCCGCTGACCGAGGAGAAGCACTGGCGCCGCAACCGCGGCCGGCTGGTCAAGGTCTCCCTCGCCGACGGCACGGAGGTGACCGGGCGGATCGTCGCGGCCGCCCCGGACGCCGTCCGGCTCGAGGTCGCGGGTGCCGAGCGCGAGGTCGCGTACGCCGAGGTGTCGAAGGCCCTCGTCCAGGTCGAGCTGAACCGCCGCCTGGACGACGACGAGGACGACGAGACGGAGGTCGACCTCGAGGACGACGACGCCGAGGACGACGACGCCGAGGACGACGCCGAGGACGAGGACGTCACGGACGGCGAGCAGGACGGCGAGCAGGACAGCGAGCAGGACGAGGACGAGGAGGAGCGGCGCTGATGGACATCGACATCTCCGTGCTGAAGGTGATGGAGCGCGAGAAGGACATCCCGTTCGACACGCTCGTCAGCGCGATCGAGGAGGCCCTGATCGCGGCCTACGAGAAGACCGACGACGCCGTGCCCGGCGCGCGCGTCGACGTGAACCGCCGCAACGGCCACGTCGCCGTGATGGTGCCCGAGCGTGACGAGGACGGTCGGACCGTCGGGGAGTACGACGGGACGCCCGAGGGCTTCGGCCGAGTGGCCGCCGCCACCGCCCGCCAGGTGATCTTCCAGCGCCTCCGCGACGCCGAGGACGAGCAGAAGTACGGGCACTTCTCGGCCAGCGAGGGCGACATCCTCACCGGCGTCGTCCAGCAGGGCCGCGACTCGCGGACCGTGCTGGTCGACCTCGGCAAGGTCGAGGCGATCATGCCGCTGGCCGAGCAGGTGCCCGGCGAGCGGTACACCCACGGCACCCGGCTGCGGGTCTACGTCGTCGCCGTGCGCCGCGAGCTGCGCGGGCTGCAGGTCGTCGTGAGCCGGACGCACCCGGCCCTGGTCGAGCGGCTCTTCGCCCTCGAGGTCCCCGAGATCGCCGACGGCACCGTCGAGATCAAGGCCACGGCGCGCGAGGCCGGGCACCGCACCAAGATCGCCGTGACGAGCCACAACGGCGACGTGAGCGCCAAGGGCGCCTGCATCGGCCCGATGGGCTCCCGCGTCCGCGCGGTCATGCACGAGCTCGGCGACGAGAAGATCGACATCATCGACTGGGCGGAGGACCCGGTCGCCTTCGTCGGCCAGGCGCTCTCGCCGGCCAAGGTCACCTCGGTCACGGTCGTCGACGAGGCCCTCCGCTCCGCCCGCGTCGTGGTGCCCGACTACCAGCTGTCGCTGGCCATCGGCCGCGAGGGCCAGAACGCGCGGCTCGCCGCGCGCCTCACCGGCTGGCGCATCGACATCCGTCCGGACACCGAGCCGCAGCCGGCGGGTGACTGAACCCGCACCGGTCGGCGGCCCGGGCGGCCCGGTCCGGACGTGCGTCGGCTGCCGCCGGCGCGACGCCCAGGACCGGCTGCTGCGGGTGGTCGCCGAGGGGACGGGCGTCCGGGTCGACCCCCGGCGCCGCGCGCCGGGGCGGGGGGCGTACGTCCACCCCGACCCCGCGTGCGTCGCGCTGGCCGTCCGCAAGCGGGCGTTCGGCCGGACGCTGCGGGCCCCGGTCGACGCCGCGGGCGCCGGCGAGAGCCTCCTCGCGCACCTCGGGACAAATCCGTCCGGTACCGCGTTGGGCCCAGGGGCCGGCAGCGGCTAGAGTTGAGCGGCGTGAACGGGTTCGTCCCGTTGCGCGCCCGGGTCTCGATCGAGGCCCGCTGACACCAGGAAGTGAGCGTTCGCTCATGAACTCGCGATGAAGATTGCTCGATGAGCATTTTCGGCTGACTGGTCCGCGCCAACTCGGGTTGCGGGCCGACTACGTAGGAGATTCGTGCCCAAGACCCGTGTCTACGAGCTCGCCAAGGAGCTCGGAGTCGACAGCAAGGCCGTCCTGACGATGGCCAAGGACATGGGGGAGTTCGTCAAGTCCCCCTCGTCCACCCTGGAAGCGCCGGTGATCCGCCGCCTCCGCGAGAAGCTCGCCCCCTCGGACGCCCCGGCCCAGACCTCGTCGGCCCCGGGCGCGCGTCCGGCCGCCCGGCCGACCCCGGCCGCCACGCCCCTCGCCCCCGGTGCCCCGCGCCCGGGTGTCCCGGGTGCCCGGCCGACCTCGGCCCCGTCCACGCGGAACGCCCCGGCGCCGTCCGCACCCTCCACCCGTACGCCCGGCCCGTCGGCCCCGTCGACGCGCACCCCGGCGGCGCCGAGCACGCCGGCGACGCCGGCCCGCGACGTCGCAGCCGCACCGGCGGCGGAGACCACCGCGCCGGCCCCGGTCGCGCAGACCCCGCCGAGCCCCGCCGCGAGCACGGCTCCCTCGACCCGCAACGCGCCGACCCCGTCGTCGCCGACCCCGGCGCAACGGGGGGTCACCCCCGGCTCGGCGCGCCCCGGTGCGCCCCGCCCGTCGTCCCCGGCCCCGGGCGGCCGCCAGGACGAGCGTCCCTCGACCTCGGCGCCCCGTCCGGGCGGCACGTCGACCGGCGCCGCGCCCGGCCGTCCCGGTGCTCCGGGCGCCCGCCCGGGTGCTCCCGGCGCCCGTCCCGGTGCCCCGGGTGCTCCCGGCGGTGCCGCCCCGCGTGACCGCCGGACCACCGGCACGCCGCGTCCGGGCAACAACCCGTTCGCGCCGTCGCAGGGCATGGGCACGGCTCGTCCGACCCGTCCCGGCGCCCCGGCTGCCCCGGGTGCCGACGCCGCCCGTCCGGGCGGTCCCCGCCCGCCGGCCGGCCGTACCGGTGCTCCCGGCGCCCCGGGCGCCCGTCCGGGCGTCCCCGGCATGCCCCGCCCCAACCCGGCGATGATGCCGCGCCAGGCCTCCGGCCAGCTCGGTGCTCCCGCCGGCCCCGGTGCGCGTGGTCGTGGCGCACCCGCCGGTCGCGGTCGCCCCGGCGGCGGCGCTCCCGGTCGTCCCGGCGGTGGCCCCGGCGGTCCTCCCGCGGGTCGCGGTGGTCGTGGTGGCCGCGGTGGCACGCAGGGTGCCTTCGGCCGCGCGGGCGGTCCCGTCCGTCGTGGTCGCAAGTCGAAGCGTCAGCGTCGTCAAGAGTTCGACCAGATGCAGGCGCCGGAGATCGGTGGCGTCCGCGTCCGTCAGGGCGACGGCTCGACGATCCGGCTCGCCCGCGGCGCCTCGCTGACGGACCTGTCGGAGAAGATCAACGTCGACGTGTCGAACCTGGTCCAGGTGCTGTTCAACCTGGGCGAGATGGTGACGGCGACGCAGACCGTCGCCGAGGACACGCTCCAGGTCCTGGCCGGCGAGCTCAACTACAAGATCGAGATCGTCTCCCCCGAGGACGAGGACCGCGAGCTCCTCGAGAGCTTCGACATCGAGTTCGGCGAGAACGAGGGTGGCGAGGAGGACCTCGCGGCCCGCCCGCCGGTCGTCACCGTCATGGGTCACGTCGACCACGGAAAGACCAAGCTCCTCGACGCGATCCGCAAGACCAACGTGGTCGCCGGCGAGGCCGGTGGCATCACGCAGGCCATCGGCGCGTACCAGGTCTCCACCGAGGTCGACGAGACGGAGCGCAAGCTCACCTTCATCGACACCCCGGGTCACGAGGCGTTCACCGCCATGCGTGCCCGCGGTGCGAAGTCGACCGACATCGCGGTGCTGGTCGTGGCAGCGGACGACGGCGTGATGCCGCAGACGATCGAGGCGCTCAACCACGCGCTCGCCGCCGACGTCCCGATCGTCGTCGCGGTCAACAAGATCGACCGCGAGGGCGCCGACCCGACGAAGGTGCGCGGCCAGCTGGCCGAGTACGGGCTCGTGCCCGAGGAGTACGGCGGCGACACGCTGTTCGTCGACGTCTCCGCGGTGACCGGCCAGGGCCTGGACGACCTCCTCGAGGCCGTCGTCCTGACCGCCGACGCGGCGCTCGACCTGCGCGCCAACCCGGACATGGACGGGCAGGGTGTGGCCATCGAGGCGCACCTCGACAAGGGCCGCGGCCCCGTCGCGACCGTCCTCGTCCAGCGCGGCACGCTGCACGTCGGCGACTCGATTGTGGCCGGCACCGGCTACGGCCGCGTCCGGGCGCTGCTCGACGACCACGGCCAGAACGTGGACGAGGCGCCGCCGTCGTTCCCGGTCCAGGTCCTCGGCCTCACGGCCGTGCCCGGCGCCGGCGACAGCTTCATCGTCGTCGACGACGACCGCATGGCCCGCCAGATCGCCGAGCGGCGTGCGTCGCGGCTCCGGATGGCGGCCCAGGCGGCCGGCACCAAGCGCAAGACGCTGGACCAGCTGTTCGACCAGCTCGAGAAGGGCGAGGAGCAGGAGCTGCGCCTCATCCTCAAGGGCGACGGTGCCGGTTCGGTCGAGGCGCTCGAGGACGCGCTGTCCAAGATCGATGTCGGCGACGAGGTCAGCCTGCGGGTCATCGACCGCGGTGTCGGTGCGATCACCGAGACCAACGTCAGCCTCGCGGCGGCCTCCGACGCGGTCATCGTCGGCTTCAACGTCCGCCCGCAGGGCAAGGCGACGGAGATGGCGGACCGCGAGGGCGTCGACATCCGCTACTACTCGGTCATCTACGCCGCGATCGACGAGATCGAGGCCGCGCTCAAGGGTCTGCTCAAGCCGATCTACGAGGAGGCCACCCTCGGGCACGCGGAGATCCGCGAGATCTTCCGCAGCTCGCGGGCCGGCATCATCGCGGGCTGCATGGTGCAGGACGGGTCCATCCGCCGCAACGCCAAGGCGCGGCTGCTGCGCGAGGGTGTCGTCATCACCGACACGACGATCTCCTCGCTCCGCCGGGAGAAGGACGACGTCACCGAGGTCCGGGAGGGGTTCGAGTGCGGCATCACGCTGAACAACTACTCGGACATCCGCCAGGGCGACGTCATCGAGACGTACGAGATGCGCGAGAAGGCGCGCTCGTAGGTCTGTGGTCCCGGGCGGAGGTCGGGCCTCCCGGCCTCCGCCCAGCAGAAGAGGGTCCCGTCTCGCAAGCTCGACGGGACCCTCTTCCGCAACGCCCGCCACACCCGAGGCCGGGAGGCCCGACCTCCACCCTGGTCGCTGTGGTGGGTCCGCGGGCAGGTTTCTGCCGTGGCTTCGGTGCACCGGGCTCGGCTCCTCCACGAACCGCTGACGTACGACGCCGGATCTTCGCGACCCGGCGTCGGACGTCAGCGGTTCGTGCGTTCCCCGGTCAGTACGTGGCGGCGACCAGCTCGGCGAAGAGCTCCTCGGCGTCGACGCCGAGGCCGCGCCGGACGAACCACGACGTGACGTTCACGCAGTCGCGGTGCAGGAGGTCGAAGCCCTGCGGGTTGGCGACCAGGTCGACCAGCTGGGGCACGTCGATGACCACGAGGCGCTCGCCGGCCAGCAGGAGGTTGTACGGCGACAGGTCGCCGTGGACCAGGCCGGCGCCGGCCATCAGCCGCATCGCGTGCCCGAGCTGGTCCCAGACGTCGCGCAGGAGGTCGGGGTCCGGACGCGTCGCGGCCAGGCGCGGGGCGACGTCGCCGTCCACCTGGACGTACTCCATGAGGATCTCCAGCCCGTCGACCTGCACGGGGTAGGGGACCGGGACGCCGAGGTGCCACAGCCGGACCAGGGCGTCCCACTCCGCCTGGGCCCACTGACCGGCCGCGACCGCGCGGCCGTGCCGGGTGCCGCGGGCCGTGGCGCGCACGTCGCGGGTGTTGCGCGTACGCCGCCCCTCGACGTAGGTCGAGCGGCGGTGGAAGAGGCGGTGCTCGGCGTCGCGGTAGGTCTTGGCGACCAGGAGGCTGTGCCGCCCGAGGTCGCCGGGCGACGACCCGGGCACGGCGCGCTCCAGGAGGCGGCAGTCGGCCTCCTTGCCGCTCTTGAGCGCACCGAGGTCGGTGTCCCAGGCGGCGCGGGTCGTCACGACCCAGTCGGGTCGCGGTTCAGGGCCGCGGGAGAGGCCGGTGACCTCGAGCCAGGTCGACCAGCGCTGGCCGGGTCCGGGGTCGTCGAGGGCGGTGTAGGCGAGGTCGGGGAGGAGGCGGAAGGGGTCGAACGGGTCAGGCAGGTCCGGAGAGGACACAGGAGGGCTCCACGAGGTGCGAAGGGGTGGGGGCGCAGGCCAGGGCCAGCACGGTCATGACGGCCTCCCTCCTCGTGGTGCGGGCGCGCAGGGCGCGCCCGTCGCCGGCATCCTCGGCCGCGCCGTGCGCCCGGCGCAACGGGTTTTCCGGCTGAGGCAGAATCGGGGGTTCTGCCGCAGGACCACGCACCACCCCCGCGCACCACCCCGTTCGTTGAAGGAGGACGCATGCCGTCGCCGAGAGTGCTCAAGCTGGCCGACCAGATCAAGGGGATCGTCGCCACGATGCTCGAGCGTCGCGTGAAGGACCCGCGCCTCGGCTTCGTCACCGTCACCGACGTCCGCCTGACCGGCGACAGCCGCGAGGCGAGCGTCTACTACACGGTGCTGGGCAGCGACGGCGACTACGCGGCGACGGCCGCGGCGCTCCAGTCCGCGACCGGGCTCATCCGTTCGCAGATCGGCAAGCAGCTCGGGCTGCGCTTCGCCCCGACGATCGCCTTCTTCCCCGACGTCGTGCCGGAGAGCGCCCGCCAGCTCGACGAGGCGTTGGCTGCGGCGCGCGAGGGTGACGCGCGCGTGGCCGAGGCGGCCGTCGGGGCGACGTACGCGGGCGAGGCCGACCCCTACAAGCACGACGACGAGGACGACGAGCTGGACGACGAGCTGGACGACGAGCTGGACGACGAGCTGGACGACGAGCTGGACGACGAGGAGCCGGACGAGGCGGCCGACCCGGCGGACCGTCCGGCCCGCTGAGGTGGACGACGCCCCCTCGGGCGTGCTCGTCGTCGACAAGGCGGCGGGCCTGACGTCGCACGGCGTCGTCGGCCGCGTCCGGCGCCTGCTCGGCACCCGCAAGGTCGGCCACGCGGGCACGCTCGACCCCATGGCCACGGGCGTGCTCGTGGTCGGGGTGGGCCGGGCGACCCGGCTGCTCGGGCACCTGACGCTCACCGACAAGGCGTACGAGGCGACGGTCCGGCTGGGTGTCGGGACGCTCACCGACGACGCCGAGGGCGACGTCGTCTCGACCCCCGGTCTCACCGGGCTGGACGACGCGACGCTGGAGGCGGCCCTCGCACCGCTGCGCGGCCCGATCCTGCAGGTCCCCACGGCGGTGTCGGCGATCAAGGTCGACGGCGTCCGCTCCTACGCCCGCGTGCGCGCCGGCGCCGAGGTGGACCTGCCCGCGCGGCCGGTCACGGTGCACCGCCTCGAGGTCCTCGCCCGCCGTGACGCCCTGGTCGACGGCGTCGCGGTCGTCGACCTCGACGTCGTCGTGGAGTGCACCTCGGGGACCTACGTGCGGGCGCTGGCCCGGGACCTCGGCGCCGCGCTCGGCAGCGCCGGGCACCTGACCGCCCTCCGCCGCACCCGGGTCGGTCCCTTCGGCCTCGACGAGGCCGTGGTGCTCCCCGAACCCGGACCCGACGCGGTGCGGCCCGTGGTCGAGCCGATCGCGGAGGCGGCCGCGCGCTGCTTCCCCGTCGTCCGTGTGGACGCCCGCCAGGAGGCCGACGTGCGCGTGGGACGACGGCTCGCCGACGTCGAGCTGGACGCGCTCAGCGCGCTGCTCGCCCCCGACGGCACCTTCCTCGCGCTCTATCGGCCCGGGCCCGACGGCGCCCGTCCCGAGGCGGTGTTCGTCGGCTGACCCGGTCCGGGAGGCCCGGGAGCCCGGACCTCAGGGGTGCCACCCGTCGGGCGCGTCGCGCAGGAAGATCTCGGCGGCGACGGGGCCGATGCCCTTGAACTGCTGGAGCCGCTCCGCCACCTCCTCCTCGCTGCCCGCGCCCTCGGGCAGCCGCGACAGCCGGCCGTCGTAGCGGTCCTGCACGTCGTGGGCGAGCTGCACCAGCTCGGCGGCCTTGGAGTCGTCGAAGCGGGTGTAGCGGGCGGCGTCGAGCAGCCCGACGAGGTGCGCGGTCGACGCGTCGGCGAGCTTGTCGGGGGTGAGGACCCCGTCACCGTCGAGCTCGGCGAAGGCGGCCGCCGCCCGCTCCTGGCTGATCCGGGCGCCGAAGAGCAGGCAGGCGACCAGCCAGCGGAAGAGCACCCCGTCGTCACCGCGGCCGCGGCTCCCCAGGTGCAGCCCCAGGTCCCGGGCGTCCGTGCGGTCCTTCTTGTCCTTCGTCACGGCGTCAGTCTGCGCGCCGGCCCCGGGTACGCTCGCCGGGTGGTCGACGCGCCAGCCGGAGGGACGACTCGACGCCCCGTCGTCGTCATCGGCAACTTCGACGGCGTGCACCGGGGCCACGCCGAGCTGCTGCGCGACGCCCAGGCCGAGGAGCCGGACGCGCCGCTCGTGGTCGTCACCTTCTGGCCGCACCCCATGTCGGTGATCCGCCCCGACCAGGCCCCCGCGCTGCTCTGCCCGCTCGAGCGGCGCATCGAGCTGCTGCGCGCGCACGGCGCCAGCGACGTCGTGGTCGTCGACTTCACCCCCGAGGTCGCGTCCTGGAGCCCCGCCCGCTTCGTCGACGAGGTGCTCCGCCCGCTCCACCCGATCCGCGTCGTCGTGGGGGAGAACTTCCACTTCGGCTTCCGTGCGGCCGGCACCGTGGAGAAGCTGACCGAGCTGGGGCGGGGCTCCTTCGAGGTCACCGCCGTCC
This sequence comes from Microlunatus sagamiharensis, assembly GCF_900105785.1. Classification (NCBI taxonomy): domain Bacteria; kingdom Bacillati; phylum Actinomycetota; class Actinomycetes; order Propionibacteriales; family Propionibacteriaceae; genus Microlunatus; species Microlunatus sagamiharensis. The sequence goes on from NZ_LT629799.1 coordinate 927,976, forward strand.
CCTTGCTGACCGACGGCAGCCAGCCGAGCTCCTCCACGCTCATCCGCCAGGCCGTGGCCGAGGGCGACCTCGGGCGGGTCCGCGAGCTGAGCGACCACGGCTACCGCTTCAGCGGCGTCGTGGTGCAGGGCGACCAGCGCGGCCGCGAGCTGGGCTACCCGACCGCGAACGTCGCCGTCCCGCCCGGCCTGGCCGTGCCCGCCGACGGGGTCTACGCAGGCTGGGTCACCCGTCTCGACCAGGCCGACGCCCCCCGCTGGCCCGCCGCGATCTCGGTCGGGACCAACCCGACCTTCGACGGCTGCGAGCGGCGCGTGGAGTCGTACGTGCTCGACCGCACCGACCTCGAGCTCTACGGCGTGCCGATCGCCGTCGACTTCTACGCCCGCCTGCGCGGCCAGGTGAAGTACGCCGGCGTCGAGGCCCTCGTCGAGCAGATGCACGACGACGTCGAGCACGCCCGCCAGGCGCTGCGGACCTCCTCGCCCACGCGCTGACGCGGCCCGGGGGACGACCCCGGGATGATGCGCGATCCGCCCTGGTCAGGACGGATTTCGGTTGGACGAGCGGCGCCGGTATGCTCGGGTTTGCCGTTCGATCGGCCGCGGACGCCCAAGAGCTCCCTCGCACACCGGGTGCAGACCCGCCTCCCTCGAGGCGGACCCAGGGAGCGCCGCGCAACGAGATCCCTGGAGGGGAAGCATGGCGCTCGACGCTGCCGAGAAGAAGCAGATCATGGAGAAGTACGCGACCCACCCGGGTGACACGGGTTCTCCCGAGGTGCAGGTGGCGCTCCTCAGCCGCCGCATCGCGATGCTGACGGAGCACCTCAAGGAGCACAAGCACGACCACCACACCCGTCGTGGTCTGATGCTCCTGGTCGGCCAGCGGCGCCGGCTCCTGAACTACGCCGCCAAGACCGACATCAACCGGTACCGCTCGATCATCGAGCGCCTCGGTCTGCGTCGGTGACGTGACGAGCGGTCCTGCGGGGGAGACCCGGCGGGACCGCTCTTCTGGTTGACCCACAACTCCACAACCGGCCCACCAGCCGAACCCACCCAGACCGCATCCCGCACCGCCCAGCCCCCCGAGCTCGGCACCCGAGACGCCCGGTCTCCGGTAGTGGCCTTCGGGAGCACGCGCGAGATCCTCGCCCGACGCCCCCGCGGACCTCGATCGAAGACCGGCTCCCGATGCGAACCCCGGAGGGCGCGGCGCACGAGGCCCCACCGCTGCACGGATCAGATCCCGAGCAGCGGCAGGGCGGCGCCGCACCACACCGGTGCGTGGATGTGGTCCCCATCCGGCACGACCCGTACGACGGGCGTGCCTGCGAGAAAGGACCCCCATGGAGGGACCCGACCTCAAGTTCACCGAGGCCGTCATCGACAACGGCGCCCACGGGCGCCACGTCGTGCGCTTCGAGACGGGCCTGCTGGCCCGTCAGGCCGCCGGCTCGGCGACCGTGTACCTCGACGAGGACACCATGCTGCTCTCGGCCACCACGGCCCAGAGCAAGCCCCGCGACGCCATCGACTTCTTCCCCCTGACGGTGGACGTCGAGGAGCGCATGTACGCCGCGGGCAAGATCCCCGGCTCGTTCTTCCGCCGCGAGGGCCGCCCGAGCGAGGGCGCGATCCTCACCTGCCGCCTGATCGACCGCCCGCTGCGTCCCTGCTTCGTCAAGGGCCTGCGCAACGAGGTCCAGGTCGTCGTGACGGTCATGGCGCTCAACCCGAACAAGTCCTACGACGTCGTCGCGATCAACGCGGCCTCGCTGTCCACCCAGCTCGCCGGCCTGCCGTTCACCGGCCCGGTCGGTGGCGTGCGCGTCGCCCTCATCGGCGACGACTGGGTCGGCTTCCCCGACGTCAGCCAGCTCGCCGAGTCGACCTTCGACATGGTCGTCGCCGGCCGCGTCACCGCCAACGGTGACGTCGCCATCGCGATGGTCGAGGCCGAGTCCACCGAGCAGACCTGGGACCTGGTCCGCGCCGGCAAGACCGCGCCGACCGAGGAGGTCGTGGCCGCCGGCCTCGAGGCCTCCAAGCCGTTCATCAAGGCCCTGTGCGACGCGCAGGCCGAGCTCGCCGCGCAGTTCCCCAAGGACACCGCGGACTTCCCGATCTTCCTCGACTACAACGACGACGTGTACGCCGCCGTCGAGGAGCGGGCCTCCGCCGGCCTCTCCGAGGTCATGTCGATCGCCGACAAGCAGCAGCGCGAGCAGGCGACCGACGACCTGAAGGACGAGGTCCGGGGCCACCTGGTCGCCAACGGCTTCGAGGGCCGCGAGAAGGAGATCAGCGGCGCCTACCGCGCGCTGACCAAGAAGCTCGTCCGCCAGAAGATCCTGACCGACGGCTTCCGCATCGACGGCCGCGGCGTCCGCGACATCCGCACGCTGTCGGCCGAGGTCGCCGTCGTGCCGCGCGTGCACGGCTCGGCGCTGTTCCAGCGCGGCGAGACCCAGATCCTGGGCATCTCCACGCTGAACATGCTGGGCATGGAGCAGAAGCTCGACACGCTCGCGCCGCAGACGACCAAGCGCTACATGCACAACTACAACTTCCCGCCGTACAGCACCGGTGAGACCGGTCGTGTGGGCTCGCCCAAGCGCCGCGAGATCGGCCACGGCGCGCTCGCCGAGCGTGCCCTGGTGCCGGTGCTGCCGACGCGCGAGGAGTTCCCGTACGCCATCCGTCAGGTCTCGGAGGCGCTCGGCTCCAACGGCTCCACCTCGATGGGCTCGGTCTGCGCCTCGACGCTGGCCCTGCTCAACGCCGGTGTGCCGCTGCGCGCGCCGGTCGCCGGCATCGCGATGGGCCTGGTCAGCGACACCGTCGACGGCCAGACCCGCTACGTCGCGCTGACCGACATCCTGGGTGCCGAGGACGCGTTCGGCGACATGGACTTCAAGGTCGCCGGCACCTCGCAGTTCATCACCGCGCTGCAGCTGGACACCAAGCTCGACGGCGTCCCGTCCGACGTCCTGGCCGGCGCGCTGACGCAGGCCAAGGAGGCGCGCACCGCGATCCTGGAGGTCATGGCCGAGGCCATCGACACCCCGGACGAGATGAGCCTCTACGCGCCGCGGATCATCACGATCACGATCCCGGTCGACAAGATCGGCGAGGTCATCGGCCCGAAGGGCAAGGTGATCAACCAGATCCAGGACGACACCGGTGCGCAGATCAGCATCGAGGACGACGGCACGATCTACGTCGGTGCGGACTCCGGCGACAAGGCCGAGGCCGCGCGGGCGATGATCAACGCGATCGCCAACCCGACGATGCCGGAGAAGGGCGAGCGCTACCTGGGCACGGTCGTCAAGCTGACCGCGTTCGGCGCCTTCGTCTCGCTGCTGCCGGGCAAGGACGGCCTGCTGCACATCTCGAAGCTCCGCCCGCTCGCGGGCGGCCAGCGCGTCGAGAGCGTGGAGGACGTCCTGAGCGTCGGCCAGAAGCTCCAGGTCGAGATCAGCGAGGTCGACGACCGCGGCAAGCTCTCGCTCGTCCCGGTGGTCGAGGAGCCGGTCGCCGTCTGAGCACGCACTCCTCCCACGACGCACGGCGTCGTCCAGCGATGGACGGCGCCGTGCTTCGTACGGTGCTGCCCCACGGGCTCACCGTCGTCACGGAGGCCATGACCTCCAGCCGCACCTTCAGCGTCGGCGTGTTCGCCGGTGTCGGGTCGCGGCACGAGAGCGCGGCGCGCCACGGGGCGTCGCACTTCCTCGAGCACGTGCTGTTCAAGGGCACGCGCCGGCGCACCGCCGAGCAGATCTCCGCGGCCGTGGAGTCGCGCGGCGGCGAGCTGAACGCGTACACCACCAAGGAGTACACGTGCTTCTACGCCCGGGTGCTCGCCGACGACGGTGACGTCGCGGTCGACGTCCTGACCGACATGGTCACCGCGTCGCGAGTCCGCAGCGCCGACGTCGACGCCGAGCGCGCGGTCATCCTGGACGAGATCGCCATGCACGCCGACGACCCGTCCGAGGTCGTCGCCGAGCAGGTCGCCGACGCGGTCTTCGCCGGGTCCGGGCTCGGCAAGATGGTCATCGGCTCGCCCGCCTCCATCGAGGCGATGTCGCGCGACCTGGTCGTGCGCCACTGGCGCCAGCACTACCGGCCGGGCTCGCTCGTGGTCGCGGCCGCGGGCGACGTCGACCACGACCGCCTCGTCGAGCAGGTCGCCGCGCTCGACGCCATGCCGGTCGACGGACCCGAGCCCCGCCCGGTCCGGGCCCTGCCCGCGGTCGAGCGCCCCGCGCTCGTCGTCACGCGCCGCCGCGTCGAGCAGGTGCAGGCCGTGCTGGCCTACCCGGGCGCCGGGCTCTTCGACGACCGCCGCCACGCCGCCGGCCTGCTGGCCGCCGTGCTCGGCGGAGGCATGGCGTCGCGGCTGTTCGTCGAGGTCCGCGAGCGGCGCGGCCTCACCTACGGCATCGACGCGGGGGAGACCACCTACTCCGACGCCGGCATGTGGAGCGTCGAGTTCGCCTGCGCGCCCGACCGGCTCGCCACGATCCTCGACGTCGTCGCCGACCAGCTCGACCGGGTCGTCGCCGACGGCGTCACCGCGACCGAGCTCGCCGACGCCAAGAGCCAGATGCGCGGGCAGACCGTGCTGTCCTACGAGAGCCCCTCCAGCCGGATGGGACGGATCGGCACCGCCGCCCTGCTGGGCGACGGGCGGTCGCTGGACGAGGTCCTCGCCCGCTATGACGCGGTCACCCCCGAGGAGCTGCGCCTGGAGGCCGCCCGCCTCTTCGGCCAGCGGCCGACGCTCGGGCTCGTCGGGCCGCGCGTCCCGTCCGCCGTCACGCGCCGCTGGGGCTGAGCCGCGACCCGGCCGCCGTCGTCCGGTGGTCGAGAGGCGCGACCGGCGGGCCCGCCCCGGGCCGCGGCGTGCCGTAGCGTTCGCGGTCGTGCTGATCGGCCGCGAGGACGAGACCGCGACCCTCCGGGCGGTCCTCGACCGCGTCCGTGCCGGCGGGAGCGAGGTCGTGGTCGTGTCCGGCGAGCCGGGCATCGGCAAGACGGCCCTGCTGCAGGAGCTCCGCTCGGCCGCGACGGGGGTGCGGGTGCTCGCCACGACGGGCGTCGAGGGCGAGTCCGACATCCCGTACGCGCACCTGGCCGACGTGTTCCGGGGCGCCCACGACGACATCGCGGCGCTGCCCGAGCGGCAGGCGGCCGCGCTGGCGAGCGCCTTCGCCTTCGGCCCCTCCGTGCCGGCGGACCGCTTCGTCATCTCGGTCGCCGTCCTGACCCTGCTGAGCGCGGTGGCGGCCCGCGGTCCGCTGCTGCTGGTCGTGGACGACCTCCAGTGGGTCGACCGCGCCTCGCGCGAGGCCCTGCTCTTCGTCGCCCACCGGCTCCAGGCCGAGCCGGTCGGGATGGTCCTCGCGGTCCGGCCCCGGGCCGAGGTCGTGGCCCGGCTCGACCGCTTCCGCCGCATCGAGCTCCGCGGGCTCGCCCCCGCCGACGCCCGGCGGATGGTCGAGCAGGTCAGGGACGTCCGTGGCCGCGCCGACACCGAGGCGCTGGTCGTGGGCTCGGGCGGCAACCCGCTGGCGCTGCTCGAGCTGCCGCTCGCCCGCCGTGGCCGGACGGGGCTCCTGCGTCGCCGGGGGACCCCGATGCCGCTGACCGCGACGCTGGAGACGTTGTTCAGCGACACCGCGCACGAGCTGCCCGGGCGCACCCGGGACGCGCTGCTGCTCCTGGCTGTCCTGGGGCCGGTGCCCGACGCGGTGCTCCGGCTGGCGCTGCTCGGCCACGGACTGGCTCCCGAGGACCTCGACGAGGCCGTGCGCGCCGGCCTGGTGGTGCACGAGCTCGGACGCCCGGACTTCCGCCACCCGCTGGTGCGCTCGGCGGTCTACCAGTCGAGCGCGTCGGAGCGCCGCCGCTCGGCGCACCTCGTCGCCGCGCGCGCCCTGGATGGCGCGGCCGTGCCCAACGCCGAGGAGCGTCGGGCCTGGCACCTGGTGTGGGCGGGGGCGAGCGCCGACGAGGACCTCGCCGCGCGGCTGGAGAGCACCGGCGACGCCCAGCTGCTGGCCGCCGACTTCACCTCGACCGGGCACCTCTTCCAGCTCAGCGCGCTGCTCAGCGACGACGACGCCACCCGGGCCGGGCGCCTGGTCAAGGCGGCGCACGCGACGCGGCTGGCCGGCGAGATCGACGAGTGCCGCTCGCTCATGGTGCAGGCGAGCGGGCTGGCGTCCGACCCGGCGACCGTGCTGTTCCTGCAGTACCTCATCTGCAGGCTCGACCTGTGGGCCGGCGACCGGCTGCAGAGCCGCGACCGGTTGCTCGAGCTCGTCCGCACCCACGAGGCCGCGGGCGTCGTGCTCGACCCCTACATGCACTCCGACGTCGCCCTCGGCAGCGTGGAGATCGGGGACTTCTCCGTCGCCGACGACCTCTCGGCCGCCGCGGTGGAGCGCGCGGTCGCCGGCGGCGGACCGGTCCCGCTGGGGATCGCCGTGGTCCGCGCCATGGTGCGGGCCTTCCTGGGCGACCCGGGGGCGACCGTGTCGCTGGAGGCCCGGGCCGGTGAGCTCGACGTGGTCGACCCGGTGACGACCGACCGCGACGAGCAGGTCCTGCTGCTCGCCGGCGTCGCCCACCTCGCCGCGGAGGACGTCGAGCGCGCCGGGACGCTGCTGCAGCGTGCCGTCGTGACCGCGCGGACCCACGGGGCGGTGGGCATGCTGCCCTTCCGCCTCGGGCGGCTCTCGGCCTTCGAGTTCTGGGTCGGGGACTGGGGCATGTCCGCCGCCCACAGCCACGAGGCGCTCACCCTGGCCGGGGACACCGGCTGGCGGGGCGAGCGGCTGCACAGCCTGCTGGCCTGCGCCCGCACGGAGGCGCTCACCGGTGCCGCGCAGCGGTGCCGCGGCCACCTCGACGAGGCCCTCGCGCTCGCCGAGGTCGAACGGAGCTCGGCCTACCTCGCGACGGCGTACGCGGGCCTCGCCTCGCTGGAGCTCGCCTCCCAGGAGGTCGCGGCGGCCGCCGCCGCCGGTCGGCGCGTGGAGGACTTCTCCCGGCGCTCCGGCATGGTCGACAACCCGCTGGTCTGGTGGACGGGCGACCTGGTCGAGGCGCTCGTGGCCGACGGGCAGGTCGAGGAGGCCGCCGAGCTGGTCCGCGGCCGCGCCGAGGTGCCGTCCGCCCGTCCGGTGCTCAGGGCCGTCCTGGCCCGCTGCCGCGCGCTCGTGCAACCCGACCGCTTCCTCGAGCACGTGGATGAGGCGCACCGCTGGCACGCGCGGGCGCGGATGCCGTACGAGCGGGCGCGGACCGACCTCGTCCTCGGGCGGATGCTGCGCCGGCAGCGGTCGGCGGGAGCCCGCGAGCCCCTCGCCCGGGCGCTGCGCACGTTCGAGCAGCTCGGTGCGCTGCCGTGGGCCGAGCAGGCGCGCTCCGAGCTGCGCGCGTCCGGGGTCCGGCTCGCGGCGCCGACCCGCGGGCTCTCGGAGCTGACCCCGCAGGAGCTGCAGGTGACCCTGGCGGTCGCGCGGGGGCTCAGCAACAAGGAGGTCGCCGGCCAGCTCTTCCTGAGCGTGAAGACCATCGAGTACCACCTGGGCAAGGCCTACCTGAAGCTCGGCGTCGCCCGGCGCGGCCAGCTGGCCGCCCTGCTCGCGACGCAGGCCCCGTGGGTCGAGCCCGCCGCCGGGCACCAGGGGCCCTAGGCGGTGCGGACCAGGGTCCCGCGGACCAGGGATTCCTCTGATGCGGGGGCGGGCGACGCGCTCGTAACGTCGTCCTCGAGACCGGGCCCGCACACCGACGAGGGGGGACGATGACGACGCCGTACCGGGGGGAGGCGGTCATCGAACGGGGAGTCCTGCGTGCGGGCCCGGTGCTCCGGGGCCTGTGGCGCCCGGTCAGGCCCGGCGTGCGGCGCGGCGGGGCCCGGCTCGCCCTGTGGGCGTTGGAGTCCACCCGGGCCGCGGCACGGGTGCTCCCCGGGCTGCGGGTCCCGGGCTGGGTGCCGCTGGCCGGCTCGGTGGCGGGGCGCACCTGGGCGACGCCCGTCCTGCCGCGCCGGGGTCCCTTCGGCCCGACGATGTCCAGCCCCACCGTGCTGGAGATCACCATCGACCCCACCTGCGGGGTGACCGAGCCCCAGGAGCTGGCGCCGGTCGCGCAGCAGGTCTTCAAGGGTCGTCCCCGCTTCGTGGTGAACGTCGGGTTCTCCTGCGGGCGGTCCCGGGGGATGGCGCCCGGCCCCTACACCGATCCCCGCTCCCGCTGGTTCAACCTCTTCGCGGGCTGCTACCAGATCGACGTGCCCCGGTCGGCGTGGACGCACCCCTTCGGCTACCGCCGGTCCGGGACGGGGTTCTCGATCTGGCCCGAGGACGTCGCGCGGCTCGGCCAGGCCGACTGGAACTACTTCTCCAACTACATGTACGGCGTGCCGCTGGACGCGATCCGCCGCCTCGGCGCCGCGCCGGTCGCGCTGCGCCACGAGGGACGCACGCAGGTCGGCGCGCGCTGGTGGGACCGGCTCTCCGGCAGCGGGATCGAGGTCTCCTCGGCCTTCGTCTCCACCGCCGACGGGCAGTCGCTCGAGCCCGACCGGACCTTCCTCCAGGAGCTCTGGCGGGCGTCGTTCGGTCAGCCGAGCAGCTCCGCGGAGCCGGCCTCGAGCTTCTTCCGCACCCCGATCAGCACCGAGCTGCTGGTCTGCTTCGACGAGGCGTACGACGCCCGCCGCCTCAAGACCGACGTCTACCGGACCTTCGTCTTCGGCGGGTCGGTGAACGACTGGTGGGCCGCCCAGCAGCCGGAGGGCGGTCACGGCGAGAACCAGCGCTTCCTGGGCTACCAGCTCGACCAGGTGCGGCAGGTGCTGGCGGAGGACTTCGCCGACCTCGGGTTCGACAGCGCCACGCCGACGGCGGCCGGGGTGGGCGGGCCGTCCGCGGAGCCGCTGGTGGGCACGGCGCCCGCGATCGCCCGGCCGGGGTGAGGGGGGCGAACGGCTAGGTTGGGCGCCAGACCCGCCGAGGTCCCCGAGATCCCCGAAGCCCAGGAGTGACGTGACGCTGAAGGTCGCCGTGCTCGGCGCACGAGGTCGGATGGGCGCGGAGGTCTGCCGGGCCGTCGAGGGGGCCGACGACCTCGACCTGGTCGCCGCGCTCGACGCGGGGGAGGACCGGTCGGGCGCCGAGGGTGCCGACGTCGCGGTCGACTTCACCCACCCCGACGCCGTGATGGACAACCTGGCCTGGTGCGTGGGCCACGGCATCGGCGTCGTGGTCGGCACGACCGGTTTCACCCCGGAGCGGCTCGACCGGGTGAACGAGCTGCTCGGCCACCACCCGCGCGTCGGGGTGCTCGTCGCCGCCAACTTCTCGGTGGGGGCAGTGCTGATGATGCACTTCGCCGAGCGGGCGGCCGCCTTCTACGAGAGCGTCGAGATCATCGAGCTGCACCACCCCGGCAAGGCCGACGCGCCGTCGGGCACGGCGGCGGCGACTGCGGCCCGGGTCGCCGCCGCGCGCACGGCGGCCGGCCTGGACGCACCGCCGGACGCGACCTCCTCCGGGCTCGAGGGCGCGCGCGGCGCCCGCGCGGACGGCATCGCCGTGCACAGCGTCCGGCTGCGCGGGCTGGTCGCGCACCAGGAGGTGCTGCTGGGCTCGGAGGGGGAGACGCTGACGATCCGCCACGACTCGCTCGACCGCGTCTCCTTCATGCCGGGGGTGCTGGCCGCGGTCCGTGCCCTGCCCGAGCGGCCCGGCCTGACGGTCGGGATCGAGTCCGTGCTGGGCCTCACGTGAGCCGTCGCCGACCGCGGGGCGAGCGCGGGGCGGCCGGGGCGCGGTTCGCGATCGTCTTCGTCGTCGTGGCCGCCGTGCTCGCCGGCCTGTTCTACGCCGGGGACGCGTACGCCCACCGCCGCGTCGAGCGCGAGGTCGCGGCGACGCTGCAGGGCGAGCTGGGCACGCCCGGTCTGCCGAGCGTGGAGATCGAGGGCCGTCCCTTCCTGACCCAGGTCGTCGCCCGGCGCCTCCGGGAGGTGCACGTGGTGGCCGACGACGTCGGCCGGACGAACGGCGCCGCGCTGCCCGTCGCGCACGTGGACCTGACCCTGCGTGACCTCACCACCACCGACTGGTGGAGGACCATGAACGTCGCCCGCGCCGACGGGACCGCGCTCGTGGACCACGCCGCGCTGGCGCAGGTCGCCGGCGTGCCCCTCACGTACGCCGGCGACGGGCGCTACCGGATCGAGGCCGACCAGAGCCTCTACGGCCTCACGGTCAAGGCGACGGTCACCGGAGGCCTCGCGCTCGACGTCGCCGCCCAGACCGTGACGCTGTCGGACCCGACGATCCAGGTCGCGGGCTACACGCTGCCCGACGTCGTCGCCGACCAGCTGATCAAGGCCGTCGTCCGCCCGATCCCGCTCGAGGGCATCCCCTTCGAGCTCCAGGTGAGCTCGGTCGACGCCCGCGACGACGGGCTCCACGTGGGGCTGACGGGCGCGGACGTCCCGATCCGGCGCTGAGCCGACCGGACGCAGCCGACCCGGACCGGCCACACCTCGCCGAGCGGTAGGTCTCCGCGTCCGACGCGTCGTACGAGGCGCGGCAACCTACCGCTCGACGAGGAGGAGGTCACGCCCCGAGGCCCGCGTGCAGGCGGAGCTGCTCGAGCGTGACCGAGCCGTCCTCGGCGCCGATCGTGCGGCTCGCGCCGTCGGGCTCCCAGCCCGCCACGGCGAGGAACCGGCGCAGCTCGACGTCACCGGCGAGCACCCACCACCGGGCGCGGGCGAAGCCGTCGGCCCGCAGGGTGTCGGCGCAGGCGTTCAGGAGGCGGGAGCCGTGGCCCTGGCGCCGTGCCGGCGGGTCGACCCAGAACTGGTCCACCTCGCCGTCCGCCCCGGCCCGGGCGTCCGGGTCGTCCGAGGGGCCGGTCGTCGCGAAGCCCACCACCCGGCCCTGGCCCGCCACGGCGACGAGGACGCGACGGCGGGCGTCGGCCGGACGGGCCAGCACCTGCTCCCAGGCCCGCACCATGGCCGGCTCGTCGACCTCGGCGAGCAGCGCGCCGCCGAGCTCCGGCGGCAGGTCGAGCCAGGCCCGGCGCTGCACCGCCGCGACCGCGGACGCCTCGCCCGGCCAGGCGAGCCGTACGGAGTCCGCGACGGGCTGGGGTTCGGGCACGCGGTGATGCTACCGAGACGCCGGTGTGGTCCAGATCACGCGGCACCAGCCGTAACGACCCCGGCGACCGACGCGATGTCCTGGTCGAAGTCGGCGCCCTACCTGAACCCCCGAGCAGGCATGGCGCCGACTTCTTCGCGTCCCGACCCGCCTGGAGCACCTCGGCGGCACCGCCCTAGGTTGGCGGGGCCCGTCGACCGGCGGGCGTCGGCACCCCGAGGAGCACCCGATGGCGGCTGAGACCGACCGGACCGACCAGACCGACGAGACCGACCAGTCCCAGCAGACCGAGGGAGACGGCGCCTCCGGCGTCTCCCAGGCGCTCACCGGGCGGATGCTCATGGCGGCCGTGGTCTCGGCGATCTCCGCGCTGCTGTACGGCTACGACACCGGCATCATCTCCGGCGCGCTGCTGCAGATCCGGCGCGACTTCGAGACCGGCAACGGCATGGAGCAGGTGATCGCGGCCAGCATTCTCTTCGGCGCGGTGCTCGGCGCCTTCACCTGCAGCCAGCTCTCGGAGCGGCAGGGCCGCCGCAAGACGATCCTCATCGTCTCCGGGGTGTTCGTGCTGGGCACGCTGCTCTGCTCCGTCGCCCCCAACGCGACGGCGCTCTCGCTGGCCCGGATCGTGCTCGGGTTCGCGGTGGGCGGCGCGACCCAGGTCGTCCCGATGTACGTGGCCGAGCTCGCGCCGGCCCGCAAGCGCGGACGCCTCGTGCTCACCTTCCAGCTCGGCATCGGCGTCGGCATCGTGCTCGCCACCCTGGTCGGCGCCAGCGAGGCCTCGCCCTGGCGCGTCTCGGTGGGAGCCGCCGCGGTGCCGGCGGCGATCATGCTCGTCCTGATGCTTCGGCTGCCCGAGAGCCCGCGCTGGCTGGTCAAGGCCGACCGGCGCGACGACGCCCGGGAGGCCCTGCGCGGCGTGCGCGAGGACGGCAGCGACCTCGACGCCGAGCTCGACGAGATCGTGGGCCTCGAGGAGGAGGAGCGCTCCGCCGGGCGGGAGAACCGCGGCTGGCGCGGTCTGCGGAAGCCCTGGGTCCGCCCGGCGCTGGTCGTGGGCTGCGGCATCGCCGTCTTCACCCAGCTCAGCGGCATCGAGATGATCATTTACTACGCGCCCACGATCCTGACCGACAACGGCTTCTCCGAGAGCGCCGCCCTGCGGGTCAGCCTCGCGCTGGGCGTGACCTACCTGGTGATGATGATCGTGGGCCTGACGATCGTCGACAAGGTCGGGCGCCGTCGGCTCACGCTGATCATGGTCCCGGGCGCCGCGCTCGCCCTGGCCGTGCTCGGCACGCTGTTCGTCACCGGCCACAGCGGCCGCGGCGACATCGGCCTGATCGTCGCCTGCCTGGTCGTGTTCATGTTCTTCAACGCCGGTGGGCTGCAGCTGATGGGCTGGCTGACGGGCAGCGAGATCTACCCGCTGGGCGTGCGCAGCGCCGGCACGAGCGCCCAGTCGATGACGTTGTGGGCCACGAACATGCTGATCACCCTGACCGTGCTGACCATGATCGAGGGCATCGGCGTCGGCCCGACCATGTGGGTCTACGCCGGCTTCAACGTGGCGGCCTGGATCTTCGTCTTCCTGCGCATGCCCGAGCTGACCGGGCACAGCCTCGAGGGTATCGAGAGCCGGCTGCGCGAGGGCCGCTTCAAGCCCAAGGACTTCTGAGCCCGTCGCTTGGGAGGGTCAGGAGTAGTACGGCTGGGTCTGCGCCGGGTCCGTCCGCACCACGTCGAGACCCGGGGTCCCGAGGAGCGCCGCCACCGCGGCCTCCTCGGCACCGACCCCCGCCCAGTGCGGGTCGACGTCGGCGGCGAGGCACCACCGGTGGTCGGTGGGCCAGACGAAGGCGGGCGGCACGAGCAGCCCGTCGCCGACGTCGCGCTCCCAGTCCTGGAGGTCGTCCAGCCGACCGTGGAGGAGCGCGTAGCGGCGCACCGAGCCGAGCTCGGCGTCGACGAGGTCCAGCAGGGGCAGCGCGGGCGGGATGGCGATGCTGCCGCCGTAGCCCTCCCAGACCGCACACCAGCAGTCGTCCGGCGTCGAGGTGAAGCCCGCGAGCACGGAGAGGGCCCGCCGGGCCTGGTCGAGGTCGCTCGGGCGGTCGTGGGGCAGGTCCTGGTCGGCCTCGGACTGCCCGGGCCGCACGGGGTCGGGGACGAAGCGCAGCCGCGCGTACGCGGCGAAGCCGTCGGGCCCGAGCCCCACCAGCCGCGTCCAGGGCACCGGGCTGCGGAGCAGCCAGTCCGCGGGTCCGAGGTCGTGCGACCAACGCAGGGCCATCAGCGAACCGTACGAGCCGCCGGAGGAGAAGGGATCCACAGGGCCGCCTGAACCCCCGAGCAGACGGACCCTGTGGACCCCCTTATCTTCTCGCAACGGCCGGCGCGCCACCGTGGTTCCGTCGAACTCTCAGGTTCGTCCGGGAGCGGTAGGGTCGAGCGTCGTGGCTGGTACCCGACTGCAGACCCCTCCGCCCCTGGCACGCGACGCGATGCGCGTGACCCCGCTCGGCGGCCTCGGCGACATCGGCCGGAACATGACCGTGGTCGAGCACCACGGGCAGCTCCTGATCGTCGACTGCGGCGTGCTGTTCCCCGAGGACGACCACCCCGGCGTCGACCTGATCCTGCCCGGCTTCGGCGCGATCGCCGACCGCCTGGACGACGTCGTCGGGCTGGTGCTGACCCACGGGCACGAGGACCACATCGGCGCCGTGCCCTACCTGCTCAAGCAGCGTCCCGACATCCCGCTCATCGGTTCACGGCTGACCCTCGCGCTGCTGCGCGAGAAGTTCAAGGAGCACCGTCTCCGCAACACCGTCGAGCTCGTCGTGAGCGACGGCGAGCAGACGCAGGTCGGGGCGTTCGACCTCGAGTTCGTCGCGGTCAACCACTCGATCCCCGACGCGCTCGCCGTGGCGATCAGCACCGAGGCCGGGCGCATCCTGCACACCGGCGACTTCAAGATGGACCAGCTGCCCCTCGACGGCCGGCTGACGGACCTGCGGGCCTTCGCGCGGCTGGGGGAGGCCGGCGTCGACCTGTTCCTCGTCGACTCGACCAACGCCGAGGTGCCCGGCTTCACCACCCCCGAGCGCGACATCGCCCCCGCGCTGGACCGCGTCTTCGACCGCAGCAAGCAGCGCGTCATCGTCGCGTGCTTCGCCTCGCACGTGCACCGCGTGCAGCAGGTGCTGGACTCCGCCGTGGCCCACGGGCGCAAGGTCGTCTACGTCGGCCGCTCGATGGTGCGCAACATGGGCGTCGCCCGCGACCTCGGCTACCTCAAGGTGCCGGCCAACACGCTCATCGAGATGCGCGACATCGAGAAGTTCCAGCCCCAGGACGTCGTCATCGTCTGCACGGGCTCGCAGGGCGAGCCGATGTCGGCGCTCTCGCGGATGGCCGCGAGCGAGCACCCCGTGATCGACCTGAAGCCGAACGACACCGTCGTGCTCGCCAGCTCCCTGATCCCCGGCAACGAGAACTCGGTCTACCGCGTGATCAACGGGCTGACCCGGCTCGGGGCCAAGGTCGTGCACAAGGGCAACGCCCTGGTCCACGTCTCCGGCCACGCCAGCGCGGGCGAGCTGCTCTACTGCTACAACATCGTCAAGCCGCGCAACGTCATGCCGGTCCACGGCGAGGCGCGCCACCTCGTGGCCAACGCCGACCTCGCGGTGCAGACGGGTGTCCCGCGCAAGCGCACGATCCTGGCCGAGGACGGCACCGTGGTCGACCTGCACAGGGGCAAGGCCTCCGTGGTCGGCAAGGTCGACGCCGCGTACATCTTCGTGGACGGCGCCACGGTCGGTGACATCTCCGAGGCCGCGCTGACCGACCGCAGGATCCTCGGCGAGGAGGGCTTCGTGTCCATCGTCGCGGTCGTCGACACCCGGACGGGCAAGGTCGTCAGCGGTCCCGACATCCACGCGCGCGGGTTCGTGGAGGGCGACACGGTGTTCGACCCCGTCCGCCCGCAGATCGTCACCGCGCTCGAGGCGGCGCTGGCCGACGGGACCGACGACACCTACCAGCTGCAGCAGGTCATCCGGCGGCGGATGGGGCGCTGGGTCAACGACACGCTCCGTCGGCGGCCGATGATCGTGCCGGTGGTCATCCAGACCTGACGGGTGCGCCCGGGCCCGGGTCTCCGGGCCCGGGCCGTGGGTCGTGCGCGCAGGGACGCGAAGACCCGCCCACCCCGAGGGGTGAGCGGGTCGTCGTCCGATCAGGGTGCGGGCGTCAGCCCGCGGCGACCTTGCCGGCCTTGATGCACGAGGTGCAGGCGTTCACGCGCTTGGCGCGGCCCGACACCGCGGCGCGGACGGTCTGGATGTTCGGGTCCCACCGCCGGTTGGTCTTCTTCTTCGACCACGGCTTGTTGTGGCCGAAGCCGGGGGTCTTGTTGCAGATGTCGCACACCGCAGCCACGTGAAGTCACTCCCGCACAAAAAGATCTGGTTAAGGTCAAGCACCGGTGACGCCTCTGGCGGTCCGGGCAACTTCCTCAGCGTACCCGACGTCGCCGGAACCGGTCGAATCAGCGAGACTGCGGCGATGAGCGCGAGCGAGGAGGCGCACCAGGCGCGGCAGGCCGTGCCCGACGAGGAGCGGCTCGCCCGGCTCCGCGACGAGACCCGCTTCGAGCTCGGGCTGCTCCACGAGCGGGTGGGGGCGCTGCTCGCGGCCGAGGCCTTCCTCACCATCGCCTACACGGCCGCCATGAGCAACGGGGCGGGCTGGGGCGAGGCCTTCGCCCGCGTCGCGGCGCCGGTGCTCGCGGCCCTCGGCCTGCTCCTCGCGCTCCTGGCGCTGCCCGGGGTGGTGACCACCGCACGCATCGTGCTGGCCCAGACCGCGGTGCAGGACCAGCTGTTCGCCCGCCGGCGGAGCGACGACGGCCCGTACCACGGGGTGCCGGGACGACCGGCGGCGCTGGCCGACCAGCGGCGCGGCCTGCTGTTCTTCCGGGCGGTCCCGCTGCTGTTCGCGGCGGTGTGGGTCGTGCTCGGGGTGCTCGCCGTCGTGCTCGTGACGCACTCGTGACGTAGGCGCCCTCTACGGTGGTCCCGTGGCCGGGCGCAGCAGGACCGGGCGCAGCGGGGCCGAGGCGTCGGCCACCGACGTGCGCCCCGCGGACGCCGCCTGGCGCACCCCCACCTTCCGCCGGCTCGACGCCCGGCTGGACACCGTCGTCGGCGGCCGGACGGCGACCCAGCTCGAGGGCCTGCGGGTCCGGACGGTCGGCGACCTGCTCCACCTCGTCCCGCGTCGCTACTTCGCCGGCACCGAGCTGTCGGACCTCTCGACGCTGGAGCCGGACGAGGAGGTGGCCGTCCTCGCCGAGGTGCGGTCGGTCCGGGCGCACAACCTGCCCTCCGCGGGGCAGCACACCGGGCGCAAGCCCCGCCTCGAGGTGGTCGTCACCGACCGCCGCGGCTACCTGACCCTCACCTTCTTCGGCGCGCCGCACCTCATCCGCTACTGGGAGAAGGACCTCCGGGTCGGGGCGCGCGGGCTGTTCGCGGGCAAGGTGCGCATCTTCAACAACGCCTTCCAGCTGTCGCACCCGGACTTCGTGATCCTCGGCGACGACGGCGCCGTGATCGGCGGCGCCGCCCGCAACGAGGACATGGCCGCGATCGCCGGCAGCGCGCTGGTGCCGATCTACCCCCAGACCGGCAAGCTGCGGACCTGGACCATCGGCTCCTGCGTCGGGCTCGCGCTCGGCTCGGTCGAGGGCCTGCCCGACCCACTGCCGGACAGCGTGCGGGAGGCCGCGGGCGTCGTCGACCTCGGCTCGGCCCTCCGCGGCGTCCACCAGCCCACGACCCGCGACGAGCAGCACCGCGGGCTCGACCGGCTGCGGTTCGACGAGGCCTTCGCGCTGCAGCTCACGATGGCCCGGCGCCGCGCCGACGCCGCCGCTCACGGCGCCATCGCGCGTCCACGGCGACCGGGCGGCCTGCTGGAGGCGTTCGACGCCCGGCTGCCCTTCCGCCTGACCGCGGGCCAGCAGGAGATCGGCGAGGAGCTGTTCGCCGAGCTGGCCGGCACGGCCCCGATGCAGCGCCTGCTGCAGGGCGAGGTCGGCTCGGGCAAGACCCTGGTGGCGCTGCGGGCGATGCTCGCCGTGGTCGACGCCGGTGGCCAGGCCGCCCTGCTCGCCCCCACGGAGGTCCTCGCCGCCCAGCACCGGCAGACCATCGCCCGGATGCTCGGCGACCTCGCCGAGGGCGGGACCCTCGGCGCGGCCGAGCACTCCACCGACGTCGTGCTGCTCACGGGGTCGCTGCCCGCGGCCCGGCGCCGCGACGCGCTGGCCCGGGTCGCCTCGGGCGAGGCCGGCCTGGTCGTCGGGACCCACGCGCTGCTCAGCGAGGACGTGGCCTTCGCCGACCTCGGCCTCGTCGTCGTCGACGAGCAGCACCGCTTCGGCGTGGAGCAGCGGGCCGCCCTGGGGGCCAAGGCCGTCGCGGGCTCCGGCGCCCGGCCGCACGTGCTGGTGATGACGGCGACCCCGATCCCGCGCTCGGTCGCCATGACCGTCTTCGGCGACCTCGAGACCTCGACGCTGAGCGAGCTGCCGGCCGGCCGGGCCGAGGTGAGCACGGTCGTGGTCGACGTCCGCCGCCAGCCCGCCTGGGTCGACCGGGCCTGGCACCGGGTCCGCGAGGAGGTCGCCGCGGGCCACCAGGCGTACGTGGTCTGCGCGCGCATCTCCTCCACGCCCCCGCCTTCGGCGGCGGCGCGGGCCAGGGCGCTCGAGGAGGGCGACGAGGCGGGCTTCGAGCCCGAGGACGCGCCGCCCGCCGTCGCGGTCGAGGACCTCTACGCCGAGCTCTCCGCCGGGCCGCTGGACGGGCTGGCGGTGGAGATGCTGCACGGCGGGCTGCCGAGCGAGGAGAAGGACGCGGTGATGGCCCGCTTCGCCGCGGGGGAGACCGACGTGCTCGTGGCGACCACCGTCATCGAGGTGGGAGTCGACGTCCCCAATGCCACCGTCATGGTCATCTGCGACGCCGACCGCTTCGGCATCTCCCAGCTCCACCAGCTGCGCGGCCGGATCGGCCGCGGCGGCCACACCGGGGTCTGCCTGCTGCTGACCACGGCGGTGCCCGGCACGCCGGCGCGCGACCGGCTCGACGCCGTCGCCTCGACGCGGGACGGCTTCGCCCTCGCCGAGGTCGACCTCGAGCAGCGCCGCGAGGGCGACGTCCTCGGCTCGAGCCAGTCCGGGCGCCGCTCGAGCCTGCGGCTGCTGCGGGTCCTCGACGACGCCGACCTGATCGACGCGGCGCGCGGGCTGGCCGAGCGCTGCGTGGCCGACCCGGAGCTGGCTGACCACCCCGGCCTCGCCGACGTCGTCACCGACGTCGAGCGCAAGGCCGCCGGCGACTGGCTGGAGCGCACGTGAGCCGCATCATCGCCGGCAGCCGGCGGGGTCACCGCCTGCAGACCCCGCCCGGGGACGCGACGCGCCCGACCAGCGACCGGGTGCGCGAGGCGCTGTTCTCGGCCCTGGCCTCGTGGTCGGGCACGGCGTCCGCCCCCGTCGAGGAGTCCCTCGCCGGCCTCGCGGTCCTCGACCTCTACGCCGGCTCCGGGGCGGTCGGGCTCGAGGCGGCGAGCCGGGGTGCGGGTCCGGTGCTGCTGGTCGAGTCCGACGCCCGCACCGCCGGCGTCGCGCGGCGCAACGCCGGCGACCTCGGGCTGGCCGCCTCCGTCCGCACGAGCGCGGTCGAGACGCTGGCCCGCGCCGTGGCCGACCGGGCGTACGACGTGGTCTTCGCCGACCCGCCGTACGCGCTCGGGGCCGAGCGGCTCGACGCCGTGGTCGCCGACCTCCTGGCCCAAGGCTGGGTCGCGCCCGACGGCCTGCTCGTGCTGGAGCGGTCCTCGCGGACGCCCGCCCCGACGTGGCCCGGCGCGGTGGGGGACAGCTGGACGCGTGCGTACGGCGAGACCGTGCTGCACTTCGCTAGCGTCGGCCCATGACGACCGCCGCCTGCCCCGGCTCCTTCGACCCGGTGACCCTCGGCCACCTCGACGTGATCGGCCGCACCGCCGCCCTGGTCGAGCACGTGGTCGTGGCGGTCGGGCGCAATGCCAGCAAGCGCTCGCTGTTCAGCGCCGAGGAGCGCGTGGCCATGCTGCGCGAGGTCTGCGCGCCCTGGCCGAACGTGACCGTGGAGCTGCTCGACGGGATGCTCGTCGACTTCTGCACGAGCCGCGGGATCACCGTGGTGAGCAAGGGGCTGCGCAGCGCGGCCGACACCGACTACGAGGTGCAGATGGCGCAGCTGAACCGCCGGCTCAGCGGGGTCGACACGCTCTTCCTCGCCACGTCGCCCGAGCTGTCCTTCGTCTCCTCGACCCGGGTCCGCGAGCTCGCGGCGTACGGCGCGGACCTCTCCGCCCTCGTGCCGCCGCTGGTCGCGGAGCGCACCCGGGCCAAGGTGCGCGCCGGGTCCTGAGGGCCCGTCAGTCCGGCGACCAGGTGTCGCCGGTGCCTATGCTGGACGCCCGCGAGGATGGTCCACCAGACCCCGCGAGGCGTGCGGGGGACGGCGCCGACCGCACGAGGAGATCGAGGAAAGCAGGGTGAGCATGCCCACCACCACCGCCACCGCCGAGGAGAAGCTGGCGCAGCTGCGCCAGCTCGTCCTGAACGCCCGTTCGATGCCCATGTCGGCCTCGTGCGTGATCAACCGCGGCGAGGTGCTGGACGCCATCGACGACGTCGTCGCGCACCTGCCCGACGAGATCGCCGGCGCCCAGGAGGTCATCGACGAGAAGCAGTCGGCGATCGCCGAGGGCGAGGCCAGGGCCGGGCGCATCGTCGAGGAGGCCCGCGAGCAGGCGACCGAGCTGGCGCGCCAGAGCGAGGTCGTCAAGGTCGCCGAGGAGATCGCGGCCAAGGTGAGGGCGGACGCCGAGGCGGAGGCCGAGGCGCTGCGGCACGAGACCGACGTCTTCATCGACTCGCGGATGGCGAGCTTCGAGTCGGTGCTGCACAAGACGACCAGCCAGGTGCACACCGCCCGCGCCCGCCTCGCCGAGCGCAGCGGCCTCGACGCCGCCCGTCCGCGGCCGAACGCCGGCTGAACCACCCGCCCGTCCATCGGCAGAGGGTCCACCGCGGGCCGACGTCCGCGCAAGTTGGCCCGCGTCGGAGGCCCCGCTAAGGTTGAAGGTCGGTCCACCCGCCGTGCACGCGCGGGCCGGCCCGACGAGGGCGCTCCCGGCGCCCCTCCCACGTCCTTGCCGCGGCCCCTGGGCCCGGTCGACCAGAAGGAGCTGTGCCATGAAGCCGTCCCAGCACCCGGTCGACCCCCGCTCGCCGCTGGTCTTCGACGTCCGCGCGCTCGGCCGTCGCGCCGGGGCCATGACGACGGTGCGGACGAGCGTGCCCGCGCCGGCGGGCCTGGGCAACGACGTCATCGGCGTGCCCGAGGGCGCTCCGGTCGAGCTCGACCTGCGCTTCGAGGCCGTCGTCGAGGGCGTGCTCGTCACGGGCACGGCCGAGCTGGAGGCCGTGGGCGAGTGCGTGCGCTGCCTCACCGAGGTGCGGGCGCCGGTCGACGTCGACGTCCAGGAGCTCTTCGTCCACGACGCCTCCCGCGAGGAGGGCTACGAGGACGAGGACGAGGTCAGCGTCCTGTCGGGCGACTACGTCGACCTCCAGCCGGTGCTGCGCGACGACGTCGTGCTCGACCTGCCCTTCCAGCCGCTGTGCCGGCCGGACTGCGCGGGCCTGTGCCCGACCTGCGGCGTCCGGCTCGACGACCACCCCGGCCACCACCACGACGACGCCGTCGACGCGCGCTGGGCGGCCCTCGGCGCGCTCGACCTCGACGACGTTGCCGACGCGGCACCCGACGGGGTGGAGCAAGCCGCTCCGCATCCGTACAATCGACCCGGCCCATCGCAGGGCGAGGAACTGTCCCGCTGACGCGGGGCATCCGGCAAGACGAGAAGAGAGAAGCACCATGGCTGTCCCGAAGCGGCGTCTGTCGCGCAGCAACACGCGTAGCCGCCGGTCGCAGTGGAAGGCCGTCGCGCCGACCCTCGTGACCTGCGCGAACCCGGCCTGCCGGCAGAAGCACCTGCCGCACACGGCCTGCCCGAGCTGCGGGTCCTACGGCCCCCGCGCCAACCGCCGCCAGGTCCTCGAGTCCTGACGACCGTGTCAGGGGCGCCCGCGGGGCGGCTGCCGGCCCGGCAGCTGCTGGTCGAGCTCGGGCTCGAGCTCGACCCAGGGCTCCTCGAGCGCACCCTGACGCACCGCTCGTACGCCTACGAGCAGGGCGGCCTGCCGACGAACGAGCGGCTCGAGTTCCTCGGGGACTCGGTGCTCGGGCTCGTCGTGACCGAGCACCTCTACACGACCTACCCCGACCTGTCGGAGGGTCAGCTCGCCAAGCTGCGCGCCGCGGTGGTCAACTCGCGCGCGCTGGCGGACGTGGCCCGGGGTCTCGACCTCGGCGCCCAGGTCCACCTGGGGCGCGGCGAGGAGAGCACCGGCGGGCGCGACAAGTCCTCGATCCTGGCCGACACGATGGAGGCCCTGATCGGGGCCGTCTTCCTCGGCCACGGCATCGACCAGGCGCGTCGCTTCGTGCACCACCTCTTCGACCCGCTCATGGCCGAGGTCGCCACCCGTGGCGCCGGCCTGGACTGGAAGACGAGCCTGCAGGAGATCGCGTCGCTGTCGGGCATGGGCGTGCCCGCGTACCGGGTCGTCGAGTCGGGCCCTGACCACGCGAAGAGCTTCGCCGCGACCGTGTCGGTCGACGACCTGCAGTACGGCCCCGGGGCCGGGCGCAACAAGAAGGAGGCCGAGCAGAACGCGGCCGCCCTCGCCTTCGCCGACCTCAAGGCCCGCCAGGGTGACGCCGCCCTCGACGGCGCCGCCCAGGGCACCTCGGCCTGACGGCCGACCCGCCCCACCCCTCAAGCGCGTCGTGCCCGAGCTCCCCGAGGTCGAGACCGTCCGCCGCGGCCTGGCCGGCCTCATCACCGGGCAGCGCGTCGAGCGGGTCAGCGTGCTGCACCCGCGCCCGGTGCGGCGCCACCTCGCCGGTCCCGACGACTTCGCGGCGACGCTGACCGGGCGGACCTTCGTCGAGCCCGCCCGCCGCGGCAAGTACCTCTGGCTGCCGTTCGCCGACGGCGACGCCCTGCTCGCCCACCTGGGCATGAGCGGGCAGTTCCGCCTCGACGCGCCCGAGGCGCCGCTCGCCCCCAACACCCGCGTGCTCTTCGACCTCGAGGGCGGTGCGCAGCTGCGCTTCGTCGACCAGCGGATGTTCGGTGGGCTGTCGCTGTCCGTCGGCGGGGCCGCGCTGCCGGCCGAGGTCGCCCACATCGGGCGCGACCCCTTCGACCCCGAGTTCGACCCGGTCGCGGTCGGGCGGCGGATCCGCGCGCGGCGCACCGGCGTCAAGCGCGCGCTGCTCGACCAGCAGGTCGTCTCCGGGATCGGCAACATCTACGCCGACGAGGCGCTGTGGCTGTCGCGCACGCACTACGCCCGCGGCACGTGGTCGCTGTCGGCGGCCAAGGTGGCGGAGGTGCTGGACGCGGCGACCACGGTGATGGGCCGTGCCCTGCGGGCGGGCGGCACCTCCTTCGACGCGCTCTACGTCGACGTCAACGGCTCGAGCGGCTACTTCGACCGGGCCCTCGCCGTCTACGGCCAGGAGGGCCGGCCGTGCCCGCGGTGCGGCACGCCGGTGCGGCGCGAGCCGTTCATGAACCGTTCCTCGTTCCGCTGCCCGCGCTGCCAGCGCACCCCGGTCGCGTCGGCGCGAGCCGCGTGAGGGGCCCGCGCGGCGTGGCCGCTCGGGGGACCGGGAACCCCCGCCGCGGCAGTATCGTCATCCCACTGTGAAACGCCTCGGCCACTACGTCTTCGTGCGCCACCGCCAGAACTGGAACCTGCTGTTCCGCTTCGGGCTGGTGGGCGGGTCGGGCGTGCTCGTGAACCTGCTGGTCCTCGTCGTCCTGCGGCGCACCGGGCCCCACTTCGACGACGTCCTCATCGACCTGCCGCTCACCAGCTTCAACATCCGCTGGTACCACCTCTACTCGACCATCGCCTTCCTCGTGGCGAACCTCTGGAACTTCCAGCTGAACCGGCACTTCACGTTCCGCAGCGCGAAGCACTCCGGGTGGTTCCGCGAGTACGGGCCCTTCCTCGCGGTCGGCTTCGTCGCCCAGCTCATCGGGCTGGGCCTGCTGACCCTGCTCATGCACCCCGGGTCCTTCCTGGCTCTCCCGCGCACGCTGCTGGACGACTCGAGCGGTCTGCGCAACCGCCTCTACTGGGCCCAGCTGATCGTCATCGTGGTCACCGTCCCGCTCTCGTTCGTGGTCAACAAGCTCTGGACGTTCTCCTCCGTCCGCGGCGGTCAGCACCCGACGCTGACCGAGGAGGGTGTGGCCGAGGAGCACGACGGCACGACCCCCCCGCCGAGCCTGGCCACGACCGCGGCCGACCCGGCCCCGCGCACGGGCGGTCCCGGCACCCCCTGACCCGTCCGGCTCGCCGGTCGCCCGCCGCGTACGGACGGCGCCCGAGGCCGACGGGCGGCGCGCCGCGGGCGCTGCGGGCGCCGGTGCGCTGCGCGGCTTAGCCTGGCGTTTCCAGACCGGGGCCTTCCTCCGGTGGACCGCCGCCGCGGGTCACCGCCCCACCGGTCGTGCGGCCCGCCCGCACGGCCCGTCCACCCACCCCCTGTGGGTCGAGAGGCCGCCGCGTGTACCTGAAGAACCTCACCCTGCGCGGGTTCAAGTCGTTCGCCTCGGCGACGTCGCTGACCTTCGAGCCCGGCATCACCTGCGTGGTCGGGCCCAACGGGTCCGGCAAGTCCAACGTGGTCGACGCCCTGGCGTGGGTGATGGGCGAGCAGGGTGCCAAGTCGCTGCGCGGCGGCAAGATGGAGGACGTCATCTTCGCCGGCACCGCCGGCCGGGCGCCGCTCGGCCGCGCGGAGGTCGCGCTCACCATCGACAACACCGACGGCGCGCTGCCGCTGGAGTACACCGAGGTGACGATCTCGCGGACGATGTTCCGCAACGGCGGCTCGGAGTACGCCATCAACGGCCGGCCCGCCCGCCTCCTCGACGTCCAGGAGCTGCTGAGCGACTCCGGCATCGGCCGCGAGATGCACGTCATCGTCGGCCAGGGCCAGCTCGACACGATCCTGCAGGCGACCCCGGAGGTGCGCCGCGGCTTCGTCGAGGAGGCGGCCGGCGTCCTCAAGCACCGCAAGCGCAAGGAGAAGGCGCTCCGCAAGCTGGAGGCCTGCGAGGGCAACCTCGAGCGGCTGTCGGACCTGCTGACCGAGATCCGCCGCCAGCTCAAGCCGTTGGGCCGTCAGGCGGAGGTCGCCCGCAAGGCCGCCGTCGTGCAGGCCGAGGCCCGCGACGCCCGCGCCCGGCTGCTCGCCGACGACCTCGTCCAGGCCACCCTCGCGCTGGAGTCCGAGGTGGCGGGCGCCGAGGCGCTGCTGGCCCGGCGCGGGTCGCTGGAGACGGCGCTCGCCCAGGCCCGCGAGTCCGAGGCGGCCGCCGAGGAGCGGCTGCGCGAGGCGACCCCGCGGCTGACCCGCGCGCAGGAGACCTGGTACGCCCTGGCCGGTCTCCGCGAGCGCGTCACCAGCACGATCTCGATCGCCACCGAGCGGGTGCGGCACGCCAGCGACCAGCCCGACGAGGTGCGCACCGGCCGCGACCCCGAGGCGCTCGAGCGCGAGGCCGAGGCGGTCGCCGCGCAGGAGGCGGACCTGCTCGCCGAGGTCGCCCGCCGCTCGGCCGCCCTGGCCGAGGCCACGGCGGCGAGGGCCGCCGCCGAGGAGGCGCACCGCGCCGAGGAGCAGCGCTACGCCGCCCTCGTGCGCGCGGCGGCCGACCGGCGCGAGGGTCTCGTCCGCCTCCACGGCCAGGTCGAGGCGCTGCGCAGCCGCGGGGAGGCCGCCGACGCCGAGCTCGAACGGCTCGCGACCGCGCGCGGCGAGGCCGAGCGTCGGGCGGAGGAGGCGACGCTGGCCTTCACCGCCCTCGAGTCGCGCATCGCCGGGCTCGACGACGGCGAGCTGGGCCTGGACAGCCAGTACGAGGAGGCCGCCGCCGCGCTGGAGGCCGTGGAGGTCCGCCGCCGCGAGCTGCGCGAGGCCGAGACGGCGGCCGCCCAGGAGCGGGCCGCGCTCGCCGCCCGGGTCGACGCGCTCGGGCTCGGCCTGCAGCGCAAGGACGCCGCGGCCGCCCTGCTCGCCGAGGGCTCGACCGTGACCGGCCTGCTCGGCTCGCTCTCGACGCTGCTGCGGGTGGAGCCCGGGCTGGAGACCGCGGTCGCCGCCGCCCTGGGCACGCTCGCCGACGCCGTCGCGGTCGAGGGGCTCGACACCGCCTTCGCCGCCGTCGACCACCTGAAGACCGAGGACCTCGGGCGGGCCGGGCTGCTCGTCGTGGGAGCACCCACCCCGATCCGGTCGGAGGACCGCGACGGGGCCGACGTGCTTCCCGACGGCTCACGCTGGGCCACCGACGTCGTCCAGGCGCCCGAGCCCCTCCGGCCGGCCCTCGCCCGCGCCCTGCACCTGGTCGCCGTCGTCGAGGACCTCGCGGCGGCCCGGTCGTTCGTCCAGGCGCGGCCCGAGGTCACCGCCGTCACGCGCGCCGGGGACGTGGTCGCCGCGCACCTGGTGTCCGGCGGGTCGAGCGCGCAGCCGTCGCTGCTCGAGGCGCAGGCCGCGCTCGACGAGGCCGGGGAGCGGCTCGCCGCCGCCGAGCACACGCTCGAGCGCCTGCGCTTCACGCGGGCGGGTGTCGAGGACGAGCACCGCGACGCCGCCGAGGCCGTCGAGGTCGCGCTGGCCCGCCTGCACGAGTCGGACGCGGTGATGTCCGCCCTGGCCGAGGAGCTCGGCCAGCGCAGCGCGCAGGCCCGCGGCTCGAGCGCCGAGGCGGGCCGGCTGGGCCAGGCCATCGAGCAGGCCCGGGGGACCCACGCCGAGGACGCCGCGCGCCTCGTGGCGCTGCAGGAGCGCCTCGCCGCAGCCGAGGAGCCCACGGGGGACGAGGAGCCCGACCCGGCGCAGCGCGACGCGCTGGGGGAGCGCGCCCGCCTGGCCCGGGCCGGCGAGATGGACGCGCGGCTCGCCCTGCGGACCCAGGAGGAGCGGGCCCGGGCCCTGTCCGGCCGGGCCGACACGCTGCGACGGGCCGCGCGGGCGGAGCGCGACTCGCGGGCCAAGGCGCACGCCCGGCGCGAGCGGATGCAGCGCGAGGCGCGGACGGCGGCCGCCGTCCGGCTCGGCGCCGAGCACCTGCTCGTCCTCGTCGACCACTCCCTGGCCCGGGCGGCCGTGCAGCGCACGGAGGTCGAGGCCGTGCGCGCGGACGCCGACGCGACCCTCCGGGACCTCCGTGGGCGGGTGCGCGCGCTGGCGGCCGAGCTCGAGACGCTGGTGAACGAGGCGCACCGCGACGAGATGGCGCGCACCGAGCAGCGGCTCCGGGTGGAGAACCTCGTCGAGAAGGCCGCCGCGGAGCTGGCCCTCGACCCGGAGGTCCTGGTCGCCGAGTTCGGCCCCGACCAGCTGGTGCCCGTGCTGACCCGCGCGGACGGGACGGCGCTGCCCGCTCCTGAGGAACTCGCCGAGGGCGAGGAGCTCCCGGCACCGCGACCGTACGTCCGCGAGGAGCAGGCCACCCGGCTGCGCAAGGCCGAGCGCGCGCTGTCGGTGCTCGGCCGGGTCAACCCGCTCGCGCTCGAGGAGTTCGACGCGATGGAGGAGCGGCACCGCTTCCTCGCCGAGCAGCTGGAGGACCTGCGGCGCACCCGCAAGGACCTCGTCGACATCATCGCCGACGTCGACGCGCGGGTGCAGCAGGTCTTCGCCGAGGCGTACGCCGACGTCGAGGTCGCCTTCGCCCGCGTCTTCTCCCGGCTCTTCCCGGGCGGTGAGGGCCGGCTGGTGCTGACCGAGCCGGGCGACTGGCTGACCACCGGCATCGACGTCGAGGCGCGCCCTGCGGGCAAGAAGGTCAAGCGGCTCTCGCTGCTGTCCGGCGGGGAGCGCTCGCTCGTGGCCGTCGCGTTCCTGGTGTCGCTGTTCATCGCCCGGCCGAGCCCGTTCTACATCCTCGACGAGGTCGAGGCGGCGCTGGACGACACCAACCTCGGCCGGCTGCTCGACATCTACACCGAGCTGCGGGCCAGCAGCCAGCTCCTGGTCATCACCCACCAGAAGCGCACGATGGAGGTCGCCGACGCGCTCTACGGCGTCACGATGCGCGGCGACGGGGTCTCGGCGGTGATCTCGCAGCGGCTCCGGGAGGCCGAGGCGGTCGCCTAGAGGTCCGACCGGTGATCCGCCGGTCGCACGGGCCCGCCTACGGCGCCGACGAGGTGACGCGGTGCCGGGCGCGGGCCCCGGCGACGAGCACCACGAGGCCGATCAGCAGCCAGACGCCGGAGCCCGCCACCGCGGAGACCCGGCCGTCGAGCAGGCCAACGACGACGCCGACCACCCCGACCACGGTCAGGACGACGCCGACGACGACCGCCAGCGTGTCGCGCCGGAGGCGCTCGTCCCGGCTCGTGCCCTGCTCGTCGTCGACCACGGGACCACGGTAGGGCGCGTCGTTATCGATTCGAGAGGCGGCGCGACGGCGTGTCCGGGCCGGGCCCCGGCGGCGGGCGACGGACGATCTCGAGGTCGGCGCCACCGGCGTCGACGCACGGCAGTTCCTTCCCCGGAACACCTGACTGTCGAGAGAGGTCGACGACCCATGCCCGCCTTCCCCCGTACCGCCGCATGACCGCCATCGTCGTCGCGAGCCTGCTGCTCCTCACCCTGGTCGTCGCCATCGTGGGCGTCGTCGTCGTCGGCCTCGAGGGCCGCGGCGTCGCCCGGCTGCCCCGGCTGGCCCCGCGCCTGCGCCGCGCGGCGCGCCACCTGAACGGGGAGGCCACGCCGCCGCCCGCGTTCCTGCGCCTGCTGCGCCGCCTGCACGTCATCACCGGCTGAGCGGTCGCGGCACACCTCCGACCGACCGCTCGCGCGGGGCCCGACCGCCCGGCGCGAGCGGGCGGGAGGCCCACCGGCCGCCCCTAGGATGAGCCGGTGACAGGCACAGAGCTCTGGTACGTCGCGGGCGCCATCCTCGTGGCCGCGTTCCTCGTCGTCGGCCTCGTGGCCGGCACGCGGCGACGCGCGCTGCGCCGGGGGAGCGACACCCGCTCGATCACCGGTGCCCCCGGGCACGCGGGCACGGACGACGCCGAGGGCGCGCGTGCGGGTTCGGTGGACCTGCTCGAGCGGCCCGGCACCGAGGCGCCCGAGTCCGTCGAGGTCGAGCCGACGATCCCGCCGCTCGTCCACGAGCGCCCCGAGACCGCCGAGAGCCGCCTCGCCCGGCTGCGCCGGCGCCTGGCCGGCCGCGACAGCGCGCTCAGCCGCGGCCTGTTGATGATCATCAGCCGCGACCGGATCGACGAGCAGACGTGGGAGGACTTCGAGGACGTCCTCATCGCCTCCGACCTCGGGGTCGGGCCGACCACGGAGCTGGTCGAGAAGCTCCGGACGCGCTTCCGCGTCGAGGACGTGTCCTCGCCCGAGCAGGCGCGGGCCGTGCTGCGCGAGGAGCTGCTGGCCCTGGTCGACCCGACGATGGATCGCTCGCTGGCCACCACCCGCGGCGAGCAGCCGGCGATCGTCATGGTCGTGGGCGTCAACGGGACGGGCAAGACGACCACGGTCGGCAAGCTCGCCCGGGTGCTCGTGTCCGAGGACAAGGACGTGCTGCTCGGTGCGGCGGACACGTTCCGCGCGGCGGCCGCGGACCAGCTCGAGACCTGGGGCGACCGCGTCGGCGTCCGGACCATCCGCGGCGCCGAGGGGGCCGACCCGGCCAGCGTGGCCTTCGAGGCCGCGCGCACGGGCGTCGAGCAGGAGGTCGACGTGGTCATCATCGACACCGCCGGCCGGCTGCACACCAAGACGGGCCTGATGGACGAGCTGGGCAAGGTCAAGCGCGTGGTCGAGCGCCAGGCGCCGGTCGGCGAGGTGCTGCTCGTGCTCGACGCCACCACGGGCCAGAACGGGCTCACGCAGGCCCGCATCTTCCGCGACGTGGTGCAGGTGACGGGGCTCGTGCTCACCAAGCTCGACGGCAGCGCCAAGGGCGGCATCGTCGTCCAGGTGCAGCGCGAGCTCGGCGTGCCGGTCAAGCTCGTCGGCCTCGGCGAGGGCGTGGACGACCTGGCGCCCTTCGACGCCGAGGTCTTCGTCGACGCGCTGCTCGAGCCCGCCTCCTAGGCCGGCGGTGGGGTGCGCGCGGGTCGTGCTGTCGTGGCGGGCATGATCCGCTCCCGCGTCCTGCTGCCGACCCCACTGCCGTGAGCGGGCGCGAGCTCGACCTCGTGCTGCTCGGGGCCACCGGCTTCGTCGGCCGGCTCACCGCCGCCCACCTCGCGCGCTCCGCCCCGGCGGGCACGCGGGTCGCGCTGGCCGGGCGCTCGTCCGGGCGGCTGCAGGCGCTGCGCGACGACCTCGGCGAGGCGGCGGCGTCCTGGGAGCTGCGGACGACCGACGTGACCGACGAGCGCGCCCTCGACCGGCTCGCCGAGCAGACCACGGTGCTCGCGACGACCGTCGGGCCGTACGCGCGCTGGGGGCTCCCGGTCGTCCGGGCCTGCGTCGACCGCGGCACCCACTACGCCGACCTCACCGGCGAGACCCTCTTCGTGCGCGACAGCGTCGCCGCCGCGCACGAGGCGGCGCAGGCGTCGGGGGCGCGGGTCGTGCACTCCTGCGGCTTCGACTCGGTGCCCTCCGACCTCGGGGTGCGGCTCGTGGCCGACGCCGCGGCAGTGGACGGCGAGGGCACGCCGGGCGTGACGAGGTTGCACGTGGTGTCGATGCGGGGCGGGTTCAGCGGCGGCACCATCGACTCCGGTCGCCAGCAGCAGATCGCCACCGCCGGTCGGCCCGACCTGCGCCGGGTCGTCGCCGACCCGGAGGCCCTCGTGGGCGCGAATCCCTCCGGCCGCGTCCGCCGCGGGCACCCGACGCTGCACCGCGACGCCGGGCGTGGCGTCTGGACGGGCCCCTTCGTCATGGGCGGCTACAACCGCCAGGTCGTCCTGCGCACGGACGCGTTGCGCGGCTGGGCGTACGGGCCGGACTTCGACTACCGCGAGATGGTCGACACCCGGCCCGGTCCGGTGGGGCTGGTCGCCGCGGCCGCGCTCGCGGGCGGGACCGCCGCGCTCATGGGCGGGCTGTCCTTCGCCCCGACCCGCGGCGTGCTCGACCGGGTGCTGCCCTCACCCGGCGAGGGGCCGAGCGACCGGGTACGCGCCGGCGAGCGGTTCCGGGTCGAGGTCGAGACCACGACCACGACAGGCGCGCGCTACGTCGCCACGGTCGCCGCGCCGTACGACCCGGGCTACGACGGGACGGCGGTCATGCTCGGTGAGGCCGCGCTGGCGCTCGCGCTGGACGACCTGCCCGAAGCCGCCGGGGTGCTGACCCCCATGACGGGGGTCGGGCCGCAGCTCGCCGAGCGGCTGCGGGCCCACCGCTTCGAGGTGGGGGTGCGCCGGGCCTGACGCCCCGGCGCGCGCCCCCGGCTCGGGGCGGGTCAGGCCGCGACGGCGGTGACCGTGGTGGGGACGTTGCCGCGGACGGCGTTGCTGTAGGGGCACACCTGGTGCGCCTTGTCGGCCAGGTCCTGGACCTGCGCGAGCTCGAAGCCGGCGAGCGACACCTCGAGGTCGACGGTCAGCGCGTAACCCTGGCCGGCGGGCCCGAAGCCGACCTTGGCGGTGACGTGGGCGTCGTCGGCCTTGATGCCGGCCTGCTTGGCCACGGCGACGAGCGCGGAGTTGAAGCAGGCCGAGTAGCCGGCGGCGAAGAGCTGCTCGGGGTTGGTGCCCGTGCCCGGCCCGCCGAGCTCCTTGGGGGCGTTCAGGTCGACCTCGAGCAGGCCGTCGCTGGTGCGCGCGTGCCCGCCGCGGCGACCGCCGACGGTGGTGGCGACGGCGGTGTAGATGATCTTCTCCGGTGTGGTGGTCATGCTGAGCGCAACCACGGCGGGGCCCGCGGGCTTCCCGAGGGGCGTGATCAGGCCGGGAGCCGGCGGGCGAGGCAGACGATGCCGGGCGAGGCGGCCCAGTGGCCGAAGGGCGGGACGTCGGTGTAGCCGCAGGCGCGGTAGAAGGCGACGGCGTCGGTCTGGATCCCGCCGGTCGAGAGCACCATCACGTCGGCGCCGTACGCCGCCGCCGTCGACTCCAGCTCGGCGAGCAGCGCACGGGCGATGCCGCGGTGCCGGGCGGAGGCGCGCGTGTACATCCGGCGGATCTCGGCCGGGCGCTCCCCGCCGAGCGCGTCGACCGGTGCGATGCGGCGCCACCCGGCCATCCCGACGGGCTCGCCGTCGAGGCGGGCCAGCAGGAACAGCCCCGCCGGTGGGGTGAGCTCGGCGTCGGTCAGCGGCGAGTCGTCGGGACCGCCGTAGATCGCGCGGTAGTAGGCCTGCACCTCCTCGGTGAGCGTGACGACGTCGGGGTCGGCGTACGTCACGCGCTCCAGGGTGGGCGCGGCGTCATCGATCGGCACGGCTCCTGCTTACCCGGGTGCTCGCCCGGGTGCTCGGCCCAGCCGACGGCGGTCCAGGTCGACGACCAGCGCCCGGTGGTCGGAGACGGGTAGCCGCAGCGAGGCGGTGCCGACCACGTCGCCGACGTCGCCGCGGGCCAGCACGTGGTCGATCTGGCGGACGGGCTCGTCGACGGGGAACGTCAGCGCGGTGGCCAGGGGACGGAATCCGCTGACGCGCCGCGCGGGCGGCGGCGTCATGTTCAGGTCGCCCATGATCAGCGCGGGGCCCGGCGTGGCGGCCATCGCGCGGCGGAGGGCGAGGAGCTGGAGCTGGGACCAGCCGGGCACGAAGGAGAGGTGCGCGCTGGCGACGAGCAGCGGGCCCTCCGGCGTCGCGACCTCGGCCAGCACGGCGGTCCTGTGCTCCTCGCGGCGCAGCTCCAGGCGGCGCGGCTCGCGCCGCACCACGGGGAAGCGCGGCCTGATGAGCGGCAGCCGCAGCTCGCGCCAGGCGGTGACCGGGTGCCGGGAGACGAGCGCGACGCCGTACGCGGTCATGTCGGGTGCGGGCGTGCGCGGCGCGGGGTGCCAGCGGCCGTCGGTGTCGATCGTCATCGCCGCGCAGAAGCGGCTGCTCGCGGCACCCATCGCCCGGGCGGCGACGTCGGCGAGGTCCGCGGCGTGCGAGCGCTCGTTGCCCCGGTCGACCTCCTGGAGGGCCAGCACGTCGGGGTCGAGCGAGGCCACGACGGCAGCGAACCGGTCGAGGTCGACCACGCCGTCCACCGGGCTCGCGCCGTGCAGGACGTTGAACGTCACCAGGCGCACGCGCGCAGCCTAACCACCGGCGCCCGGCTGGGTAGGCTGACCGCGTGTTCGACACCCTCTCCGACCGGCTGGCCGCGACGTTCAAGAGCCTGCGCGGCAAGACGCGGCTCAGCGAGGCCGACATCGACGCGACGGCGCGCGAGATCCGGGTCGCGCTGCTCGAGGCCGACGTCAACCTCGCCGTCGTCCGCGACTTCGTCGCCCGGGTGCGCGAGCGGGCCAAGGGCGCGGAGCTCACGGGCGCGCTGAACCCCTCGCAGCAGATCATCAAGATCGTCGACGAGGAGCTCGTCGCGATCCTCGGCGGCGACACCCGCACGATCCGCTTCGCCAAGAACCCGCCGACGGTGATCATGCTCGCGGGCCTCCAGGGCGCCGGCAAGACGACGCTCGCCGGCAAGCTGGCCCGCTGGCTCAAGGGCCAGGGCCACTCGCCGCTGCTCGTCGCGGCCGACCTCCAGCGCCCGAACGCGGTCAACCAGCTCCAGGTCGTGGGCCAGCGGGCCGGCGTCCAGGTCTTCGCGCCCGAGCCCGGCAACGGCGTCGGGGACCCCGTCGACGTGGCCCGCCGCGCGATCGACGAGGCCAACCGGCGCCTGTTCGACGTCGTGGTGGTCGACACCGCCGGCCGCCTGGGCATCGACGCCGACCTGATGCAGCAGGCCGCGGACATCCGCGACGCGGTGAACCCCGACGAGGTGCTCTTCGTCGTCGACGCGATGATCGGCCAGGACGCGGTCAACACCGCGAACGCCTTCGCCGAGGGCGTCGGCTTCGACGGCGTCGTGCTGACCAAGCTCGACGGCGACGCCCGCGGTGGTGCCGCGCTGTCGATCGCCCGCGTCACCGGCAAGCCGATCATGTTCGCCTCCAACGGCGAGGCGCTCACCGAGTTCGACGTCTTCCACCCCGACCGGATGGCCAGCCGCATCCTCGGCATGGGCGACGTCCTCACGCTCATCGAGCAGGCCGAGAAGACCTTCGACGCCGAGCAGTCGGCCAAGGCCGCGGCCAAGCTCGCCTCCAAGGAGGGCAAGGAGTTCGGCCTCGCCGACTTCCTGCAGCAGATGCAGATGGTCCGCAAGATGGGCCCGCTGTCGAAGATCTTCGGGATGCTGCCCGGCATGGGCGACTTCAAGGACCAGATCGCGAACATCGACGAGCGCGAGGTCGACCGGCTCGAGGCGATCATCCACTCGATGACCCCCGGCGAGCGCGACGACCCCAAGATCATCGACGGCTCCCGGCGGGCGCGCATCGCGAAGGGCGCCGGCGTCCAGGTCTCCGACGTGAACGGGCTGGTCAACCGCTTCTTCGAGGCGCGCAAGATGATGAGCTCGCTGGCCGGCGGCAAGATGCCGGGCATGCCCGGGATGCCGGGCATGGGCGGCGGCGGCGCCAAGAAGCAGCCGGCGAAGGCCGCGGCCAAGAAGAAGGGCCACAAGGTCTCGGGCAACCCGGCCAAGCGCAACAACCCCGCGGTCGCCGCGCCCGCGGCCGGCTCCGCCTTCGAGCCGGAGCAGCTCGACGAGAAGGCGCTGCAGGAGGCCATGGCGAGCTTCCAGCTGCCGTCGAACCTGCGCGACCGGCTCAAGTAGTGCGCTGCGGGTCCGACGGGGTCGTCCCCCGGGCACGGCGTCGTCGTTGACCCGTCTCCACCGTCCTCTCCACCTGTCCGCCGTCGTCCTGCCCGAGGGCGAACGGCGCGAGCTGTACGTGGTCGACGGCCACGTGACGTACGAGCCGGTCCGCGACGCCGAGCGGGTCGAGGGCGCGTACGTCATGCCCGGCCTGGTCGACGCGCACTGCCACGTGGGGCTGGAGTCCACCGGCGCGGTCCCCGACGACGTCGCCGAGCAGCACGCGCTGGCCGAGCGGGCTGCGGGTGCTCTGCTGCTGCGCGACGCGGGCAGCCCGGCCGACACCCGCTGGATGGACGAGCGCGACGACCTGCCGCGGATCGTCCGGGCGGGCCGGCACATCGCCCGGCCCAAGCGCTACCTGCGCAACTACGCCGACGAGGTGGAGCCGGACGCGCTCGTCGAGGCGGTCGAGCGCCAGGCCGCGCGCGGCGACGGGTGGGTCAAGCTCGTGGGGGACTGGATCGACCGCGAGGTCGGCGACCTGGCCCCGCTGTGGCCGCTCGAGGTCGCCCGGTCCGCGATCGCCCGCGCGCACGCCCTCGGCTGCCGGGTCACCGCGCACGTCTTCGGCGAGCAGGCCGTCGCCGAGCTCGTCGAGGCGGGCATCGACGGCATCGAGCACGGCACCGGGCTCGACCCCACGACGAACGCCGCGACCATCGCGCTGATGGCTGAGCGGCAGGTCGCGCTGGTGCCCACGATGATCCAGCTCGAGAACTTCCCGGGCTTCGCCGACGCGGCCGAGGCCAAGTTCCCCGCGTACGCGCGGCGGATGAGGCGGCTCTACGAGCGCCGCCACGCGACCTTCGGCGCGGCGCTCGACGCCGGCGTCCCGATCTACGCGGGCACGGACGCGGGCGGCTACCTCCCGCACGGCATCGTCGGGCGCGAGATGGCGGCGCTCTCCTCCTTCATGAGCGCCGAGCAGGCGCTCGGCGCCGGGTCCTGGCGGGCCCGCGCCTGGCTCGGGCACCCGGACACCCTCGCCGAGGGCGCGCCGGCCGACCTCGTGCTGCTCGACGCCGACCCCCGGGCCGACCTGCGGGTGCTGAGCACCCCGGCGGCCGTCGTCCTGCGGGGACGCCGCGTTGCCTGACCGCTCCTTCTCCCGGGGCCGCTCCCGGATCTGGGCCGCGCTCGCCGCCTTCGGCGTCGGGCTCGCGCCGCTCGGCGTGGCCGCGCCCGCGCAGGCCGCGGACGACGCGGTCGTCGAGACCGTGCTGTCCGTCCCGGGCACGCCCGAGCCGGACGGCACGTCGGTCACCCTCGACGCCACGCTGGTGACCACGGCGCCGGGCACGCCCCGGCCCGCGGTCGTCCTCGCGCACGGCCTGGGCGGGACGAAGGCCGACAGCCTGCCCACCGCGCGGACGCTCGCCCGCGACGGGTACGCCGTGCTCGTCTACACCGCGCGCGGCTTCGGCGCCTCCGGGGGGTTCGTGCACCTGGACGACCCCGCGTACGAGGGCCGCGACGCGGTGGCGATGGTCGACGAGGCGGCGCGGCGTCCCGAGGTCGAGAAGACGGGGTCCGACCCCGTGGTCGGCTTCGCCGGCGCCAGCTATGGCGGGGCGGTCGCCCTCGAGGTCGCCGCGCTCGACACGCGGGTCGACGCGGTCGTACCCGCCTTCACCTACGCCGACCTGACGAGCGCGCTGGTGCCCCAGAGCCGGGTCACCGGCGGTGCGGGTTCGCTGGCCGACGTCACCGCCAGCGGGGGCACCGGCGTGCTGAAGGCCGCGTGGGCCGCGCTGCTGTTCACGGGCACGGCCTCCGCGGGCACTGACACGAGCGGGTCCGAGGAGCCGGCGGCGGGCGGGCAGCCGACCCCGAGCGTGTGCGGGCGGTTCGCCGAGGACGTGTGCCGCGCGTACGTCGGGAGCGCCCGCACCGGCACCCCGAGCGCCGAGCTCCTGGCGCTGGCCCGCCGCTCCTCGCCCGACCTGAGCCGGATCACCGCGCCTACGCTGATGATCCAGGGCGAGGACGACACCCTCTTCGGGCTCGACCAGGCCGACCGCGTCATGCGCGGCCTGCCGGCCACGACCCCGGCGGCCACCGCCTGGGTGCCCGGCGGCCACGACGCCAGCATCTCCGTCGACGACCAGCTCGACCGGGTGACGGCCTGGTTCGACCGCTACCTCAAGCAGGACACCTCGGCCGCCGTGCAGCCCGCCGTGTCCGTGACGGTTCCGGAGACCTCCCTGGTGGGCACCGGCGGCGGGGACGACGACAGCGCGCCGCGCGTGCTCACGGCCGGCACCTACCCAGGACGGGGGAGCCCGGCTCCCGCGGTCCGGACGCTCACGCTCGACGGCGGCGCGCAGACGGTCGTCAACCCGGCCGGCGCACGCCCGGGCGCCCTGACGAACCTGCCCGGCAGCGGCGCGGCGGGCGCGGCGGCCGCCGTCGCGGGCTACCCGCTCGCGGTGCTGCCCGGGCAGGCGGCCACCTTCACCAGCGCCCCGGTCGAGCGGCCGTACGACCTCGTCGGCAGCGGTCGCGTGCGCCTCGACGTCAGCTCGTCGAGCGACGAGGCGGTCCTCTTCGCGAGCGTCTGGGACCTCGGGCCGGACGACCCGCAGACCCGGCGCCCGACCTCGACCGTCCTGCCCGGGCGGGCCGTGGCGCCGGTCCGGCTCACCGGGCTCACCCCGGGCGCGACGACCACCGTCGAGGTGGCGCTGCCCACGGTGTCCCACCAGGTGCCCGTCGGCCACCGGCTGCGCCTCGTCGTCGCCACGACCGACAGCGCGTACGCCGGACCCGTCGACCCCGCGACCTACTCCGTGGCGCTCGCCGACCCGGTGCTGACGCTGCCCGACCTCGGCGGCCTGAGCGCCAGCGGCGGCAGCCGGCTCGACGTGCCGGTTCCGCTGGTGGTGGCGGTCGCCCTCCTCCTGCTCGCGGCCCTCGTCGGCCTGCTCCTGCTGCGCCGCGCCCGCCGGGCGGAGGCCGGGGGACCGGAGCGCCCGGACCTCGCCGACGTGCCGCTGGTCGTCGAGGGCCTGGAGAAGACGTACGCCGACGGGCTGAAGGCGGTCGACGGGGTGACGTTCCGGGCCGAGCGGGGCCAGGTCGTGGGTCTGCTGGGCCCGAACGGCGCGGGCAAGACGACGACGCTGCGCATGGTCGTCGGCCTGATCCGTCCCGACCAGGGCGCGGTGTGGGTCGAGGGCCGTCCCGTGCAGGGCGGGGCCGACGTGCTCGGCTCGGTCGGCGCGCTGATCGAGGGCCCGGGGTTCCTGCCGCACCTGTCCGGACGCGCCAACCTCGAGGCCTACTGGAAGGCCACCGGGCGCCCGACGGAGGAGGCGCACCTCGACGAGGTGCTGGCCATCGCCGATCTCGGCACCTCGGTCGAGCGCCGGGTCCGCGGCTACAGCCAGGGCATGCGCCAGCGCCTCGGCATCGCCCAGGCGATGATGGGGCTGCCCTCGCTGCTGCTGCTCGACGAGCCGACGAACGGCCTCGACCCGCCGCAGATCACCGCCATGCGGCGCGTGCTCGCCGACTACGCCGCGGCCGGCCGCACGGTGCTGATCTCCTCGCACCTGCTCGCCGAGGTCGAGCAGAGCTGCGACCACGTCGTCGTCATGGCCCGCGGCAAGGTCCTGCTCTCCGAGGCCACGTCCACGCTGACCGGGGACGGGCGCCGCCGGTTGGAGGAGGCCTTCCTCGACCTCGTCGGCACCGGACCCGCAGGAGGTGGGCAGTGAGCACGACCGCCGAGCGCCCGGCACCGGCACGCGCCCGCCGGGCCCTGCCGCTGTCCGCCGAGATCCGACGGCAGCTGTCGCGTCGCCGCACGGTCGTCGTCTTCGCCGTGCTCGCCGCCCTGCCCCTGGTGCTCCTGGCCGCCTTCTGGCTCGGCTCCTCCGACGCGACGTCGGCGCAGCGCGGGTTCGTCGACCTCGCCCAGGACAGCGGGGCCAACCTGGTGGTCTTCGCGCTGTTCGCCGCGACCGGCTTCCTGCTCGT
Source organism: Microlunatus sagamiharensis (assembly GCF_900105785.1). Lineage (NCBI taxonomy): Bacteria > Bacillati > Actinomycetota > Actinomycetes > Propionibacteriales > Propionibacteriaceae > Microlunatus > Microlunatus sagamiharensis. Next base: position 966,279 of record NZ_LT629799.1, read on the forward strand.
GGTCGTCGTCGCCCTCTTCGCGGGCGACCCGGTGCCGAGCGAGGCGAGCTGGTCGAGCCTGCGCTACCTGCTCACCGCGCCCGTGCGCCGCGAGCGGCTGCTGCGCCAGAAGCTGGTCGCGGCCGGGCTGTTCAGCCTGGCCGCGCTGGTCTTCCTCCCCGTGTGGACGCTGCTGGTCGGCGGGCTCGCGTACGGCTGGGGTCCCTACGTCGGCCCGACCGGCGACCAGCTCGCCTACCCGCTGGTGGTGGCCCGCCTGGGTGTTGTGGTGGTCTACCTCGCCCTGTCGCTCAGCGTCGTCGGCGCCTTCGCCTTCCTGCTGGGCACGCTCACCGACGCCCCGCTGGCCGCGGTCGGCGGGGCGGTCGTGCTATGGATCGTCTGCGCGATCCTCGACCAGATCACCGCGCTGGGCGGTCTGCGCCAGGCGCTCCCGGGGCACTTCGCCTTCGCCTGGGCCGACGCCCTCGCCCCCACCGTCGACTGGTCCGGCATGGCCCAGGGCGCGCTGTGGTCGGTCGGCTACTCGGTCGTCTGCGTCGGCGTCGCGACCTGGCGCTTCCTGCGCAAGGACGTCACCAGTTAGCCCGGGACCACCGATCTCCACCCGGGCGGCGAATCGCCCGGTGCGGCATCGTCTGGCATGATGGTCGCTGCACTTGTGCTGGTCGGCGCCCTCTCATCGTCGTCCGGCTCGGGTCCCTCGGGCCCTGATGGACGCGAACCCACCGCGTCGTCCGGGCTCACCCACCTCGTGGCCGACGCAGGAGCGCCCGGTCGCGTACACATACAGGAGTTCCCACACACGTGGCTGTCAAGATCCGTCTGAAGCGCCTCGGCAAGATCCGGTCGCCGCACTACCGCATCGTCGTCGCCGACTCGCGCACCAAGCGCGACGGTCGTGCGATCGAGGAGATCGGCAAGTACCACCCCAAGAACGACCCGTCGGTCATCGAGGTCGACTCCGAGCGCGCGCAGTACTGGCTCTCCGTCGGCGCCCAGCCGTCCGAGGCCGTCGTCGCCATCTTCAAGCGCACCGGCGACTGGCAGAAGTTCTCCGGCGACACCTCGCCCTCGGGCGTCGAGCCGCAGAAGGAGAAGCCGAACAAGCTCGACCTCTTCAACGCCGCCCTCGCCGAGGCCGGCTCCGAGCCCCGCGGCGCGGCGGTCACCAAGTCGGGCCGCTCGTCCGACGCCAAGGTCGAGGGCACCCCGGCCGAGGCGCAGCAGGCCGCTGACGCCGGTGCGGCCGCGGCCTCGACCAGCGCCTCCTGATGCTGTCCGAGGCGCTCGAGCACCTCGTGCGGGGCATCGTCACCCACCCCGACGACGTCTCGGTCCGGGACAAGGACCAGCGGCGTGGCCGGATGCTCGAGGTGCGCGTCAACCCCGAGGACATCGGCAAGGTGATCGGTCGCCAGGGCCGCACGGCGACCGCGCTGCGGACCGTCGTCGGGGCGCTGGCCGGCCGTGACCAGGTCCGCGTCGACTTCGTCGACGTCGACCGCCAGTCGCGCCGCCCGCGCGGCTGACGTCCGCGTCGACCGCGAGCACCGCATGACCCAGCAGCACCCCGAGGGCCCCGTCGCCCGCCCCGACCTTGTCGAGGTGGTCGTCGGGGCTCTCGGGCGTCCGCACGGCATCCGCGGCGACGTCGCCATCGACCTGCGGACCGACGAGCCGGAGCGGCGCTTCGTCGACGGGGCCGTGCTCCGCGTCGAGGGCTCCACGCGCGTGCTGACCGTCGAGTCGACCCGCTGGCACTCCGGCCGGCTGCTCGCGCGCTTCGAGGAGCTCCTCGACCGCACGGCCGTCGAGGGTGCCCGTGGGCTGGTGCTCGTGACCGACGTGCCGGCCGACGAGGTGCCCGAGGACGAGGGCGAGTACTACGACCGTCAGCTCGTCGGGCTCGCCGTCGAGACCACCGACGGCCGGCCGGTCGGGCGGGTGCGCGACGTGCTGCACCCCGGTCCGCAGGACCTGCTCGAGATCGAGACCGGTGCGGGCACCCGGCTGGTGCCCTTCGTCGAGGCGCTCGTCCCCGAGGTCGACCTGGCCGCCGGACGGGTCCTGGTCGTCGACGTGCCCGGGCTGCTCTCCGACCTGCCCGACGAGCCGGGACCGACCGGCACCTCCGCGTGACCCCCGCGCCCGCGCTGCGCGCCGACGTCGTCACGATCTTCCCGGACTACCTCGCCCCGCTGCGGCTGTCCCTCATCGGCCGGGCGGCCCGGACCGGCATCCTCGACCTGGCCGTGCACGACCTGCGCACCTGGACCCACGACCGGCACCGGACCGTCGACGACACCCCGTACGGCGGCGGCGCCGGCATGGTGATGAAGCCCGAGCCCTGGGGCGAGGCGCTCGACGCGCTGGTCCCGGCCGGTGCGGACCCGAGGCCGCGCCTCGTGGTGCCGACCCCCTCCGGGAGGCCGTTCACCCAGGCGGTGGCCGTCGAGCTCGCCGCCGAGCCGCACCTCGTCTTCGCCTGCGGGCGCTACGAGGGGATCGACTCCCGCGTCGCCGCGGACGCCGCGACACGGATGCGGGTCGACGAGGTGAGCATCGGCGACTACGTGCTCAACGGGGGCGAGGTCGCGGTCCTGGTCATGCTCGAGGCGGTCGTCCGGCTGCTGCCCGGCGTCGTGGGCAACCCGGCCTCGCTGACCGAGGAGTCCCACGCGGCGGAGCACGACGGGCTGCTCGAGGGACCGGTCTTCACCAAGCCGACCTCCTGGCGCGGTCTGGACGTGCCCCCGGTGCTGCTCTCCGGCGACCACGGCGCGATCGCGCGCTGGCGCCGCGAGCAGGCGCTCGAGCGCACCCGCCGCGTACGCCCGGAGCTGGCGCCGGCACCCCTGGAGGGGCGCGGGCTCGAGGGACTGACCGTCTCCACCGCCACCCCGGCCGACGCGGGAGAGATCCTCACGCTGCAGCGGGCGGCCTTCGTCGCCGAGGCCCGGATCAACGACTCCCTCGAGCTGCCCCCGCTCACCCAGACCCTCGAGGAGCTCGCCGCCTCGCTCCTGACGTCCGACACCGTCCTCGTCGTCCGGCAGGGGACGCGCATCGTGGCCACCGCGCGCGTGGCCGACCGCGCCGACGGCACCTGGTGGGTGAGCCGGCTGATGGTCGCGCCCGACCAGCAGGGCCGGGGCCTCGGCTCGGCGCTGCTGCGCCGGCTGCTCGAGGCGGTGCCACCCGGCGCCGCGGCGGAGCTCCTCACCGGTGCCGCGAGCCGACGGAACCTCGCCCTCTACCGACGCTTCGGCTTCCGCGTCGTCTCCGAGGGCGTCGACGAGGCCGGGGTCCCGGTCGTGACGCTGCGCCGGGAGCCGAAGGCCTGAGCCGGCGCCGGCCGGCGGGTCGGCTCAGTGCTCCTCGTACGCCTCGAGGACCGCGCGGCTGATCAACGCCGTCCCCGCCGCGTCCGGGTGGTCCCCGTCGTCGGCGAGCAGGCCGGTCGGGTCGTCGCTCCCGTCGCCCTTGAAGGGTGCGTAGAGGTCGACGAGCGTCGCCCGGTGCGCCGAGGCCACGGCGGTGATCGCCGCGTTCGCCTGTCGGGTGACCGTGTCGCTCCAGGCCAGGTAGCCCGAGCGCTCGGCGTGGCGCGCCACGTCACCGTCGGTGAAGACGTTCCAGTAGGTCGTGACCAGCACCCGGGCGTGGCCGTGGTCCAGCGTCTGCACGCGGTCCAGCACCCGGCCGAGGTCGGTCTGCATCTGCGCGACCTGGGGGTCGTAGCAGGAGGCGTCGCAGGACCCTTCGCGGAAGGAGTCGAGCGCGGGCGCGAGGTCGTTGGCGCCCATGGTGATGACCACGACGTCCGCGCCGGCGACGTCGTCCTGCAGGTCGCGGTCGTCGTCGCCGGTGCCCTCGAGCTCGTCGGCCAGCCCGTCGCTGGTCGACCCGGCCTCGCCGTCGTTCGTCGCGTGCACCCTGATGTCGTCCTGCTTCGCCAGCAGGTGCGCGAAGCCGGTGACGTAGTCGTCGCAGTCGCAGTGGTAGCCCGAGGTGACCGAGTCGCCGAGGCCCACGACCCGCAGCGTCGAGCCGGGGGAGGGCGAGGGGCGCGCCGGCGACGCCGACGAGACGGATGGTGCGGCGGCAGCCGGGGCCGCGGGTGTGCTCGACGCCGCGCCCGAGGGTGAGGCAGCACCCGACCCGGACGACGAGGCCTCGGCGGTCCCGCAGCCCGCCGTCACCAGGAGGGCGGCCACGACGGCCCCGGTCCGCATCCGCCAGCTACCCACGTCCGGGAGCGTAGGCAGGCCTGCTGTGCGCACCATGTGGACCGGCGCAGGAGGTCGACGAGCCCCCGGAGGGCGAGCGTCGCGGACGGGGACCGGCGGATGCGGGTGCATACGTGACGAATGACACCAGTGAGGGCACTGGCCTTACTCGCGCCTCGTGGGGCCCTCCCCGTATCGTGGCGGGGTGGCAACAACGACGCTGACCACGTCGCAACGTGCGGCGCGGTCCACGGTCGCGCTCAAGGCCTTGATGGCCGTCAGCGGGATCATCCTCATCGGTTACCTCCTCGCGCACATGTACGGCAACCTCAAGGTGTTCGCCGGACAGGCGGCCTTCGACGAGTACGCGCACCACCTGCGCACCATCGGCGAGCCGGTGCTGCCCCACACGGGGCTGCTCTGGGTCATCCGCGTGGTGCTGCTGGTCGCGGTCGTCGCCCACGCGTACGCGGCCTTCAAGCTCTGGAAGCGCAACCACCACGGCCGGGGCGGCGCCAAGCGCTACCACGCGCCGCGGGCGGCCCGCGGCGTCCAGCGCTCGTACAGCTCGTTCACGCTGCGCTGGGGCGGCATCATCATCGCCCTCTTCGTCATCTTCCACCTGCTGAACTTCACCTGGCAGGTGATCAACCCCGGCGGCGCCTCCGACAGCCCCTACCAGCGGGTGGTCAACGGCTTCAGCGTCTGGTGGCTGGTCGCGGTCTACACGATCGCCATGCTCGCCGTGGGCTTCCACCTGCGGCACGGCACCTGGAGCGCGCTGACCACGCTCGGCGCGAACACCTCGACGGTGGCCCGCCACCGCCTGAACCTCATCGCGTACGCCGTCGCCGGCGTCGTCACGGTGGGCTTCCTTCTTCCTCCCTTCTCCATCCTGGTCGGGCTGGTCAGGTGACGTCACTGACCGTCCGTCCGGACCCCGAAAGGACCCGGGTGACCCGATGACCGACGACAAGCAGCACGAGAGCCTGGGCGACAGGGTGCTCGACACCGTGCGCCACGCGGCCGACTCGGTGAAGGACTCGGTGGGCGACCTGGTCAACTCGGTCGACGCCGACTCCCTCTTCGACCAGGGCGAGGACATCGCCGACACCAAGGCACCGAAGGTCGACATCGCGGCCCGCTGGGACGAGCGCAAGTTCAGCGCCAAGCTGGTCAACCCGGCCAACCGGCGCAAGCTCAGCGTGATCATCGTCGGTACCGGTCTCGCGGGGGCCTCCGCCGCCGCGACGCTCGGCGAGGCCGGCTACAAGGTCACGAGCTTCTGCTACCAGGACAGCCCGCGCCGGGCGCACTCGATCGCCGCCCAGGGCGGCATCAACGCGGCCAAGAACTACCGCAACGACGGCGACTCGGTCTACCGGCTCTTCTACGACACCGTGAAGGGCGGCGACTTCCGGGCGCGGGAGTCGAACGTCTACCGCCTCGCCCAGGTCAGCACCAACATCATCGACCAGTGCGTCGCCCAGGGCGTGCCCTTCGCCCGCGAGTACGGCGGCCTGCTCGACAACCGCTCCTTCGGCGGCGTCCAGGTCTCGCGCACCTTCTACGCCCGCGGCCAGACGGGCCAGCAGCTGCTGCTCGGCGCCTACCAGGCCCTCGAGCGCCAGATCGCGGCCGGCACCGTCACCATGCACACCCGCCACGAGATGCTCGAGCTGGTCGTCGTCGACGGCAAGGCCCGCGGCGTGGTCGTGCGCGACATGGTCACCGGCGAGATCGAGAGCCACACCGCCGACGTGGTCGTGCTGGCCAGCGGCGGCTACGGCAACGTCTTCTACCTCTCGACCAACGCGATGGGCTGCAACGTCACGGCCACGTGGCGAGCGCACCGCAAGGGCGCCTACTTCGGCAACCCCTGCTACACCCAGATCCACCCGACCTGCATCCCCGTGAGCGGCGACTACCAGTCCAAGCTCACGCTGATGAGCGAGTCGCTCCGCAACGACGGCCGCATCTGGGTGCCCAAGTCGGGCGAGGACAAGCGCGACCCGCGCGAGATCCCCGAGGACGAGCGCGACTACTACCTGGAGCGCATCTACCCGGCGTTCGGCAACCTGGTGCCGCGCGACATCGCCTCGCGCGCGGCCAAGAACGTCTGCGACGAGGGTCGCGGCGTCGGTCCTGGCGGGCTCGGGGTCTACCTCGACTTCGCCGACGCGATCGAGCGGCTGGGCAAGAAGAGCGTCGAGGCCAAGTACGGCAACCTCTTCGACATGTACGCCCAGATCACGGGTGAGAACCCGTACGAGACGCCGATGCGGATCTACCCCGCGGTGCACTACACGATGGGCGGCCTCTGGGTCGACTACGACCTGCAGAGCTCGATCCCGGGCCTGTTCGTGACCGGCGAGGCGAACTTCTCCGACCACGGCGCCAACCGCCTGGGTGCGAGCGCACTCATGCAGGGCCTGGCCGACGGCTACTTCGTGCTGCCGAACACGATCAACGACTACCTGGCCGCGGGTCCCTTCGCCAAGGTCGAGGAGACCCACCCGGCGGTGGTCGAGGCGGTCGACGCGGTCAAGGGCCGCATCGAGAAGCTGCTGTCGATCAAGGGCAGCCGCACCGTCGACTCCTTCCACAAGGAGCTCGGCCACATCATGTGGGACTACTGCGGCATGGAGCGCAGCGAGGAGGGCCTGCGGAAGGCCATCTCGCGGATCCGTGAGCTCAAGGCGGAGTTCTGGTCCGACGTGCGCGTGCTCGGCAACGGCGAGGGCGTCAACCAGGCGCTCGAGCGGGCCGGTCGTGTGGCCGACTTCATCGAGCTCGGCGAGCTCATGTGCATCGACGCGCTGCACCGGCGCGAATCCTGTGGTGGGCACTTCCGTGCGGAGTCGCAGACCGAGGACGGCGAGGCCCTGCGCCACGACGACGAGTACGCCTACGTCGCGGCCTGGGAGTTCGGCGGCGACGACGGCAAGCCGGTCCTGCACAAGGAGCAGCTGGTCTACGAGTACGTCGAGATGAAGCAGCGGTCCTACAAGTAGGACTCCCGTGCCCCGCGGCAGCGCGAGGCATCACGCCCGGGGCGACCACCTCGGGCACGTTCGACGCGCACCAGGCGCGAAGGAGATGTGTCAGTGAAGATCACGGTTCGTGTGTGGCGTCAGGACGGCCCCGAGGCCGAGGGCAGGATGGTGCCCTACGAGGTCGACGAGGTCAGCGAGCACATGAGCTTCCTCGAGATGCTCGACGTGCTCAACGAGCGGCTCACCATGCAGGGCGAGGAGCCGATCACCTTCGACCACGACTGCCGCGAGGGCATCTGCGGCAGCTGCGACCTGGTGATCGACGGCGTGCCCCACGGCCCGCAGCAGACCACCACCTGCCAGCTGCACATGCGCAGCTTCTCCGACGGCGACACGATCGACGTCGAGCCCTTCCGGGCCGGCCCGTTCCCGGTCATCAAGGACCTCATGGTCGACCGGAGCGCCTTCGACCGGATCATCCAGGCCGGCGGCTTCATCTCCGCGCCGACCGGGACGGCTCCCGACGCCCACGCCGCACCGATCCCCAAGAACGACGCCGACCACGCCTTCGACGCCGCCACCTGCATCGGCTGCGGCGCGTGCGTGGCGATCTGCCCGAACGGCTCCTCGATGCTCTTCACGGCGGCCAAGGTCACCCACCTGGGCCTCCTGCCGCAGGGCCAGCCGGAGCGCCGCTCGCGGGTCGTCGACATGATCAACCAGCAGGACGCCGAGGGCTTCGGCGGCTGCACCAACATCGGCGACTGCACGGCCGTCTGCCCCAAGGGCATCCCGTTCGAGACCATCAGCCGCCTGAACCGCGACCTGCTCGGCTCGCTGGCCCGCGGGCGCGACTGAGTTGTCTGCCTCCGCTTCGCTGCGGCGCTCATGACGCTCTGATCCGCCGTCTTCCTCCCTCCCGACGAGGCCGCTCGTCCGCTTGCCCGTACAGGTCTTGCGGCGGGCGGCGTCGTCGTCCGGTCGTCCAGACGGCGGCGCGTCACTCGGCGAGGGCCGAGTTCGCGTCGATCTACGCTCGGCGGCGATCCGCCAGTACCGACACCTGCGAGGATTTCGGTCCGCCTCCCGCGCTGTGGCAGACTTGCTCGCTGTTGCCCACGTCCCGCCACCTGCCACAGGGGGAGAGCCGCGTGACGCCGGGCGGCCTGAATCCGAGCACGACACGAGCATGGTGACCTGTGGCACCGGCGAAGGAATGACATGAGCAAGCTGATCGACGAGCTCGACCGCGCCTCGCTGCGCACCGACGTCCCGGTCTTCCGCCCCGGCGACTCCGTCAAGGTGCACGTGAAGGTCGTCGAGGGCAACCGCTCCCGCGTGCAGGTCTTCGCCGGCGTCGTCATCTCCCGCTCCGGCGACGGGCTCCGCGAGTCCTTCACGGTCCGCAAGGTGAGCTTCGGCGTGGGTGTCGAGCGCACCTTCCCGGTGCACTCCCCGATCATCGACAAGGTCGAGATCGACCGCCGCGGCGACGTGCGACGCGCCAAGCTCTACTACCTCCGTGGTCTGCGCGGCAAGGCTGCCAAGATCAAGGAGAAGCGCGACGCCTGAGGCCCACCCGGGCTCGGGCAGGACCCACGGCGTGGCGGGACGGGATCGATGACGAGCACGGAGCCGAAGACCGGACGCGAGGTCCGGGCCCACCACGTCGCGGGCCTGGTGTTCCTCAAGGAGCTCGTGTTCGTCGTCGTCGGCGCGATCATCGTCAGCTCGCTGCTGCGGGCGTTCGTCGGGCAGATGTTCATCATCCCGTCGGACTCGATGCAGAACACCCTGCTGCAGGGTGACCGCGTCGTCGTGCAGAAGATCACCGACTTCCACCGCGGCAACGTGGTGGTGTTCAAGGACCCGGCGGACTGGCTGGGCGACGAGCCGACCGAGGACCCGACGGTCAAGGACCGCATCCTCGAGTTCATCGGCGTCCCGACGGCCAGCTCGCCCGGTCACCTGATCAAGCGGGTGATCGGCATGCCCGGCGACACCGTGGTGTGCTGCGACGACTCGGGCCGGGTGACGGTCAACGGTCAGGCGCTGGACGAGACGTCGTACCTCTACACGGCGCCGGACGGGGTGCAGGTCGCCCCGTCGGACGTGAAGTTCACGGTGGTGGTCCCGCGCGACCGCATCTTCGTCATGGGCGACCACCGCGACCTGAGCGCCGACTCGCGCTGCCACCTCTCCGACGTCTCGACCCAGGGACGCGGGCAGACGGCCTTCGTCCCGGTCTCCGACGTCGTCGGGCCGGCGTTCGCCATCGTGTCGCCGTTCGACCGGGCCACCCGGCTCCGCATCCCGGCGACGTTCGCCGACGTGCCCGCCCCCTCGGAGCCCGCACCCGAGCGGGGCGAGATCGAGCCTGCGGGCGTCAGCTGTTGAGCACGTCCACGGTGGGTCAGCTCGCCGGGGTCCCCGAGCCGGGCAGCATCAGGCTCCGGCGCGACAGCGGCCTGTACGGCTACGAGCGCGCGCTGCACCGGGCCGGGCTCGACCCGGTGGCCGGGGCCGACGAGGCCGGGCGCGGCGCCTGCGCCGGCCCACTCGTCGCCGGAGCGGTGATCCTCGGCGAGACCAAGGCCCGGCGCATCGAGGGGCTGCGGGACTCCAAGCTCCTCACCGTGGCCGCCCGGGAGCGGCTCTACGACGAGATCATCCGTAAGGCCGTCTCCTGGTCGGTCGTCGCCGTGCCCCCCGAGGAGTGCGACCGCCTCGGCATGCACGTCGCCAACCTCGCAGCCCTGCGGCGGGCGCTCGTCCGCCTCGACGTGGCGCCCACGTACGTCCTGACCGACGGCTTCAGCGTCGACGGTCTGGGCGTGCCCGGGCTCGCGGTGTGGAAGGGCGACCGCGTCGCGGCCTGCGTCGCCGCCGCCTCGATCGTCGCCAAGGTCACGCGCGACCGGATCATGGCCGAGCTGCACGGCACCTACCCCGACTACGCCTTCGACGTCCACAAGGGCTACTGCACGCCGCTGCACCAGGAGCGCCTCGACGCGTACGGGCCCTCGCCCACGCACCGGCGCCGGTTCGTCAACGTGCGGCGGGCGGCTAGGGTCGGTGAGGTCCTCGAGCAGGACGACGGGCAGGAGCAGGACGAGCAGGGAGCCAGGGCCTCATGAGCGCGGAAGACCTCGAGCAGTACGAGAGCGACCTGGAGCTCCAGCTCTACCGCGAGTACAAGGACGTCGTCGGCATCTTCACCTACGCCGTCGAGACCGAGCGCCGCTTCTACCTCTGCAACGCCGTCGACCTCAAGGTGCGCACCGAGGGCGGCGACGTCTACTACGAGGTCTCCATGGGCGACGCCTGGGTCTGGGACATGTACCGCCCCGCCCGGTTCGTCAAGAGCGCCAAGGTGCTCACCTTCCGCGACGTCTCCATCGAGGAGATCGCGCACTCCGACCTCCAGGTCCCCAAGAGCGTCACCGGCGGCTGACCCTGGCGCTGCGCCCGTCCCTGCTCCGCCTGACTCGCGCGCCTGAGCGCACCTGCTCGGGGGACTTGCGCCTGCAGCGCAGTGCCGCTCGTCCACAGGTTCTCCTGCCCGACGGCCCGGCCGTCCACAGCACCTCCTCGACACGACCCGTCACGGGCTCTGCCGACCATGCTCCCGCCGGAGGTGAGCCATGGAGCAGGGACGACAGGCGGTCGGGCGGCGCGGGGAGGACCTCGCGGTCGCCGAGCTGCAGCGGCAGGGCATGGAGGTGCTGGCGCGCAACTGGCGCTGCGGCCGGATCGGCGAGGTCGACGTGGTCGCGCTCGACCGCACGGGCGCGGTGCCCACGGTCGTGGTGTGCGAGGTCAAGTGCCGTACGGGGCTGGGGTTCGGGCACCCGCTGGAGGCGATCACGTGGGCCAAGCTGCGCACGCTGCGCCAGCTGGCGGCGGAGTGGGTGCGTGACCACCCGACCGGACCCGTCCGGGTGCGCATCGACGCCATCGGCGTGGTGCTGCGGCCCGGGCACGACGCGCAGCTGACGCACGCGCGCGGGGTGGGCTGATGCTCGCGAGCACGTGGTCGGTCGCCCTCGTCGGCGTGGAGGGCCGGATGGTCCAGGTCGAGGCCGACATCGGCGGCGGGCTGCCGCGCACGGTGCTGGTCGGTCTGCCCGACACCGCGCTGTACCAGTCGCGGGACCGGTGCAAGGCGGCCGTGACCAACTCCGGCCACACCTGGCCGGTCGCGCTGCTGACCATCAACCTGTCGCCGGCGACGCTGCCGAAGGCAGGCAGCCACTACGACCTGGCCATCGCGGCCGCGGTGCTCGCCGCCTCGGGCGTGATCCCCCTGGAGGCGCTCAGCCGGACGGCGCTGCTGGGAGAGCTCGGCCTCGACGGGCGCCTGCGTCCGGTTCCCGGCGTCCTGCCGGCGACGATCGCGGCGGCGAGGGCCGGCTTCACCCGGGTCGTCGTGCCGCTGCGCCAGGCCGCCGAGGCGAGCCTGGTCGACGGCGTCGACGTCCTCGGGCTGGCGTCGCTCAGCCAGCTCGTGGCCGAGCTGCGCGGTGAACCGGTGCCGCTCGTCGACCCGGTCGAGCTCAGCGTGGTCGCTGCGCCTGGCGACCGGCTCGGCGCCCTCGACCTGGCCGACGTCGTCGGCCAGGAGGAGGCCAAGTGGGCGCTGGAGGTCGCGGCCGCCGGGCGGCACCACATGTTCCTGCACGGACCTCCGGGCGCGGGCAAGACGATGCTCGCGTGCCGGCTGCCCGGCCTGCTGCCCGACCTCGAGCCGGTCGACGCGCTCGAGGTGTCGGCGGTGCACTCGCTCGCCGGCTTCGACCTGAGCGGCGGGCTGGTCGCCCGACCGCCGTACGTCGACCCGCACCACTCGGCCAGCGTTGCGAGCATCGTCGGGGGCGGTCCCCGGGTCGCCCGCCCGGGAGCCATCTCGTGCGCCCACCGTGGCGTGCTCTTCCTGGACGAGGCCCCGGAGTTCGCACCGCAGGTCCTCGACGCGCTGCGGACCCCGCTCGAGTCGGGGACGGTGAGCATCGCCCGCAGCGAGCTCAACGCCCGGTTCCCGGCGGCGTTCCAGCTCGTCCTCGCGGCCAACCCCTGCCCGTGCGGCATGGCGGCCACACCCGGCGCCGAGTGCACCTGCGCCCCGGCGTCCGTGCGGCGCTACGCGGAGAAGATCTCCGGGCCGGTGCGCGACCGGGTCGACATCGTCCAGACCTTCCTGCCGCTACGACGCTCGCACCTGAGGGCGGGCTCGGACGGCGAGCCGTCGCTACGGGTCGCCGAGCGGGTGCGGGAGGCGCGGGGGCGGCAGCGGGCCCGCCTGGCCGGGACGCCGTGGAGGACGAACGGCGAGGTCCCCGGTCCGCACCTGCGTCGCCACCTGCCGCCGCCGCACGGCGCGCAGCTGGCCTGGGACGCCCTCGACCGCGGTCGGCTCAGCGCCCGGGGTGTCGACAAGGTGTTCCGCCTGGCCTGGACGGTCGCGGACCTGGCTGGTCGGGACCGGCCGAGCCGGGACGACACCGCGCTCGCGGTGGCCATGCGCCGCGGCGAGCAGCCCGGGACTCTCGCCCGGGAGGTCGGGTGAGCACGGCGGCCGCCGCGCTGGGCGACCGGGACGCCCGCCTCGCTCTCGGGGCCGTCACCGATGCGGGGGAGCCCTCGGTGAGCGCCCTGGTCGCGGCCGTCGGTCCGGCCGCAGCCTGGGAGGCGGTGCTCGAGGGTGGGCTCGGCGAGCTGGTGGCCGCGCGCGCCCGGCACCTCGACCTCGACCAGGAGCGAGAGGCGTACGGCACCTCGGACGCCCGCTTCGTGGTCCCGGGCGACGAGGAGTGGCCCGACCGTCTCGACGACCTCGCCGAGGTCGACGCGGTGCAGCGCCGGGGCGGGGTGCCCTTGGGGCTCTGGCTCCGCGGACCCGGGCACCTGCGGACCCTGGTCGAGCGGTCGGTGGCGGTCGTCGGATCCCGGGCGGCGACCGCGTACGGCAACGGGGTCGCGGCAGACCTGGCGTCCGACCTCGCGGACGCGGGCGTGACCGTCGTCTCCGGCGGAGCCTTCGGTATCGATGCGGCCGCGCACCGCGGCGCCCTCGCCGTCGGTGGCCCGACCGTCGGCGTCGTGGCCAACGGGGTGGACGTGGCCTACCCGCCGGGCAACGCGCGGATCTTCGAGGGGCTCGCCGCGCGGCACCTCGTCGTGTCCGAGCTCCCGCCCGGCTCGCACCCGACCCGGGTCCGGTTCCTCGCGCGCAACCGGCTCATCGCGGCGCTCACGCTCGGCACCGTGGTGGTCGAGGCGGCGCTGCGCTCGGGGGCGCGGAACACCGCCGGCTGGGCCTCCTCGCTCGGGCGCACCCTCATGGCCGTGCCGGGCCCGGTGCACTCGGCGGCGTCGGTGGGCCCGCACCTGATGGTGCGTCAGGGCCAGGCCGTGCTCGTCACCCGCGCCGACGAGGTGCTCGAGCTCGTCTCGGCGGCCGGGGAGCACCTCCTGGGCCACGAGCAGGGGCCGGACCGGCGGACCGACGCCCTCGACGTCGCGCAGCTGGGCGTCTTCGAGGCACTGTCCGCGCGGCGGTGGCGCACGCCGGGCGAGATCGCGTCGACGGCCGGCGTGCGTGTCCCGGTCTGCCTGGCCGCGCTCACCGAGCTCGAGTCGCGCGGCCTGGCGGTCGGCGACGCGCGCGGCTGGCGGGCCACCCCCCGGGGGCCGGCGTGAGGGCCGGGCCCGAGCTACCGGGCGCCGCGCAGGAAGCTCTCGAGCAGCGGGCCGGCCGTGCCGGAGCCCGAGGAGCCGTCCTGGACGTAGACGGCGACGGCGAGGTCGCCCTGCGCCGCGATCATCCAGGCGTGCGTGCGGGGCGGGGTCCGGGCGCCGTACTCCGCGGTCCCGGTCTTGGCGATGACCGCGGGTCCGTCCAGGCGGGCCAGGCGGGCGCCGCTCCCCTCGGTGACGACGCCCCGCATCAGGGACTTCAGGGCGGCGGCCTCGGAGGCGCTGAGCGGCTTCGCGGTGGACGCCGGCTTCTGACCGGCGACGAGCGTGGGCAGCACCGTCCGTCCGCCCTCGACGCTCGCGGCCACGAGCGCCATGGCGAGCGGCGAGACCTGGTCCTTGCCCTGCCCGAAGATCGCCTCGGCGCGGACGTTCGCGTCCCCGCCGGTCGGGACGGAGCCGAAGTAGGCGGGGAAGCCGACGTCGTAGTCGGTGCCCACGCCGAGCGAGGCGGCCGCGCTGCGGAGATCGCTCTTCCCGAGCTCGTCGCGCTGACCGATGAACGCGGTGTTGCACGACTGGGCGAAGGCCGTGGCCAGGTCGATGCGGCCGAGCTTCGAGGCGGGGTAGTCGTCGTAGTTCTCGTACGTCCGCCCGTCGACCGTGACGGTCCTCGGGCAGGAGACCGGCGACGACGGCTTCAGCCCCGCGCGGAGGAGGGCGAGCGCCGACACCACCTTGAAGGTCGACCCGGGCTGGACCTGGCCGGCGTTCGCCACCGGCTGCCCGTCGGTCGCGGCGTTGTTCGCCACCGCCAGCACGGCCCCCGTCGAGGGCCGGACGGCGACGAGGGACGCGGCGCCGTCGTTCTTCGCCAGGGAGCGCTCGGCCAGCTCCTGGAGGCCGACGTTCAGCGTCGTCTCCAGAGGCTTGCCGGCGACCGGGTCGACCTCGAAGAGCGGGGCCTCGGCCGCGGGCGTCGGTTCGGCCGTGGGGTCGCCGCTGGGGTCCTCGCCGGGCTCGGGGCTCGGCGATGCGCTCGCCGCCGTGGCCGCGGCGTGCTCGACCCGGACACCGGGCGTCCCGCGCATCTGCTCGTCGTAGCGCTTCTGCAGACCGCTGAGGCCCACCTGGTCGCCGTCGGTGACGGCACCGTCGGACGCCTCGACGACCTCGGCCGTGGCGTCACCGACCTGCCCGAGCAGCGCCGAGGCGAAGCCGGACGTCGGCGCCAGCATCGCCTCGTCCTGCACGGGCAGGGCGCCGCGGATGGCGAAGACCTCCTTGTTCGTCGGTCGGCGGGAGTCCTTGGCACGGAAGGTGATCGCGGGGACGAAGGCCTGCGGGCCCGCGCGCTCGACGCGCTCGACGTAGGGGTCCGCCGAGATGTCGACGAGCTTGGCGAGGCGTCGCGCCGAGCGCTCCTGGTCCGCCGACGGGAGGTTCGCCTTGTCCAGGCCGATGCGGACGACAGGACGGCTCGTGACCACCGGGTCGCCGTCCTCGCCGAGGAGCTCGCCCCGGTCCGGCTGCAGGCGGCGCTGGGTGAGGCGGTTGCTGCCGTCGAGTCCCGGCTCCAGGAGCGTGGGGGACCAGACCGGCCGCCACGTCCCGTCCTGGCGTCGCAGGGTCACCGTGGTGTCGTAGGTCCAGGGCTGGGCGACCCCGGGGAAGGCCCAGCGGTAGGCGAGGGTGGCGCTCGCCTGGTCGGCGGAACCGTCGACGCCCGTGACCTCGACCTCGGGGTCGACGGTGCCCATCCCGCGGACGAGCGGCTGCAGCTTCGCGTCGGTCTCGGGTCCTGCGGCGTCGGCGAAGGCGACCGGCTTCAGGTCCTTCTTCTCCAGCGCCGCGGCGAGCTGGACGGCCACCTGGCGGGCGGCGTCGGTGCCCGGCGGGGGCGAGGGGGAGGGGCCGCCGCTGCACCCAGCAGCCAGCAGGGCGAGCACGACCAGCCCGACGCCTCTTCGCACCGCCCTTATCCTGCCACCCGGAGGAGGTCGGATGAGGATCTACGCGCAGCGGCGCGGCCAGCTGGCGGGGCAGCTCGTCGGGGACGTCGCGGTCGTCGCCTGGGCCGTGGCCTGGGCCGTGGTCGGGGTGCTCGTCGACGCGTCGGTGGCCGCGCTCGCCGGCCCGGCGAGGGACACGGCCCGCACCGCGCGCGACCTCGCGGGTCAGCTGGGCGAGGCGGCGTCGTCGGCCGGCCAGGTGCCGGGGGTGGGGGAGCAGCTGCGCCGACCCTTCGACGCGGCGTCGGGCAGCCTGGGCGACCTGGTGGCGACCGCGGACGCGCAGGCGGCGAGCATCGAGCGGCTGGCCGCGGTGCTGGGCTGGCTGGTGTTCTTGATCCCGGTCGCCACGGTGCTGCTGGTGTGGCTGCCCCGCCGGGTGCGCTTCGTGCGCCGTGCCCGCGCGGCGCAGCGGTTCATCGACGCGCAGCCCGACCTCGACCTGTTCGCGCTCCGGGCCATGGCCAACCAGCCGATGCACGTGCTCGCGGGCATCAGCGACGACCCCGTGCGTGCCTGGCGCCAGGGCGACCGGCGGGTGATCGACGCGCTCGCCGAGGTCGAGCTGCGCCAGGCCGGGCTCCTGCTGCCCGCACGCCGCTCGTAGCGCTCCCAGCAGGGGCTGCGGCGTCCCAGGCCGTGCCGCACCGGACGGCCGACGGCGTCACACGCGCAGGTCGGCGTACTCCGGGTGCGCGTCGAGGAAGTCCACGGCGAACGGGCAGGAGGGCCGGACCTTCTCGCCGCGACTGCGGACGTCGTCGAGGGCCGCGCCCGTCACGGTGCTCGCGAGACCGCGCCCGCGGAAGGCGGGTTCGGTGCCGGTGTGGGTGAGGGTGAGCACGTCGCCCTGGCGGACGAAGTCCAGCACGGTGACGACCTGGCCGTCGATGCGTCCCTCGTAGCGCGACCGCTCGTCGTCGCGGGTGGTCTGCACGTCGTCGCTCATGCGGCTCCTCCTGGATTCATGACGCCATCCTGCCGCCCGGCCAGGCGCTCGAGCAGCCGGTCGCGCGCCGACGGCCACTCCTCGGCGAGCATCGCGAACTGCACCGTGTCGCGCCAGCTGCCGTCGCGGCGGATCCGGTGGTGGCGAAGGACCCCCTCCCGCTGCGCGCCGAGGCGGGCGATCGCCTGCTGCGAGCGGACGTTGCGGATGTCGGTGTGCCAGACCACGCGCTCGGCCCCGAGGTCCTCGAAGGCCCGTGCGAGCAGGGCCAGCTTGGACTCGGTGTTGACGAACGTCCGCCACCACGGTCGTGCGACCCAGGTGTGGCCGATCGCCAGCGCGCGGACCGCCGGGGCGATCTCGTAGAACGAGGTCGTGCCCACGAAGGTGCCGTCCGCGAGGCGCTGGGCGTACGGCACCCGGTCGGGGTCGGTGAGCGCCGCCGCGACCACCGCGTACGCGGTGCGGAGGTCGACCACCGGTGGCAGCCGCAGGTGGGCGAGGACCTCGTCGCGCTCGGCCGACGTGCCCAGTGCCTCGAGCAGGGCGGGCGCGTCGGTCAGCCGCAGCGCCTCGAGCCGGAGGCGCGGGGTGCGCAGCGGCGGCGCGTCGAACCAGCCGGCGGTCACGAGCCCGCTCCCGCAGGGCCCGGGGAGCGCTGGGCGGCGACGAACAGACGGCGGAAGGGGAGCACGGTGCCGACGCCCGTCGGCGGGTACGCCTCGCGGAGCCGGGCACCGAGGGCCTCGGTGAAGGCGGGTCGCAGGTCCTCGGGCAGGGCGTCGAGGTACGGGCGGGCGCCGGTGCCCTGCAGCCAGCGCAGCACCGGGTCCGGGCCGGTGAGCACGTGCAGGTAGGTCGTCTCCCACGCGTCGACCCGGCAGCCGAGGCCGGCGAGGTCGGCGAGGTAGTCGGCCGGCTCGGCGACGGCCGTACGCGTCACGCCGGCGGGGTGCCCGGCGAACGGCTCCTCCGCCGCGACCGCGCGCAGCGCCCGGTGGCTGGGGGCGTCGTGGTTGCCGGGCACCTGGAAGGCGAGCCACCCGTCCTCGGCGAGGCAGCCGACCAGCCCGGGCAGCAGGCCGCGGTGCCCGGGCACCCACTGCAGCGCCGCGTTGCTCACGACCACGTCCACGGGGTGCGGCGGTCGCCACGCGGGGAGGTCGGCGAGGTCGGCCAGGACGAAGCCGACCCGCGGACCTCGGTGGGGTTCCGCCGCCTCGATCATCGCGCGCGAGGAGTCGACGCCCGTGACCTCGGCGTCCGGCCAGCGTCGGGCGAGGCCGGCGGTCAGCGGGCCGGGCCCGCAGCCCAGGTCCACGACCCGCTCGGGCGCCACGGCGCCCACCCGGGCGAGGAGGTCGGCGAAGGGCCGCGACCGCTCGTCGGCGAAGGCCGAGTAGACCTCGGCGTCCCAGCTCGGCATCCCGCGCCACCTCTCCGAGCCGGGGAGCGGCTCGCCGACCTCGGGCCACGCTACGGCGACCGGTCCGCCATCCGGACGTTACGTCGCCGATGTGTGCATTTCCTCACACGGGGGGCGGCTCCGTCGTACGATCGCGCTCAGGCACACAGTCAGGGGGGCGATGTGTCAACAACTGATTTCGGCATGCCCAGGAATCCGGTTCGTCCGGCACCTGGGGTGGGACGAGTCCCACGCGCGGACGGCACCAGGCCGTCACGCCCGGCCGCTCCGGCAGGCCCGCAGCCGACCGTCACGGTCCGGCCCGGCACCGACCAGGGCCGAGGCAGCCCGACGAGGACCGGTCCGGCCAGGCCGGACCCGACCAGGCCGGACCCGACCAGACCGGACCCGGCCAGACCGGGCGCGACCAGACCTGGTCCGAGCGGGAGACCGTCACGAGCGCCGGTCGCGCCGGTCCTGGAGCCCGCGGCGGCGGCCGGGCGGTCGTCCCTCTCGGTCCTGATCCGGGTCCGGAGCGCCCTGCCCAGCCTGCGGCCGGCGGAGCAGCGCGTGGCCGAGGCGGTGCTCGCCGACCCGGCCGGGGTGAGCGAGCGCTCGATCACCTCGGTCGCCCGGCTCTGCCGGACCTCCGAGACGACGGTGCTGCGTTTCTGCCGGGCGCTCGGCCTGGCCGGCTACCCGGAGCTGCGGATCGCCCTGGCGCGCGCGGCCCAGGGCGAGGAGGACGGCCGGGCGCAGAGCGCGCTGCACGACAGCGCCATCAGCGCGACCGACACACTCGCCGACGTGGTGTCCAAGATCAGCTACGCCGACCAGCGGGCGGTCGCCGACACCGGGGCCGCGGTCGACGTCCTCGCCCTCGGTGTGGCGGTCGAGGCGGTCGCCGGAGCCCGTCGGGTGGACGTCTACGGCGTCGGGGCCAGCGGGCTCGTGGGCCAGGAGCTGCACCTGCGGCTGCAGGGGCTGGGGATCGCGAGCCACGCCTGGGCCGACCCGCACGCGGCGCTGATGTCGGCCTCCGGCCTGGCGCCCGGGGACGTCGCGGTCGGGGTGTCGCACACGGGCACCACGACCGACACGCTCGACGCGCTGCGGCTGGCGCGCTCGCGCGGGGCGACCACGGTGGCGATCACCAACTACGACCGGTCGCCGATCGTCGGGGTCAGCGACGTGGTGCTGACGACGGCCGCGCGTGAGACGACCTTCCGCACGGGGGCGATGTCGAGCCGGGTGTCGCAGCTCGTGCTCGTCGACTGCCTCTTCACCGGGGTGGCGCTGCGGTCCTACGACCGCTCGCTCTCGGCGCTCGAGGCGTCCCGTGCGGTGCTGCGCAGCCGCCACGGCGAGCGCGGGGCCGCCCTCGCGCGTCAGGTCCTGGACGGTCTGGGCGCCTGAGCGTCCGGTCCGACGTGCCACCCGGACGCCCTCGTCGGAGGGCGTCCGGGCTCACGTGCGCCGGTGGTAGGCCTCGCGCCAGGTCGGGACGCTCGGCGCCCGGCGCAGCGGCATCGACGCCTCGGCCGGGGTGCGGTCGGCCTTGACGTTGTTGCAGCGCGTGCAGGCGGCCACCGTGTTCAGCCAGGTGTTCGCCCCGCCGCGCGACTGCGGGACCAGGTGGTCGACGGTGTCGGCGGCGGTGCCGCAGAAGGCGCAGCGGTGCTGGTCGCGCCGCAGGACGCCCCGCTTGGACCAGGTGGGTGCCGCGGCGTAGAGGAACGTCGTCTTGACGTAGCGGATCAGCCGCAGCACCACCGGCCAGGGGTAGGGCCCGATCGAGGCGCCGACCCGGGACTCCTCGACCACCGCGACCTCGCGCACGAGCATCTTGATCGCGTGCTTCACGGAGACGGTGTGCAGCGCGGTGTTGTCGGTGTTCAGCACGATCACCGCGGACACGACCCACCTCCCTCCGCCCCGTGCGCCTCGAAGGGGTCGAGGGCTGCCCTGCTGCGAGCTGGTCACGCGCCCGATCAGGGTGCACGAGGGACGACTTGGCTGTCAGCAGGATTATGAGGCTCGACGCGCCCGGCGGGAAGGAGGCCCGGTGTCGTCCGGACCGCGGACGCTGTCGTCCGGCGGCGAGACGGGCTTGACGATCTCGAACACGTGTTCGAATATAGCCAGGTGTCCGCCGCAGTCGTCGATCCCGTCCCGGACCAGCACCGTACGTCCCGTGCGGCTGGTCCGGCGGCGGCCGGCACCCTGGCGGAGCTGCGGCAGCGCGTGCACCGGATGCAGGGCGGGGCGAGCAGCCGCCGGCTGCCGGGGCTGACGCCCGAGCTCGACCTGGCGACCGGGTCGGCGTACGCCACCGACAGCGCGAGCCTGGCGCTGGCCCTGCTCGCCGGGCCCTCCTCGGCCGGGGAGTGGGTGGGCGTGGTGGGGGCGCCCGACCTGGGCTACGAGGCGGCGGCCGGGCTGGGCGTCGACCTCGAGCGCACGATCGTCGTCCCGCACCCCGGCGAGCACTGGCTGAGCGTCGTCGCCGCGCTGGTCGACGTCGCGTCGGTGGTCCTCGTCCGCCCCGCCGGCCCGGTCGCCGAGCACCCGGCCGAGCGCCTGCGGGCGAGGCTCCGCACCAAGGACGCGGCACTGGTCTGCTGGGGCGAGTGGCCGCGCTGCGCGGCCCGGTTCTCCGTGCGCGAGTCGGCCTGGTCCGGGCTCGGGCGCGGGCACGGCCACCTGTCGGGGCGCCGGATGGTCGTCGAGGTCGGCCGTGCCGGGTCGACCCGGCAGTCGTTCGGTCTGCACCTGCCCGGCCGGGGCGGGGTCGAGCCGGTGGCGGCACCCGCGCCGGTCGCGCGGCGGCCGGTGGCCGTGGGAGCGGCCTGGTGAGCACGCTGCTGACCCTGGACGAGCCCGGCACCCCGGACGTCCCGGGTGGCCCGGCTGTCCCTGACGAGAGCCCGGACGAGAGCCCGGTCGGTGGTGCGCGGCCCGTCCGGACGAGCCAGTCGACGGGGAAGGCGGCCGCGCCCCGGGTGATGGTGGTCTGGTGCCCCGACTGGCCCGTCGTGGCCGCGTCGGCCGAGCTCGGGCTGGCGGTCACCGACCCGGTCGCGGTGATCGAGGCGGGCGAGGTCCACGCGTGCTCGGAGGAGGCGCGCCGCGACGGGGTCCGGCGCGGGATGCGGCGCCGCGACGCCGTCGCGCACTGCCCCGACCTGGTCTGCGTCGACCACAGCCCCGAGCGCGACGTGCGGGCGTTCGAGGCCGTGCTGGCCGCGGTCGAGCAGGTCAGCGCGACGGTCACGCTGATCCGGCCGGGGCTGTGCGCCCTGGGGGTGCCGCGGCGCTTCTACGGCGGCGAGAAGGAGGCCGCGGCGGTCGTGGCCGAGCACCTGGTCGCCGCCGGGGTCTGGGACTGCCGCGCGGGGATCGCCGACGGGATGTTCACCGCCGAGCAGGCCGCCAAGCAGGCCGCGCCGCAGGAGAGCGTCGTGGTGCCCGCCGGCGGGTCGCGCCGCTTCCTGTCCCGGCTCCCGGTCGCGGTCCTCGACGACCTCGAGCAGGTGAGCCTCTTCCGCCGGCTCGGGCTGCGGACGCTGGGCGACCTGGCGGCGCTGCCGGTGCGCGACGTCGCGACGCGCTTCGGCGCCCCCGGCGCCTGGCTCCACCGGTTGGCGCGCGGGGCGGACGGGCGTCCGGCGGTGCCCCGCCAGCCGCCGCGCGAGCTCGACGCCCACGTGGACTTCGCCCCCGGGCTGGAAACGATCGAGCCGATCGCCTTCAGCACCCGACGCACCGCCGAGGCCTTCGTGGCCCGGCTGTCGGAGCACGGGCTGGTGTGCAGCGAGGTGCGCATCGAGGTGAGCGGCGAGCGGGGCTGGCTCGGCTCGCGGGTGTGGGCGCACCCGCGCTGGTTCAACGCCGCCGACCTCGTCGACCGGCTCTACTGGCAGCTGCAGGGCGACCCGGCGCCGGAGCCGGTCGAGACCGTGCGCATCGTCCCCGAGTCGGTGGAGTCGCTGGCCGACCACGGCGAGGGGCTGTGGGGGAGCGCGCCCGACGAGCGGATCGTGCGTGGCGTCGCCCGGCTGCAGGGGATGCTCGGTCCCGAGCAGGTGCTCGTCCCGTCGCTGCAGGGCGGCCGCAGCCCGCGCGACCGCCAGGCCCTGACCCCGTGGGGCGAGCGGGCCGCCGACCACCGGCCCGCCGGGCTGCCCTGGCCGGGCAGCCTCCCGCCGCCGGCGCCGACCCGCGTCCTGCCCGAGCCGCTGCCCGCGGTGGTGCTGTCGGCCGAGGGGATGCCGGTGCGCCTGACCGGGCGGGGTGCCGTCTCCAGCGAGCCCGTGCACGTCCGGGTCGGCCGGCCCGACCGGCCTGCCGGCCGGCGCGCGGCGACGGCTCCGGCGGGTCAGGCCTCCGGCACCGGCACCACCGACCTGCTGGTGGACGCCTGGGCCGGGCCCTGGCCGATCGACGAGCTCTGGTGGGACCCGCAGGCCGCCCGGCAGGTCGCACGCTTCCAGGTCGTCGCGGTCGACGGCACGGCGTGGCTGCTGCTCGTCGAGGACGGCCAGTGGTGGGTGGAGGCGCGCTATGAGTGAGCCCACGCCCGGGCCCACGTCCCCGTCCTGCGACCAGGCGGGCAGGGCCGCCTGATGGGGTGGAGCAACCCGCCGCAGAGCTGGTCCGACCTCGAGCGCGCCCTGTCGGGTCGGCGTCCCAAGCCGTCGACGGCACCACGGCCCGACCCCCGGCGGACGCAGCCGGGCGAGGACCTGCCCTTCGACCCGCCCGACGACGCACCCCACGGCACACCTGACGGCCGGCCGGTCGACCTGGTCCGCCCCAGCGAACCGGCACCGCCGCAGCGCCGTCCGAGCCTCGACCACCCCGGTGACGACAGCGCGCCCGGCTACTCCCACAAGCGGCCTGCGTACAGCGTCCCCGAGGCGCGGCCGGACTCGCCCGACGAGCCGTACGTGCCCTACGCCGAGCTGCACGCGCACAGCGACTTCAGCTTCCTCGACGGGGCGAGCGACCCGGAGTCGCTGATCGAGGAGGCGGCCCGGCTGCGGCTGGACGGGCTGGCGCTCACCGACCACGACGGCTTCTACGCCGCGGCGCGCTTCGCCGAGGCGGCCAAGGCGTACGCGCTCTCCACCGTCTACGGCGCCGAGCTCTCGCTGGGCCTGACCGTGCCCCAGAACGGGGTCGCCGACCCCGAGGGGGAGCACCTGCTGGTGCTGGCGCGCGGGGTCGAGGGCTACCACCGGCTGTCGTCGGCCATCACCGCCGCCCAGCTGCGCGGCGACGAGAAGGGTCGCCCGCTCTACGACCTCGACGAGCTGGCCGAGCGGGCCGACGGACACTGGCTCGTCCTGTCGGGCTGCCGCAAGGGCCCGCTGCGCTCGGCGCTCCACCGCCACGCCGAGGCCGGGCTGCCGACCCGCACCGGGATCGACGCGGCGGGGCGGGCGCTGGACGACCTCGTGCGGAGGTTCGGCCGCGACAACGTAGCGGTGGAGATCAGCGACGCCGGGCTGCCCACCGACTCGACCACCCACGACGTGCTGGCCGGGCTCGCCGCCGAGCGGCGGATGGCGCTGGTGGCGACGCAGAACGTGCACTTCGCGACCCCCGACGAGCGCCGCCTGGCCGCGGCGATGGCCGCGGTCCGGGCGCGGCGCAGCCTGACCGAGATGGACGGCTGGCTGCCGCCGCCGGGGGCGCACCTGCGCTCGGGCCACGAGATGGCGCAGCGCTTCGCCCGCTTCCCCGGCGCGGTGGCGACCTCGGTGCGGCTGGCCGGCGAGTGCGCCTTCGACCTGCAGCAGGCCAAGCCCCGTCTGCCCAAGCAGCGGGTCCCGCCCGGCCACACGCCGGCGACGTGGCTGCGCGAGCTGTGCCGGCGTGGCCTGGAGGAGCGCTACCCGCCCGAGCGCCACGCGGTGGCGCGCGACCGGCTCGAGCGCGAGCTCGCCGTCATCGAGGAGAAGGACTTCCCCGGCTACTTCCTGATCGTCCGCGACATGGTCGCCTTCGCCCGCGAGCAAGGGATCCTCTGCCAGGGCCGCGGCTCGGCGGCCAACTCGGTCGTCTGCTACGTCCTCATGGTCACCGCGGTCGACCCGATCCTCTACGACCTGCCGTTCGAGCGGTTCCTCTCGGTCAACCGCGACGAGGAGCCCGACATCGACGTCGACTTCGACTCCGACCGCCGTGAGGAGGTGATCCAGGAGGTCTACCGCCGCTACGGCCGGCACAACGCGGCGCAGGTCGCCAACGTCATCAGCTACCGCCCCAAGTCGGCGGTGCGCGACATGGCCAAGGCCCTCGGCCACTCGACCGGGCAGCAGGACGCCTGGTCCAAGCAGATCGACTCGTGGGGCACCGTGAACGTCAACGGCCACGCCGAGCAGCACGACCACGACATCCCGACGGCGGTCGTCGACCTGGCCGAGCAGCTGCTCCGCGCTCCGCGCCACCTGGGCATCCACTCCGGGGGCATGGTCCTGACCGAGCGCCCGGTCGGGGAGGTCGTGCCCATCGAGCGCGGTCGCATGGACCAGCGCACGGTGCTGCAGTGGGACAAGGACTCCTGCGCCTGGATGGGCCTGGTCAAGTTCGACTTCCTCGGGCTCGGCATCCTCGCCGCGATCCAGTACACCCTCGACCTCGCCGCCGACCGGGTCGGGGAGCGCTGGGACCTCGACTCGATCCCCAAGGAGGAGCAGGGGGTCTACGACATGCTCTGCCGGGCCGACTCGATCGGGGTGTTCCAGGTCGAGAGCCGGGCCCAGATCGGCACGCTGCCCCGTCTGCAGCCGCGGCGCTTCTACGACCTCGTCGTCGAGATCGGGCTGATCAGGCCGGGCCCGATCCAGGGCGGCGCCGTGCACCCCTACATCCGGCGGGCGACGGGCAAGGAGGAGATCACCTACCTGCACCCGGCGCTCAAGCCGGTGCTCGAGCGCACCAAGGGCATCCCACTCTTCCAGGAGCAGCTGATGCAGATCGCCATGACCGTGGGCGGCTGCACCGGCGACGACGCCGACCTCCTGCGGCGGGCGATGGGCTCCAAGCGCGGGGTGGAGAAGATCGAGCGGCTGCGCACGACGCTGTACGAGGGGATGGCCTTGCACGGCATCGTCGGCGACCTGGCCGACGACATCTACGCGCGGATCCAGGCCTTCGCGAACTTCGGCTTCGCCGAGAGCCACTCGATCAGCTTCGGGCTGCTGGTCTACGCCTCGTCCTGGCTCAAGCTGCACTACCCGGGCGCGTTCCTGGCCGGGCTGCTGCGGGCGCAGCCGATGGGCTTCTACTCCTCGCAGTCGCTGGTCGCCGACGCCCGGCGCCACGGGGTGCAGGTGCGCCGGCCCGACATCGTCCGCTCCGACGTCGACGCCGACCTCGAGGTGCTCGAGGACGGCGGGACCCCGCCCCATGGCGCCCAGGGCGACCCCGGAGAGGGACCGTGGGCCGGACCGCCGACGGGACGGGTGACGGCCATGGCCACGGGGATGGCCTCGTGCACGCTGCGCGACCAGCCACCGGTCGGGCCGTGGGTGCCCGGCAGCCCGGACCGGACGCACGAGCACCGGCGCGACGGGAGGTTCGCGGTGCGCCTCGGGCTGAGCGAGGTGCAGGGCATCGGGCGGGCCCAGGCCCAGCGCATCGTCGACGCCCGTGCCGACGGCCCGTTCACGAGCATCAACGACGTCGTCCGCCGCACGGGGCTCAGCGTCGCCCAGACCGAGGCGCTGGCCACGGCGGGTGCGTTCGACTCCTTCGGGCTGTCGCGGCGCCAGGCCCTGTGGAACGCCGGGTACGCCGACAGCGCCGACACCCTGCCCGGCACGGCGGTCGACGCGGCGCCGCCCGAGCTGCCGGGGATGAGCGCCGCGGAGCTGACCCTGGCCGACCTGTGGGCCACCCAGATCAGCCCCGACGACCACCCGGTCTCGCACCTGCGGCCGGTGCTGGACGAGCACGGGGTCCTCGCGGTGAGCACGCTCGGCAAGGGCCACGACCGCACCCGCGTCCGGGTGGCCGGGCTGGTCACCCACCGGCAGCGGCCCTCGACCGCGGGCGGGGTGACGTTCCTCAACCTGGAGGACGAGACGGGCATGCTGAACATCGTCTGCTCGCGCCCGATGTGGCAGCGCTTCGTGCGGGTCGGGCGGCGGACGAACGCCCTGCTGGTCCGCGGCACCGTCGAGCACGTCGACGGCGTGACCAACCTGGTCGCGGACCGCCTGGAGCCGCTCAGCGCGCTGTTCCCCAAGGAGACGACGGCCGCGATCCCGCAGAGCTACCGGTCGCGGGACTTCCGGTGAGGCAGGTACGCGTACGCCGGATCGCGCCCGACCGGCGCACCGCCCGCGGCTCCGGAGGCCGCCCCGTCAGTGCCCGGACTGCGACCAGGGCCCGACGTAGGTCGAGCCGGGGTCGAGCGGGGGCGGCGGGCCGAAGCCCGACCCGGGCATCGGGTGGAAGCCCGCGCCGAGGGCCGGGTCCGGGGCGGTGGGTGCGTACGCGCGCTGCAGCCCGGCGCGCGAGGCCCAGAACCACAGGGCAGCGGCGCTGAGCAGCAGGATGACGCCCGGCAGGAGCACCGAAGGGCCGGCGCTGCCCGCGCCGCGGTCGAAGACCGTCGAGGTGTCCTGCTGCAGCAGGACGAGGCTGCCGAAGGCCACGAGGTTGTTGAAGGTGTGCAGCAGCACCGCGAGCTCCAGCCCGCCCGTGCGCCAGGTGACGAGCGACAGCACCACGGCGAAGGCGAAGTAGAAGGCGATCAGCCACGGGTCGCCGGCGCCGTGGGCGAGGGTGAAGACCGCGCCGGAGAGCAGCGTGCCGACCAGCAGCGCGAGCCGCGGTGAGGCGAACCACGACCCTGCCCCACGCGTGATGAGCCCGCGCGCGCCGTACTCCTCACCGGCGGCCTGCAGCGGGGTGGTGAGCAGGACGATCAGCCCGAGGGCGATGTAGGTCCCGCTCGGCACCTGGACGTCCTCGGGCGCGAAGACCAGGGTGGTGACGAGGTAGAGGACCCAGAAGGGGAGCGCGACCAACGCGCCACGGCCGAGGACGCGCCAGCGGAAGCGGCCGGTCACCGAGTGCAGCCACCGCCCGCGCTGCCCGAAGAACGCGCGCTGCAGCAGCATGCTGAGCGGGATGCACGCGGCGTTGGTCAGGTTCACCGCGATGAGCAGCGTCGGCGTCAGGGCCAGCTTCATGGCCAGCAGGTCCTCGACCGAGGTGGCCCCGCGGGCGACGTCGACCGCCAGCGCGCCGCCCTGCAGCACCGCGCTGATCAGCAGGTAGGCCGCCACGAAGCAGACGATCATCAGCACCCCGCGACCCCGGGTCGCGCGGGGCGTGCGCAGCATCTGCGGGTAGGAGACGGGCTCCAGCGGCATCGGGTCGGGCTGCGGTCGCAGCGGGGCGGGCACGGGCAGCGCCGTCATGGTCGTCCTCCAGGTGGTGCCGGTCGTCGCCGGGCACCCAGTCTGCCCGCCGCCCAGGACGGCGAGGCCCGCGCGACGCTCCGCGCGTGCCCGGACCGAGATCCTGAGACGCCTGCCGGGAAAACTCAGTAACAGAGAGGTCACGGCGGACGAGATCGCGTACGGACGGCGCGGTCGTCCGGTGCGCGGGGGCACACGAGCCACTCTCTCCGGCTGCTGAAGCGGCCTCTCACCGAGGAGTCACCCATGGCCCAGGCCCGTTTCTCGCCCCTTCCCGGGCGTGTGCTGCGACGTCAGGGGCTCGTGGTGCTCCAGTCGCATCACGAGAATGTCTCGGCGAACCCCTGGACCTCTCAGGCAGATCACGGCAGGATCACGGCCGTGACTCGTGGAAGCGTCAACCACCGCCGGCTGCGGGCCTCGCTGGTCAGCGCCTCGCTGCTCGCCTCCGTCGCCCTGGCCGGCGCCCTGCCGCTCGGCACGACGACGCAGGCGCAGGCCGCGCCGGTGGCGGCGAGCGCCGAGGTGGCCTCGGCCCCGCTGCGCGTCGCCAGCTACAACATCCGCAACGCGAACACGTACCAGAAGCACAAGAACGAGAAGCGGTGGGTCGACCGCCGCGCGGCCGTCGTGGCCGGCATCAAGGGCCAGGACCTGGACGTCCTCGGGGTCCAGGAGGCCAGCCAGGGCCTGCTGTCCGACGCCACGTCGCAGCGCAACCGGACCAGCCAGTTCGACGACCTCGTCGCCCGTCTCGGCGGCGGCTGGAAGGTCACCAACGACCGCCACTACAACTGCGTGAACACCGACTCGCCGAACCGCTGCACCAAGGTCGACCAGGGCGCCTCGGGCGGCACGCGCATCCTCTACGACAGCACCCGCGTCGAGCTCCTCGCGCAGGGCTCGGAGCTCCTGCCGCTGCCCAAGGGCGAGCCGGAGAAGTACACCGCGTGGGCCCAGCTGCGCCAGCGCAGCACCGGCAAGCGCTTCATGGTCGCGAACCTGCACACCGTGGGCACCGACGCCCAGTACGCCTACCGCACCAAGCAGGCCAAGGTCGCCCTGGCCGCGCTGAAGGAGCACAACCCGGGCGGGCTGCCGATGATCGCGCTCGGCGACTGGAACTCCAGCCGCTTCGAGAAGCCGAGCAACGGCCCGTACGACGTCTTCGTCAAGGCCGGCTTCGTCGACCCGCTGGGGCAGAAGTACCGCTCGACCTCGGCCGTGAAGCCGACGGCGGAGAAGCGGGTCCGCGCCTGGATCAACAGCTCGAACCCCAGCTGGAGCCGCACGGCGCCGAACCACAAGAGCTGGGGCCAGGGCAGCTACATCGACTACATCCTGACCACCAAGATGCGGGTCAGCGAGTGGGAGACGGTCGCCCGCCTGGACAAGAAGGGCAAGTTCGTCGGGGTGATCCCGTCCGACCACAACATGGTCCGCGCGACCGTCTGGCTTCCCTGACCCCAGCTTGACCTGGCCCGCGTCGCGGGCCGGCCTCAGCGCCGACGGTGGCCAACGAGCGCGACGACCGCGGCGGCCAGCATCCCGATCGCGGCCCCCCCGTAGGACCAGGCGGGGCCGGCGGCGTCGATGACCACCCCGGCCACGGCGGTGCCGAGGGCCGCGCCGGTCGTGTTCGAGGCGGACAGGAAGGCCTGGGCCTCGTTGAGCCGTCCCGGCGGTACGAGCTGGTCGAGCAGGGCCTGCTGCATGATCAGGGTGGGGGCGATGGTGAGGCCGGTGAGGAAGAGCACCGGCAGCAGCACCACCAGCGTCGTCACCCCCGAGGACAGCAGCAGCGCGAGGGTGGTGAGCAGGACCCCGAAGAGGGCGAGCAGCGCCGGCACCGCACGTCGCTCGCTGACCCCCCAGTGGCGGGCGCCGTACGCGAGCCCGCCGATGGTGCTGCCGCCGGCGATCGCGGCGAAGAGGATGCCGACGCGGTCGGTGCTGCCGAGCGCGAGGTCGGCGGTCGCGGCCATCGAGGTGTCGAGCTGGCCGAAGCCGATGCTGAGGACGAGCATCACCAGCAGCACGGCGGGGACGCCGGCGGCGGTCAGGGCGGTCCGCGGACCTGCCTGGTCCGTGTCGGGGTCGTGGCCGGCCGCGAGCCGCTGCGTCCGCGCGTCCGCCCGGCGGGCCACCCCGGTCAGGCAGTAGCCGACCCCGCCGGCCACGAGCAGGCCGGCGGTGACCAGGAGCGGGAGCGGCCCGATGCCGGGCAGCAGCAGGCTCGACAGGAACAGCGGCCCGAGCACGAAGGTCAGCTCGACCGACACCCCGTCGAGCGCGAAGGCGACCCGGCGTGACCCGGCGTCGGGCAGCGCGATGCGAAAGCTCGAGCGCAGCGCCGGCCCGATCGCCGGGTAGGCGAGCCCGACCCCGGCCGCGAGCAGCATGAGGACGTGCTCACCGGCGCCGCGCGTCGTGGCGAGGGTGAGCGCGACGAGCAGCCCGGCGCTGGCGAGGCTGGTGGGCAGCAGCACCCGCAGCTGCCCGAGGCGGTCCATGAGCCGGCCCCACAGCGGCGTGCCGAGCGCGGCGCCGACCGCGTACGCGCCGCTGACCAGCCCGGCGAGGGCGTACGTGTGGCGCTCGGCCTCGACGAGGATCAGGATCCCGAGCGGGATCATCGACAGCGTCAGACGGGCGAGCGTGGCGAAGAGGAAGGGCCCGGCGGCCGGACCGTGGCGCAGCAGCCGCCCGTAGGCCTTGAGCCCGGTGCCCAGCCGGACCTCGGCGGCGGGCTGCGGGGCCACGGGCGTGCGCACGGTTCTCCAGAGAAGGTCGAGGGCGGTCCGGGCAGCGTGCCCGGTCCCGCGCGACGCCGCACCGACCCGTGACCGGTCCGAGCCGGTCGGCCTGGGTTCGGGGTCGGTCATCACTCTATCGGCCGGCGCCCGGGCGGCCGACGGGGCGCGAGCGCCGAACCTCCCGACCGCGAGTTTCGAGGAGTTTCGCCCGTGGCGCGTGCCGTGCCAGGATGACGCCGTCGTCCAAGGAGGGGGTGCTCGTGGCGCTCGACGGTCAGGGCCCGGCCGGCTCGCCCACCCGGGTCACGGTCGCCGACATCGCCCGGGACGCCGGCGTCTCCATCGCGACGGTCTCCAAGGTGCTCAACCGCCGTCCGGACGTGGCGGCGGAGACCCGGGCGCGGGTGAACGCGCTGCTGGCCGAGCGCGGCTACGTGCCGTCCACGCGGACCCGGAACAAGGCCCGGGCCGACCGTCCGGCGCGCGGCGGGCTCGTCGACCTCGTCTTCAACGACCCCGGCTCCCCCTGGGCCACCGAGGTCATCCGGGGCGCGGAGGTGGCGGCCCGCGCGGTGCGCGCCTCGGTCGTGGTGAGCGCGCTCGACCCCGCACCGCGGGCGCGCCGGCGCTGGCTGGACGACCTGGCCGAGCGGGGCTCGCTCGGGCTCGTCCTCGCCGTGTCCAGCCTGTCGCCCGACGAGCAGGCCGCCGTGCGCCGGCTGGGCCTGCCGGTCGTGCTCATGGACCCGGTGGGTGACTTCGAGTCGACGCTGCCGGCCATGGGCTCCGGCAACTTCGGCGGCGGGCTCGCCGCCACCCAGCACCTCCTCGACCTCGGCCACCGCCGCGTCGCGACGATCACCGGCCCGATGCGCTACCTCTCGAGCCAGGCGCGCCTGGCGGGCTACCGCGCCGCCCTGGAGCGGGCGGGGCTGCCGGTGGTCCCGGAGCTGGTCCGCGAGGGCGACTTCCACCACGCGTCCGCGCGGGCGGCGAGCGAGGTGCTGCTCTCCCTCGCCGACCCGCCGACCGCGGTCTTCGCGGCCAACGACGAGCAGGCGCTCGGCGTGTACGCGACGGCGCAGGCCCGCGGGCTGCGGGTGCCCGAGGACCTGAGCGTCGTCGGCTTCGACGACGTGCCGATGTCGCAGTGGGTGCTGCCGCCGCTGACCACGGTGCAGCAGCCCATCCGCGAGCTCGCCGCGATCGCGACCCGGTCGCTCCTCGGGCCGGCCGAGGGCGAGGGCCTCCCGCTGCGCGGGCGCGTCGAGCTGCCGACCACGCTCGTGGTCCGGGGGAGCACGGCGCCGGCGCGCGCCGCCGGCACCTAGCCGGCGGAACCGCCCGCGCCCACCGCGGCGGCGGGTTCGTCGCGGCGCTCGCGCGCGAAGTGGCAGACCGCGAGGTGGACCCGGCCCTCGGCGCCGAGCGCGGGGTCGGTCGTGGCGCACACCTCGCGCCCGGGCTCGACCGCCGGGCCGACCGGGCAGCGCAGCCGGTAGTCGCAGCCGGGCCCGGGGGCGGGGCTGGACGCGGCCGACGCCTCGATCGCGGTGTCGGACAGCAGCCGGTGCTGGCCGACCTCCGGCACCGCGGCGAGCAGCGAGCGGGTGTACGGGTGCTGCGCGCGGCCGAGGATGTCGTCCACGCCGCCCTGCTCGACGATCCGGCCGTTGAACATGACGGCCACGTCGTCGCACATGTAGCGCACGACGGCGAGGTTGTGGCTGATGAAGAGCATGGACAGCCCGAGGTCGGCCTGGAGCCGGCGCAGCAGGTTCAGCACCACGGCCTGCACCGACACGTCGAGGGACGCGGTGACCTCGTCCGCGACGAGCACGTCCGGACGGGCCGCGAGGGCGCGGGCGATGGCCACCCGCTGACGCTGGCCGCCCGACAGCTGCCCGGGCCGGCTGCGCACCAGGCCCTCGTCGAGGCTCACCAGGTCGAGCAGCTCCCGGATCCGTCGGCCCGCGTCTCTACGCTCGCCGGCCGGCAGCCCCTCGGCGACGCACTGGCCCACAGTGAAGCGCGGGTCGAGCGAGCTGCGCGAGTCCTGGAAGACCATCTGCACCCGGCGGCGGGCGTCCCGCGCGGCCCGGCTCCGCGGCGAGGACGCGTCGGCGTCCCCGACGCGGATGGTCCCGCTGAAGGGCGCCAGCCCGACCACGGCCCGCGCGGTCGTGCTCTTGCCCGAGCCCGACTCGCCGACCAGGCCCAGCACGGAGCCGGGGCGGAGGTCGAAGGAGACGGAGCGGACGGCGGTGACCGGGCCGTAGCGCACGGTGAGGTCCTGCACGGACAGCGCGGGGGTCACGAAGCCGCCCTCTCGTCGACGAGGCCCGCGGCCCCGGGGTATGTGGTGGAGGACCCGTCGGCCAGCGGGTGCCAGCAGGCGGCCCGGTGGCCGGGTGCCCCGATCTGCAGCAGCGGCGGCCGGGCGTCACGGCAGTCCTGCTCGGCCCGCGGGCAGCGCTCGGCGAAGTAGCACCCGGGCAGGTCCACCCCCGGACCGGGCATCCGGCCGTCGAGCATGGGGAGCGGCTGCGTACGGTCGGCGTCCATGTCGGGGCTCGCGGCGAGCAGCAGCCCGGTGTACGGGTGCGCCGGCCGCGCCAGCAGCTCGTCGGTCGTCGCCTCCTCGACGACGAATCCCGCGTACATGACGAGGATCCGGTCGCTGATCTCGGACACGACCGCGATGTCGTGGGAGATGAAGAGCACGCTCGCGCCCGTGTCGGCCCGCACCTCGGCGACCAGCCGCAGGATCTGGCGCTGCACGGTCACGTCGAGCGCCGTCGTCGGCTCGTCGGCGACCAGCAGCCGGGGCTCGCCCATCAGGCCGATGGCGATGCAGACGCGCTGCTTGGTGCCGCCCGACAGCTCGTGCTGGTGCTGGTCAAAGCGCCGCTCCGGGTCGTTCACCGCGACTGCCCTCAGGGCGTCCAACGCGCGGCGCCGGGCCAGCGCCTTGTCCTGGTGCAGGTGCACGACCGCCGGCTCGACCAGGTGGGTGCCCACCTTCACCGCCGGGTTCAGCGCCTCGCCCGGGTCCTGGAAGATCATCGCCATCGAGCGGCCGAGGACCCGCTCGTCCTCGGCGGTGCGCCTGGTCAGGTCGACGTCGTCGAAGCGGAGCACCTCCGCGTGCACCGCGCCGGGCGCCTCGACGAGCTGGGCGACCGCGGAGGTCGCCATGCTCTTGCCCGAGCCGGACTCGCCGACGATGCCGACGGTCTCACCCGGCGCGATGCTGAACGACACGTCGCGCACCGGCGTGACGACGCCACCGTCGGGTCCCGGGTAGACGACCCGGAGGTGGCGCACCTCGAGCAGGGCCTCCCCGGCGGCGTCCGTCTCCGGCGCCACGGCGGCGACGGCGGGACCGGCGGCGTCGGCATTCGCGGACGGATCGACGTCGTCGCCGGTCGAGGGCCGCTGCGCCTCGGCGGCGACGGCGGTGCGCGGCGCCGTGCGCCGGCCGCCGACGAGGTCGGCGAGGTGCTCGCCCGCCATGTTGAACGTCAGCCCGGCCAGCACGATGGCCACCGCCGGGCCGACCGCCGCCGTGGGGGTGATGTAGACGCGGGTCAGGCCGTCGCTGAGCAGGCGTCCCCAGTCGTACGCGGGCGGCTGCACGCCGAGGCCGAGGAAGCTCAGCCCGGAGAGGGCGAGGATCGCCGTGCCGATGTGGATGGTCGTGTAGAGGATGACCGGCTCGGCGATGTTCGGCAGCACGTGGCGCAGGACCACGGTGACCGGGCCCTTGCCGAGGACCCGGGCTGCCTCGACGTAGTCGCGGCTGACCGCCGACGCGGTGAGCGTCTGGGTGATGCGCGCGAAGCCGGGGGCGAAGGACGCCCCGACCGCGAGCACGGAGCCGACCGAGCCGATGCCGAAGAGCACCGCGAAGAAGATCGACAGCAGCAGCGCCGGGAAGGCCATCAGCAGGTTGATCACGGCGCCGAGGACCTTGCCCAGCCGGTGCGACGCGCCGGACAGCAGGCCGAGGGCGACGCCGACCACGCCGCCGACCACGGTGGCCAGCACGGCGAGGACGAGCGAGCTGCGGGTCGCGTACAGCGTGCGCGCGAACAGGTCGCGGCCGAGGTCGTCGGTGCCGAGCCAGTGCTCGGCGCTCGCCGCCTGGTTGGCGTCGACGACGTTGGTGTCGCCCGCGGCGTGGCCCCAGATCCACGGGCCGGCGACGCTGAGGAAGACGAAGACGAGCAGCAGGGCGAGCGCGACGCCGCCGGGCAGCCGGACGCGCCGCCGTCGGGCGGTGGACCGGGTCGGGACGACCGTGGCGACGGTGGTGCTCACTCGAGGCCCCCGATCCGCGAGCGCGGGTCGAGGACGCCCAGCATCACGTCCACGAGCATGTTGAGCAGCAGGACGGCGGCACCGAGGACGAGCAGGACGCCCTGCACGAGCGGGAAGTCCTTCTGGACCACCGCCTGGGAGATGACGGTCCCGACGCCGGGCCAGCCGAAGACGTTCTCGACGAGCACGGTCCCGGCCACGAGCCCGGACAGGATCATGGCGCCGAAGGTGAGCGACGCGGTCATCATGTTCGGCAGCACGTGGCGCAGGTAGAGCAGCCGGCGCGGCAGGCGCCGCGACTTGGCCGCGCGGACGTACTCGGTGTCGAGCACCTTGAGCGCCTCGACGCGCACGATGCGCGAGAGCGAGGCCGCGGGCCCCACCACGAGCGCCGCGACCGGGAGCACGTACGACCGCGGTCCCGACAGCCCCGCCGCGGGGAAGAGCTTGAGGCCCACGACGAAGATCACGCTGAGCACCGTGGCCATGACGTAGTCCGGCACGGAGTTGAAGAAGCCGGTGACGTTGACGAAGACCCCGCGGGTGACGCGGCCCCGGCCGCCCCGCGTGCGCACGGCCGTCAGCAGCCCGACCGGCAGCGCGATGAGGATGACGAGCACGAACGCGGGCAGCGCCAGCCGCAGCGTGTTCGGGAAGCGGGTGCCCAGCAGGTCGGCGACGGGCGCCTCGGTGACGATCGAGCTCCCCAGGTCGCCGGTGACGACCCCGCGCAGGTAGTGCACGTACTGCAGGGGGAGCGGCTGGTCGAGGCCGAGCTCGTGGCGCCGCAGCTCGACCAGCTGCGGCGTCGCCTGCTCGCCGAGCGCGGCCTGGACCGGGTCGCCCGGGATCAGGTGCACCATGACGAACGTCGCGGTGACCAGCACCAGCAGCGACACGACGAGCCGCAGCAGCCGGCTCGCGACGAAGCGCAGCCAGGGGTGGCCCGTCCTCCTCGCCGCCCGGTCGGCGGCAGGCGCGGGCAGCGGCCCGGCCGGTTCCAGCGTGGTGGCGCTCATCGGCGTCCCCGTCCTCTCGTCCGACGTCCGGCTCTGGTAGTCAGCCCGGCCGTGCGCCGCGTCGGGTCGACGCGGCGCACGGCCGGCGCGGTCGCTACTGGCTCAGCCGGATGCTCGTCGGCACCGCGAACAGGCCGACGGTCTGCAGGGTCGCCTTGGAGGTGTAGAAGGGCCGGTCGCCGTTCGACACGGGGATCACGTCGGCCCGCTTGAACAGCTCCTGGTGGGCCTTGGTCCACAGCGGGCAGGCCTCCTCGGCCGGCGCGGCGGCCGCCTGGGCCGACAGCTCCTCGAACTGCGGGTTGCGGATGTCGCCGGAGTTGCGCCCGCCGTCGGCCGGGGTCGCCCCGCCGAAGAAGGTGGTCGCCATGTAGGGGAACTCGACGTTGATCGCGCTGTAGAAGATGTCGAAGTCCGCGGTGGTGTAGAGCGACTCGAGGAAGGCGGCGTTGGTGAGGCCGACGAGGTCGCTGCCGATGCCGGCGGCCTTGAGCTGCTGGCCCAGCAGCTCCACCGCGGAGGCGGTCTGCGGAGCGCCGGTCTGGTAGATGACCTTGACCGTGAGCGGCTTGCCGTCCTTGGTCCGGGTGCCGTCGGCGCCCTTCGTCCAGCCCGCGGCGTCGAGGACCGAGTTCGCCTTGGCGACGTCGAAGGTCGGCAGCGCGCCGGTCGTCTCGTCACCGGGGCAGGCCACGGGGGCCTCGGCGATGAGGTTGGTCGCCAGCGTGCCCTGGTTGGCGGTGCTGACCGGGGCGAGGTCGTCGCGGTTGACCGCGGAGGCCGCGGCCTGGCGCAGCTGCTCGTCGTTGAAGAGCCGGCCGGCGGCCTCGTTGAAGTTGATCTCGCCGACGATCACCGGGACGTCGAAGCGCTGCACGCCGGGCGTCTTGTCCAGCCGCGCCCGGTCGGGACCGGTGATCTGCGCGGCGTTGATCTGGCCGGAGACGAGCTGGTTGGCCATGGTCGACTCGTTGGCGACGAAGGCGATGGTGACCTTCTTCGGCACGCCGGGCGTGCTCGTCGCGGCGCCGGCCGGACCCCAGGTGTAGCCGTCGCGGCGCTCGAAGTCGTAGTGGTCGCCGGAGACGTAGTTGGTGATCTTGAACGGTCCGGTGCCCGCCGAGGCGTGCTCGATGGAGTCGGGGTCCTTGAGCCCCGCGGGGCACACGATCGGCACGGCGCCCGCGCCCTGCAGCAGCGAGCCGAAGGGCTTCTTCGAGGTGATCGTGAACGTCCCGGCCGCGTCGTCGGAGGAGACCGTGTACGCGACCGGCACCGACAGCGCCACCCAGGGCGAGAGCGTCTTCGGGTCCTTGATGTAGTTGAAGTCGGCCTCGATGTCGCTCGGCTTGAGCTTCTGGCCGTCGTCGCAGGTCGCGGCCTGGCCGAGGGTGTAGGTGACCGAGTCGCCCTTGACCTCCCAGCTGGTGGCGAGCTGGGGGACCGGCTTGCCGTCCGCGCCGCGCCCGACCAGCGTGTCGTAGGCGAAGGCGTACACCTGGCGGTTGAAGCCGCCGGTGCTCTTGTAGGGGTTCACGCTGCCCGGGTCGCTGCCGAGGTTCATCGTGAACGTGCCGTCGACCTGCGGCGCACCCTGGCTCGTGGTCCCGCCGGCGTCACCCCCTCCGCCGCAGGCCGCGAGGAGGGTCAGGAGTGAGGCTGCGGCCACCGCGGGCAGCGTCGTGCGCTTCATGAATGCACCTTTGCTTCAGGAACGTTCGCTT
The DNA here is from genome assembly GCF_900105785.1 of Microlunatus sagamiharensis. NCBI lineage: Bacteria > Bacillati > Actinomycetota > Actinomycetes > Propionibacteriales > Propionibacteriaceae > Microlunatus > Microlunatus sagamiharensis. Next base: position 1,003,831 of record NZ_LT629799.1, read on the forward strand.
GGGAGGCGTTGCTCGCGGGCGCCGCGTCGGAGGACGGACGGCCGGGGCAAGAGGCGTCGGAGAGGGCACGTGCTCCGAAAGAACGGCTTCTCTTTCGACGTTGCGTGCACCGTACGTTCAGCCTTGGTCGACCGTCAAGGGTCGCGTGGCGCGTTTCCGAAACCGGTTTCGACAGCCGCGGCGGATCGGCGTGCTGGTGCTGACAGCGAGCGCGAACACGCGTACGGTGACGACACGAAACCGTCCTCCCGCCCTGCGGGGCGGTCCACGGTTCCGCGAAGGGCCGGCTGTCCTCGAGCCTCGAAACTCCTCGAAACTCACGACGTGCTGCCGGACCCGCCCGTCCCTCCCGTCGCGCACGGCGCGCCGGGCGCACCCGCAGGAGAGAGCCCCTCATGGTCGAGACCTCCGACATCCAACGCCCCGACCCCGCGGTGGTGCGCGGGCTGGAGGCGATCGGCAGCGCCACCGCCAGCAGCGAGCTGAACAAGCTCGGGGTGCGCAGCGCGCACATCCGCGGCCCGGTGGCCCGGACGCCCGGGGCGCGCATCGCCGGCCCGGCGCTCACGCTGCAGTTCCTGCCCAAGCGCGAGGACCTCTACCAGGTCGACGAGTACGCCGAGCCGGAGAAGCAGCTGCACCGCCACGTCATGTACCACACCCAGCCCGGCGACGTGATCGTCGTCGACGCCCGCGGCGACATGGCCAGCGGCGTCTTCGGGGAGATGATGCTGACCTACTTCGCCGGTCGCGGCGGCGTCGGCGTCGTCGTCGACGGGTGCATCCGGGACTTCGGCGAGGCCAAGGACCTCGGGGTCGGCCTGTGGCTGAACGGCACCACCCCGAACTTCCACTCCCAGACCGACATCTTCCCGCACGCGGTGAACGTCCCCGTGGCCTGCGGCGGCACGGTCGTGGTGCCCGGCGACATCATCGTGGCCGACGACGACGGCGCGGTGGTCGTGCCGATCGCGCTCGCGCCGCGCTTGCTCGAGGAGGCGAGCCAGCACGCGGAGTGGGAGGACTTCTCGCGGCTGCGGCTCTCCCAGGGCGGTGACCTGCGCCTGTACTACCCGCTGTCGGAGGCCGCCCGCCCCGAGTACGAGGCGTGGCGCGCGGCGCAGGCCGACGAATCCGGCGCCTCCACCGCGACCGCCGCGGGGGGCTCGCGGTGAAGGTCACGGCCGTGGTGCCCTGGCTCGTCTCGTCCGCGGCGTCCTTCTGGGGCGAGTTCCTCTTCGTCGAGGTCCGCACCGACGAGGGCGTCACCGGCTGGGGCGAGGTCACGAGCACCACGCGCACGGCCAACCGGTCGGTCGCGCGGATGGTCCGCGAGGTCGAGGAGCTCGTGGTGGGGGAGGACCCCGCCGCGATCGAGCTGGTCTGGCACAAGCTGTTCCGCGCCTTCACCTACGCCGGGAGCCGGGGGGCGGCCTGCCTGGTCGCGAGCGCGGTCGACATCGCGCTCTGGGACGTCCGCGGCAAGGTGCTCGGGCTGCCGGTCGCCGAGCTGCTCGGCGGACCCGTACGGCGTGACCTGCTGCTCTACACCCACCCCGACCAGAGCCGGTTCGGCACGCCCGAGGGCGTGGCCGAGGAGATCGGCCGCATCGTCGGCGCGGGCTACACCGCGATCAAGTTCGACCCGTTCCCGCACGCCGAGGACGTGCCCGAGGCGAACGACCGCTACCTCGACGGCCGCCTGTCGCGGCGCGACGAGAACCGGGCGATCGAGCTGTCGCGCCAGATCCGGGAGGCGGCCGGTCCCGACGTCGAGCTGCTCGTCGACGCCCACGGCCGCTTCGACGTCCCGACCGCCATCCGGCTCGCCAACCACCTCCACGAGGCGGTCGACCTGCACTGGTTCGAGGAGCCGGTGCCGCCGGAGAGCCAGCACGCGCTGCGCCAGGTGCGGGAGCGGACCGAGGTGCCGCTGTCGGTGGGCGAGCGGCTGCACACCCGCTGGGACTTCGTCACCGTCCTCGAGCAGGAGCTCGCCGACTTCGTGATGCCCGACGTGACCTGGACCGGCGGGATCAGCGAGCTCAAGAAGATCGCCACGCTGGCCGAGGCCCACTACGTGCCGGTCTCGCCGCACGACGCGGCCGGTCCGGTGAACCTCCTCGCCGGGGCGCACGTCATGGCCACGACGCCGAACTTCTACCGCATCGAGTCGAGCAGCTTCGACCTCGCGGTCTACAACGAGCTGCTCGAGGAGCCGCTGGCCGCGGTCGACGGCCGGCTGCCGCTGCCGACCGCGCCGGGGCTGGGCGTGGCCTTCGACCTGGACCACCTGCGCGCCCACGCCGTCGACGGGTTCGGCGGCACCGACTGAGGGGGGGACCCCGCGTACGCGAAAGGCCCGTCGGCAGCTGCCGGCGGGCCTTCGTCGTCTCGTGCGCCCCGCCCTTGGGGCGGATCCTTCACCTGTGTCCGAGGGGGGACTTGAACCCCCATTCCCCGTAAAGGGAACTAGCACCTCAAGCTAGCGCGTCTACCTATTCCGCCACCCGGACGAGTGGTTCGACCCGTTCCCGGGCCGGTGGATGACTATAGCCGGAACTCGCCCGTGACTTCGAACCCGATCCACCTCCTGGGCGCGAGAGCCCGGTCACTCCCCGTCGGGAGGCATGCGCAGGGCGTGCGGCCCGTGGATCAGCGCTGGCCGCGGTCGTGCCAGTGCCGGGCGATGGCCCGGGGGAGCGGGTCGATCACCGACCCCTGCGCGGCCAGCCCGGCGCGGGTGAGCCGACGGCTGCGGACGAGGCTCCAGAAGCCGAACGCCCACGGCAGGTACTGGAAGCAGAAGGCGAGCTTGAAGTCGCCGAGGTCGTACGCCCCGGACGGCGAGCGCAGGTCGAGCACCAGCCCCACCACGAGGATGGTGAGCAGCGACGCGGTGAACCCGCCCACGTTGACGATGCCCGAGGCCACGCCGAGGCGCGGCGTGGGGTTGAACGACCGGGCGAAGTCGAAGCCCACGGCGGAGGCGGGCCCGTTGGCCGAGAGCACGAGCAGCAGCAGGACGACCACCGGCAGCGGGGCGGCGCCGGGCCACAGCAGGACGACGGTCCAGGCCACGACGGTGGCGATGCTGACGGTCAGGACGAGGTTGGAGCGACGGAACGGGTACGCCGCGGTCAGCTGCCCGAGGACCGGCGCGACCACGAGCCCGGACAGCACCATCATCGTGAGCAGCGTCCCGGCCAGCGCCGGGCTGTAGCCGAGCCCGACGGTGAGGAACGGGAAGCCCCAGAGCAGCACGAAGACCATCTGGGAGAACTGCGACGTGAAGTGCGACCACAGCCCCAGCCGGGTGCCCGGCTCCGCAAAGGACAGCCGCAGCTGCGTCGCCGCCTCGCGGAAGGAGACCGGCGGGACCGCGCTGCGCCCGAGCGGCGAGTCGCGCACCGTGAGGACGACCGCGACCGCGACCACGACACCCACGCCGGCCGCGCCGAGGTAGGCCGGGGTCCAGCCGTACGCCCCCAGCACCAGGACGAGCGGGATGGTGCTCGCGACCTGGCCCAGCTGGCCGAGCAGGCCCGTCACCTGCGTGAGGACGGGCACACGGCGGGCCGGGAACCAGGACGGCACCAGCCGCAGCACGCTGACGAAGGTCATCGCGTCGCCGGTGCCGACGAGCATGCGGGCCACGACCGCGCCGGAGGTCTCGGTGCTGGTCGCCATCAGCACCTGGCCGCCGGCCATCACCAGCGCGCCGATGGTCACCAGCACGCGGGGGCCGTAGCGGTCGACGAGCACGCCGACGGGCACCTGCATGGCCGCGTACATGACCAGCTGGAGCACGACGAAGGTGGAGAACGCCGACGCGCCGATGCCGAAGCGTTCGGTGGCGTACGTCGCGGCGACCCCGAGCGAGCTGCGCTGGAGGACCGCGACCGCGTACGCGAGGACCCCCACGCCCCAGACGAGCCAGGCACGCCGGGGGAAGTCCACGTGCCTCATTCTCGCCCTCGCGGCGCTGTTCGATTCTGGGAGCGCCACCGAGTGGAATCCCGCGGGGGGTGTGGGGGGTCGCCCCCCCCTCACGACAGGGGTGGACACAATGAGGCGGTGACCTCCTCCAGCACCGACCGTCCGCAGACCGACTCCGGCGACGCTCCCGCCGGGCGCCCCGACGGCGAGGTCGTGGAGCTGTGCCGCGACCTGATCCGCATCGACACGACGAACTTCGGGTCCGAGCCCGGCCCGGGGGAGCGCGACGCCGCCGAGCGGGTGGCGGGCTGGCTCGACGAGGTCGGGATCGAGAGCGAGCTGTACGAGGCGGCGCCGCGGCGTACGTCCCTCGTCGCGCACTGGTCGCCGGAGGGGACCGACGAGAGCCTGCCGCCGCTGCTCGTGCACGGCCACCTCGACGTGGTGCCGGCCAACGCCGACGACTGGAGCGTCGACCCCTTCTCCGGCGAGGTGAAGGACGGCTGCGTGTGGGGCCGCGGCGCGGTCGACATGAAGGACTTCGATGCGATGGTGCTCAGCGTCGTGCGCGACCGGGTCCGCACCGGCCGCGCGCCGCGCCGGCCGATCCGGCTGGTCTTCACCGCCGACGAGGAGGCCGGCAGCGGGCTCGGCGGCCGCTTCCTCGTCGACAAGCACCCTGAGGTGGTCGAGGGCTGCACGGAGGCGATCGGCGAGGTCGGCGGCTTCTCGCTCACCGTCCGCGACGACCTGCGCCTCTACCTGGTGCAGACGGCCGAGAAGGGCCTGGCCTGGCTGAACCTCATCGCCGACGGCCGCGCCGGGCACGGCTCGTTCCGCAACGACGACAACGCGGTGACCGAGCTGGCCGCGGCGGTCGGGCGCATCGGCACCTACGCGTGGCCCAACCGCATCACCGACTCCCAGCAGGCCTTCCTCGAGGCCGTCTCCGAGGCGCTGCAGGTCGAGCTCGACCCCCACGACGTCGAGCCCACGCTGGCCAAGCTCGGCAGCATCGCGCGGATGGTCGGCGCGACCATGGGCAACACGGCCAACCCGACCATGCTGAAGGCCGGCTACAAGCACAACGTGATCCCCGGCCGCGCCACGGCCTCGGTCGACGGCCGCTTCGTGCCCGGCGGGCGCGAGGAGTTCTTCGACACGATCACCGAGCTGCTCGGCGACAAGGTCCGCTACGAGATCGAGAACGTGCAGCCCGCCGTGGAGACCGAGTTCTCCGGGGCGCTGGTCGAGGCGATGCAGGCCTGCCTGTCGGCGGAGGACCCGGCGGCGAAGGCCGTGCCCTTCCTGATGAGCGGCGGCACCGACGCCAAGTGCTGGGACGCCCTCGGGGTGCGCTGCTTCGGCTTCGCGCCGCTGCGGCTGCCCGCCGACCTCGACTTCGTGGGCATGTTCCACGGCGTCGACGAGCGCGTGCCGACCGAGTCGCTGGAGTTCGGCGCGCGGGTCCTCGACCGCTTCCTCGACGCCGCCTGAGACAGGCGGGGTCGATCGCCGTCACGGGCTGGGGTGGCGGATTACCCTCGATCTCGATGATCACGAGCTACGACGACGTCAGGTCGGTCGACTACGAGGTCCAGAAGGTCCGCCTGTCCCGCGACCTGTCGCGCGGTGCGGTCCGCCAGCTGCTCAGCGAGCGCTGCGAGCACGGTGGGTGGGAGCTCACCCGCCTGCGGCGCTACCGCGACGGCACCCGCGACGTCTGGGTCCGCCGCAAGATCATCCGCGCCCGCCTGACCGTCTGACGTCGGACGCTCCCTGATCCGGGCGAGGGGGCTGAGCACGGTCCCTGAGCTTGTCGGAGGGGGCCTCGAAGAGGTCGGGGTCGAGGGCAGGGAAGACGCCAACCGCTTCGGGGCCCTTCGACAAGCTCAGGGAGCGTCTCTCGCCTCACCGACCGGCCTTGAGAACGCTTCCTGAGCCTGTCGACGGGGCCGAGGGACGCTCCCTGAGCCTGTCGAAGGGCCTCGAAGAGGTCGGCGTCCCTCCGGGAACCGGTCAGCCGTGCGCCCGCAGGGCGTTCGGCCCGCCCGAGACGTCGTCGAGCGCCGAGGCGATCTCGGGTGGCAGTGTCAGCTCCTCGGTCGCGAGCGCGGGCGCGAGCTGACCCGCGGTCCGCGCGCCGAGCAGGGGAGCGGTCACCCCCGGCGCGTCGCGGACCCAGAGCAGCGCGACCTGCAGCGGCGTCAGGTCGAGCCCGTCGGCCGCCTTGCAGACGGCCTCGACGACCCCGCGGCTGCGCGGCTCCAGGTAGGGCTCGACGAACCAGGCGAAGTGCTCCGTCGCCGCGCGCGACCCGCGGGGTACGCCGGTGCGGTACTGCCCGGTCAGCACCCCGCGCCCGAGCGGCGACCAGGGGAAGCAGCCCATCCCGAAGGCGTGCAGGGCCGGCAGCACCTCGACCTCGGCCCGGCGGGCCAGCAGCGAGTACTCGACCTGCGCGCTGGCCAGCGCGGTCCGCGCGGGGTCCGCCCGCTGCCAGGTCGCGGCCTGGGCCGTCTGCCAGCCGACGAAGTTCGACACCCCGGCGTAGCGGACCCGCCCGCTGGCCACGGCGTGGTCGATAGCGCTGAGCGACTCCTCCAGCGGCGCCTCGCCCCAGGCGTGGACCTGCCACAGGTCGAGGTGGTCGGTCCCGAGCCGGGCCAGGGAGGCGTCGAGGTCGCGCAGCAGCGCCCGCCGCGAGGTGTCGACGACGCGCTCGCCCCGACGCACGACGAACCCGGCCTTGCTGGCGATGACCACGTCGTCGCGGCCGGCCACCTGCTCGACGAGCCGGCCGACCAGGCGCTCCGCGTCGCCGGCCCCGTACGCGGCCGCGGTGTCGATCAGCGTCCCGCCGGCCTCGACGAACGTCTCGAGCAGCCCGCGGGCGGCGTCCTCGCCGGTGTCGCGGCCCCAGGTCAGCGTCCCCAGCCCGAGCCGGGAGACGACGAGACCGCTGTCCCCGACGCGCCGCTGCTCCACGACGCCAGACCCTAGTGGGGCGCGGGGACACCGGGACGCGGCGCCCGTACCGTCGGGGCGTGCGGCTCGCTCTCAACCTCGGCTACCTCACCGGGCGCCCCGACCCGGCCGAGACCCTCGCGCTCGTCCGGCACGCCGAGCGACTCGGCTTCGCCGCGGTGTGGGCCGCGGAGGCGTACGGGTCGGACAGCCCGAGCGTGCTCGCCTGGCTCGCGGGGCAGACCTCGACCATCGACGTCGGCTCGGCGGTCATGCAGGTCCCCGGGCGGTCGCCGGCGATGACGGCGATGACCGCGGCGACCATCGACCTGCTGAGCGGCGGGCGCTTCCGGCTCGGGCTGGGGGTCTCGGGGCCGCAGGTCTCCGAGGGCTGGCACGGCGTGCGGTTCGCCGAGCCGCTCGCCCGCACCCGCGCCTACGTCGAGGTCGTCCGTGCCGCGCTGGCCCGCGAGACCGTGCGCCACGGCGGGCGCCACTTCCCGCTCCCGCTGCCCGACGGACCCGGCAAGGCGCTGCGGCTGTCCTTCCAGCCGGTCCGCGAGCACGTCCCGCTCTACCTCGCCGCCGTGGGCCCGAAGAACCTCGCCCTCGCTGGGGAGGTCGCCGACGGCTGGCTGGCCGTCTTCTTCGACCCGCAGACCGCCGGCGACCAGCTCGACCGGCTGCGTGAGGGGCGCGTCCGCGTCGGGCTCGACCTCGACGGCTTCGACGTCGTGCCCACCGTGCCGCTGTCGGTCGGCGCGGACCCGGAGGCGTGCGCCGAGCCGGTGCGGGCGTACGCCGCGCTCTACGTCGGCGGGATGGGCAGCCGCGAGCAGAACTTCTACTTCTCCCTGGCCGTGCGGACGGGGTTCGGCGAGGCGGCCGCCGAGGTCCAGGACCTCTACCTCGCCGGGCGCCAGCGCGACGCCGCCGCCGCCGTGCCCTACGCGCTCCTCGAGCGGACCTCGCTGCTCGGCGACCGCGACCGCGTCGCCGCCGGGCTCGCCCGGCTCCGCGACGCCGGGGTCACGACCTGCGCGCTCGCCCCCCACGGCCGCACCCTCGACGACCGGCTCGCCGCGCTCACCACCGCCGCCGAGGCGCTGGAGCAGGTGCAGGGAGCGACACTGGGGCCGTGACCATCCACAGCGAGCACCCCTTCGCCACGCCGGTGGGGGACCGGGACCCGCTGCGCCGGCTCCGCGGCCGCACGACGTCGCCGGTGAGCCTCTGGACGGCCGGCACCGGGCGCGACCGGGCCGGTTGGACGGTCTCGTCCTTCCTGCTCGCCGACGGCGACCCCGGCGAGGTGGTCGGCCTGCTCGACGAGGACAGCGACCTCGCCACGCTCCTGACCACGGGCGACGGCGCGGCCCAGCCGGGGGCGACCCTCGTGGTGACGCTGCTGGGCTGGGAGCAGCGCGCGCTGGCCGACGCGTTCGCCGGGCTCGCCCCGCGCCCGGCGGGGTCTTCCGGCTGGGCACGTGGACGGACTCGGACTGGGGCCCCGTGCTGGACGGCTCCGCGGGCTGGGCCGGCGTACGGCTCCGCCCGGGCAGGGTCGACCACGCGGGGTGGGGGCTGCTCGTGCGGGGCACGGTCGAGCACGTCGAGCTGCCCGACCCGCCGGACGGAGGGCTGCTCGTCCACGCCCACGGGCGCTACCGCGCCGCAGAACTAGCCTGAGGCGGTGACCACCGTCCTCCTCGTCCGCCACGGGCGCACCTCCGCCAACACCGCCGGCATCCTCGCCGGCCGCTCCGAGGGCGTCCGGCTCGACGAGACGGGGGAGAAGCAGGTCTCGGCCCTCGCCGGCCGGCTCGCCAAGGTCCCTCTCGTCGCGGTGGTCAGCTCGCCGCTCGAGCGCTGCCGGCAGACCAGCCAGGCGCTGCTGGACGCCCGCGAGGACGGCCTCGGCCTCGCCCTCGAGGACGGGGTGACCGAGTGCGGCTACGGCGACTGGACCGGGAAGGCGCTCAAGGACCTCGCCAAGGAGGACCTCTGGAAGACGGTCCAGACCCACCCCTCGCACGTCCGCTTCCCGGGCGGGGAGTCGATGAGCGAGATGTCGGCCCGAGCCGTGCAGGCGGTCCGGCGCCGCGACGCCCAGATCGCCGCCGAGCACGGCGACGACGCGGTCTGGGCGCTCGTGTCGCACGGCGACCCGATCAAGGCGATCCTGGCCGACGCGCTCGGCCTGCACCTCGACAGCTTCCAGCGGATCATGGTCGACCCCGCCTCGCTGTCGATCATCCGCTACACCGCCACCCGCCCGTACGTGGTCACGAGCAACTCGACCGACGTCGACCTGGTGGCCCTGCTGAGCCCGCCGAAGAAGGACGCGCCCCGCAGCGAGGACGCCGCGGTGGGTGGAGGGCTCGGTGCCGCGGGCGATGCGGCGTCGGAGCAGCCTGCGGCGTCCCCGACGCCCGACCCGACGAGCGCGGCGACGCCCGCCTGATCAGCGCCGGGGCTGTCGGCCGCCTGACCTAGGCTGGAGAGTATGGCGATTCTCGTGCACCGCTACGACGCGCCGGACCGGTTCGTCGCCGGCACCGTCGGCCAGCCGGGCGAACGCACCTTCTTCCTCCAGGCCCGCGAGGGCAACCGCATCACCAGCGTCGCCTGCGAGAAGCAGCAGGTCTCCGTGCTCGCCGAGCACCTCGACCGCGTCCTCGACGAGGTCGTGCGCCGCGGCGTCGCCGGCAGCGGCACCTCCGTGGGGACCGGCCGGGCCAAGGACGTCGACCCGCTCGACGCGCCGATCTCGGAGGAGTTCCGCGTCGGCACCATGACGATCGCCTGGGACCCGAGCATCGACCGCATCGTCATCGAGCTCTTCTCCAACGTCGACCGCGACGCCGACGAGGGCGACGAGCCCGAGGCCGGCGCGAGCGCGGGCACGGGCGCCGACCTGGAGGACGAGGTCGAGGCCGACGAGGTCTTCGTCGTCAAGATCACCGCCTCGTACGCGCGCGAGTTCGTGACGCGCGCCCAGGCCCTCGTCGCCGCCGGGCGGCCACCGTGCCCGTTCTGCCTGCAGCCGATCGAACCGACCGGCCACATCTGCCCGCGCGCCAACGGCTACCGCCGCGCCCTCTTCTCCTGAGCGGGCGCACCACGACCACGCGACCGGCCACGCCGTGAACGCCGTCGTGCCCGCCGAGGGCACCCCGCACCCCGCGCTGACGACGCCGCTGCGCAGCGGCCGGCTCAGCCGCGAGGAGCTCGAGCTGACCGGGCGGCTGCTGTCCGCCTCGAACGCCACCTTCGTCGGCCAGCTGCGCACCGACGCCCTCGACGTCACCTGCGTCTACAAGCCGACGCAGGGCGAGCGGCCGCTGTGGGACTTCCCGACCGACACGCTCGGCCGGCGTGAGGTCGCCGCCTTCGAGGTCTCGCGGGCGGCCGGCTTCGACTGCGTCCCCGTCACCGTCTTCATCGACGGGCCGCTGGGTCCGGGTTCGCTGCAGGTGTGGGTCGACTCCGAGGAGGACGCGGTCGCCCGCCTGGTCGACCTCGTGCCGAGCCGCAAGGTCCCCAAGCACGGCTGGTTCCGCTGCGTCGAGGGGCTCGACGCCGACGACTCGGCGGTCGCGGTCATCCACGCCGACGACCCGGCGCTGCGGCGCCTGGCCGTGTTCGACGTGCTGGTCAACAACGCCGACCGCAAGGGCGGGCACATCCTCTCCAGCGAGGGACACCTCTTCGGCATCGACCACGGCGTCACCTTCAACGTCGAGAACAAGCTGCGCACCCTCCTCTGGGGCTGGGGCGGCACCGAGCTGACCGAGACCGAGCGCGAGCTCGTCCGGCGCGCCCGCGACGAGGCGCCCGCAGTGCTGGTCGGCCTGCTCGACGACGAGGAGGTCGACGTGTTCGCCCGGCGCGCCGACCGGCTGCTCGACCGGGGCCACCTGCCCCGGCCGCCGCGCGGCCAGTGGCCGTCGATCCCGTGGCCGCCGTTCTGAGTTGTTTGTCGCTCTGGGCGGGTTCGCTGATCGCGGGCACCTGACTCCCTGGCGGTGAAGCAGCGCTTTGCGGTCGTCGCCTCGGTCGTGCTTCACCGCCAGGGACTCAGGTGCCCGCGGCGAACCCGCCCGTAGCTCCGGCGGCCGTGGTCCTGTTCTCGTAGTTCCGTCGGCGGGACCGGGCGGTCGGTCGGGCTGGCGCGGCTAGGGTGCTGCGGTGCAGGCCTGGCGTTCGCGAACCGTCCCCGACCTCCCCGCGACCGGCGAGCAGCCGCGCGTGCGGGCGTACGACTCGAAGGCGCAGGGCCTCGCCGAGGTGGGGCCGGACGGCGGGACCGCGCGGATGTACGTCTGCGGGATCACGCCGTACGACGCGACGCACCTCGGGCACGCGAACACCTACGTCGGCTTCGACCTGCTCAACCGCGTGTGGCGCGACAGCGGGCTCCTCGTGAACTACGTGCAGAACGTCACCGACGTCGACGACCCGCTGATCGAGCGGGCCGACCGGGACGGGGTCGACTGGCGCGAGCTCGCCGAGGAGCAGATCGCGCTGTTCCGCGAGGACATGGAGGCGCTGAACGTCCTCGCCCCGGCCAGCTACGTCGGCGCGGTCGAGGCGATCCCGATGATCGTCGAGCTGATCGAGCGCCACCGGCGCGAGGGGCTCGTGTACGCCGTCGAGGACCCGACCGACCCCGAGCACCCCGACCTCTACTTCGCGCAGGCGTCGGACCCGACGTTCCTGTCGCTGTCGCACCTCAGCCCTGAGGAGGCGCGCCCGGTCTTCGCCGAGCGGGGCGGCGACCCCGACCGGCCCGGCAAGCGCGACCCGCTGGACGCCCTGGTGTGGCGCCTCGAGCGCCCGGGCGAGCCGGCCTGGGACTCGCCCTTCGGCCGCGGCCGTCCGGGCTGGCACGTCGAGTGCACCGCGATCGCGCTCGACCGGCTCGGCGCCGCCTTCGACGTGCAGGCCGGCGGCAGCGACCTCGTCTTCCCCCACCACGAGATGTCGGCGGTGGAGGGGCAGGTGACGACCGGCGAGGTGTTCGCGCGGGCGTACCTGCACAGCGGCATGGTCGGGCTCGACGGCGAGAAGATGAGCAAGTCGCGCGGCAACCTCGTCTTCGTCTCGGCGCTGCGCCGCTCCGGCGTCGACCCGATGGCGATCCGGCTCGCGCTGCTCGCGCACCACTACCGCTCCGACTGGATGTACTCCGACGCCGACCTCGCCGCCGCGGCTGAGCGGCTGGCGACCTGGCGCGAGGCGGTCCGGCTGGACAGCGCCCTCAACGCCGAGGCGACGCTGGCCGAGGTGCGTGCCGCGCTGGCCGACGACCTGGACGCCCCGCGCGCCCTCGCCGCGGTGGATGCCTGGGCGGGTGCGTCGCTCGCGATGGACGGCGACGACACCGAGGCCCCCGGCCTCGTCGCGCGGCTCGCGGACGGGCTGCTGGGCGTCGTGCTCTGACCATCCCGGAGCCGATCGACGTCGAGGTGGTCGTGCTGCGGAATAACCGCGCGATCTCGTACGCTGGGCGGACAACGAGTTGAACTAGCTCGCGCGTGTTCCGGGGTCGGTGAAAGTCCGAGCCGGCGGTGACAGTCCGCGACCCGTACGCCGCTCCGTCAGGAGCAGCGTCCGGTTGATGTGGTGAAACTCCACGACCGACGGTGAGAGTCCGGATGGGAGGACCACGCCGCAGCCTGTCCACGCGCCCGCTCGGAGCCGAGCGTGCTCGTGGGCGTGCCTGTGCACCCCGGACGCCGCGGCGTACGGAGCGGAGCACAGGACATGGAACTTCTCACCCGGCTGCTGGAGGCCAAGCTCGACTGGGGCCCGGGCGTCTACTGGCGCGAGATCGTCGGCAACGTCTTCGGGCTGGCGAGCGCGCTGCTCGGCATGCGGCGCCGCGTCGCCGCCTGGCCGGTGGGCATCGTCGGCAACGTCCTGCTGTTCACCGTCTTCGTCGGCGGCGCGCTCGGCGGGCCCTTCGACGAGGCCGGCAAGGCCGACCTCTGGGGCCAGGCCGGCCGGCAGGTCTTCTTCGTCATCGTCAGCGTGTACGGCTGGGTGCGCTGGGCGCAGTTCCGTCGGCAGGGCGCTTCCGGCGGCGCCGGGGTCAAGGTCCGCTGGGCCGGCACTCGCGGTCGCCTCGAGCTGCTGGTCGGCGCCGTGGTGCTGTGGGTCGCCTTCTACTTCATCCTCGGCGCGCTGCACTCCTACAACGCCCCGGCCGACGCCTGGATCCTCACCGGTTCGATCCTCGCGACCTACGGCATGGCGCGCGGCTGGGTCGAGTTCTGGCTCGTCTGGGTGGCCGTCGACGTCGTCGGCGTGCCGCTGCTGCTGGTCGCGGGCTACTACCCGAGCGCGATCATGTACATCGTCTACGGCGCCTTCTGCATCGTCGGCTTCGTCTCCTGGCTGCGCCTCGAGCGGGCCGGTCGTCGAGCCGAGGAGGCCGGCGTCGCCGACCCCGTGATCGAGACCGTCGGCTGAGTCGGAGCGGTCGCGGTCGGCCCGGCTAAGGTGACCGACCGTGACCAGCACGCCCAAGACCTTCGAGACCCTGTTCGCCGAGCTCAAGGCCAAGGCGGCGGCCCGCGAGCCCGGCTCCTCGACCGTCGCCCGGCTCGACGCCGGTGTGCACGAGATCGGCAAGAAGGTCGTCGAGGAGGCCGCCGAGGTCTGGATGGCCGCCGAGCACCAGTCCCGCGACGAGGCGGCCACGGAGATCAGCCAGCTGCTGTACCACCTGCAGGTCATGATGATCGCCCTCGACCTGAGCCTCGAGGACGTCTACGAGCACCTGTGAGCGGCGCCGCGGCGTCACCGGGCGGCTGAGAAGGACAGGGTGGCCGCGACGGCCCCACCTAGGATGACGCCGTGACCAGCCCGGGCAGCCCAGACGACGGACGCCGCCTGATCCGGGTCGCCGTGCCCAACAAGGGCGCCCTCTCCGAGGCGGCCTCGAGCATGCTGCGCGAGGCGGGCTACCGCCAGCGCACCGACTCCAAGGAGCTCGTCCTCCTCGACGAGGAGAACGGCGTCGAGTTCTTCTACCTGCGTCCCCGCGACATCGCCGTCTACGTGGGGGAGGGCACCCTCGACGTCGGCATCACCGGCCGCGACATGCTCCTCGACTCCGGCGCCCCGGTCACCGAGGTCCTGCCGCTGGGCTTCGGCCGCAGCCGGTTCCGGTTCGCCGCACCCGCGGGGAGCGCGTACGACGTGCGCGCGCTCGACGGCCTGCGGGTGGCGACGTCCTACCCGGGGCTGGTGGAGGCGCACCTGGCCGAGCACGGCGTGACCGCCCGGCTGATCACCCTGGACGGCGCGGTCGAGACCGCCATCCGCCTCGGCGTCGCCGACGTGATCGCCGACGTGGTCGAGACCGGGACGACCCTGCGCCAGGCGGGCCTGGAGCTCTTCGGCGACCCGCTGCTGGTCAGCGAGGCCGTGCTCGTCCGCCGTCGCGACGCGGCCGTGCCCGCCGGTCTCGACCAGCTCGAGCGGCGCCTCAACGGCGTCCTCATCGCGCAGAACTACGTGATCATGGACTACGACGTGGCCGACGAGGTGCTCGCCGACGCCTGTGCGGTGACCCCTGGGCTGGAGGGGCCGACCGTGTCGCCCCTGGCCCGTGACGGCTGGAAAGCGGTCCGCGTCATGGTGCTGCGGCGCGAGGCGCAGCGGGTGATGGACGACCTCTGGAGCGTCGGCGCCCGGGCGATCCTCGTCACCGACATCGCCGCCTGCCGGCTCTGAGCGCGGCCGTGCCCGCCGAGCCCGCTCAGTCCTCCAGATCCCCGGTGCCGCCGACGCCCGGGAAGGACGCGGTCGTCTTCGCCCCGAAGCGGCTGCGGGGCGTCGCCGGCCTCATCGCCGCCGCCCTGGTCGCGCTGACCTTCTACGGGTGGTTCGCGCTGCCGCGCGAGATCCGCGTGCTCTTCACCGTCTTCCAGCTGCTCACGCTGCTCGCCGTCCTGGCCGCCCTGGTGCTGGTGGTCGTCGGGGTGGCGGCGAGCTCGGTGCGCGCCGACGCCGAGGGGATGCGGGTGCGCAACGGCCTGCGCGTCCACCACGTGCCCTGGGACCGGGTGCACCGCGTGATGATGCGCCCGGGGGACGCCTGGGCCTTCGCCCTGCTGCGACCCGAGGGCGACGACGGCCAGACGCCCTTCACCCCGGACCTCGACACCCAGAAGCGCCACCTCGTGGGCATCCAGTCCCACGACGGCGCGTACGCGGAGCAGGCCGTGGCCGAGCTCCGGAGGCTCCGGCAGGAGTCGCTCCGGCGCTCCGGACGAGGGCTTCCGCCCTCCTGACCCGGGTCCCGGGAGTCGGCTACTGGATCCCGCGGGACTTGAGCAGGGCCTCGATCTCGGCCATGTCGTCGTCCTGCAGCGGAGCCTGCTTTGTCCCAGCTCGCTTGGCCGGGGCGCGCCCGGCGGGAGCCGCCTGACCACGACCCGCTTCGACGGGCGCGGGGGTCCTGCCGGCGGCCTTGGCCGCGCGGGCGGCGCGGGCCTCCTTGGCGCTCGGGCTGCGCCGGGCCACGATCCCGCCGACGACCCAGAGGACCACGCACAGGCCGAGGACCCCGAAGCCGACCCAGGCGGCGAGGTCGAAGACGTTCGAGCCCGCCCATCGCACGACCGCGACGACCGCGTCCCACACGAGCCGCAGCAGCCCGGTGAGGTAGAGCGCGGCGGGCAGGAGGGCGAGCGCGAGGCCCTGCAACGCCCGACCTCGGCGTGCTCGCCGGAAGGACACGACGACCGCGACCAGCCCGACGAGGGTCAGACCGATGGCCAGGGGCAGGAGGACGGCGTCCGCGGCGGGCATCGTCCAAGCCTGCCACCGCCGTCGTGCCCGAGCATCGGGGAGACGCCCGGGCGCGCCCCTGAGAGCGGGGCGCCCGGCTCGCCCGGCCACGTACGGTGGCCCGCATGGTCCACGAGCGCACCCTCGCCCCGTCGCCCTTCCCGGGTGACGACGGCCTCGCCGACCCCGCCGCCCGCCGCGCCCTCGCCGCCGCCGTGCGCGAGCCCGGGACGACCCCCTACCTGCGCGCCGTCGCCGCGCTCTGCGCCACCAGGGTCCTGGTGCCCGTCGTGGCGACGGCCACGCGGACGGCGACCACGACCGAGGGGCTGTCGTCGGACAAGGAGGCCGACATGTCGGTCGTGATGCTCCAGTCGGCCGACGGCCGTCGTGCGCTGCTGGGGTTCACCGGGCTCGACGCGCTCACGACCTGGCGCGCCGACGCCCGTCCCGTGCCCGTGACCATCGACCTCGCCGCGCGCACCGCCCGCGCGGAGGGCGTGGACACCGTCCTGGTCGACGTCTCCGGTCCCTTTCCGCTGGCCATCGACGGAGAGGTCCTCGACGCGCTGGCGCAGGGCCACCGGTTGGTCGAGCTCGACGAGGGCGGCTTCGGCTGGGCCGTCCCCGTCGACGAGGCCGGGGAGCCCGGCGCGGCCGGCTGAACCGCGACCGCGCCTCGCGCGGGAACAGCGGGGCGCGCACCGGCGTTGACAGCCCTGTCGGGCTTCCGCCCGGGACCTGCTCGGGCTTGGCCCGAGGTGTCCCACCGGTGGTAGCATCTGTTCCGACCGGTCTGGCGCACGCGCCGGACCCGCAAGCGGAGACCTGATCTCCCACCCGTACGACCCCTCCGCCAGCCGGAGCGTGGTGGTCGGGTCGGTCCATCGCCGCCGGCGCACGCGCCGGCGGTCGTTGGTGCTCAGGGTCTTCGCACGCGGTGCGAGGACCCTTTCTCGTTCCCGCGGCGGGTCTGCGCGACGTCGAGCCGGCCGAGCGACCGGGACGGAACGCCGCGGCAGCACGAGCACCACAACCACCTGGAGGACATATCAGCACCGAACCGCGAATCAACGACCGCATTCGCGTCCCCGAGGTCCGCCTCGTCGGACCCGCGGGGGAGCAGGTCGGGATCGTCAAGATCGAGACCGCCCTGCAGCTGGCCCACGACTCCGAGCTCGACCTGGTCGAGGTCGCGCCGATGGCCCGCCCGCCGGTCGCCAAGCTCATGGACTACGGCAAGTTCAAGTACGAGAACGCGCAGAAGGCGCGGGACAGCCGCCGTAACCAGACGAACACGATCATCAAAGAGATGAAGCTCCGCCCCAAGATCGACAGCCACGACTACGAGACCAAGAAGGGTCACGTCGTGCGCTTCCTCAAGGGCGGGGACAAGGTCAAGATCACGATCATGTTCCGCGGTCGCGAGCAGTCGCGTCCCGAGCTGGGCTACAACCTGCTCAAGAAGCTCTCCGCCGACGTCGACGAGTTCGGCTTCGTGGAGTCCTCGCCCAAGCAGGACGGGCGCAACATGATCATGGTTCTCGGCCCGCACAAGAAGAAGACCGAGGCCAAGGTCGACGCCGCCGTCGAGCGTGAGCGCCGCATGGCCGACCGCCAGGCCGGTCTCGACGCCGAGGCCGCCGCGGCCGCCGAGCAGCGTGCGGCGCACGCGGCCCAGGTCGCCGCCCAGGCGGAGCCGAAGCAGCGTCGTCGCGGCCCCGCCGACAACATGGACCCCGACATCGACCTCTGAGGTCGGGGACCCCGGACCGCGAGGTCCGGACCCAGCAGCACGAACGACGAAGGACCCGCCGGGGCAGCCCCCGGCGGGACGTGACAGGCCCGCGCGACGAGCGCGGGTGTGGGACAGAAGTGGAGCGGCAGATGCCGAAGATGAAGACGCACTCCGGTGCGAAGAAGCGGTTCCGGTTCACCGGCACCGGCAAGGTCATGCACCGCAAGGCCGGCAAGATGCACCTGAACGAGCACAAGCCGACCTCGCAGACCCGCCGGCTCACCGGCGACGCGGTCCTCGCTCCGGGCGACGCGGCCAAGGTGCGCCGCATGCTCGGCAAGCGCGGCTGAGCGACCTCCTCCACCACCTCCCTCCCGCCGGGCGCTGACGAGCGCGCCCGGCCCCCAGACCAGTAAGGAACACCGATGGCACGCGTCAAGCGCGCAGTCAACGCGCAGAAGAAGCGTCGTGAGGTCCTCGAGCAGGCGTCCGGCTACCGCGGGCAGCGCTCGCGTCTCTACCGCAAGGCGAAGGAGCAGGTCACCCACTCCCTCGTCTACGCCTACCGCGACCGCCGCGCCCGCAAGGGCGACTTCCGCAAGCTGTGGATCCAGCGGATCAACGCCGCGGCCCGCGCGGAGGGCATGACCTACAACCGCTTCATCGCCGGTCTCAAGACCGCCGGCGTCGAGGTGGACCGCAAGATCCTCGCCGAGCTGGCCGTCTCCGACGCGCCGGCCTTCGCCGCGCTCGTCGCGGTGGCCAAGGCGGCGGCCCCGGCGGAGACCGCCGAGACCGCGCCCAGCGCGGCCTGAGGTCGTCCTGCACGCCGATCCGTCGAGGGATCGTCCCGGGCCCGGCCGGCTCACGCGCCGCAAGGAGCGTGAGGCGGCCGGGCTCTTCCTCGCCGAGGGACCCCAGGCCGTCCGCGAGGCGCTGCGGGCCGGGGCCGTCACCGACCTCTACGTCGAGCCCGCCGCCTCGGCCCGGCTCGCCGACCTGCGCACGCTGGCCCTCGAGGCGGGCGTCCGGGTCTCGCCGCTGGCCGGCCGCGACCTCGCGGCCCTGACCGACACGGTGACGCC
Source organism: Microlunatus sagamiharensis (assembly GCF_900105785.1). Taxonomy (NCBI): domain Bacteria; kingdom Bacillati; phylum Actinomycetota; class Actinomycetes; order Propionibacteriales; family Propionibacteriaceae; genus Microlunatus; species Microlunatus sagamiharensis. The sequence continues at coordinate 1,022,365 of NZ_LT629799.1, forward strand.
GCAGGGGGTCGTGGCCGTCTGCCGCCGCGTCGACGTCGGCCTCGGGCAGGCCGTACGCCCCGGTGCGCAGCTCGTCGTCTGCTGCGCGCAGGTCCGCGACCCGGGCAACGCCGGCACCGTCGTGCGCTGCGCGGACGCCTTCGGCGCCGACGGGGTCGTGCTGAGCACCGGCTCGGTCGAGCTCACCAACCCCAAGACTGTGCGCGCGAGCGTCGGCAGCCTCTTCCATCTCCCGGTGAGCGTGGGGGCCGACCTGGCCGAGGTCGTCGCGACCGCCCGCGCCGCGGGCCTGCAGGTCCTCGCCGCCGACGGCAGCGGCGAGGACGACCTCGCCTCCCTGTCGAGCTCCGGCGTGCTCGCCGCGCCGACGCTGTGGGTGTTCGGCAACGAGGCGTGGGGGATGCCCGAGCAGGACCGCGCCCTGGCCGACCGCGTGGTCCGGGTCCCGCTGTACGGGGCCGCCGAGAGCCTGAACCTCGCCACCGCCGCCGCGGTGTGCCTGTGGACGAGCGCGTCGGCGCAGCGCGCCGCCTGACCGGGTCCCGTCAGCCGACGGCCGAGCGCGGGCCCGTCGGCCGTCCGGCGCCGTCCTCGGCGCGGACGAGGGCCAGCAGCTGCGCCTTGGACGCGACGCCGGTCTTGGCGTAGATCCGGGTGAGCGACTTCTCCAGGCTGCGCAGCGAGACGTAGAGCCGGGCGGCGACCTCCTTGTTCTTCTGGCCCAGGAGCAGCAGCCGCACGATGCCTGCCTCGTGGTCGTCGAGCCGGGTGTCCAGCAACCGGTCCTGGGCGCCCGGGTCCTGCGGCGGCGGCTCGGCCTCGCGCGCGTGCCGCGCCCAGCCCTCGGCGCCCAGGTGGGCGAAGACCAGCGCGGCCTCCTCGCGCAGGCCCGCGGCCTCGTCCTCGGCCCCGACCGCCCCCAGGCGTCGGGAGAGGGCGAGCAGCGTCCGCGCCCGGCCCAGAAGACCGTCCTCGGCCTCAGCCGCCGCCAGGGCCCGCGCGAAGGCGCCGCGCGTCTCGAAGGGTGACGCGACGAGCGCCGCGGCCCGGGTCGTCGCCGCGTCCGTCGCCGGGCCACCGGTCCCGGACGTGGAGCGGACGAAGGACTGCTGGGCCCCCGCGAGGTCCCCGGCCGCGACCTGGGCCTCCACGAGGTCGGCCAGCACGGCCCGACGCGCCTCCTCGGGCAGCGGCGGCTCGGCCCGCAGGAGCGCCGTCAGCGCCACGGCCGCCTCCCGGTGCCGGCCCCGGACCAGCGCCCGTTCGGCCTCGGCCCGGGCGAGCGCCGCCGGCTCCGACGCGGAGCCGTCGTGACCGTCGACCAGGGTGCCGGCGGGCAGGTCGGCGAGCGTCTCCAGACGGACCAGGGCCGGTGCGAGACCCCGGACGTGCACCGGCCCGGCCACCTCGTGCCCCGCCAGCTCCTCGACCGTGGCCAGCGCCGCGGCGACCTGCGACCCGGCGACCTCGAGCTCCAGCCGCGCGGCGAGCAGGAAGTACCGGCCCAGGCGGCCGGCGTGCCGGTGCGCGCTGCCGGCGACGAAGAGGTGCTGCCGGGCGTCGGCCAGCGCGTGGGCCTCGACGAGCGTCGTGACCAGCAGGAAGTCGTCGTACCAGGGTCGGGCGCCGGTGCAGTCGCGCCAGCGCAGGGCGGCCTCGCGCAGCGCCTCGTCCGTCCCCGTGCCCGAGGCCGCCCGTTGCCAGCCCGTGTCGACCAGGCGCCAGAGCGCCCGGTCCTCCGGGCGGGCCGCCCGGCTCGCCTGACGGGCGCGGTCGAGGTACAGGCGCGCCTGGTCGGGCGCACCGGCCAGCAGGCTGTTCCAGGCCGTGCGTGTCATCGTCTCGAAGACGACGGCCGGGTGCACGAGCTCGAGGGAGGAGAGCAGCGTCGTCGACGGGACGACGAGCGTCCGGTCGTCCGTGACCTGGCTCAGGAACCCTCGCGTCCGGGTCAGCAGCGGAAGGTCCTCCTCGTCGATGGCCGAGGCGTGCACGGCGTGCTCGAAGGCGTCCCGGGCGTCGGCGAGGTGCCCGGCGCGCTCGGCGCATCCGGCCAGGACCAGCCAGTCGTTCGTGGTCGGGGGCTCCGCCCGGGCGACCACGGCCCACGCCAGGGCCTCGGCCAGCCGGTCGTCGGCCGCTGAGCTCGCTCCCGCAGTCGTGGCGAGCGCCCGGCGGCCGCGCTCGAGCACCTCCTCGCTCGGGAGCCCCTCGTCGACCGCGTGCAGCGCGGCTCGGACGGGGTCGAGCACCGACCACGCCGACGCCAGGGCGCCCGCCAGCGCGTGGCGCGTCGCGGCGTCGAGCCGCGCCTCCGCCGTACGTCCGAGCAGGGCGCTGGTGCAGCGGTAGCCCTCGGGCACCGCCTCGAGGAGGTTCGCGTCGACCAGGGCGTCGACGGGACCGAGCCCGACCGCGCGCTCCAGCACGACGACGGGCACCGGCAGCCCGAGGGAGAAGCAGGCGAGCGTCCGCAGCGCGTCGACGTCCAGGTCCTGCAGCGGCCCGGACGCGACGGCGGCGCTGGTCGGGGTGAGGGGGAGGCGCAGGGGCAGGGTCCGGCGGCCCTCGAGCTGCTCGGGACCGACCTGGCCGGCGATCTCACGCAGCAGGCGGGGGTTGCCGTCGGTGAGCCGGGCGAGCTCCGCCGCCACATCGGTGCCGACCGGTCGACCGGTCCACGCGTGCAGGGCCTCGCGCGTCGCGCCGGCGTCCAGGGGCCCGAGCTGCACGCGGTCGAGGTCCAGCGCGTCCTCGGGCAGCGCACGCGTGGGGCAGGTGAGCACGTACGACATGTCGAAGGTGTGGTTGACGTGGGCGAGGAGGAGGAGCACGGCGCGCGACTGCGGGTCGAAGCGGTGCACGTCCTCGGCCACGAGGACCACGGCGCCGGGCCGGGGCGGGAGCGACTGGTAGTGGCGGGCGAAGGCGCGGGCGACCTCGACCGTCGAGGACTCGCCGGCGAGGGCCCGGGCGACGACCTCGTCGCCGCCGCTGCCGAGGAAGCCGGGCACGGAGCGGAAGGTCCCGCGGGCGCTGCGGAGGGTGGACCACGGCTCGTCGTCGACCGTCGCGCTGCCGGCGAACCAGACGACCTCGCCGTCGAGGTCGGCGAGCGCGGTCGCCACCAGCGACGTCCGCCCCGAGCCGGGGGGACCGGTCACCAGGAGGCTCCGGCCGGTCGGTCCGCGGTTCTCGGCCACGCGGCGCACCCGCTCCAGCACCCGGTCGCGCCCGACCAGGGGTCCGGCACCCGCCGGGATGTCCGCCACGTCCCTCCCCGGTCCGCCGTCGTCGTGCGTACGCCGCCCGGCGTCCCACGAGTGTTCCTCTCCTCGTGGTCCGGCCGGATGCGCCCCGACGCGGCCCGGTGCGGGGCCGCCTCGGCGGGCGGCCCTGGCGCGGCGGACGGCCGGCGGCGCGGCTCAGCGGTCGTGGTCTCCGCGACGCCGAGCGTTCCGGGCACAGACTGCGGGGCGTCGAAGCCCCGCCCACCGAGATCCGTGACTCATCGGGCCGTGGTGGCGTCCTCCTCTCTGACACACCGCCGCCCCACAGGAGCTCTCATGGCAGCACGTCTTCGCGCCCGGCTCGGCGCGGAGTTCCTCGGAACCTTCGGCCTCGTCTTCGGCGGCTGCGGCAGCGCGGTGCTCGCCGCGACGTTCCTCGGCGACGACGGCGTCCAGCTCGGCATCGGCTTCGTCGGCGTGGCCCTCGCCTTCGGGCTCACGGTGCTGACCGGGGCGTACGCCTTCGGCCACGTCTCCGGCGGTCACTTCAACCCGGCCGTCACCATCGGGCTGGCCGTCGCGAAGCGCTTCGCGTGGAAGAGCGTGCTGCCCTACGTGGTCACGCAGGTCGTCGCCGGCACGCTCGCGGCCACCGTGCTCTTCGTCATCGCCAGCGGGAGGGCCGGCTTCAGCGCGTCCGAGAGCGGCTTCGCCGCGAACGGCTACGGCGCGCACTCACCGGGTGGGTACGGCCTGGGGGCGGCGCTGCTGACCGAGATCGTGCTGACCGCGGCCTTCCTCTACGTGATCCTCGGCGTCACCGACGACCGGGCACCCAAGGGCTTCGCCCCGGTCGCGATCGGCCTCGCGCTGACCCTGATCCACCTGATCAGCATCCCGGTCACCAACACCTCGGTGAACCCGGCCCGCTCGATCGCCGTGGCCTGGTTCGCGGGCCCCGCCGCGCTGTCGCAGCTGTGGCTGTTCATCATCGCGCCGATCATCGGCGCGGTCATCGCGGGCGCCAGCTACGCCGCCATCACCGGCGCGGCGAAGAGCACGCTGGACGAGGGCGTCGCGAACAACCCGGAGCGCACCCGCGCGCACCGGGCCTGAGCACCGGTGGCCGCTGACGGGACCCGCGTGCCGTCCGTCAGCGGCCGACCCGGTAGCGCAGGTGCGTGGCGAGCGGCGAGGAGCTGACCGACAGCAGCTCCAGGCCCGGGTCGGCGACGCCGTCGAGGAGCCGCTCGCCGGAGCCGAGGAGCACCGGGGCCACGTCGAGGGTGATCTCGTCCAGCACCCCGGCAGCGAAGGCCTGCCGCACGGTCGAGGCCCCGCCCGTCACGCGGACGTCCCGGCCGTCCGCCACCTGCAGCGCCCGTGCGTACGCGGCCTCGAAGCCGTCGGTGACGAAGCGGAACGTCGTCGCGCCGACCACGACGTCGTCGTGCGGGTGGTGCGTGAGCACGAAGACCGGCGCGCGGTACGGCGGCTCGTCGCCCCACCAACCGCGCCAGTCGCGGCCGAAGGACTCCCACGGCCCGCGCACCGGGCCGTACATGTTGCGGCCCATGACGTACGCGCCGCGCGGGCGCTGCAGGTCGGCCGACGCGTCGGCGTCGGCGTCGTTGGCGAAGTCCGCGGTCAGGTGCCAGGCGTGCACCCGGTGCCCGCCCACCCCCAACGGGTGCTCGAGGCTCTGGTCGGGCCCGGCGAGGTAGCCGTCGAGGGAGATCGAGACGTGGCAGTCGGTGGTCATGGCGCTCCGACCTCCGCACGACGTCGGACTCATCGGGTCGGCGCCGGGTCGTCGCCTCGCCGGGGCGCACCCGCTCGACGCCCCCGCCCGCGCCGGACGCGGAGCGGAACCCGGTAGGCCGTCGCCTCCGCGCTTCCTAGACTGTCGGGGCCCGTACGCCGAGAGAGAGTCGAGCGCCCCACCCATGTCCGGCCCCAACAAGACCTACGACCCGGTCCAGGTCACCCCGTTGAACGCCGACGAGGTGGAGGCGATGGTCGCGGCGGCGCAGGCGGCGTTCGCGGAGGCGACCAGCACCGCCGACCTCAAGGCCGCCCGCCTGGCGCACGCCGGGGACCGCTCGCCGATCGCGCTCGCCAACCGCGAGATCGGCGCGCTGCCGCCCCAGGCGCGCAAGGACGCCGGGGCCCGCATCGGTCGTGCGCGCGGGGCCATCAACGCCGCGCTCAAGGCCCGCGAGGCCGAGGTCGTCGCCGCCGAGCTCGAGCGCACGCTGCGCGAGGAGCGGGTCGACGTGACCCTGCCCGTCGCCCTGGGTCCCGTCGGCGCCGTGCACCCCATCACCGGCCTGATGCACCTCGTCGAGGACGTCTTCGTCGCCATGGGCTGGGAGGTCGCCGAGGGCCCCGAGCTCGAGGCCGAGTGGCTGAACTTCGACGCCCTGAACTTCGTGCCCGACCACCCCGCCCGCACGATGCAGGACACGCTGTTCGTCGGCCCCGAGGGCACCAACCGCGTCCTGCGCACCCACACCTCGCCGGTGCAGGCGCGCACCATGCTGACCCGCGAGCCCCCGATCTACGTGGTCTGCCCGGGCAAGGTCTACCGCGCCGACGAGTACGACGCGACGCACACGCCCGTCTTCCACCAGATCGAGGGGCTGGTGGTGGACCGCGGCATCACGCTCGCGCACCTGCGCGGGACGCTCGACCACTTCGCGCGGTCGATGTTCGGGGAGACGCGGACGCGCATGCGCCCCAACTACTTCCCCTTCACCGAGCCGTCGGCCGAGGTCGACCTGCTCTGCTTCGTCTGCCACGGCGACTCCGTCGGCAACCCCGACCGTCCCTGCAAGACCTGCCGCAGCGAGGGCTGGATCGAGTGGGGCGGCTGCGGGGTGGTCAACCCGCGGGTGCTGGCGGCCTGCGGCATCGACCCCGAGGAGTACTCCGGCTTCGCCTTCGGCATGGGCGTCGAGCGGACCCTGATGTTCCGGAACAACGCGGAGGACATGCGCGACATGGTCGAGGGCGACGTGCGGTTCAGCCGCTCCCTCGTGGGGACCGCGCGATGAGGGCGCCGGTCAGCTGGCTGCGCGACGTCGCGGCCCTGCCCGCCGACCTCACCGGCCGGCAGCTGTCGGACGCCCTCGTGCGGGCCGGCCTCGAGGTCGAGACCGTCGAGGAGGCCGGGGCCGACGTGCAGGGCCCGGTCGTGATCGGCCGCGTCCTCGCCTTCACCCCCGAGGAGCACAAGAACGGCAAGACGATCCGCTGGTGCTCGGTCGACGTCGGTGAGGCCGACCCGCGCGGCATCGTCTGCGGCGCCCCGAACTTCGCCGTCGACGACCTCGTCGTCGTCGCCCTGCCCGGCGCCCGCCTGCCCGGCGACTTCGAGATCGCCGCGCGCAAGACGTACGGCCACGTGTCCGACGGCATGATCTGCTCGGCGAAGGAGCTGGGTCTCGGCGACGACCACTCCGGGATCATGGTCCTCACCGCCGCGCCCGGCGAGGCCGAGCCCGTGCCCGGCCAGGACGCCCGTCCCGTGCTCCGGCTCGACGACGAGGTCCTCGACATCGCCGTCACCCCCGACCGCGGTTACTGCCTGTCGATCCGCGGCCTCGGCCGTGAGGCGGCCCAGGCCACCGGCACGGCCTTCACCGACCCGGTCGACCGGCCGGTGCCGGCCCCGCGCTCCGAGGGCCACCCCGTCGCGATCGAGTCCGACGCCTGCCTCGTGTTCACGGCGCTCACCGTGACCGGTCTCGACCCGTCCCGGCCGAGCCCGCGGTGGCTGACCCGTCGCCTGCAGCTGGCGGGGATGCGCCCCATCTCCCTCGTCGTCGACGTCGCCAACCACGTGATGCTCGAGACCGGCCAGCCGCTGCACACCTACGACGCGGCCGCGCTCGCGGGCGCGGTCGTCGCCCGGCAGGCCCGGCGCGGGGAGAAGCTGCGCACGCTCGACGACACCGTGCGGGCGCTCGACGAGTCCGACCTGGTCATCGCCGACGACTCGGGACCGATCGGGCTCGCCGGCGTCATGGGCGGCGCGGCCAGCGAGGTCACCGCCTCGACCACCGCGGTCGTCATCGAGGCTGCGGCCTTCGACGCGCTCACCCTCGCCCGCACCTCGCGGCGCCACAGGCTCTCCTCGGAGGCCTCGCGGCGCTACGAGCGCGGCGTCGACCCCGCGGCGGGCTACGCGGCCGCGCACCGGGCGGCTGCCCTGCTCGTCGAGCTCGGCGGCGGGACGCTGGAGCCGGGGGAGACCGTCGTCGGGACGGTGCCCACCCCGCCCGCGACGCGCCTGCCCGCCGACCTGCCGCAGCGCGTCCTCGGCACGCCGGTCGGGCATGCGCGCGTGGAGGAGCTGCTCGCCGCCGTGGGTGAGCAGGTGCGCCTGCTGCCGTCCGACGGCGACGGGCGTGAGGTCCTCGAGGTCACGCCGCCCACCTGGCGTCCCGACCTGCGCGACCCGTACGACCACGTGGAGGAGGTCGGCCGCCTGGTCGGATTCGACACGATCACCCCGGTCGTCCCGCTCGCCCCGCCCGGGCGCGGGCTGACCCGCTCGCAGCGCGACCGGCGCGCCGTCACGACGCGGCTCGCGGCCGTGGGTGCCGTCGAAGTGCTCAGCTTCCCCTTCACGTCGGCGGCCGACCTCGACCGGCTCGGCCTGCCGGCCGACGACCGTCGCCGCGCGCTGAACGTGCTGCTCAACCCGCTGTCGGACACCCAGCCGGCGCTGCGCACCACGCTGCTGCCCGGCCTGTTCACCGCGGTCACCCGCAACACCAGCCGCGGGCTGGACGACCTCGCCCTGTTCGAGACCGGGTCGGCCTTCTTCGCGCCCGGCGAGCCGCTCGTCGCCCCCCGTCCGCCGGTGGACCGCCGGCCCGACGAGGCCGACCTCGCGCGGATGGACGACGCGCTGGGCGACCAGCCGCGGATGCTCGCCGCGGTGCTGACCGGGGACTGGGTCCGCGCGGGCTGGCAGGGCCCGGCTCGGCCGGCCTCGTGGACGCAGGCCGTCGCGCTCGCCGAGGAGGCGGCCGCCGCGGTCGGCACGACGCTCGACCGCCGTCCGGTCGAGCTCGCCCCGTGGCACCCGGGCCGCTGCGCCGAGCTGCGTCTGGCGCAGACCGACGTGGTCGTCGGCCACGCGGGCGAGCTGCACCCCCAGGTCTGCGCCGCGTACGGGCTCCCGCCCCGGACTAGCGCGCTCGAGCTGGAGCTCGACGTCCTGCTCGCCGGCGCGCCCGACCGCGGTGACATCGCCGCGCTGTCGTCCTACCCGGTGGCCAAGGAGGACGTGGCCCTGGTCGTCGACGAGGGCGTGGCCGCCGAGGACGTGGCCGACGCGCTGCGCCGCGGCGCCGGTCCGCTGCTCGAGGCGCTCGAGCTCTTCGACGTCTTCCGAGGGACGCAGATCGGCGAGGGCCGCAAGTCGCTGGCGTACGCGCTGAGGTTCCGGGCCGACGGCCGCACGCTCACCGCGGCCGAGGTCGCCGCCGCGCGCGACGCCGCCGTGGTGGCGACGGCCGAGCTGGGGGCGGTGCAGCGGACCGAGTGACGGCGTCCGCGCTCAGGCGGCGAGCGCACGGGCCGGCTGCCCGACCACGAGCTCCACGGGACCGCGGATGACGGTCCCGCGGCGTCGACGCAGGCGACCGGCCCGCTCCAGGCGCGGGAAGCGCTCCGCCAGCCGGCGCACGGCCGTCACGGCCTCGGTGCGCGCCAGCGGAGCGCCGAGGCAGTAGTGGACGCCCGCGGAGAAGGCGAGGTGCTCTGCGCCGCCCGTGCGGCTCACGTCGAAGCGGTCCGGGTCGTCGAAGGCGGCGGGGTCGCGACCGGCCCCGGCCAGGTAGAGCAGCAGCATCGAGCCCGCCGGCACCGTGGTGCCCGCCAGCTCGACGTCGACCGAGGGATGCGCAGGGTCCGCTGGACCGGCGGGTCCCAGCGCAGCGTCTCCTCGACGGCGGCCGCAGCCAGAGTCGGGTCGTCGGCGACGGCCCGCCACTGGTCGGGGTGGTCGAGGAGGGCGAGCACCGTGTTGCCGACGAGGTTCACCGTCGTCTCGAAGCCCGCGAGCAGCAGCAGCATGCACAGCGGCCGCAGCTCCTCGGGGCGCAGCCCGTCGCCCTCCGCGGCGAGCAGCCGGCTCACCACGTCGTCGCCGGGCTCGCGGCGCCGGAGCGCGAAGACCTCGGTCAGCACGCGCTGGAGCTGCCGGTCCGCCGCGATCAGGCGGGCGACGTGGGCCAGCGACTGCGGCCCGGCCAGGGCGCTCCCGATGGTCGCCCCGTGCTTGCCGAAGTCGGCGGTGTACGCCTCGGGGACCCCGAGCAGGTCCGTGATCACCGCGATCGGCAGGGGCGCCGCGAGCCCCGCGACGAGGTCGAAGGGGCCGGTCGCGGGCAGCGCGTCGAGCAGGCCGTCCACGACGCGCGTGATCCGGTCGTCGTAGCCGGCCAGCGCCCGAGGGGAGAAGGCCGGCGCGGCGAGCCGCCGCAGCCGCGTGTGGTCGGGCGGGTCGAGCTCGAGCAGCGACAGCTGGCCGTTGCCGCGCGGGCCGTCGTCGGCCTGGACCCCGAAGCGGCGGTCGCGCAGGACCTCGCGGCAGACGTGGTGGCTCGCGGTCTGGAAGCCCATCGTCGGGCTCGGCACGACCTCGCCGGCGGCACGCACCTCGGCGTAGAGGGCGTACGGGTCGCGCCGGCCCTCGGCCAGGTTCAGCCGCGCGAAGGGGTCGTGCTCGCGCCAGGCGTGCCACGTGACCGCCGACCGCGTGACCACCAGCTGGTGGAGCAGACCGACCACCGGGTTCATGCCGACCTCCTGCGCCGCCGGGCCCCTGCCCGGACAGGATCCATGGTGCGCGCCCGCAGCGCACCGACCGCGACGCGGACCCGCTTCGCATGAACTTGTCGCTCATGGCATAGTCATGCGCATGGTCGTGAAGGTGGCGGTCGCGGGGGCGACCGGGTACGCGGGGGGCGAGCTGCTGCGGCTGCTGCTGTCCCACCCGCACGTGGAGGTCGGCGCGCTCACCGGGTCGAGCAGCGTCGGGTCCCGCCTGGGCGACGTCTCGCCCCACCTGACGCCGCTGGCCGACCGCGTGGTCGAGGCGACGACGCCCGAGGTCCTCGCCGGGCACGACGTGGTCTTCCTGGCCCTGCCGCACGGCGCGTCGGCGGCGGTCGCCGAGCCGCTCGGTCCCGACGTCGTGGTCATCGACTGCGGGGCCGACTTCCGGCTGACCGACGCGGGGGCCTGGGAGCAGTTCTACGGCAGCCCGCACTCGGGGTCGTGGCCGTACGGGCTGCCCGAGCTGCCCGGCCAGCGCGACGTCCTCGCGGGGTCGCGGCGGGTCGCGGTGCCGGGCTGCTACCCGACGACGGCCACGCTGGCGCTCTTCCCGGCCGTCGCCGCCGGCCTCGTCGACGGCCACGACGTCGTCGTGGTCGCGGCCAGCGGGCCGTCCGGGGCGGGCAAGTCGCTCAAGCCGCACCTGCTGGGCGCGGAGCTGATGGGCTCGGCCAGCGCGTACGGGGTCGGGGGCGTCCACCGGCACACCCCGGAGATCCTCCAGAACCTCCGCGTCGCCGGCGCCACGGCCGCCGCGCCCACGCTCTCCTTCACCCCGGTCCTGGTGCCGATGTCGCGCGGCATCCTCGCGACCTGCACCGCCCCGCTCGCCGATCCCGACCTGACGCCCGAGGCGGCGTACGCGGCGTACGCCGAGCGGCTCGCCGACGAGCCCTTCGTCCAGCTGCTGCCGCCCGGCCAGTGGCCCCAGACCCAGTCCGTGCTCGGCTCCAACGTCGTGCAGGTCCAGGTCACCGTCGACCGCGCGGCCGGGCGGCTCGTCGCCGTCGCGGCCCTGGACAACCTCACCAAGGGCACCGCAGGAGGCGCCGTGCAGTGCATGAACCTGAGCCTCGGGCTCGCCGAGACCACCGGTCTGCCGCGGGTGGGGGTGGCTCCGTGAGCGTCACCACCGCCGCCGGCTTCCTCGCCTCGGGCGTGACCGCCGGCCTCAAGCCCAGCGGTCGTCCCGACCTCGCGCTCGTGGTCAACACCGGTCCCGACCAGGTCGCCGCGGCCGTCTTCACGACCAACCGCGTCAAGGCCGCGCCCGTGCTCTGGTCGCAGCAGGCCGTGGCCGACGGCCGGCTGCACGCCGTGGTCCTCAACTCCGGCGGCGCCAACGCCTGCACCGGACCCGACGGATTCGCCGACGCGCACCGCACGGCCGAGCACGTGGCCGCCGAGCTGGGCCGGCGCGACGGCGTCGAGGTCGGTGCCGGCGACGTCGCCGTCTGCTCCACCGGGCTGATCGGCGTCCGGCTGCCGATGGACCTGCTCACCGCCGGCGTCACGGCCGCGGCGGGTGCGCTCGCCGAGGACGGCGGCGCGGTGGCGGCCGGCGCGATCATGACCACCGACACCGTCGCCAAGACGGCGGGCTACGCCGACGAGGGCTGGTCGGTCGGTGGCATGGCCAAGGGCGCGGGCATGCTCGCCCCGGGCCTGGCCACGATGCTCGTCGTGATCACCACCGACGCGGTGATCGACGCCGAGGCGGCCGGCGAGCACCTGCGGCGCGCGTGCTCCACGTCCTTCGAGCGCGTCGACAGCGACGGCTGCATGTCCACCAACGACACCGTCGTGCTGATGAGCAGCGGCGCATCCGGCGTCCGGCCGGCGCCGCACGACTTCCAGGCCGCGCTGAGCGAGACCTGCCAGGACCTGGCGATGCAGCTGCTGCGCGACGCCGAGGGCTCGAGCCACGACATCGCGATCGAGGTCCAGCACGCGGCCAGCGAGGCCGACGCGCTCGAGGTCGCCCGCGCCGTGGCCCGCAGCAACCTCTTCAAGTGCGCGATCTTCGGCGGCGACCCGAACTGGGGCCGCGTGCTCGCAGCCATCGGCACGACGGGCGCCGACTTCGAGCCCGACCGCATCGACGTCGCCTTCAACGGCGTCGAGCTCTGCCGCGACGGCTCGATCGGCGACGACCGCTCGCTCGTGGACCTCTCCGGCCGCGACGTGCGCGTGACGATCAACCTGCGCAACGGCCGCGGGGCGGCGACGATCTGGACCAACGACCTGACGTACGACTACGTCAAGGAGAACGCGGAGTACTCCACATGAGCCACGCATCACCGCGCTCCGAGGAGGCGCTCTCCCTGGTCGAGAAGGCTTCGATCCTCACCGAGGCGCTCCCGTGGCTGGAGACCTACGTCGGCAAGACCGTCGTGATCAAGTACGGCGGCAACGCGATGGTCGACGACGACCTCAAGCGCGCCTTCGCCTCCGACATCGTCTTCATGAAGCGCTGCGGCGTGCACCCCGTGGTCGTGCACGGCGGCGGTCCGCAGATCAGCTCGATGCTGGGTCGGCTCGGCATCGCCTCGGAGTTCCGCGGCGGTCTGCGGGTCACCACGCCGGAGGCCATGGAGGTCGTCCGGATGGTGCTGGTCGGCCAGGTCGGCCGCGACCTGGTCGGGCTGATCAACGCGCACAGCACCCTGGCGGTCGGGCTGTCCGGCGAGGACGGCGGGCTCTTCACCGCCGCCCGCCGCGGCACCGTCGTCGACGGCGAGGAGGTCGACCTCGGCCTCGTCGGCGACGTCGCGCACGTGCGCACCGAGGCCATCCGCGGGCTGATCGACTCCGGCAGCGTCCCGGTCGTGGCCAGCATCGCCCCCGACGCGCACGGCGTGGTCCACAACGTCAACGCCGACACCGCGGCCGCCGCGCTCGCCGTCGCCCTGGGGGCCGAGCGCCTCGTCGTGCTGACCGACGTCGAAGGCCTCTACCGCGACTGGCCGTCCTCCACCGAGGTGATCGAGGAGCTCAGCGCGTCCGAGCTGCGCGAGCTCATGCCCTCGCTCCAGTCGGGCATGGTGCCCAAGATGGAGGCCTGCCTGCGCGCCGTCGAGGGCGGCCTCACCCGGGCCACGGTCACCGACGGCCGCGTCCCGCACGCGCTGCTGCTGGAGATCTTCACCAACTCCGGGATCGGCACGATGGTCACCCAGGACGGCCTGGTCCGCCTGGGCAGCCGCGTGTTCTCGGCCGCCGAGGGCATCCCGCCGCACGAGTACGCGAACGGCGACGTCAGCCGGGCCGCGTCCGCGTCCGCGTCCGAGACCGGGACCGGGACCGCGGAGCCGGCCGGGCCACAGCCGGTGCACGGGTCTGGACCTTCGGCACCCGAACCTTCCGCCCTCGATGACGTAGGAGGACTGTCGTGAGCAGCGACGTCATGGTCAGCGCCGAGCTGGCCGGTCCCGCCCCGCGGGGCTCGGCCGGCGTGCTCGAGGCGTACGCGCACTCGGTCATGAACACCTTCGGCCCGCCCAAGCGCGTCTTCGTGCGCGGTGAGGGCTGCTACGTCTGGGATGCTGACGGCCGGCGCCACCTCGACCTCCTGGCCGGCATCGCCGTGAACGCCCTCGGCCACGCCCACCCGACCGTGCTGGCCGCGGTGACCGGGCAGATCTCGACGCTGGGCCACGTCAGCAACTTCTTCGCCACCCCGGCCCAGGTCGCGCTGGCGACCCGGCTCGCCGGGCTGACCGGCGACGACGACGCCAAGGTCTTCTTCACCAACTCCGGCACCGAGGCCAACGAGGCGGCCTTCAAGCTCACCCGGATGACCGGGCGCACGAAGATCATCTCCACCGAGGGCGCCTTCCACGGCCGCTCCATGGGCGCGCTCGCCGTCACGCACAACCCGAAGTACCGTGCGCCGTTCGAGCCGCTGCCGGGTGAGGTGACCTTCGTGCCGTACGGCGACGCCGAGGCCCTCGCCGCCGTCGTCGACGAGACGGTGGCGGCCGTGGTGCTCGAGCCGATCCAGGGCGAGAACGGGGTCGTCGTGCCCTCGGCGGGCTACCTGGCCCGGGCCCGCGAGCTGTGCGACGCCGCGGGCGCGCTGCTCTGGATCGACGAGGTGCAGACCGGCATGGGGCGCACGGGCTCGTGGCTCGTGCACACCGCCCAGGGCGTGCGGGCCGACGTGGTCACGCTGGCCAAGGGGCTCGGCAACGGCTTCCCGATCGGTGCGTGCATCGCCACGGGCCGGGCGGCGACGATGCTGCAGCCGGGGAGCCACGGGTCGACGTTCGGCGGCAACCCCGTCGCGGCGATCGCGGGCCTGGCCGTCATGAACGTCATCGAGCGCGACGGGCTGCTCGACCAGGTCACCGCGACCGGCGAGCACCTGGTGTCGGTGGTCATGGGCCTCGGCCACCCGCTGGTCTCCGAGGTCCGCGGCCGGGGTCTGCTGCGCGGGATCGTGCTCAACGCCGACGTCGGACCGGCCGTGGCCGACCTCGCCCTCGAGGCCGGGTTCGTGATCAACGCGCCGCGCCCGCACGTGCTGCGGATCGCGCCGCCGCTGGTCGTCACGCCCGCCCAGCTGGACACGTTCGTCGAGGCCCTGCCCGGCCTGCTCGACGCCGCGTCCGGGGCCGCCTCGTGAGCACCCCGACCTCGCTGCCCGGGATGCGGCACCTCCTCGCCGACGACGACCTCACCCAGGCCGAGCAGACCGAGGTCCTCGACCTCGCCGAGCGGCTGCGCACCGACCCGTACGCGACCCGTCCGCTGGCCGGCCCACGCAGCGTCGCGGTGATCTTCGACAAGCCGACGCTGCGCACGCAGGCGTCGTTCAGCGCCGGCATCGCCGAGCTGGGCGGCTTCCCGATGATGGTCGACGGGCGTCTCGCCGCGATCGGCAAGCGGGAGACCATCCCCGACGTCGCCCGCGTGCTGGGCCGTCAGACGGCCGCGATCGTCTGGCGTACCTTCGCGCAGGACGACCTCGCGACCATGGCCGCGTACGCCGGCGTCCCGGTGGTCAACGCGCTCACCGACGACTACCACCCCTGCCAGATCCTGGCCGACCTGCAGACGCTGCGGCAGCACGGCCGGCCGCTGCCCGGGCTGACCTTCGCCTACGTCGGCGACGGGGCCAACAACATGGCGGCCTCCTACCTCCTCGGCGGGGTGACCGCCGGGATGCACGTCCGGGTCGGCGCGCCCGAGGGCTTCCACCCCTCGCCGGCGCTGGTCGAGCGGGCGCAGGCCCTCGCGGCCACCACCGGCGGCAGCGTCACCGTGACCGACTCCCCGGCCGAGGCCGTGGCCGGGGCCGACGCGGTCGCGACCGACACCTGGGTGTCGATGGGCCAGGAGGACGACGGCCTCGACCGGGAGTCGGCCTTCGCGGCCTACCAGGTCGACGACGCGCTCCTGGGCCACGCGGACGGCGACGCGCTGTTCCTGCACTGCCTGCCCGCCTACCGCGGCAAGGAGGTCAGCGCCGAGGTCCTCGAGGGCCCGCGCTCGGTCGTGTGGGACGAGGCCGAGAACCGGCGCCACGCCCAGAAGGCCGTGCTCGCCTTCCTCCTCGAGCGCTCCGGGCTCGTCGGGCCGAGCGGCCTGCTCGCCGTCGGCGACGAGGCCGCGCCCGTCGCGGGGACGGCGTGACCGTGACGCGGGGGGCGGCACCGACGAAGGCCGCCCGGCACGCGCGTGTCGTCGACCTCCTGGGCAGCCAGCAGGTCCGCTCCCAGACCGAGCTCGGCGAGCTGCTCGCCGCCGAGGGCCTGCACGTCACCCAGGGCACGCTCTCGCGCGACCTCGTGGAGCTCGGCGCCTTCCGGGTGCGCGGGGCCGGCGGCCACCTCGTGTACGCGGTCCCCGCCGACGGGGGCGACCGCACCCCGCTCGTGGGCGAGTTCGCGACGTTCGAGGTCCGGCTCGCCCGGCTCTGCCAGGAGGTGCTGGTCTCGGTCGAGGCCTCGGCCAACCTCGTGGTCCTGCGGACCCCGCCCGGCGCGGCCCAGTACTTCGCCTCCGCCCTCGACCGCGTCGGCTGGACGTCGGTGCTCGGCACCATCGCCGGCGACGACACCATCCTGCTCATCACCCGCAGCCCGGAGGGCGGCGAGTCGCTGGCCGCCGACCTCGTGCGGATGAGCGAGACCGGCAAGCCCAGGGAGACCCCGTGACCGACACCCCGACCCCGACCGCGACGGCGGGGACCGCCGAGCACGCCGGACGCCTGTGGGGCGGCCGCTTCGCGGGTGGGACCGCCCCGGCGATGGCCGCGCTGAGCCGCTCGACCCAGTTCGACTGGCGCCTCGCTCCGTACGACTTGGACGGCTCCGTCGCCCACGCCCGAGCCCTGCACCGGGCGGGGCTGCTCACCGACGACGAGCTCGCCGGCATGCTCGACGGCCTCTCCGTGCTGCGCGAGGAGGTCGCCAGCGGCGCCTTCGCGCCCGGCGAGGACGACGAGGACGTGCACGGCGCCCTCGAACGCCGCCTGACCGCGGTCGTCGGGGCCGAGCTCGGCGGTCGCCTCCGGGCCGGGCGCTCGCGCAACGACCAGGTCGCCACCCTGCTGCGGCTGTGGCTGCGTGACCACCTGCGGCTCGTGGCCGGTGCGGCGGCCGAGGTGGTCACCGCGCTGCACGACCAGGCCACGACGCACCTCGGCGCCCCCATGCCGGGACGCACGCACCTCCAGCACGCGCAGCCGGTGCTGCTCTCGCACCACCTGCTGGCGCATGCCTGGCCGCTGCTGCGCGACGTCGACCGGATGCGTGACCTCGACCGCCGGCTCGCCGAGAGCCCGTACGGCTCGGGGGCGCTGGCCGGCACCTCCCTCGGGCTCGACCCGACCTTCGTGGCCGAGCAGCTGGGCTTCGCCTCCTCGGTGCCGAACTCGATTGACGGCACGTCGGCGCGCGACCTCGCGGCCGAGGCGGCGTACGTGCTCGCCCAGGTCGGGGTGGACCTGTCCCGGCTGGCCGAGGACGTGATCCTCTGGTGCACCTACGAGTTCGGCTTCGCCCGGCTGGACGACGCCTGGTCGACGGGGTCGAGCATCATGCCCCAGAAGAAGAACCCCGACATCGCCGAGCTCGCGCGCGGCAAGGCGGGCCGGCTGGTGGGGCACCTCGCCGGGCTGCTCACCACGCTCAAGGGGCTCCCGCTGGCGTACGACCGGGACCTCCAGGAGGACAAGGAGCCGCTGTTCGACGCGGTCGACCAGCTCCTGGTGCTGCTGCCCGCCGTGGCCGGGATGGTCGGCACGCTCACCTTCGACACCGAGCGGCTGGCAAGCCTGGCCCCGCGTGGCTTCTCCCTGGCCACCGACCTGGCCGACTGGCTGGTGCGCGAGCGGGTCCCGTTCGCCGTCGCGCACGACGTGGCCGGGGAGACGGTGCGCTACTGCGAGGCCCGGGGCCTGGAGCTGTCCGACCTCACGCCGAAGCAGCTGGGCGAGGTGTCGCCGCTGCTGCGCCCGGAGGTGCTGGACGTCCTCACGGTCACGGGCTCGATCGACAGCCGTGACGGCCGCGGCGGCACCGCGACCGTCCGGGTGCGCGAGCAGCTGGACGAGGTGGAGACGGCACTCGGGCAGGCGAAGGCGTGGGCCGACGGCACGGCGGGAAACGTGGGAGCCCGGCCCGGGACCGACGCTTAGGGTTGGCGACCGTGAGCGACGTGCTGGACGAGCTGAAGTGGCGGGGCCTGCTGGCCAACTCGACGGACGAGGAGGCGCTCGGCGCGCACCTCGACGCGGGGCCGGTGACCTTCTACGTCGGCTTCGACCCGACCGCGCCGAGCCTGCACTTCGGCAACCTGGTGCAGCTCGTCGTGGCCCGCATCTTCCAGCGCGCGGGACACCGGCCGCTGCTGCTGGTGGGTGGTTCCACGGGGATGATCGGCGACCCCAAGGAGTCGGGGGAGCGCGTCCTCAGCAGTCCGGAGGTGGTCGCCGCCCGGGTGGAGCGGATCCGGACGCAGGTGGCGCGGTTCATCGACCTCGAGGGCCCGGAGGCGGCCCGGCTGGTGAACAACCTCGACTGGACGGGCCCGATGTCGGTCCTGACCTTCCTGCGCGACATCGGCAAGCACTTCCCGGTCAACCGCATGCTGGCCCGCGACGTGGTGCGCAACCGGCTGGAGGAGGGGATCTCCTACACCGAGTTCTCCTACGTGCTGCTGCAGTCGATGGACTACCTCGAGCTGTTCCGCAGCCACGGCTGCACGCTCCAGTTCGGGGGGAGCGACCAGTGGGGGAACATCACCGCCGGCGTCGAGCTCGTACGCCGCGCCGAGGGGGAGCGGGTGCACGCGCTCGCGACACCGCTGCTGACCAAGGCCGACGGGACCAAGTTCGGGAAGACGGAGAGCGGCACCGTGTGGCTCGACGCGGAGATGACGTCGCCGTACGCCTTCCACCAGTTCTTCCTCCAGGCCGAGGACGAGAAGGTCGTCGACTACCTCAAGGTCTTCTCCCCGCGGGGGAGGGACGAGATCGCCGAGCTCGAGCGGCAGGTCCGGGAGGAGCCCCACCGCCGGGCGGCCCAGCGGGCGCTGGCCGACGACGTGACGGCGCTCGTGCACGGGGAGGCCGAGCGGGACGCGGCCGTGGCTGCCGGGCAGGCGCTGTTCGGGCAGCACGACCTGGCCGAGCTGCCCGAGTCGGTGCTGAGCGGCGTGGTGTCCGAGCTGGGTGGGGTCGAGATCGACGTCGACGCCGGGTGGCCCAGCGTGGCCGAGGTCCTGCAGGCCGGGGGAGTGGTCGCGAGCCGGTCCGCGGGACGCCGCGCGGCGAGCGAGGGTGGTGCCTACCTCAACAACCGCCGGGCGTCGGACGGCGACGCCCCCCTCACGCCGGAGGACCTCCTGCACGGGCGGTGGGTCATCGTCCGACGGGGCAAGCGGACGGTGGGCGCGGTTACCATCGCCGGCGCCTGAACCGAAGCCGGGAGGGCTCTGGAGCGGTGTGAGAACGCCCACCGCTCAGGAGTTGCGAGGGCTGTCATCTGGGCGTAATGTTCTTTCTCGCCCCCCGGGGCAGCGAACGAGCAAGGCAGGGACTTTCGGGTCTTGGCTGGGATTCGGTCGGAACCGGGTGGGACCCACTGGGCAGGTCTGGTCCGGATTGGTGTGCGCTCTTGTCGAGCCCATCGTGTCCGGTGCTGGGGTGTGTCTGGTGGGGGTCGGTGGGGGCGGATTTGATTCGCTGAGGCTGATCGGGTAATGTTTTCCGAGTTGCCTCAAGCAGATCTGGAAGGGTCTGTGCGGTGTGCGAGCGAAGTTTGAGAACTCAACAGCGTGCTTAAAAGTCAATGCCAAATAGCACTATCGAACCCGTGCCCTGGCTTGCTTCTCCACTGATGTGGGGTGGTTTGGTTGGGGGCGGTTCCTTTGAGATTGATTGTTGATTGACCCAGCAATGGGTCCATGTCATGGTCGATTCTCGTTGTTTGTGACGATTCACTGCAGGCGCTCTTCGGGGTGGTTGTGGTTGTCGATATTTTTCAACGGAGAGTTTGATCCTGGCTCAGGACGAACGCTGGCGGCGTGCTTAACACATGCAAGTCGAACGGTAAGGCTCCTTCGGGAGTACACGAGTGGCGAACGGGTGAGTAACACGTGAGCAACCTGCCCTTGACTTTGGGATACCAGCTGGAAACAGCTGCTAATACCGGATACGACCCCTTGACGCATGTCCGGGGGTGGAAAGCTCCGGCGGTCAGGGATGGGCTCGCGGCCTATCAGCTTGTTGGTGAGGTAATGGCTCACCAAGGCTTCGACGGGTAGCCGGCCTGAGAGGGCGACCGGCCACACTGGGACTGAGATACGGCCCAGACTCCTACGGGAGGCAGCAGTGGGGAATATTGCACAATGGGCGCAAGCCTGATGCAGCAACGCCGCGTGCGGGATGACGGCCTTCGGGTTGTAAACCGCTTTCAGTAGGGACGAAGCTAACGTGACGGTACCTACAGAAGAAGGACCGGCTAACTACGTGCCAGCAGCCGCGGTGATACGTAGGGTCCGAGCGTTGTCCGGAATTATTGGGCGTAAAGGGCTTGTAGGCGGTCCGTCGCGTCAGGAGTGAAAACTCGGGGCTTAACCCCGAGCCTGCTTTTGATACGGGCGGACTAGAGGGATGCAGGGGAGAACGGAATTCCTGGTGGAGCGGTGGAATGCGCAGATATCAGGAGGAACACCGGTGGCGAAGGCGGTTCTCTGGGCATCACCTGACGCTGAGAAGCGAAAGCGTGGGGAGCAAACAGGCTTAGATACCCTGGTAGTCCACGCCGTAAACGGTGGGCACTAGGTGTGGGGGACATTCCACGTTCTCCGTGCCGAAGCTAACGCATTAAGTGCCCCGCCTGGGGAGTACGGCCGCAAGGCTAAAACTCAAAGGAATTGACGGGGGCCCGCACAAGCGGCGGAGCATGCGGATTAATTCGATGCAACGCGAAGAACCTTACCTGGGTTTGACATACACCGGAAAGCTGCAGAGATGTAGCCCCCGCAAGGTCGGTGTACAGGTGGTGCATGGCTGTCGTCAGCTCGTGTCGTGAGATGTTGGGTTAAGTCCCGCAACGAGCGCAACCCTCGTCCTATGTTGCCAGCACGTAATGGTGGGGACTCATAGGAGACTGCCGGGGTCAACTCGGAGGAAGGTGGGGATGACGTCAAGTCATCATGCCCCTTAAGTCCAGGGCTTCACGCATGCTACAATGGCCGGTACAAAGGGCTGCGATACCGCAAGGTGGAGCGAATCCCAAAAAGCCGGTCTCAGTTCGGATTGGGGTCTGCAACTCGACCCCATGAAGTCGGAGTCGCTAGTAATCGCAGATCAGCAACGCTGCGGTGAATACGTTCCCGGGCCTTGTACACACCGCCCGTCAAGTCATGAAAGTCGGTAACACCCGAAGCCGGTGGCCCAACCCTTGTGGAGGGAGCCGTCTAAGGTGGGACTGGCGATTAGGACTAAGTCGTAACAAGGTAGCCGTACCGGAAGGTGCGGCTGGATCACCTCCTTTCTAAGGAGCTCTATGGCGCAGACCTTTCGGGGTGTTCGTCCATCGCTGGTTGGTGAAGCGTTCGTCTTCACGCCGGCGGCTCTGGAATGTGGAACATTGACCATTAAGCCGATGCGCGATCGCGTTCGTCAGTACAGCTCATGCTTCTTCGGAAGGGTGGGAGTGGAACCCCGAGCGGGTGAGTGGGTCGGCCCGGGCACGCTGTTGGGTCCTGAAATTTCGGTCGCCTAACCTCTTCGGGGGTTGTCGCCGGGTTTCAGTGCGGACCAGTGCCGGCCACATGCGTGTGGTCGGGCTGCGCTACCGCCCGTGTGTTGAGAACTTCACAGTGGACGCGAGCATCTTTGTAGTAACAACAAGCTACTAAGGGCAATCGGTGGATGCCTAGGCACCAAGAGCCGATGAAGGACGTCGTAACCTGCGATAAGCCCCGGGGAGCTGGTAAACGAGCTTCGATCCGGGGATCTCCGAATAGGGAAACCTCGAAAGAAACCGGAGTAATGTCCGGCGACCTCCGCCTGAACACATAGGGCGGTTGGAGGGAACGTGGGGAAGTGAAACATCTCAGTACCCACAGGAACAGAAAACAACAGTGATTCCGTCAGTAGTGGCGAGCGAACGCGGAAGAGGCCAAACCGTATGTGTGTGATAGCTGACAGGCGTTGCATGTGCGGTGTTGTGGGGCCATTCTGATCGGGCTGTCATCCGGTCGAGCAGTCAAAAATGACACATGAAGTCGAAGCGGTCTGGGAAGACGCGGCACAGAAGGTAACACCCCTGTAGACGTAAGTGTGTCACTGCTGAGTGTCACCCCAAGTAGCAGCCAACCCCTGAAATTGGCTGTGAATCCGGCGGGACCACCCGCTAAGCCTAAATACTCCTTGGTGACCGATAGCGGACAAGTACCGTGAGGGAAAGGTGAAAAGTACCCCGGGAGGGGAGTGAAATAGTACCTGAAACCGATTGCCTACAATCCGTCGGAGCTGAGCCGCAAGGCGAGGTGACGGCGTGCCTTTTGAAGAATGAGCCTGCGAGTTAGTGGTATGTGGCGAGGTTAACCCGTGTGGGGAAGCCGTAGCGAAAGCAAGTCCGAATAGGGCGCCGAGTCGCATGCTCTAGACCCGAAGCGGAGTGATCTATCCATGGCCAGGGTGAAGCGACGGTAAGACGTCGTGGAGGCCCGAACCCACCAGGGTTGAAAACCTGGGGGATGAGCTGTGGATAGGGGTGAAAGGCCAATCAAACTCCGTGATAGCTGGTTCTCCCCGAAATGCATATAGGTGCAGCGTCGCGTGTTTCTTGCCGGAGGTAGAGCACTGGATAGTCTAGGGGGCCCACAAGCTTACCGAAATTAGCCAAACTCCGAATGCCGGTAAGTGAGAGCGCGGCAGTGAGACTGCGGGCGATAAGGTTCGTAGTCGAGAGGGAAACAGCCCAGAACACCAGCTAAGGCCCCTAAGCGGTTGCTAAGTGGAAAAGGATGTGGAGTTGCGGAGACAACCAGGAGGTTGGCTTGGAAGCAGCCACCCTTGAAA
Organism: Microlunatus sagamiharensis; assembly: GCF_900105785.1. Classification (NCBI taxonomy): domain Bacteria; kingdom Bacillati; phylum Actinomycetota; class Actinomycetes; order Propionibacteriales; family Propionibacteriaceae; genus Microlunatus; species Microlunatus sagamiharensis. Next base: position 1,044,994 of record NZ_LT629799.1, read on the forward strand.
GAGTGCGTAATAGCTCACTGGTCAAGTGATTCTGCGCCGACAATTTAGCGGGGCTCAAGCAATCCGCCGAAGCTGTGTCATTCACATATCACCCTCGATTCGTCGCAGGGGTGTGGATGGGTAGGGGAGCGTCGTGTGCGCGATGAAGCGGCAGGGTGACCTAGCCGTGGAGAGCACACGAGTGAGAATGCAGGCATGAGTAGCGAATGAGGAGTGAGAAACTCCTCCACCGAAAGACCAAGGGTTCCAGGGTCAAGCTAATCTGCCCTGGGTAAGTCGGGACCTAAGGCGAGGCCGACAGGCGTAGTCGATGGACAACGGGTTGATATTCCCGTACCGGCGCTAGCACGATCATGCCGAGGCGAGCGATGCTAAGCACGCAAGTCGCATGGATCCTTCGGGTGATGTGTCGATGAGTCTGCGAACCAGACTTGTATTAGGCAAGCTGCGGAGGGACGCAGGAAGGTAGCTCATCCCGGGCGATGGTATCCGCAAGGTGATCCCGGGCTAAGTGTGTAGGGCGAGGTGTAGGTAAATCCGCATCTCATATGGCCTGAGACATGACGGCTGGTCGGCCTACGGGCCGGCGAGTGAGTGATCCTATGCTGCCTAGAAAATCTTCGTGAGCGAGTTCTAGAGCCGCCCGTACCCTAAACCGACTCAGGTGGTCAGGTAGAGAATACCAAGGTGATCGAGATAACCGTGGTTAAGGAACTCGGCAAAATGCCCCCGTAACTTCGGGATAAGGGGGGCCGGACGCGTTTGCCAGACTTGCTCTGGAGAGCGTGAAAGGCCGCAGAGACCAGGCCCAAGCGACTGTTTACTAAAAACACAGGTCCGTGCCAAGTCGTAAGACGATGTATACGGACTGACGCCTGCCCGGTGCTGGAACGTTAAGGGGAACTGTTAGCTGTGAGGCGAAGCGGTGAACTTAAGCGCCAGTAAACGGCGGTGGTAACTATAACCATCCTAAGGTAGCGAAATTCCTTGTCGGGTAAGTTCCGACCTGCACGAATGGCGTAACGACTTGGGCGCTGTCTCGACCACGGACTCGGCGAAATTGCACTACGAGTAAAGATGCTCGTTACGCGCAGCAGGACGGAAAGACCCCGGGACCTTCACTATAGTTTGGTATTGGTGTTCGGTACAGCTTGTGTAGGATAGGTGGGAGACTGTGAAGCGGCGACGCCAGTTGTCGTGGAGTCAACGTTGAAATACCACTCTGGTTGTTCTGGATATCTAACCTAGGTCCATCATCTGGATCAGGAACAGTGCCTGATGGGTAGTTTGACTGGGGCGGTCGCCTCCCAAAAGGTAACGGAGGCGCCCAAAGGTTCCCTCAGCCTGGTTGGCAATCAGGTTTCGAGTGTAAGTGCACAAGGGAGCTTGACTGTGAGAGGGACACCTCGAGCAGGGACGAAAGTCGGGACTAGTGATCTGACGGTGGCATGTGGAAGCGCCGTCACTCAACGGATAAAAGGTACCCCGGGGATAACAGGCTGATCTTGCCCGAGCGTCCATAGCGACGGCATGGTTTGGCACCTCGATGTCGGCTCGTCGCATCCTGGGGCTGGAGTCGGTCCCAAGGGTTGGGCTGTTCGCCCATTAAAGCGGCACGCGAGCTGGGTTTAGAACGTCGTGAGACAGTTCGGTCCCTATCCGCTGCGCGCGTAGGAGTCTTGAGGAGGGCTGTCCTTAGTACGAGAGGACCGGGACGGACGAACCTCTGGTGTGCCAGTTGTTCTGCCAAGAGCACGGCTGGTTGGCTACGTTCGGAAGTGATAACCGCTGAAAGCATCTAAGCGGGAAGCACGCTCCAAGATGAAGGCTCCCACAGGATAGCCTGGTAAGGCCCCCAGCAGAACACTGGGTGATAGGTCGGATGTGGAAGCACAGCAATGTGTGGAGCTGACCGATACTAATAGGCCGAGGGCTTGTTTACTACAAAGATGCTACGCGTCCACTGTGAGGTCTCTCGAGACACGGTCGAAAGACCAGTCTCGATCGAGATCTAATCTTTGATCGGTGATTGGTTTCGCACCTACATCTCCATAGAGTTTCGGTGATCACAGCGACAGGGAAACACCCGGATCCATTCCGAACCCGGAAGTTAAGCCTTTCAGCGCCGATGGTACTGCACGGGGGACCGTGTGGGAGACTAGGACGTCGCCGGACAACACACACACCTCAGGGTCAACCATTCGTGGTTGACCCTGAGGTATTTGTGCGTCTACTTCCAACTCCAATTCCGAATGCCGCGTGCGCAGATCGTCGGCGGTGACGGGATGAGTGGGGACTCTCCCTGAGCTTGTCGAAGGGCTGCGAAGGGCCAGTGTTCGATGTCGAAGCACTTCTCTTCGTCACTGCGTTGTCCCAAGCCTCAGCGCCTCGGGGCGAAGCCACGAGGGGAGCTACGGAGGGATTTGGTTTCATCCCGACAGCTCCTACGTCCACTGTGCGAACCACAAAGCGCCGGCGACCCGAAGGTCGACCGGCGCTTCGTGCGTTCTAGGGAGCTCAGCGGGCGAAGGACGGAACCTCGAAGTGGTCATGCAGCACCTCGGTGTAGCGCGCCATCAGGGCGTCCGCGGCCGTCACATCGGCGTCCGTGGGGTCGTAGCGACCGGCCACCGGCACGCGCCACTCCGGGAGCTCACCGCTGAGCGCCCAGGCGGCCTGACGCGCGGCACCCACGGCCACGCTCTCGAACGCCTCCGTCACCACGACCGGCAGGCCGAAGACGCTGGTGGCGATGCGGCGTACGGCCTCCGACTGCGAGGCCCCACCGGTCAGGGTGATCGCCGAGATCTCACCGGTCTGCTGACGCAGGACGTCCACGCCGTAAGCCAGGCTCCACAGCACGCCCTCGATGGCCGCACGGGCGAGGTTGGCGGGCTTCATGCTCGACAGCGTGAGGCCGACGAGCTCGCCGGTGGCCTCGGGCAGCGACGGCGTCCGTTCTCCCTCGAGGAAGGGCAGGAACACCAGACCACCGCTGCCGGCGGGCGCCGACAGGGCCAGGCGTGCGAGCTCGTCGAGCGAGACCCCGAGCACCTCGGCGGTGGCGACGAGGTTGCGTGCCCCGTTGAGCGTGCAGACCAGGGGGAGGAACTCGCCCGTGGCGTCCGCGAAGCCGGCGACCGTCCCGCTCGGCTCGTGCGTCGGGGTGGTGCTCCGGGTGAAGGCGGTCCCGCTGGTCCCCAGGGACACGACGGCGGAACCGGACTCGAGCCCGAGACCCAGGCCGGCGGCCATGTTGTCCCCGGTGCCGGCGGCGATGGCGATGCCGTCGGGGGTGTGCCCGACGATCTCGGCCGGCGAGGCAACCCGGGGCAGCTCGACGGAGCGGCCCAGGGCGCGCTGCACCAGGTCGTCCCGGTACTCCCCGTCGGACGCGTCGTAGTAGCAGGTGCCCGAGGCGTCGCCCCGGTCCGTGACGGGCGCGAACGAGCGGCCGCCGAGCTCCCAGGTCAGGTAGTCGTGGGGGAGGATCACCGACGCCACACGCTTGGCGGTCTCGGGCTCGGCGCGGGCGAGCCAGCGCAGCTTGGTGACCGTCATCGACGCGAGGGGCACCGTCCCGACCGCGTCGGCCCAGGCCTGACCTCCGCCCAGCTCGTCGACCAGGTCGCGGGCGTCCTGCGCGGAACGGGTGTCGTTCCACAGCAGCGCGTCACGGACGAGGCCGCCCTGCTCGTCGAGCGTGACCATCCCGTGCTGCTGCCCGCCGACCGCGATCGCCTCGACGTCCTCGAGGAGACCCGGGGTGCTCGCGGCCTTCCGGTACGCGTCCCACCACGCCGCCGCCGACACCTCGGTGCCCTCGGGGTGCGAGGCGCGACCGGAGCGGACGACCTCGCCCGTCTCGGCGTCGCAGACCACGATCTTGACCGACTGGGTGGACGAGTCCACCCCTGCGACCAACGTCAACTTCTTCGTCCTCTCCTGGTGACGGCCACGGACCGTCGGTCGGTGCACGGGATGCCATGCTCGCTGAGCTCGGAGACCAGCGACGGTGCGGGGTCTCCGGCGACGACGACGCGCTCGACCTCGTCGAGCCCGGCGAAGGTGACGAACGAGCGCCGCCCCAGCGCGGCACCCTCGGCGAGGGCCACCACGCGTGTCCCGGCGGCGACCTCGGCCTGGGACACGGCGGCGGCGGCCGGCGACGGCTGACTCAGCCCGTCCGGCGTGACTCCCGCCGGGCAGACCACGCTGACGTCGGTGTGGAGACGGTGGAGCTCGGTCAGCGCCCAGTCGCCCTCCTGCGCGTGGGTGCTCGGGCTCACCGTGCCGCCGATGTTGTAGACGGAGACCTGCGAGACCCGTGCCAGCAGCAGCGCGACGTCGAGGGAGCTCGTCACCACCGTGAGCTCGTCCTCCGGCGGGTCGTTGACCATCACCTGCGCCAGCTCGAGGGTGAGGCGCCCGGTCCCCAGCAGCAGGGTCCCCGTCCGCGGGAGTTCGCTCCACAGGCAGTCGAGCAGCTCGCGGTCCTCGGAGGCGACCACGGCGGGGGCGCTCGCGGCGCCGGGCAGGGCCGGCGTGCCGGCCAGCTCCGGCTCGATCTGCACGGCGCCGCCGTGCACCCGCAGCAGCAGCCCGCGGGACTCCAGCACGCGGAGGTCGCGGCGGATCGTCTCCTGCGCCACGGACAGACGGGCGGCGGCGTCGCCGACGTCGAGCCGGCCCTCGGCGTCCAGCCAGATGAGCATGCGCTCGAAGCGCTGCTCGGGTCCGAGCGTCGCCACCTGGCCGTCACCGGCTCGTCGCGTCGTCATGGAACGGCGCCTCCTCGAGCCAGTCCGGTGCGGCCGTCGGTCGTGGGACCCGGCTCCGCGGAGGACGAGCGTACGCCGACGGCACGCGGCTGACCGAAGCGTCCCGGTCCGGTGCCCGACTCGTTTGACCTGCGAGGATGACGGCCCCGGGACGCGAGGCACGAGGAGGTGACGGCGCTGACCAGGTACCCGCCGGAACGGCAGCGCGCCATCGCCGACTTCCTGCTCGCGCAGGAGGACCGCCGTGCGACCGTGACCCAGATCAGCGAGCACCTCGAGGTCACGACCGAGACAGTCCGGCGCGACCTCGACACGCTCGAGCGTCGAGGGCTGCTCCGCCGCGTCCGCGGTGGGGCCCAGCTGCTCGACGCGGTCCCGTTCGAGGTCGCGCTGGCCGCCCGTCACGCCGAGCAGCACGAGGACAAGCGGCGCATCGCCACCCGGCTCGCCGAGGAGCTGCCGCACGACGGCGTGCTCGTCCTCGACTCCGGCTCGCTCACCCTCTTCGCCGCGCAGGCCGTGCCGCGCGACGCGGTCCTCACCGTCGTCACCAACAACCTGCCGGCGGCGCGCCACCTCGCCGACCACCCCGGCGTGCAGGTGATCACCCTGCCGGGCATGGTGCGCGGGCTCACGAGCGCTGCGGTCGACGCCTGGACCAGCCGGCGCCTGCAGTCGCTCACCGTGGACGTCGCTGTCGTCGGCGTCAACGGCATGAGCGCTGCGCAGGGCCTGACCACGACCAACCCCGAGGAGGCCTCCGCCAAGCGGGCCATGCTCCTCAGCGCCCGCCGGCGGATCGTGCCCGTCATCTCCGGCAAGCTCGGGCGCAACTCGTTCTGCTCGTTCGCCGCGGTCTCCGAGCTCGACCTGGTGCTGACCGACGCCGCGGCGCCGGACACGATCATCGCCGAGCTGGCCGCCGCCGGCCCGGAGGTCGTGGTCGTCGGCTAGGACCTTCCGACCCGGGACCCGCCGTGCCAGCAGCCACGACCCGTGGCTGCGACCCCGGTCCTCGTCGGACGTGGTGTCACCACCTCCCCGGGTCAGGGAGGATGGTGCGGTGGTGGAGGAGAGTCGTCCGAACGATCAGGGCCGCGACGGAAGTCGTGGCGGGAGCCGTGGCGAGGGTCGCGGTGGCGGCCGCGGCGGTGGTCGCGGCGCGGGTGACCGTTCCGGCGGACGCGGCTACGGCGGTCGTGACGCCGGCCGCGGGCAGGGCCGACCGCCCGGGCAGGGCGGCGACCGCCCCTGGAGCGGGCGCGACGAGCGGCCCCGCAGCGGCGGGCAGCGCGACGAGCGCCCGCGCTACGACCGTGGGGCCGGCGGCGACCAGCGCGGCGAGCGTCCGCGCTACGACCGGCCTCAGCGTGACGACCGGCCTCAGCGTGACGACCGGCCTCAGCGTGACGACCGGCCCCAGCGTGACGACCGTCCTCGCTACGAGGGGTCTCGGGGCGACGACCGTCCCCGCGACGACCGTGGGGCCGGTGGCGACCAGCGGGGCGACCGTCCTCGGTACGACCGTCCTCGGTACGACCGTCCGCAGCGCGACGACCGTCCTCGCTACGATCGGTCCCAGAGCGACGACCGTCCCCGCTACGACCGTGGTCCCGCTGGAGATCAGGGCGGTGGTGGGCGTGGTCGTGACGACCGTCCGCAGCGGGACGACCGTCCGCGCTACGACCGTCCGCAGCGCGATGAGCGCCCCCGCTACGACCGGTCTCAGGGCGACGACCGTCCCCGCTACGACCGTGGTCAAGGTGGCGACCAGCGTGGTGGTGGGCGTGGCCGGGACGACCGTCCGCAGCGGGACGACCGTCCTCGCTACGAGGGGTCCCGGGGCGACGACCGTCCGCGCTACGACCGTCTGCAGCGTGACGACCGTCCCCGCTACGACCGCGGCGCCGGCGGCGACCAGCGGGGCGAGCGTCCCCGCTACGACAATCCGCAGCGGGACGACCGGCCTCGATCCGACCGTCCGCAGCGTGACGACCCTCCGCGTTACGAGCGCGCCCAGGGCGACGACCGTCGGAGGGAGCGCCCGCGCTTCGACCGTGACCAGCGCGACGACCGACGCCGTCCGGCGGGCGATCGCCCGTTCTCGGGTGGACCGCGCGCGGACCGGTCGGGCGACGACCGCCGTGGCGGCGACCGGCCCTTCGGTCAGCGCGGGGGCGGCGCCGGTGGCGGTCGTCCCACCGGTGCTCGTGGCGACGACCGCCGTGGCGGGGCCGACCGTCCGCCGCCACGTCCGGGCCTGGCCCGTCGACCCGACGAGCCGGACGTTCCTCAGGGCGTCGACGTCCGCACGCTGAACCGCGCGGTGCGCGCCGAGCTGAGGGGTCTGCCCAAGGAGCTCGAGGAGATCGTGGCGGGCCACCTCGTCGCGGCGGGCGAGCTGATCGACACCGACCCGAAGCTGGCGTACGCGCACGCCGAGGCCGCGCGGCGGCGCGCCGCCCGGCTCCCGGTGGTCCGCGAGGCCGCCGCGGAGACGGCGTACGCGGCGGGGGAGTACGCGGCGGCGCTCTCGGAATACCGCGCTCTGCGGCGGATGACCGGGGCGCCGGACTACCTGCCGGTGATGGCCGACTGCGAGCGTGCGCTGGGCAACCCGCAGCGCGCGCTGACGCTCTCCCGCGAGGCCGCCGACCTCGACCTGCCGCCGGCGCTGCGCGTCGAGATGACGATCGTCGCCGCCGGTGCTCGCGCCGACCTCGGGCAGCAGGCCGAGGCGGTCCGGATGCTGCGTCAGGCCGTGGCGGCACCGGCTCCCGCCCGCACCGAGTCGCTCCAGGGCCGGGGTGCCGCCTCCGCGCGGCAGGAGGAGCAGCAGGCCGCCGCGCGGCTCCGCTACGCCTTCGCCGACGCGCTGCTGCAGACCGGGGCGACCGAGGAGGCGCGCCGCATGTTCGCCGAGGCCGCCCGGCGCGACCCCGAGCAGCTGACCGACGCGCAGCAGCGGGTCGACGAGCTCGACGGACTGACCCTCGACCTCGAGGAGCTGGAGCTCGACGACCTCGACGGCGACCTCGAGGATGACGACGAGGAGTCCGACGACGAGGAGTCCGACGAGTCCGACGACGAGGAGTCCGACGACGAGCACGACTCTGACGACGCCGACGAGGACGACGCCGACGAGGACGACGCCGACGCGGACGACGCCGACCACGAGAACGACGACCTGGAGGCCATCGAGCCGACCGACGGGCGTGGCTGAGGTGACCGAGGCGGTCGGGGCGACGGGGTCGCCTGCGCTGGTGGACGCGTACGACGGGGTCCTCTTCGACCTCGACGGCGTCATCTACCTGGGCCCGGTCGCGGTGCCCGGGGCCCCGCCCGCGCTGGCGGGCCTGCGTGAGCGCGGCGTCCCCGTCGGGTTCGTGACGAACAACGCCGCCCGGACGCCCGGTGCGGTCGCGGAGCACCTGACCGAGCTCGGCATCCCGGCGGAGCGGAGCGACGTGGTCACGTCGGCCCAGGCCGGGGCGCAGGTCCTGCGCCACGACCTGCCCGCCGGCACCAAGGTCCTGCTCGTCGGCGGCGACGGCGTCCGCGAGGCGCTCGCCGAGGCCGGGCTGAGCGCCGTCGAGTCGGCCGACGACGAGCCGGTCGCGGTGCTGCAGGGCTACGGCGTCGACCTCACCTGGCAGCAGCTCATCGAGGCGTCGATCGCGATCAACCGCGGCGCCCGCTGGGTCGCGACCAACGACGACCCGACGCGTCCGACCGACCGGGGCCTCGTGCCCGGCAACGGTGCGGCGGTGCAGGCCGTGCGCCTCGCGGTCACCGTCGACCCGGAGGTCGCGGGCAAGCCCTACCGCCCGCTGCTCGACGAGACGATCGCCCGCCTCGGCGTGCACCGGCCGCTCTTCGTCGGCGACCGGCTGGACACCGACATCGCCGGGGCCGTCAACGCGGGGCTCGACGGGATGCTGGTGCTCAGTGGGTCCCACGGACCGGCCGACCTGCTCGTGGCCGGACCCGGGACGCGGCCCACGCACCTCGGCCTCGACGCGGGCGCGCTGCTCCAGCCGGAGCGGTCCGTGACGCTCGACGGCGACCGGGCCTGCTGCGGGAGCGCGGTCGCCCGGGTCGAGGACGGCCGGCTCCTGCTCGAGGGCGACCCGCCGACGACGGCCCAGGGCTGGGCCGAGGCGACCTGGGCGGCCGCGCACCTGGCCTGGCGCGCGATGGACGAGGGGCACCCGCTCGACCTCACGGCCGTGCTCCCGGTCCTCGCCCGTCCCTCGTCCTAGACTCCCGACGTGCCTGCGTACCGGTCGCTGTTCTCGGGGTTCGCGCAGCTGGCCGAGGAGGTCGGCCAGGCCAGCCGCGCCAACCGCGAGCTCTTCGAGCAGCTCGTCTCGGCCGAGGTCGGTCGCGTCGCCGCGCGCCTGGGGATCGTCCCGGCGACGGAGCTCCACGAGGCCCGCGAGCGTCTCGACGAGGCCCGCTCCGAGCTCGCCGAGCTGCGTCTCGACCTGGAGGACCTGCAGGTGCGCCTCGCGACGCTGGAGGCCACCCGCAACGGTGGCTCCGGGGGCCCGGCGTGAGCGAGAGCGCGGGCAGCGAGCAGACCGACGCCCCGGAGGCGCCGCACACCGGCGACCAGCGCGTCGACGACGCCTTGCGCGGCGTGGCCGGCCTCGACCGGACGCCCGTGGACGAGCACGCCGAGCTCCTCGCGGACGCCCACGGGGCGCTGCAGGAGGTGCTCCGGCACCCCACCGAACCGCAACCGTGACCCCGGTGCGGCTCGACCGGGCGCTCGTGGAGCGCGGGCTCGCCCGGTCGCGCGGCCAGGCCCAGGAGCTGATCCGGGCGGGGCGCGTCACGCTCGCGGGCCGCTCGGACCTGCGGGCCTCCGACCCGGTGGGCGAGCAGGACCAGCTGGAGGCACGTACCGACCCTTACGTCTCCCGCGCGGCCCACAAGCTGCTGGGCGCGTTTTCCGACCTCGACCTGGACGCGCGGGTCGCCGGGGTGTCCCGGGCGCTCGACGCGGGCTCCTCCACGGGCGGCTTCACGCAGGTGCTGCTCGAGCGGGGGGTGGAGGAGGTCCACGCCGTCGACGTCGGCACCGACCAGCTGGCCCCGCGGCTCCGCGACGACCCGCGCGTGCACGTCCACGAGCAGACCAACCTGCGCGACCTGACGCCGGCGCTCCTGGGCGATCGGCCCGTCGACCTCGTCGTCGCCGACGTGTCCTTCATCTCGCTGACGCTGCTGCTCGAGCGGTTCGCGGCGGTCTCGGCGGCCGACGGCTGGTGGCTGCTGATGGTCAAGCCGCAGTTCGAGGTCGGCCGCGCGGCGCTCGGCCCCGGGGGCGTCGTGCGGGACCCGGACCTGCACCGCCGGGCCGTCGACGACGTCGCCGCGGCGGCCTCCGCACTGGGCTGGCACGTGCAGGCGCTCGCGCCCAGCCGCCTGCCGGGGCCGGCGGGCAACCGCGAGTTCTTCGTGCACCTGGGCCGCGCGGCGGGCGTCGGCCCGGGACCGGCGTGGGAGTCCTCCCTATGCTGACGCGGTGACGACCGCTCCCGGCTCGCAGCGCCGTGTCGCCGTGCTGACCCACATGGGCCGCCCGACGGCGATCGATGCCGCCACCCGGCTCATCCAGGGCCTGCACGCCTCGGGCGTGACCAGCCTCCTGCCGGCCGGCGACGAGCAGTGCCTGCCCCGACCGCTCGCCGACACCGTCGAGCCGCTCGGGTCGCCGACCGACGCGTCGCCGGAGATCGAGCTGATGGTGGTGCTCGGCGGCGACGGGTCGATCCTGCGCGGCACCGAGTGGGTGCTGCAGGCCGACCTGCCGCTGCTCGGGGTCAACCTCGGCCACGTCGGCTTCCTCGCCGAGGCGGAGTCCTCCGAGATCGACAGCATCGTCACCCGCATCGTCGACCGCTCGTACGCGGTGGAGCAGCGCTCGACCATCGAGGTCACCCTGCGCGACTGCGACAGCGGCGACGTGGTCTGGTCCTCCTACGCGGTCAACGAGGTCTCGGTCGAGAAGGCCGCGCGCGAGCGCATGGTCGAGGTGCTCGTCGAGGTCGACGGGCGCCCGCTCTCGCGCTGGGCCTGCGACGGGGTGCTGATGGCCACCCCGACGGGGTCGACGGCGTACGCCTTCTCCGCGGGCGGCCCGGTGATCTGGCCGAACGTCGACGCGCTGCTCGTGGTCCCGCTCAGCGCGCACGCCCTGTTCTCCCGGCCCCTGGTGCTCGGGCCCACGTCGCGCGTGGTCATGCAGCTCATCGACCGCTCCCAGACCGAGGGCGTCGTCTGGTGCGACGGGCGGCGCTCGGCCGAGCTGCGCGCCGGGCTGCAGATCGAGGTGCAGCAGGGCAGCCACCGGCTGCTGCTCGCGCGGCTGTCGGAGGCCCCCTTCACCGACCGGCTCGTGAACAAGTTCGGGCTGCGGGTCGAGGGCTGGCGCGGCCAGGCGGAGGACCGGGCCTCGGAGGAGGACCGCGAGACGATCCGCGGCCGCGAGGCGCGCCTCGACGACGACGAGCACGGCGACGGCGACCGGTCGGACGACCAGCGGGAGGGCGCCGCCCGGCGCCGCCCGGACGGCGTCCCCGACGTGGCCGACACGGGCCTGCGGTGATCTCCGAGCTCCGGATCCGCGACCTCGGCGTCATCAACGACGCCGTCGTCGAGCCCCACCCCGGCCTCACGGTCGTCACCGGGGAGACCGGCGCGGGCAAGACCATGATCGTCACCGGCATCGGACTGCTGCTCGGCGACCGCGCCGACCCGCGGGCCGTCCGCGTGGGCACCGCGCGGGCCGTGGTCGAGGGCCGCATCGTGGTGCCCGGCTCCGCGGCGCAGGCCGCCGACGGGACGGCGAGCGTCGTCGAGCGGGTCCGCGAGGCCGGCGGCGACCTCGACGAGGACGAGCTGCTCGTGGCCCGCCACATCACCGCCGCCGGGCGCTCGCGCGCCTTCCTCGGCGGCGCCCAGGTGCCCGTGTCGGTGTGCGCGGAGGTGACGACCGAGCTGGTCGCGATCCACGGCCAGTCCGAGCAGGTGCGGCTCTCGGCCTCCGGGCGCCAGCGCGAGCTCCTCGACGCGTACGCCGGCCCGGAGCTGGCGCGTGCGCTGGGGGAGTACCGCCGCCGCTGGGCCGAGCACCGTGCGGCGCGTGCCGAGCTGGACGCCCTGGTCGCCGCGAGCGCCGAGCGGGCCCGCGAGGTGGAGCTGCTGCGGTTCGGGCTCGAGCAGGTCGAGCAGGTCGGCCCGGAGCCGGCCGAGGACGTGTCGCTGGCCGCCGAGGCCACCCGGTTGCAGAACGCCGACGACCTGCGGCTCTCGGTCGGCGGCGCCCTCGCGGCGCTGTCCGGCGACCCCGACGACCCGGGCGACGCCGGCGGGGCCTCGGCGCTGCTCGCGGCCGCCCGGCGCAGCCTGGACCACGCGGCGGCCGACCCGGCGGTGGCCGCGCTGGCCACCCGGGTGGCGGAGGCGGCGTACCTGCTCGACGACGTCGGCTCCGACCTCGCCCGCTACCTCGACGACCTGGTGGCCGACCCGGCCCGGCTGGAGCAGGTCGCCGCACGGCGCTCGCAGCTCGCCGGCCTCACCCGGGCGTACGGGCCCACCGTCGACGACGCCCTGGCCTGGGCGGCGAACGCGTCGAGGCGGCTCGTCGAGCTCGAGGGCGGCGACGACCGGGTCGCGGAGCTGACTGCGGCGCTACAGGCGTCCGAGGCGGACCTGCGGACGCGCGCGGCCGGGCTGACCGAGCTGCGCACCGGGGCCGCCGAGGGCTTCGCCACCGCGGTCGCCGCCGAGCTGGGCGCGCTGGCGATGCCGCACGCCCGCCTGGCCTTCGCGGTGTCGCCAGCCGAGCTGGGCCCCTTCGGCGCCGACGCCGTCGACCTGCTCTTCGCGGCCAACCCCGGCAGCGAACCCCGCAGCCTGGGCAAGGTCGCCTCCGGCGGCGAGCTCTCCCGCGTCCGGCTCGCGCTCGAGGTCGTCCTCGCCGCGGACCGGCCCGGCGGCACGCTCGTCTTCGACGAGGTCGAGGCCGGCGTCGGCGGCCGCGTGGCCGTGGAGATCGGCCGCCGCCTCGCCGAGCTCGCCCGGCACAGCCAGGTCGTCGTCGTCACCCACCTCGCCCAGGTGGCCGCCTTCGCCGACCGCCACTTCGTCGTGGTCAAGGCCGACGACGGCCAGGTCACGACGAGCGGCGTGGTGCAGCTGCCCGAGGACGAGCGCCGCGCGGAGCTCGCGCGGATGATGGCCGGGATGGAGACGACCGACTCCGCGCTCGCGCACGCGGGCGAGCTGGTCGAGCTCGCCGCGGGGGCCCGGGCCGGAGCCCGCTAGGGCCGATCGCGCCCGTCGGGCCGTCGGCGCCGGGCGGGCCGTGTTCGTCCGGGCCGTCGGGGTGGCACCCGTGGGAGGATGACCGGCGAGATGAGACTGCCTGCCGCCCTGCGCCGACACGCCGAGCCGGCGGAGGTCGGTGGCGTGGCGCGCCTGGACCGGCGGACGAAGAACCTCACCAAGCGGCTGCGCCCCGGCGAGGTCGCGATCATCCACCACGTCGACCTCGACCGGGTCAGCGCCGAGGCGCTCGTCGCCACCGGCGTCAGCCTGGTGGTCAACGCCGCGCGCTCGGTCTCTGGCCGCTACCCCAACCTCGGGCCGAGCATCCTGCTCGAGGCGGGCATCCCCCTCATCGACGACGTCGGCGAGGACGTCTTCAGCCTCGTCGCCGAGGGCGAGCGGCTCATCGTGGACGGCAACCGGCTGCTCGACGCCGGGGGTGCGGTCGTGGCCACGGGCACGCTCCTCACCACCGAGGTGCTCGAGGAGCAGCTCGAGCAGGCGCGCGCGGGGCTGTCGGACCAGATCGACGCCTTCGCGCTCAACACGATGACCTACCTCCGCGAGGAGAAGGAGCTGCTGCTCGAGGGCGTCGGCGTCCCCGAGATCCGCACCCGCATCGAGGGCCGGCACGTCCTGATCGTGGTGCGCGGCTACGACTACCGCGGCGACCTCGACACCCTGCGGCCCTACATCTCGGAGTACAAGCCGCTGCTCATCGGTGTCGACGGCGGCGCCGACGCCCTGATGGAGGCCGGCTACAAGCCGGACATGATCGTCGGGGACATGGACTCGTGCTCCGACGCGGCCCTGCGGAGCGGCGCCGAGCTGGTCCTGCACGCCTACCGCGACGGGCGTACGCCGGCGCTGGAGCGCGTCGAGGCGCTCGGCCTCCAGGCCGTCGTCTTCCCCGCGCTCGGCACCAGCGAGGACGCCGCGATGCTGCTCGCGGACTCCTACGGCGCCCGGCTGATGGTCGCCGTGGGAACCCACCTCTCGCTCGTGGAGTTCCTGGACAAGGGCCGCGCCGGCATGGCGTCGACCTTCCTCACCCGGCTGCGGGTCGGCTCCAAGCTCGTCGACGCCAAGGGCGTCTCGCGGATCTACCGCAGCCAGGTCAAGGGCTGGCACCTCGCGCTGCTCGTGCTCTCCGGCGTCGTCGCGCTGGTGACGGCGATGGCGATGACCGACGTGGGCGGGGCGCTGGGGAGCGTGCTGGTCGCGCGTCTCCGCGACCTCGCGTACTGGATCAAGGAACTCTTCACGTGATCAACTTCCGCTACCACATCGTCTCGCTGATGGCGGTGTTCCTGGCCCTCGCCGTCGGGATCGCCGTCGGCGTCTCGCTCAGCCCGTCCGTGGACGAGAGCATCCTCACGCAGGCCCAGCAGGACCGGGACCAGGTCACCGCGCTGCGGGCCGAGCTCGACCGGCGGACCAGGCTCGACACCTACCGCAGCGCGTACGACCAGCGCACGGCCTCGCTCGTGCTGGCCGGGCAGCTGCCCGAGTACAGGGTCGCGGTCGTGGCCATGCCAGACGCGCCGGGCTCGGTCGTCACCGCCGTGTCCGACGCCGTGGCGACGGCCGGCGGCCGGGTGGTCAGCGAGGTCAAGGTCGCCTCCGAGGTCGCGGACCCGACGCAGGCGGCGGCGGTCCGGGAGGCGGTGGCACCGCTGGCCGTGCCGGGCCTGACCGACGCGATGTCGCCCGCGACCAAGGTCGGCTGGAGCCTGGCCCGCGCGTTCACCTCCAAGCAGATGACGACCCGCGACGACTACGCCAGGTCGGTCGGGACGACGCTCACCGCCGCCGGGCTGATCGACGTGCGCGACGACGTCGACGACTACGCCCAGCTCGTGGTCGTCGTGACCGCGGCGACGACGACGCAGCCGGTCGACGCCGCGGTCACCACCGCCGACGTCGAGCTCCAGACGGCGCTCAAGGAGCAGGGCGGCACCGCCGACGCGCCCGGAGTCGTCGTCGCCGGGCCGAACAGCGCCGGGCTCACCGGCACCGACGTCGGGGCGATCCGCGCCACCTCGCCGAGCGCGTCCGAGCTCAGCACCGTCGACGTCGCCGACCTGCCGAGCGGCGTGGTCACGACGGTCCTCGCGGGGAAGGAGCAGGTGCTCGGCCGCCAGGGGCACTACGGCGCCCTGGCCCGGGCCGACGACGCCCTGCCGACCCTCCCGATCCGGTGAACCGCCCCCTCGAGCCGGCGGTCCCGCCTGCGGGTCGAGGTCCCGGGCTGCTGCGCGGCCTGGCGAGCGCCGCGACCGCCGCGGCGGCGGCCTGGGCCGCGGACGCCCTGGCGACCCGGGCCCCGGACGCGCGCTGGGCACGTCGCTGGTCGCGGACCAACCACGCCGGCGCACCGGTCACCCTGCTCGAGGGGCCGGTCGCCGCGGGCGCGGTCCTCGTCGGGTGCGGGGTCGACGCGCTGCTCGGGGCGCCGACCGCGCGGCTGCGTGCGGTGGCGGTGGCCGGGGCGGGTGCCGGGCTCGTGGGGGCGTACGACGACCTGGCCGGGAGCGCCGACGCCCGGGGGTTCCGGGGGCACCTGACCGCGCTGCGCCACGGCCGCGTCACCAGCGGGACGGTCAAGATCGTCGGGGTCGGCCTCAGCGGGTTCGCGGCCGCGCTGCTCCTGGCCGTGGACCGGCCGCGCCGCGGGCCCGACGTCCCCGTGGCCGACCTGGCGGGTGTCGTCGTCGACACCGCGCTCGTCGCCGGCACGGCCAACCTCGTGAACCTGCTCGACCTGCGGCCCGGCCGCGCGGCCAAGGCCGTCGTCCTGCTCGCCGGACCGCTGGCCGGCGCAGGGGCCGGACCGGCGCTCGGCGCGGCGGTCGGCAGCCTGCCGAGCGACCTCGCCGCCCGCTCGATGCTGGGCGACTGCGGGGCCAACGCTCTCGGGGCCGCCGCGGCCACCGCGGCCGCGGCCCGCCTCGGCCTCCCGGCCCGGTGCGTCGCCCTCGGCGCGGTCGCCGCCCTCAACCTGGCCAGCGAGCGCGTGAGCTTCACCGCCGTCATCGCCCGCACGCCCGTGCTGGCCTGGCTGGACGGGCTCGGGCGGAGGCGTCCACCTCAGGACCAGCCGGACGGGCCGGACGGGCCGGGCCAGGCGTGAGGCTGCGCGGCTCCGTGCTGCTCGGCGTCGGCGGGCTGACGCTGGCGGCGCGGGTCGTCGGCTTCGGCCGCTCGTTGGTCTTCTCCAAGACGGTCGGCGACACCTGCCTGGGCGACGTCTACAACGCGGCGAACGCGCTGCCGAACGTGCTCTTCGAGGTCGCCGCCGGCGGCGTGCTGGCGGGGGTCGTCGTCCCCGTCGTCGCCCGCCACGTCGGGGCCGGGCGTCGTGACGAGGCGCACCGGACGACCTCGGCGCTGCTGTCCTGGACGCTGCTGGTGCTGAGCGTCGTGGCCGTCGCGGCGCTGCTCGGCGCCGGGATCTACGCCCGGGCGTACGCGAAGGCCGACTGCGCGGGCAGCGTCGGGGTGCTGACGACGCTGGTGGTGGTCTTCGTCCCGCAGGTCTGGTTCTACGGCGTCGCGGTCGTGACGGCGGGCGTCCTGCAGGCCCACGGCCGTTTCCTGGCCGCCGCGACCGCGCCGCTGCTCTCGAGCGTCGTGGTCATCGCCGCCTACGTGCTCTTCGCCGGGCTGGCCGCGCCGGGGGCCTCCGCCGACCTCGGCCTGCTGAGCGGTCGGGCCCTGCTCGTGCTCGGGCTGGGGACGACGGCCGGGGTGGTCGCGCTGGCCCTGTGCACCGCCCTGCCGCTCGCCCGGCTCGGGCTGCGGGTGCGACCGACGCTGCACTTCGCGCCGGGCGACGCTCGCGTCGTCGCAGCGATCGGCGCGGCCGGCTTGGCCGGGCTCGTGCTGCAGCAGGTCAGCGTCCTGGTGATCAACCTGGCCGCGCAGCGCGACCCCGACCCGGGGGCGCTCACCCGCTTCACCTGGGCCAACGCGCTCTACCTGCTGCCGTACGCCGTCCTCGCCGCCCCCGTGCTGCAGCTGACCTTCCCGCGGCTGGCCGCCGCCGCGGAGCAGGGGGGCGCGGAGGTGGCGGGCGTGCTGCGCCGCACCGCGCCGGCGCTCGTCGTCCTCGGGTGGCTGGGCGCGGCGCTGCTCGTGGCCACCGCGGTGCCGGTAGCCCGGGTCTTCGTGCTCGGTCCGGGGTCGGGGCGCACCGCGGCCCTGGCCGGGCCGGTGGCCGCGCTCGCACCGGCCGTCCTCGCCTTCGCGCTGATGGGCCTCGCCACCCGCACGCTGCTCGCCCAGCACCGGGCGCTCGCCGCGGGCACGACGACGGCCGTGGCCTGGGGCGTCGTGACCGCAGGAGCGCTCGTCAGCGCCGCGGCCGTGCCGACGGGCGTCCTGGTCGTCGCCCTGGCGACCTCGGTGTCGCTGGGCCTCGCCGTGGGCGCGGTCGTGGGCTGGGTCGCGGTGCACCGGAGCCGGCCCGGGGACGCACCGGGCGCAGGGCTTCCCGCCGCGCTCCTGGCCGGGGTGGTCGCGGCCGTGCCCGCGGTCCTCGCTGGCGGGGCGCTGGCCCGGCTCGGGGACGGGGCCGGCCTGGTCGTCGCGGCGGGGCTGGCGCTGGCCGCCGCACTCGTGACGGCGGTGGTCTTCGTCGGGGTCCTCGCCCTCGTTCGTCCCTCCCTGCTGCGCGCGACCTGGGCGCTGCGGCACGTCGGCTCGCCCGAGGAGGCGGTGGGCGCCCGTGGCTGAGGTGAGCGGCGGGGGACCGCGCACCCGCGTCGCGATGGTGCTGACCGCGAGCACCGGCGGCATCGGGCGGCACGCCGCGAGCGTCGCGCCCCGGCTCGTCGGCCGCGGCCTCGACGTGGCGGTCTGCGCGCCAGAGCTGACGCTCGAGGCCCACGACCTGGGGGTGCCCACGACACCGCTGAGCACGCGCAGCCTGGCCCGCGCCGTGCGGGGCGCCGACGTCGTGCACGCGCACGGCTACAAGGCGGCCGCGCTCGCCCTCCCGCACGCCCGGGTGCACCGGGTGCCGCTGGTCGTCACCTGGCACAACGCGGTGCTCGGCGAGGGCCGGACGGCGACCGCGGGCCGGCTGCTGCAGCGCCTCGTCGCCCGCGGCGCCGACGTCGTGCTGGCCGCCAGCGAGGACCTGCTCGACACCGCCCTCGCCCTCGGCGCCCGCGAGGCCGAGCTCGCGCCCGTGGCCGCCCCGGCGCTCGCGCCGCCAAGGACCGGCCGGGAGGAGCGGCGGGCGGGCCTCCGCCTGGCTGCGCACGACGTGCTCGTGCTCACCGTCACCCGGCTGGCCCCGCAGAAGAACCTCGACCTGCTGCTCGACGTCGCCGCCCGGACCCGCGACCGGTCCGACCTCGCGTACGCGCTGGTCGGGGCCGGTCCGCTGCACGACGAGCTCGCCCGCCGCGTGACGGCCGAGGCCCTGCGGGTGAGCCTGGTCGGGCCGACCGACGACGTCGCGTCGTGGCTGCACGCCGCCGACCTCGGCCTGCTGCCGTCCCGGTGGGAGGCCCGCGCGCTGGTGGCCCAGGAGGCGCTGCTCGCCGGGCTGCCGCTGGTCGCCACGCGCGTCGGCGGCGTCCCCGGACTGGTGGGCGACGCCGCCGTCCTGGTCGACCCCGACGATCCCGACGGCACGGCCGCCGCCGTCCTCGCGCTGGTCGACGACGCGGACGCGAGACGGGCGCTGGCCGACGCCGGGCTGCGGCAGGCGGCGACCTGGCCGGACGAGGACGACGTGGCCGACGACCTGGTCCGCGTCTACCGGCACGTCCTGGCCGGGCGCGGGCGCACCGCTCCTTAGACTGGCGCGTCCTTCGCGCCGGTCGCCCGGCCCCCCGAACCCCCTCTGCGAGCCACGATGACCGAGACCACGCCCGAGACGACGGAAGAGCCGGCGGAAGCGCCCAAGGCCGCCTTCGCCATCGAGGGCGCCGTCACCCAGACGCCCACCCGGATCGCCTGGGGGCTCGGCGGCGGCGACCTCCTCCTCGGCGGGCTCGGCGTGCTGACCCTGCTGTCCGCCGCGCTCGGGCTGCCCGACGTCGTGGTGCTCGTGCTCGGCGTCGTCGTCGCGGTGCTCGTCGGGCTGGCCATGCGGGCGCAGCTCGCCCGGCCGGTGGCCGGCCTGGCCGGGACCGCCCGGGTGGTCGTGCTGGCCGCCGCGGTGGTGGCCGCGCTCGACGCGGGCTGGACCCGCTGGTGGCCGCCGGTGCTGCTCGCGGCCGCGGTCGTGGCTGAGGTCGGGTACTCCCGCCTGGTGCGCGTCGCCGTGCCGTTCGGCAGCCACCTGCCGGGGGTGAGCGTGCGCCCGACGTCGCGGTTCAAGCCGGTCTGGCTCGCGTACGCGGGGGCGGGGGCGCTGGTCCTCGTCCTGCTCCTCGTGCTGCTCCCGCTGCCCGCCTGGCCGGCCTGGGTCGTCGCCGTGGCGGCCCTGCTGCTCGCCGTCGCCGCACTCGTCGACGCGGCCCTGTGGGTCCTGCAGCGGCGCCGGGCGGAGGGCCGGCTCAACAAGACCCTCGTCGCGTACGCGCCGCGGTTCGCCCTGCACTGGGACGCGCAGCCGGGCACCGGCTACCAGATCGGGCGCTGGATCCCCTACCTCGACCGGCTCGGCGAGCGCTACGTCGTCTTCGTGCGCAACCCCAACAGCTTCGCCGAGGCCGAGCGCCTCACCGACCAGCCGGTGCTGCTGCGCCGGGGCGCGCGCGAGATGGACGCGGTCATGGTCAGCTCGCTGCGGGCCGTCTTCTACGTCAACAACGCGCTGCGCAACGTCCACGTCGTGCGCTACGCCGGCGTCCGGCACGTGCAGCTCAACCACGGCGACAGCGACAAGGCCACGAGCTACAACCCGGTGTTCCGGATGTTCGACCGCAACTTCGTGGCCGGGCAGGCCGCGGTCGACCGGTTCAGCGCGCACGGGATCTCGACCGCGCCGGACTTCTTCGCGATCGTCGGGCGCCCGCAGGTCGAGGACGTCGTCGTCGCGACGCCGGGCACGCCGGTGCGCCGCGTCCTCTACGCCCCGACGTGGGCGGGCATGCACGCCGACTCCGCGTACAGCTCGCTGCCGATCGGCCCGCAGATCGTGCGCGGGCTGGTCGAGCGCGGCTGCACCGTGGTGTTCCGGCCGCACCCCTACACGGGCCGCAACCCCGGGCTGCGCGCCGCGTCGGAGGAGGTCACGGCGATCCTGGCCGACCACCGCGCGCGCACCGGCACCGAGCACGTCTTCGGCGAGCAGGCCGAGTCGGTCTGGACGATCACCGACTGCTTCAACGCCGTCGACGCGCTCGTCTCCGACGTCTCCAGCGTGGTGCCCGACTTCCTCTACTCCGAGAAGCCCTTCGCCGTCGCCGCGATGGGCGGCAGCGTGGACGAGTTCTTCGCCGAGATGCCCGTGGCCCGCGGCGGCTACGTGATCGCGGGCGACGCGTCGAACGTCGACGCCGTCCTCGACGATCTCCTCGGGCCCGACCCGCAGGCCGGCGAGCGGCACCGGCTCAAGAACTACTACCTCGGCGACTTCCCGGCCGAGACGTACGCCGACGCGTTCCTGGAGGCGGCCCGTCGCGAGATCGCGTGATCCGACGGCCCGCCCTTCGACAGGCTCCGGGGTCGTGACTGGCTCGCGCTCGTGAGCATGCACGTGGGGCAGCTCCACGTCGACGAGGCGCTCGTCTCCGCGCTGGTCGCTGACCAGCTGCCCGCGTACGCCGACCGGCCGGTCCGGCTGCTGGCCCAGACGGGCACGGTCAACGCGATCGCGCGGATCGGCGACGACCTGGCCGCACGGTTCCCGCTGCAGCCGGGGGAGCCCGCGCTCGTGCGGGCCGGGCTCGAGCGGGAGGCCGACGCCGCGCGCCGGCTGGTCGGGCGCTTGCGGGTGCCGGTCCCCGCACCGGTCGCGCTCGGCGAGCCCGGGCGCGGCTACCCGCTGGCGTGGTCGACCCAGACCTGGCTCCCGGGCCGCGACGCGACCACGACCGACCCGGGCGCCTCGGACGCCTTCGCCCGTGACCTGGCCGACCTGGTGGCCGACCTGCGGGCGGTGCCGACGCGGGGGAGGACCTTCGTCGTGGAGCGCCGCACCAACCGCGGCGGCACGATCGCCGACCACGACGCCTGGGTGCGGACCTGCCTGACCCGCAGCGAGGGACTGCTGGACGTGCCCGCGCTGAGGAGGCTCTGGGGCCGGCTCCGCGACCTCCCGCGCGGCGACGAGCCGGACCTGACGACCCACGGCGACCTGATCGGCGGGAACGTGCTCGTCACGGGCAGCGGTACGGGCGCGCGGCTGGGTGGGCTGCTCGACGTGGGCGGGACCGGGCCGGCCGACCCGGCGCTCGACCTCGTCGGCGCCTGGCACCTGCTCGAGGACGGCCCCCGCGAGGTCTTCCGGGCCGCGCTGGGCGTGGGGGAGGCGCCGTGGCGCCGCGGGGTGGCCTGGGCGTTCGAGCAGGCGATCGGGCTGGTCTGGTACTACCGCACGACCAACCCGGTGATGAGCCAGCAGGGCCGGCGGACGCTGGAGCGGGTGCTGCGGGCGTACGGGGACTCTGGCTGAGCCCTCGACTCGAGCCGGCGCCTGGCGGAGGAGCACGCCGACCTCTTCAAGGCCCTTCGACAGGCTCAGGGAGCGTCTCCCGGCCTCGGCGACAGGCTCGGGGTCTGTCGAAGGGCAGCAGAAGAGCGCTCCCTGAGCCCGTCGAAGGGCCCGGAACGGGTTGGCGTCCGGCGGTCGTCCTGCGAACCCGGCGGGTCACGATCGGACGGAACCCGCACTCATGACCTAGGCTGGAGGCCCGTGGGGCCACGCGCGAAGTTCACCAAGCACCTGTTCGTCACCGGCGGGGTCGCATCCTCGCTCGGCAAGGGCCTGACGGCCTCGAGCCTGGGGAGCCTGCTGGTCGCCCGCGGGCTCAGCGTGTCGATGCAGAAGCTCGACCCCTACCTGAACGTCGACCCCGGGACGATGAACCCGTTCCAGCACGGCGAGGTCTTCGTGACCGAGGACGGCGCCGAGACCGACCTCGACGTCGGGCACTACGAGCGCTTCCTGGACCGCAACCTGTCGGCCGAGGCCAACATCACGACCGGCAAGGTCTACTCCAGCGTCATCGCCAAGGAGCGCCGCGGCGACTACCTCGGCGACACCGTCCAGGTGATCCCGCACATCACCAACGAGATCAAGGACTCGATGCTCGCCATGGGCGGGCAGGACTCCGAGGGCAAGCACATCGACGTGGTCATCCACGAGATCGGTGGCACGGTCGGCGACATCGAGTCGCTGCCCTTCCTCGAGGCCGCGCGCCAGGTCCGCCACGACGTCGGCCGCGAGAACGTCTTCTTCCTGCACGTCTCGCTGGTGCCCTACATCGGCCCGAGCGGCGAGCTGAAGACCAAGCCGACCCAGCACTCGGTCGCGGCGCTCCGCCAGGTCGGCATCCAGCCCGACGCCGTCGTGTGCCGCTCCGACCGCGAGATCCCGGAGTCGGTCAAGCGCAAGATCTCGCTCATGTGCGACGTCGACGAGCAGGCCGTCGTGGCCTGCGCCGACGCGCCGAGCATCTACGACATCCCCAAGGTCCTGCACGCCGAGGGCCTCGACGCGTACGTGGTCCGTCGCCTCGACCTGCGCTTCCGCGACGTCGACTGGACGCGCTGGAACGACCTGCTGCAGCGCGTCCACCACCCCGAGGAGGAGGTCGTCGTCGCCCTGGTCGGCAAGTACGTCGACCTGCCCGACGCCTACCTCTCCGTCGTCGAGGCGCTGCGCGCGGGCGGCTTCGCCAACCGCGCCAAGGTCGGCATCCGCTGGGTGCCCTCCGACGCCTGCTCGACGCCGGAGGGCGCGGCGCGCCACCTGTCCGACGTCGACGGCGTGGTGATCCCCGGGGGCTTCGGCATCCGCGGCACCGAGGGCAAGATCGGCGCGATCACGTACGCCCGCGAGCACCAGATCCCGACGCTCGGGCTGTGCCTCGGCCTGCAGTGCATGGTCATCGAGGTCGCCCGCAACCTCGCCGGCCTCGGCGGCGCGGACAGCAGCGAGTTCGAGCCGGAGACGCCGTACCCCGTCGTCGCCACGATGGCCGAGCAGGTCGCGATCGTCTCCGGCGAGGGCGACCTCGGCGCGACGATGCGCCTCGGCTCCTACCCGGCGGAGCTGCAGCCCGGCTCGATCGTGGCCAAGCAGTACGGCCAGACGTCGGTCACCGAGCGCCACCGGCACCGCTACGAGGTGAACAACACCTACCGCGAGCAGCTCGAGGAGGCCGGGCTCGTGATCAGCGGGACCTCCCCGGAGGGCACCCTGGTGGAGTTCGTCGAGCTGCCCGCCGACGTGCACCCCTACTTCGTCGCCACGCAGGCGCACCCGGAGCTCAAGTCGCGGCCGACCAAGCCGCACCCGCTGTTCGCCGGGCTGGTCGAGGCGGCGCTGGACCGTCGGCTCTCGACGCGGCTCCCGGTCGAGCAGCGTCGGTGAGCGACCCGCAGATCGAGGGGGCGGGCGCGCCCGGGACCGTCGACGGGCACCCCGTGCTGCGGGGCTCCGACCTGGCGGACGTCCCGCTCGCCTGGCCGGTGACGTCCACCCGGGTCCTCGCCGAGGGCCACGTCGCGACGTTCGCCGAGGACGAGGTGCGGACGCCGGACGGCGGGACCATGCACCGCGAGTACTTGCGCCACCCCGGGGCCGTGGGGATCATCGCCCTCGACGACGCCGCGCGCGCCGTGCTGGTCCGCCAGTACCGCCACCCGGTCCGCCACCGGCTGACCGAGCCACCCGCCGGCCTGCTCGACCACGCGGGCGAGGACCCGCTCGTCGCCGCCCAGCGTGAGCTGGCCGAGGAGGTCGGCCTGGCGGCCGGTCGCTGGGACGTGCTCGTCGACCTCTTCAGCACCCCCGGGATCATCAGCGAGGGCATCCGCGTCTTCCTCGCCCGCGACCTGTCCCCGGCCGCCCGGCCCGACGGCTTCACCGCCGAGGGCGAGGAGGCCGACATGGACACGGTCTGGGCGTCGCTGGACGACCTGCTCGCCGCCGTGCTCGACGGCCGGCTGCACAACCCCACGCTGGTGACCGGCGTCCTGGCCGCGGGCGTCGCCCGGCGCGACGGCTACGCCTCGCTACGGCCCGGGGACGCGCCCTGGCCCGCTCGTGCCTCGCTCGCCGAGGCCGGACTGCTGCCGGGCTGACCCCGTCGGCCCGGCTTGCCCGGACGTACGACCGGAGGTGGGTCGTGGTCCACCCGTGGGCGGGCGGGTTCCGTCCCCGGGTGGAGGTGGCGGGCGCCGGTCGAGACCTAGCGTCCCGGCATGGCCACCACCCTCGCGCTGCACCCCCGCCACCGGCTCGACCTGCGGGCGGTCGACCTCGCGCACGGTCTCCTCGCGCTCGGCGTCGACCGAGCCCCCGCGGAGGCCGTCCTCGCCCGCGCCGGGGTGCCCGACGACGGCCTGGTGGCCGCCTCGGTGCGGTCCGGGTGGCTGCTGCTCCTCGAGACCGTCGGCTGGGCCGCCGGCGCGGAGGTCCTCGTGTCCGCCGTGACCCACCCCGAGATGCCGGCGCTCGTCGCGGCGGCCGGGCTGGTGCCCGTCCCCGTCGAGGTCGACCTCGCCACCCTGCTGCCGTCGGAGGAGGCGCTCGCCGTCGCGGTAACCCCGCGCACCCGGGCCGTGCTCGTGGCCCAGCTCTTTGGCGGCCGGGCCGACCTCGACGCGCTGGCCCGCTGGTGCGCCGAGCGGCACCTGCTGCTCGTCGAGGACGCGGCGCAGGCATGGGCGGGTGCGGGTTCGCTGGCCTCGGCCGCCGACATGACGCTCGTGAGCTTCGGGCTGCTCAAGACCGCGACCGCGGCTGGCGGGGCCGTGCTCCGGGTGCGCGACCCGCACCTCCGCGCCGCCATGGCCGGCACCGCCCTCGGCTGGCCGGCGCAGGCCCGGAGGGCGTACGCGGTCCGCCTGCTGCGCGCGGCCCTGCTGCTGGGGCTGGCCCGGCGACCCGTCTACGGGGCGTTCCTCGCGGTCTGCCGTCGGCTCGGTCGCGACGCCGACGAGGTCCTCGACGCCCTGTCGCGACCGCGCGGTGCCGGAGACCTCGTGGCCCAGCTGCGGCGCCGGCCGTGCGCGCCGCTGGTCGCCCTGCTCGCGCACCGGCTGCGCGCCGACGACCCCTCGACGGCGCGGGTCCGGGCGCGGGCGGCGGCGGGGGAGCGGCTCCGCGAGGGGCTGCCCACGGGGTCGCTGCCCGGCGACCGGGTGGCGCGGCGGACGCACTGGCTGTTCCCCGCCCGGGCCTCCGACTCCGCGCGGCTCGTGCGGCGGCTCCGCGTGGTCGGCGTCGACGCCAGCGGCGCGACCAGCAACCTCGTCGCCCTCACCGAGGACGGGCCGGCCGCGGACCTGATGCGCCACGTCGTCTACGTGCCGGCCTACCCGGAGCTGCCCGCGGCCGTCGTCCGCGCCGTGCACGAGGTGCTGCAGTCCGAGACGCGCGCCGAGCACGTGCGTGAGGCGTCACGAGCCGGGTAGTCACCAGGTCGCTGGCGGTTGGTGGGCGAGCGCACCGCGTGCCCCCGAGGGTGGCGTGCCCTGCCAGCCGTCGCCCAGCGAGGCCTGCGAGGACGGGCTCGCGCGTACGGCGGTGCCACCCGATTTCCGGGACCGCCCGTCCTATGCTCCTCGGGTGTTGGTCGGAGTGCCGAGCGAGGTCAAGAACAACGAGTTCCGCGTCGCCATCACGCCCTCGGGCGTGCACGAGCTCACGAGCCGCGGCCACGAGGTGCTCGTCCAGTCCGGCGCGGGTGTCGGCTCCTCGATCCCCGACGACGCCTACGCCGCGGCCGGCGCGAAGGTCGTCGAGGGCTGGGAGTCGGTCTGGGGCGAGGCCGAGATGGTCCTCAAGGTCAAGGAGCCCGTCGAGGTCGAGTACGACCGGATGCGGCCCGGGCAGGTGCTGTTCACCTACCTCCACCTCGCGGCCAACCGGGCGTGCACGAAGGCGCTGCTCGACGCGGGTGTCACGGGGATCGCGTACGAGACGGTCCAGCTCCCGAACCATTCCCTGCCGCTGCTGGCCCCGATGAGCGAGGTCGCCGGACGGCTCGCCCCGCAGGTCGGCGCCTACCACCTGATGGCCGCGCAGGGCGGGCGCGGGACGCTGATGGGTGGGGTGCCGGGCACGCACCCGGCCAAGGTCGTCGTCATCGGTGCCGGGGTCTCGGGCATGGAGGCCGCGACGATCGCGCTCGGCATGCAGGCCGACGTCACGCTGCTCGACCTGAACATCGACAAGCTGCGCGACGCCGACCGGGTCTACCGCGGCCACATCAGGACCGTCGCCTCCAACAGCTTCGAGGTCGAGCGGGCGGTGCTCGACGCCGACCTGGTGGTCGGCGCGGTGCTCGTGCCGGGGGCCAAGGCGCCGACGGTGGTGACGAACGACCTGGTCGCGCGGATGAAGCCGGGCAGCGTTCTCGTCGACATCGCCATCGACCAGGGCGGGTGCTTCGAGGACAGCCGCCCGACCACGCACGCGGACCCGACCTTCCGGGTGCACGACTCGATCTTCTACTGCGTCGCGAACATGCCCGGCGCCGTGCCGCACACCTCGACGTACGCGCTCACCAACGTCACCCTCCGCTACGCCGCCAGCCTCGCCGACCGCGGCTGGCGCGAGGCGCTGCGCCGCGACCCGGCGCTCGCGCTCGGGCTGAACACCCACGACGGCGTGCTGACCAACGGCCCCGTCGCGCAGGCCCACGGGCTGGACCACCGCGACGTGGCCGAGGTGCTCGCCTGAGCGCACGGACGCCGGTGGAGCGGCTGGTCGCCGCCTACCTCGACCACCTCGTGGTCGAGCGCGGCGTCTCGGAGCACACGCTCGGCGCCTACCGCCGCGACCTCGCGCGCTACACCGCCTGGCTCGCCCGCGCCGGCGTCGACGAACCCTCCGCCGTCACCCCGGCGCTCGTGGGCGCGTACGCGTCGTCGCTGGCCGAGGGCGTGCCCGGCGAGGACGGGGCACCGGGCCAGCCGGCGCTCGCCCCCGCCAGCGTCGCGCGCGCGGTGGTCGCCGTGCGGAGCCTGCACCGCTTCGCCGTCGCCGACGGGCTCACCGCCTCCGACCCGGCGGCGGACGTGCACCCGCCGCGCCCGGCCCGGCGGCTGCCCAAGGCCCTGTCGCTGGAGCAGGTGCAGACGATGCTCGACCTGCCCGCGACCGAGACCGTCGAGGGGCTGCGCGACGCCGCCCTGCTGGAGCTGCTCTACGGCACCGGCGGGCGGATCAGCGAGGTCGTCGACCTCGACGTCGACGACCTGACCCGCGCCCTCGCGGTGCCGCCCGACGAGCTCGCCGGGCTGCGGGTGCTGGGCAAGGGCGGCAAGGAGCGGGTCGTGCCGCTCGGGTCGTACGCCCGCGCCGCGGTCGAGGCCTACCTCGTGCGCGGCCGGCCGGCGCTCGCGTCGAAGGGCCGGGGGACCCCGGCGCTGCTGCTCAACGCGCGAGGTGCGCGGCTCTCGCGCCAGAGCGCGTACGCGGTCCTGCGCCGGGTCGCGGACCAGGCCGGGGTGCCCGGCGAGGTCAGCCCGCACACCCTGCGGCACTCCTTCGCGACCCACCTCATCGACGGCGGAGCCGACGTCCGCGTCGTGCAGGAGCTGCTCGGGCACGCGTCGGTCACGACCACCCAGATCTACACCCTCGTCACGGTCGACCACCTGCGCGAGGTCTACGCCGGGGCACACCCACGGGCTCGGTGAGCCGGGGGAGGGCCGAGCGGTCGACCCCTGGCGGCCCCGTTCGTCGGTGGACACCGCCTTCGTGCGTGAGACCCGTCACGACGCTGACCCACCCTCCTCGGCGCCGGGGATGATGGCGACGGCGTCGGACACCAGGTCTCCGGACATCGCGTCGCTGTCCTGCTAGGACCGCAGCCGGCGGACGACCCGGCGGAGCTGCACGGCGGGGCTGTGGGCGTCGGACGTCCCCTGGTCCTGGGTCGACGGCCGGCCCCGGCCGCGGTGCGAGCATCGTGCTCCATGGAGCACCGTGCGTCCTGGCGGGCGCGCGTCGGGTGGTGGCCCTCCTGACCCGTCGACGGCGACGAGGTGGCCGCGGGGGAGGCAAGCGGGTGCGGAGGGAAGCTGCCCGCCGCCAGGCGTACTAGGGTCGGAGGTCCCACGTCCACACCCCCGAGGAGCTGTTGCCGCCATGGTGGACCCGCAGGACGGGCCTGAGCGCCTGCCCGCCGACCCGCCGCCGGTCGACGCGACCCTCGACGGCGCGCCCGACGACGACGGCGGCGCCCTCTTCGCCGCGCCCCGACCCGTCGCGAGGGACCTGCTGGCCGCGGCACGCCCCGACTCCGACCTGGGTCCGACCGGTCGCCCGTGGCCCGAGCTCGGCGACCCGCCGCCGCTCGCCGACCCGCGTCCGCCCGCCGTCGTCATCGCCGTCTGCAACCAGAAGGGCGGCGTCGGCAAGACCACCACGACGATCAGCCTGGGTGCCGCGCTCGCCGAGCTGGGGCGCCGCGTGCTGCTGGTCGACTTCGACCCGCAGGGCTCCCTCTCGGTGGGGCTGGGGGTCAACCCGCACACCCTCGAGCACAGCGTCTACACGCTGCTGCTCACCCGCGAGGTCGAGGTCGGCGAGGTCATCGACGCCACCGACACCGAGGGCATGGACCTGCTGCCCAGCAACATCGACCTCGCCGCGGCCGAGCTGCAGCTGGTCAGCGAGGTCGGGCGCGAGCAGACCCTCAGCCGCGTGCTGAACAAGGTCAAGAACGACTACGACGTCATCCTGATCGACTGCGCGCCCTCGCTCGGCCTGCTCACGATCAACGCCCTCACCGCTGCGGAGTGGGTGCTGATGCCGCTGGAGTGCGAGTTCTTCGCGCTGCGCGGGATCGCCCTGCTCACCGACACGATCGACAAGGTGCAGGACCGGCTCAACCCCGACCTCAAGGTCCTCGGCATCCTGGGCACGATGTACGACCCGCGCACGCTGCACAGCCGCGAGGTCCTCGACCGGGTGGTGCAGGCCTTCGGCGACCAGGTCTTCCACACCGTCATCCGGCGCACGGTCAAGTTCCCCGAGACGACCGTGGCCGGCGAGCCGATCACCAGCTACGCCAGCGCCTCGCCGGGCGCGGCCGCGTACCGGATGCTCGCCCGCGAGGTGCTCGCCCGGTGCCGGTGACGTCCGGCGACCTCGACGCCGCGCCTGCGGCCCGCGGGTCGTTCGACGTCCACCTGACGAACTTCGAGGGCCCCTTCGACCTGCTGCTGCAGCTCATCGGGCGCCGCCAGCTCGACATCACCGAGGTGTCGCTGTCGCTGGTGACGAGCGACTTCATCGCCCACGTCAAGGCGGCGGGCCCCTCGTGGGACCTCGACCAGACGACGCAGTTCGTGCTCGTCGCGGCGACCCTGCTCGACCTCAAGGCGGCGCGCCTCATCCCGGCCGGCGAGGTCGAGGACCCCGAGGACCTGGCCCTGCTCGAGGCCCGCGACCTGCTCTTCGCGCGGCTGCTCGCGTACCGCGCCTTCAAGCAGGTGGCCGGCTGGCTGGAGGAGACGCTCGCCGCCGAGTCGCGGCGGGCGCCCCGCACGGCCGGGCTGGAGCCGCACTTCGCCCGGCTGCTGCCCGAGATCGAGCTGACCATCACCGCGGACGCGCTCGCCGCCCTGGCCGCCGGGGCGATGGCGCCGAAGGTGGCCGAGACCGTCTCGCTGGCCCACATCCACGCCCCGGCCGTCAGCGTCACCGAGCAGGCCGGCGTGCTGGTCGACCGGCTGCGCCGCCAGCGGCAGGCGACGTTCCGGGCGCTGACCGGCGACGCGGACCGGCTGACCACGGTCGCGCGGTTCCTCGCGCTGCTCGAGCTCTTCCGCGAGGGTGCCGTCGCCTTCGAGCAGGTCAGCGCCCTGGGCGAGCTGACCGTACGCTGGACGGGCGCCGACTCCGGCGAGCTCGAGATCTCCGACGAGTTCGACGCGAACCCCGACGACGAGCGCGGGGCCGACCGGCCCGACCAGGCACCCCAGCAGAGACCCGAGGACGGCACGCCATGACGACCGAGACGCAGGACGGCACGACGGCGCCCGCCGCCGTGGTCGTCCCGACGGCCTCGGAGATCGAGGCCCCGCTCGAGGCGCTGCTGCTGCTCGTCGACGAGCCGACGACCGAGCTCACCCTCGCGGAGGCCCTCGGCGCGCCCGAGGCCGTGGTCGTCGAGGCGCTGGAGTCGCTGGCGCGCTTCTACGACGAGACCGGGCGCGGCTTCGAGCTGCGCCGGGTGGGCGGCGGCTGGCGCTACTGGACCCGGGTCGAGCACGCGGACGTCATCGCCGCGCACGTCGTGGGCGGTCAGACCGGCCGGCTCTCGCAGGCCGCGCTCGAGACCCTCGCGGTGATCGCCTACCAGCAGCCGGTCTCGCGCGGCCGCGTCGCGGCGATCCGCGGCGTGAACGTCGACGGCGTGATCAAGACGCTGGTGGCCCGCGGCCTCGTCGAGGAGGCCGGCCACGACGCCGAGACCGGAGCGGCGGTGTTCGCGACCACCCAGGCCTTCCTCGAGAAGATGGGGCTCGGCAGCCTCGACGACCTCCCGCCGCTGGCCCCGCACCTGCCCGACGTCGCCGACCTCGAGGCCGAGCTGTCGGCGCTCGCGGCACCGGTGCCCGCGCCGCAGGACGAGCCGGCGCCCCCCGAAGGACCACAGGCACAACCACAGGCCGCCCCCGACGCAGACGCGCAGGCCGGCCGCACGCCCACCGGGCAGGACGAGGAGGTGGGGGCATGAGCCCTCGCAGCAAGCAGGGTGGCGGCGACCCCGCCGACGAGGGTCAGCGGCTGCAGAAGGTGCTGGCCCAGGCGGGCCTGGCTTCGCGCCGCGCGTCGGAGATCATGATCGACCAGGGCCGCGTCGAGGTGAACGGCCGCATCGTCACCGAGCAGGGCCGCCGGGTCGACCCCGAGCGCGACACCATCCGCGTCGACGGCTCGCGCATCCCGCCGCCCCGTCGGCACCGCTACATCGTGCTCAACAAGCCGCGCGGCTACGTCTCCACGCTGCACGACCCCGAGGGCCGCCCGACCATCGCCGACGCGGTCGTCGAGTCCGGGGCGAGCCACGCCCTGCTCAAGGAGCGGCTCTTCCACGTCGGGCGCCTCGACACCGACACCGAGGGCCTGATCCTGCTGACCAACGACGGCGACTTCGGGCACAAGCTCTCCCACCCGAGCTTCGAGATCGACAAGACCTACCTGGCCGAGGTCGAGGGCATCGTCAACGCCGTGACGCTGCAGCGGCTTCGCGACGGCATCACCCTCGACGACGGCCCCGTGCGCCCGCGCGGGCTCAAGGTCGTCTCGACGGTGGGCGGCAAGTCCCTGCTGCGCCTCACGCTGCACGAGGGCCGCAACCACATCGTGCGCCGTACGATGGACCACGTCGGGCACCCGGTCCGGCAGCTGTCCCGGATCGGCATCGGACCGGTGCGGCTCGGCACCCTCAAGGTGGGCCAGGTCCGCGACCTGACCTCCGAGGAGCTGGGCGCGTTGCTGGACCTCGTCGACGGCAGGCGGTAGGTCCGCACGAGGGGAGCCTGATCCGGTCCATGGATCGCCGCATCTACGGCCTGGAGACCGAGTACGGAGTCGCCTGCACGTCGGGCGGCACCCGCCGGCTGACTCCTGACGAGGTCGCCCGCTACCTGTTCCGGCGCGTCGTGACGTGGGGGCGCAGCAGCAACGTCTTCCTGCGCAACGGCTCGCGGATCTACCTCGACGTGGGCTCGCACCCCGAGTACGCGACCGCGGAGTGTGACGACCTCGTCCAGCTCATCAACCACGACCGGGCCGGCGAGCGGATCCTCGAGGACCTGATCGTCGACGCCGAGCAGCGTCTGGCCAGCGAGAACATCGCCGGCGACATCTACCTGTTCAAGAACAACACCGACAGCCACGGCAACAGCTACGGCTGCCACGAGAACTACCTGATCAGCCGGATCGGCGACTTCTCCAAGATCACCGACGTGCTGGTGCCGTTCCTCGTGTCGCGCCAGCTGATCTGCGGCGCGGGCAAGGTGCTGACCACGGCGCGGGGCGCGGAGTACAGCGTGAGCCAGCGCGCTGAGCACATCTGGGAGAGCGTCTCCTCGGCGACGACGCGCAGCCGCCCGATCATCAACACCCGCGACGAGCCGCACGCCGACCCGGAGCGCTACCGCCGCCTGCACGTGATCGTCGGCGACTCCAACATGAGTGAGACGACCACGCTGCTCAAGGTGGGGTCGGCCGAGCTCGTGCTGCGCCTGGTCGAGGCGGGCGTGCCGATGCGCGACCTGGCCCTGGACAACCCGATCCGTGCGATCCGCGACATGAGCCGCGACCGGACCGGACAGGTCAAGGTCTCGCTGTCGAACGGCCGGCGCATCTCCGCGCTCGAGCTGCAGACCGAGTACTACGAGAAGGTCGCGGAGTTCGTCAGCCGGGAGAGCCTGCGCACCTCGACCGTCGACCGCGTCCTCGACCTGTGGGAGCGCACGCTGCGCGCGGTGTCCGAGGACAAGCTCGAGCTGATCGACACCGAGATCGACTGGGCGATCAAGCTCAAGCTTCTCGATCGCTACTCAGCCAAGCACCAGCTGTCGCTCGCCGACCCGCGCATCGCGCAGATCGACCTGGCCTACCACGACATCCGGCGGGGGAGGGGCCTCTTCTCCATCCTCGAGTCCCGGGGCGCGGCCGCCCGCGTCACGACCGAGCCGGCCGTCTTCCGGGCGAAGTCCGTGCCGCCGCAGACCACCCGCGCCAAGCTCCGCGGCGACTTCATCCGGGCCGCGCAGGACTGCCGCAGCGACTACACCGTCGACTGGGTGCACCTCAAGCTCAACGACCAGGCCCAGCGCACGGTGCTCTGCAAGGACCCCTTCGTCGCCACCGACGAGCGCGTCGACCGCCTGATCGCGAGCATGCGGCGGGCGTACTGAGCACTCACGGCTGAGCGGCGGCAGCCCTCGCGGAGGCCGTTCGAGCTGGAGGTCGGCGGGTCCGTCGCCGTGGGCGGGGGCGCCTTCGTGACCCGGCGGCGGCGCGGGGACGACGCAGTCCGACCGGTGGCGAACCCTTCGACAGGCTCAGGGAGCGTGCTCGCGCTCGACGACGTCGCCCCGGCGGCACCGTCTCGATGAACCCTCGCTCACAGGTGCGCCCCTGTAACCTCGCCGCGTGCGAAACCGACGCCTCCCCCTGACCCGGGTCCTCGTGGGCCTCGGGCTCAGCGCCGTGCTGCTCACCCTCGGCGCCTGCGGCGACGACGGCGACCCCGCCGCGAGCGCGAGCCCGGCCCCGTCCGCCTCCGCGTCCGACAGCGCGAGCGCGTCGCCGTCGGCGAGCCCGAGCCCGTCGGCCAGCGTCACCCCGTCGAAGAACTTCGCCGACGTCAAGGTCGAGGGCGGCTACGGCAAGACGCCGAAGGTCACGGTCAAGTCGCCGTGGGCCATCGACCAGACGCGCGCCGAGGTCCTCCAGGCCAACGACAAGGGCGCCGTCGTGCAGCCCGGGTCGACGGTCGAGGTGAACTACTACGGCGTCAACGGGCGCACCGGCAAGAAGTTCGACGACTCCTTCAGCCGCGGCCAGTCGATCGCCTTCCCGCTCGACCAGGTGGTGCCCGGCTTCAGCAAGGGCCTGCAGGGCCAGCACCAGGGCAGCCGCGTGCTCATCGCGATGCCCGGCTCCGACGGGTACGACGCGAGCGGCGGCAGCCCCCAGGCCGGCATCAACGTCGGCGACACGCTGATCTTCGTCGTCGACATCGTCGCCGTGCCGCTGACCGGTCCCGAGGGCACCGCGGTCACGCCGAAGGCGGGCCTGCCCACCGTGGCCGAGACCGACGGCAAGCCCGTCGTGACCGTGCCCAAGACCGACCCGCCCAAGGACCTCGTGGTCCAGCCGCTCATCGAGGGCAAGGGCCAGAAGGTCGGCAAGGCCGACTCGGTGACGATCAACTACACCTGGGTCGACTGGAGCAGCGGCGAGGTCCTCGAGCAGACGTACGGCGCCAAGCCGGCGACCGCTCAGCTGGCCTCGCTCGTCCCCGGCCTGCAGCAGGGCCTCGTGGGCCAGAAGGTCGGCAGCCGCGTGATGGTCGTCGTGCCGCCGGCGCAGGGCTACCCGCAGGGCAACGCGACGCCGAAGGTCAACCCGGGCGACACGCTCGTCTTCGTCGTCGACATCCTCTTCACCTCGGCCGCCGGCTAGCCCGCGGCCGCGGCCCTCAGCGGGGGAGGAGCGCCTTCTCCGCGAAGTACGTGGCGTGCGGGTTGGCGTTGAAGTTCTCGATCTCGACGTAGCCCGTGCTCTCGTAGATGTGCCGCGCGTCGTGCTGGCGCGAGCCGGTGTCGAGCCGGGCGACGCGGTAGCCGCGCCGGCGGGCCTCCTCCTCGAGGAAGGCGAGCATGCGCCGGGCGATCCCGTGCCCGCGCAGCGCGGGGACCACGTACATCCGCTTGATCTCGCAGGCGCCCTCGTCGGGCAGCTGCTTGATCCCGCCGCAGCAGGCGGCTGCCCCGTCGACGTAGCCGACCCAGAAGCCGCCGCCGGGCGGGCCGAGCTCGGCCGGGCCCGCCTTGGGCATGCCCGGCCCGTTCTGCTCCAGGCCGTCGTAGAGGACCGCGATCTCGGCCGCCATCGCCCAGAACAGCGTCTCGCCGTCGCCCTCGTCGACCCGCGCCGGGCGGAACTCCACCTCTGCCACGCTCACCGGCCCGACGCTAGCGGGCGGCGCCCGCACCCTCGTCCACCAGCGCCGCGGCGTGCCGTCCCGCGGCGGCCGCGGCGAGGAAGTACGCGGGGTCGCCGTCCAGCCCGCGCCCCATCGTCGTCATGCGCAGCGGGGCCGCGAGGAGCGCGTCGTCGAGACCGTCGAGCGGCACCCGCACGAGCCGGTGCCCGGTCGGCCCGGCCAGCCCCGCCGCCGCGTCGTCCACGGCGGCCGCCATCGCGACCACCTCGGCCAGCCCCTCGATTCCGTGCAACCTCCCCGCTCCGGCGAGGTCGGGCACGGCGACGTCGGCGGGGCGCAGGGCCACCCGCCCGTACGCGGTGAGGCTGTGGTGCGAGACGCCGCGGTGCCGTGGGCGGGCGTCGGCGCCGGAGACCCGCAGGCTCGCCACGGCCCGGCCGGCGAGGGTGTCCACGGCGTTGACCGCCTCGCCCGCGCCGACGCCGGAGAAGCCCCAGCGGGTCCCGGTTCCGAGGTTGCCGGGACCCTGGGTGACGACAACGACGTCGGCCACGAGTGCGAGCCGGGCCGCGAGGAGCCCGGAGTGCACGCTGACCGCCTCGAGGTCGCCGCCGAAGGACTGCCCGACCGTCACCGTCGCGGCCAGCAGACCCGCGTCGCGGAGCTGGGCCACGGCCCGCGAGAAGGCGATGGGCAGCGCGCCCTGGTCGCTCATCACGTAGACCACGCGGGTGCCGGGCCGGTCGTGGGCGATCGCGAGCAGGGTGGGGGTGAGCGCGGAGTGCAGGTCGGCGACGACGACGGGCAGTCCGTCGAGCGAGTCGGCGTCGGCGAGCAGGTCGTGGTGCGGCGAGCCCTGCTCGTCCGCGCCCGCGACCATCGCCTGCAGCGGCAGGTAGCGGGCCTTGACCAGGTGACCGGCGGGCTGCGGCGGCTGGGCGCCGACCGTCCCGTCCGCGCCGAGGGCGGCGACCACGAGGGCGTAGCCGCCGGTGCCCAGCCCGCGGTCGAGGGCGGCGACGTTCAGCAGGACGCGGTCGCCGACCTCCGGAGCGGCCATCAGGTCGGTGTACGCGAGCGCGCGGACGCCGGTGCCGGTGTCGTCGCGGCGCACGTCCAGCTCGACCGCTCCCCGCCAGCCGCCACGCACGCCGGTCACGCCGCCCGAGGCCCACACGATCACCCGCCCGACCCTAGAGGTCCGTCGACCGGTGTGAGGCTGTCGGTGCCCGCCGCTAGCGTCGGCCCATGACGATCCGTGAGGTCCAGGTCACGTTCGACTGCGCGGGGCCGGACGCGCTCGCCGACTTCTGGTGCGCGGTGCTCGGCTACGACAAGCAGCCGCCGCCCGCCGGCTTCGACAGCTGGGACGCCGCCCTCGACGCCTGGGGCGTGCCCGCCGAGGAGCGCGACTCCCGCTCCGCGGCTGTCCCGCCCGAGGGCGAGACCGGTCCGCGGCTGTTCTTCCAGCGCGTCCCCGAGCCCAAGACGGTGAAGAACCGCGTCCACCTCGACGTCCGCGCCGCGCCGGGCCTCAGCGGCGCCGAGCGCGCGGACGCCCTGGAGGCCGAGGCCGCCCGCCTCGTCGCCCTCGGCGCCACCGTCGTCCGCCGCCTCGAGGCCGACGGCATGGACGAGGCGGTCATCGTGGTGCAGGACCCGGAGGGCAACGAGTTCTGCCTCGACTGAGCGGCCCGACGCCACCACGGCTCGCCGAGAGCGGAATCGCACGGGTGGTCGAGTCGGCCGTAGTAGTTTCATCACTCGCCCGAAGGACGGACCGCCGTCGACCCGGCCAGCGCCGGATCCTGCGCCGGTGTCTGGACGACGAGCCGACGAACACGCTTTTCGTTCGTCGGCGAGGAGGAAGACACCGGACCAGAGCAGGATCCGCGTCCGAGCGGAGCGAGGACAGAGGACACGTATGGCACCGCGCAAGACCGAGCGCATCGTGAACCTCACGATCGCGCTCCTGGTCGCCGGTCGCTACCTGCCCAAGACGCGGATCCGGGAGCTGGTCGAGGGCTACCACGGGCTGACCGACGCGGCCTTCGAGCGGACGTTCGAGCGGGACAAGGACGAGCTGCGCGAGCTCGGCGTGCCGATCGAGGTCGGCGGCTACGACCCCCTGTTCGACGACGAGGCGGGCTACCGGATCCTGCCCAGCGAGTTCTCGCTGCCGCCGATCGAGCTCGACGCCGAGGAGGCGTCGGTGGTCGGCGTGGCGGCGCGGGTGTGGCAGCACGCGAGCATGGCCTCCTCGACCCAGAGCGCGATGACCAAGCTGCGCGCGGCCGGCGTCGAGCCGGACCCCTCCGCGCTGGCCGCGCTGGAGCCGTCGGTGCAGGCGACCGAGGCGGCCTTCGGGCCGCTGTGGAACGCGGTCCTCGAGCGCGTCCGGGTGCGCTTCACCTACCGCGACGGCAGCCTGCGCACCCTCGAGCCGTGGGGCCTGACCTCGCGCCGGGGGCGTTGGTACGTGGTCGGGCGCGACGTCGACCGCGAGGCCACGCGGATGTTCAAGCTCTCGCGCATCGGCGACGTGCCCGTGGCGGTGTCCCGGCCCGGAGCGTTCGAGGCGCCCGAGGGCCTCGACCTGCGGACGCTGGCCGCCAAGCTCGACCCCCAGGAGGCCACGGCCGAGGCGCTGCTGGCGGTCCGGACCGGCAAGGCCCCGTCGCTGACCCGGCGTGGCCGGCGGGAGGGCACGTCCGACCTCGCGTGGGCCGCCGGCGGCCGTGAGGGCTGGTGGGTCGGCTACGGCAGCCTGCCGGGCATGGCCGAGGAGGTCGCCGGCCACGGGGCCGACGTGCTGGTCGTCGAGCCCGTCGAGCTGCGCGAGGCGGTCGTCGGGCGGCTGCGCGAGGTCGCGGCACGCGCCGGGGCGGTGGCGCGGTGACGAGCCAGGCGCAGGTGCGCCGGCTGCTCAGCCTCGTGCCGTACCTCCGCGAGCACGACGGCGCGGCCGTCGCCGACGTGGCCGCGGCGTTCGGGGTCAGCCCGAAGACGCTGCGCGCCGACCTGAACGTGCTGTGGATGTGCGGCATGCCGGGGCTGTCGCCGGGCGACCTCATCGACATCGACATGGACGCGGTCGACGGCGAGGGCGTCATCCACCTCAGCAACGCCGACTACCTCACCCGGCCGCTGCGCCTCACCGCCGACGAGGCGCTGGCCCTCGTGCTGGCCCTGCGGACGCTCCGCGAGATCGCCGGACCGGACCAGCGCGCCGCGACCGACCGCGCGCTGGCCAAGCTCGAGGGGGCGGCGCAGGCCACGCCGACGGGGTCGGCGTCGGTCGCCGTGACCTCCGCGACCGAGGACGTGCGGGCGACGCTGGCCGACGCGCTGCAGCGCGGCCGGCGCCTCGACCTCACCTACGACACGGCGACGCGCGACGAGACGACGCAGCGCTCCGTCGACCCGCTGCGGCTCTTCGTCCTCGACGGCTTCGGCTACCTCGAGGCGTGGTGCTACCGCGCGGAGGGCCTGCGGACGTTCCGGCTCGACCGCATCGCCGACGCGGCGGTGACCGACGTGGCGGTGGAGAAGCACGACGTCGAGCTCGCCGACCTGAGCGCCGGCTGGTTCGCCGGGCTGGCCGACGCACCCGTCGTGACCCTCGAGCTGGCCCGTGAGGCGGCCTGGGTCGCCGAGTACTACCCGACCGAGACCACCGCGCCCGGACCCGATGGCGGCGTCGTCGCCACGTTCCGCGTCACCGACCCCGCCTGGCTGCGCCACCTGCTGCTGCGCCTCGGCGGCTCCGCCCGTGTCCTGTCCCCGTCCGGCGCGGGCGACGCCGCCGCCGAGGCGGCGCAGGAGGCCCTGGCGGCGTACGAGTCCGTCGGCCTCTGAGCACGAGGGTGCGCTCCGCGCTCGGCCACGTGCCGCGAGCGTCGGGGACCGGGCGCCGGTCTGCCTGGACGACCGATCGGGGGCGACATGCTTTTCGTCGTCCCTGGGAGGGAGGAAGGCGGATCGTGTCAGCGCGCGGTGCGCGAGACGGCGAGAGCACGCTGTCGAGCGTCGGGGACCGCGCGCCGGTCTGCCTGGACGACCGAGCAGGGGCGACATGCTTTTCGTCGTCCCTGGGAGGGAGGAAGGCGGATCGTGTCAGCGCGCGGTGCGCGAGACGGCGAGAATGGGCGCGTGTGGTGGGTCCTCCTCTTCGTCGCGATCGCGCTCGGCGGTGCCGTCGTGCTCGTCCTGGTCGGTCTGAGGGTCTGGCGCTCGGCGCGGGGGCTGCTGCACGAGGTCGACGTGCTGGCGGTGCGGGCGACCGAGCTCGCCGACCTGGTGGCCCAGGTCGAGGTCGCCCTGCCCGCCAGGCGGGCAAGCCTGGACGGACACGGCTCCGAACCCCTTCTCGACTCAGGTTGGCCGGGTACGGTCGAGCCGTACGATGACCGTGGCGCGACCGCGCCGGGAAAGAAGGAACTATGACCCCGCTCGCTCTCGGCGGTCTCGGTGTCCCCGAGCTGCTGATCATCCTGGCCGTCGTGCTGCTCCTCTTCGGCGGCTCCCGGCTCGCCGGCCTCGGCAAGAGCAGCGGGCGTGCGCTCCGCGAGTTCAAGGAGGAGACCAAGAGCCTCCCCAAGAACGACAAGACCACGGCCGCCGACGACCTGGCGGCCGACCACGACGCCGTGACGCCCGAGCCCCTCGCGCCGACGGACCCGGGCTACACCCAGCCGCCGCGCAGCACGCAGGCCGGCTCGACCGACCCGCGCCGCGACGCCTGACGTCGCTGACGACCCTGCACTAGACCCGTGTCCCTCACCCTCCGGGGCCGCCCGGTCCGGCTGAGCCTGGCGTGGCTCCGGCCGCCCAAGGGCAGCCCCGACGGCTCGATGAGCCTCTTCGAGCACATCGCCGAGCTGCGCTACCGGCTCATCGTCATCGCCCTGACGGTCATCGTCGGCACGGTGGTGTGCTGGTTCTTCCGTGACTGGCTGACCGACATCATCTTCCGGCCGTACCAGCTCGCGGCCGACGCGCTGCGGGCCAAGAACCCGGACGCGGAGATCCAGCTGGTCAACAACGGCGTGGCGTCGCCGTTCACGCTGGCGCTGAAGGTCTCGGCCCTGGCCGGGCTGCTCCTGACCGCGCCGATCTGGCTCTACCAGGTCTGGGCGTTCATCGTGCCGGGCCTGCTGGCCAAGGAGAAGAAGTGGACCCTGATCTTCCTGGGGTCCGCGACGCCGCTCTTCCTCGCCGGGGTGGCCGTCGGCTACTACGTGATGCCCAAGGGCCTCGTCGTCCTGCTCGGGTTCACCGAGAACGGCATCACCAACCTGCAGGACGTCAACCAGTTCCTGTCGTTCCTGATGCGGTTCATGCTCGTGTTCGGGGTGGCCTTCCTCATCCCCGAGGTGGTGCTGATCCTCAACATCGTCGGCGTGCTCAAGGCGAAGTACCTCTCCAAGTACCGCTCGATCATCATCTTCGGCACGTTCGTCTTCGGGGCCGTGGCGACGCCGTCGACCGACCCCTTCTCGATGCTGGCGCTCGCCCTGCCGATGACCGTGCTGTTCATCGTGGCCGAGGTGATCGCGCACGTCCTCGACCGGCGCAAGGCCCGCCGCGGCACGCTCGACCCGGTGGCCCGGGACCGTGCGCTGCGCGACATGGCCGACGGGGAGAGTGTCTGATCCGGACGGGCTGACCCCCGCCCGCGACGGCTCCGCACCGGCGTCCATCGCGCTGGTGGTCAACCCGACGGCCGCCAAGGGCGGGGCGCTCACCAGCCTGCCCCGGGTGACCGGCCGGCTGCGCGACGCGGGGCACGAGGTCGAGGTGCTGCTCAGCCGCAGCCCGGAC
This sequence comes from Microlunatus sagamiharensis, assembly GCF_900105785.1. Lineage (NCBI taxonomy): Bacteria > Bacillati > Actinomycetota > Actinomycetes > Propionibacteriales > Propionibacteriaceae > Microlunatus > Microlunatus sagamiharensis. The sequence goes on from NZ_LT629799.1 coordinate 1,085,720, forward strand.
GAGGCGGCCGCCCTGGTGGACCGGGCGGCGACGAGCGGCGCCGGCGTCCTCGCCGTCATGGGCGGCGACGGGATGGCGCACCTCGGGCTCGACGCCGTGGCCCGCCGCACGGCGGCCGACCTGGGTGCCGGTCTCGCCCTCGGGCTGGTGCCCGCGGGCACCGGCAACGACTTCGCCCGCGGGCTCGGGCTCGACCCGCACGACCTCGAGGCGAACGTCGGCGTCCTCGCCGCGGCGCGTACGCGCGCCGTGGACCTGCTGCGCGTGGGGGAGCGCTGGGTGGGGTCCGTCGTCGCCACGGGGTTCGACGCGCTGGTCAACGCCCGCGCGAACCGCATGGCCTGGCCCCGCGGCTCGGCCCGCTACACCCTCGCCGTGCTCGCCGAGCTGCGGACGTTCACCCCGCTGCGCTACTCCCTCGTCGTCGACGGGACCGCGCGCGAGCTGGACGCGATGTTCGTCTCGGTGGGCAACACGACGAGCTTCGGTGGCGGCCTGCGGATCTGCCCGCAGGCCGACCCGTACGACGGGCTGCTCGACGTGACGATCATCCACCCGGTGAGCCGGGCGCGGCTGCTGCGGCTGCTGCCGCAGATGAGGAGCGGACGCTTCGCCGCCGACCCGTGCGTGGAGCAGCTGCGGGCGAGGTCGGTGCGGGTCGCGCAGGGAGCGGGGACCGCGTACGGCGACGGCGAGGAGCTGGGCGCCACCCCGGTCTCGGTCGAGCTGGTCCCGGCGGCCGTCCGGGTCTGCCTGCCCTGACGCGCACCGACCGCCCTGGGGCCACCGGGTAGGTTCGGTCGTCGTGAGCGCGGAACAGGTCAGTCCCGCCGAGGCGTACGCGCGGTTCCGTGAGCGGCGCTCCTCGCCGCAGCTCGCGGCCTTCGCCGACGGGTACGGCTTCGGCTTCGACGACTACCAGCTCGAGGCCTGCGCGCACGTCGAGTCGGGCTCGGGCGTGCTGGTCGCCGCGCCGACCGGCGCCGGGAAGACGATCGTCGGCGAGTTCGCGGTCTACCTGGCGCTGCAGCAGGGGCGCAAGGCCTTCTACACCACCCCGATCAAGGCCCTGTCGAACCAGAAGTACGCCGACCTCGCCCGCCGCCACGGCGCCGCGAACGTCGGCCTGCTGACGGGCGACAGCTCGATCAACTCCGAGGCCCCCGTCGTCGTCATGACGACCGAGGTGCTGCGGAACATGATCTACGCGGGCTCGCGCACCCTCGACAACCTCGGCTACGTGGTCATGGACGAGGTCCACTACCTCGCCGACCGCTTCCGCGGCGCCGTGTGGGAGGAGGTGATCATCGGGTTGGCGGAGTCGGTCCAGGTGGTCGCGCTCTCGGCCACCGTGAGCAACGCCGAGGAGTTCGGCGAGTGGCTCGCCGCGGTGCGCGGCGAGATGGAGGTCGTCGTCTCCGAGACCCGGCCCGTCCCGCTCTACCAGCACGTCCTCGTCGGACGGAACCTCTACGACCTCTTCGCCGACGTCGCCCCCACAGCACGCCCCGACGCCCCGCCCGGGCGCGGCGAGGTCAACCCCGCGCTGCTGCGCGTCGCCCGCGATGAGTCGCGCCACGTGCGCGACGACTCCCGCCGGCCGCGCGGCCGGAACGGGCGCGGGAAGCGCACCGTCTCCTACGGCAGCGGCGCGTACGGCGGTGCCTCCGCCCAGCACGGGGGTGACGAGCGGCGTCCCCGCTCGCTCTCGGCGCCGAGCCGGCGCGAGATGGTCGAGCAGCTCGACCGGGCCGCGCTGCTGCCGGCGATCGTCTTCATCTTCTCGCGCAACGGCTGCGACGCCGCCGTGCGCCAGCTCCTCGCCAGCGGCGTGACGCTCACCCGTCCCGAGGAGCAGAGCGAGATCGCCGGGGTGCTGTCCCACCACCTCGGCGGCCTCGACGAGGCCGACCTGCGCGCGCTCGACTACCCGCGCTTCGCCGAGGCGCTGACCCGCGGCGTCGCCGCCCACCACGCCGGCATGCTGCCGGCGTTCAAGGGGTGCGTGGAGGAGTGCTTCGTCCGCGGCCTCACCAAGGTCGTCTTCGCCACCGAGACCCTGGCCCTGGGCATCAACATGCCGGCGCGCAGCGTCGTGCTGGAGAAGCTCGTCAAGTACAACGGCGAGACCCACGCCGACATCACGCCGGGGGAGTACACCCAGCTGACCGGCCGCGCCGGTCGACGCGGCATCGACGTCGAGGGCCACGCCGTGGTCCTGTGGCAGCCCGGGCTCGACCCGCGCGCCGTGGCTGGCCTCGCCTCGCGGCGCACGTACCCGCTGCACTCGTCCTTCACCCCGACCTACAACATGGCCGTGAACCTCATCGGCAGCGTCGGCCGCGCCCGGGCCCGCGCGCTGCTCGAGCAGTCGTTCGCCCAGTTCCAGTCCGACCGCAGCGTCGTCGGCGTCGCGCGCACCGTGGCCCGCAACACCGAGGCCGTCGCCGCGGAGTGGGCCGAGGCCGCCTGCGAGCTGGGGGACTTCGAGGCGTACGCACGCCGGCGCGCCGCGATCGCCGAGCTCGAGGCCGACGCCGCCCGTGAGCGCAAGGCCGACCGGAGGGCCGAGAGCCTCCAGAGCCTGCTGGGCCTCAAGACCGGCGACATCGTGCGCGTGCCCGCGGGCCGCAGCCAGGGCTGGGTCGTCGTGCTCGACCCCGGGACCCACGAGGGGGGCAGCGACGAGGCGCCGCGGCCGCTGGTGATGACCGAGGACCGCCAGGTCCGCCGGCTCGCCCTGGTCGACTTCCCGTCGCCACCGGTCGTCGCGGGGCGCATGCGGGTGCCCAAGCACTTCTCGCCCAAGGAGCCGGCGTCGCGGCGGAACCTCGCCGCCGCGTTCCGCTCCCGGCTCGCCGAGGTCGACCTGACTTCCCCCGGCCTGCGACGGCCCCCGGCCGACGCCGAGGTCGCCGCGCGCATCGACGAGCTGCGCGACCAGCAGCGCCGCGACCCCGTCCACGCCTGCCCCGACCGCGAGCGGCACGCCCGCGGCGCCGAGCGCGCGCTGCGCCTCGAGCGGGAGAACGAGCGGCTCGAGGCCCGGGCGAGCACGCGGACCCACACCATCGCCACCTCGTTCGACCGGATCTGCCTGGTCCTGGAGTCGCTCGGCTACCTGACCGGCGACACCTCGCACGGGCCGCGCGGAGAGGTCAGCGACGCCGGGCGGATGCTGGCGCGGATCTACGGCGAGCTCGACCTCGTCGCGGCCGAGTGCATCCGGGCGGGCGTCTTCGACGGCCTCTCCGTCCCGCAGCTGGCCGGGGTGCTGAGCTCGCTCGTCTTCGAGGCGCGGCGCAGCGACGACCAGGCGCGTCGGCCCCGGATGCCCGACGCCGCGTCCAGCGCGGCCGTCGACCGGGTCCGCAAGGTCTGGCGCGACGTGTCGCTCACCGAGCGCGACGCCCGCCTGCCCCGCACCGGTGAGCCGGAGATCGGCTTCGCCGAGGTCGCGTACGGCTGGGCGGCCGGACGCTCGCTGGCCGCCGTGGTCGAGCAGACCGACCTGACCGCCGGGGACTTCGTGCGCTGGGTGCGCCAGGTGGTCGACTTCGCCGGCCAGGTGGCCGACGCGGCCGGCCCGGGGCGGCTCCGCGAGACCGCCCACGCGCTGGTGCGCGCCATGCGGCGCGGCGTGGTGACCTTCGAGGCGGACGAGCTGGAGACCGACGAGACGTAGAGTTCTGCGTCGTGCCCACGCCCACCCCGTTCCGCACGGGGTCGGTCGTCGTCCGCGCCGTCACGGTCTTCGTCCTGACGGTCGGACTGGTCGGTGCGGGGTCGTGGGTGCCGACGCAGTCGCGCGACGAGGCGGCGACCGTCTCGGCCGTGACCCGCAGCTGGGCCCAGCTGGGGGAGATGCTGCGCACCGTCGACGTGGTGCACGCGCTCTTCTACTCGGCCATGAAGGTCTGGCTCGACATGGAAGGGATCTCGACGCTGACCCTGCGGGCCCCCTCGGTGCTGGCCTGCGGCCTCGCGGCCGGCCTCGTCGTCGTGCTCGGTTCGCTGCTCCTCACCCCCCGCGCCGGGCTCCTGGCCGGGCTCCTCATGGCGGTCTGCCCCCGGGTCACGCTGGTCGGCACCGAGGGGCGGTCCGGGGCGTGGTTCACGGCGGCCGCCGTGCTCCTGGTCCTGCTCGTCGTCCTGGCCACCCGGCGGCCGTCGGCGCTCTGGGTGCTGCCGGTGGCCCTCGCGACCGCGCTCGTCGGCGGCCTGCACGTCTACTCCGCCCTGCTGCTGCCCGTCCTCGTCGTGTGGCTGTGGGCCCCGCCCGACCCCCAGGGGCGGCCGCGCCGGGTGCTGCACCTCGGACTCCCGCCCGGCCGTTGGCCACCGCTGGTCGGTCTCGTCCTGGGCGTCGTGCCGGTCGCGCTGCTCGCGTGGCGCGCTCGCGACCAGCAGGCGCAGGTCGACTGGATCGACCCGCCGACCGCGGAGTCGCTGGCCAAGATCGCCACGGAGACGGTCGCCCCGCTCAACGGGCTCTGGGCGGTCCTGGCGTGGGCGACGGCCGCGGCCGGCCTCGTCTGGCTGGCCCGCAACCGCCGGGGCCGACGCGGCACGACCTTCCTGCTCGTCGGATGGGCCGTCGTGCCCGGGCTGGTGCTGATCACGGTCTCGGCGGTGTGGACGCCGCTCTACTCCCAGCGCTACCTGGCCTTCTGCGTCGGGGCGCTCGCCCTGCTCGGCGGGGCCGGCATCGCCTCCGTACGCCGGGGCTGGCTGGCCTTCTGCCTGGCGGCCGCCCTGCCGCTCGCGTCCGCCGTGACCTACCGCGACCAGCGCGAGGTCGACGCCTGGGACAGCTGGGCCGAGATCGCGGCGATCGTCGCCTACCGCGGCAACCCGGGCGACCCGGTCGTCGACTACCCGCTCGTCTCCGCGATCGCCGTCTCCTACCCGGGCGCGCTCGGCACCGGTCCGGTGCTGAACGCCGGCGAGGACCGGCTCTCCCGACGCTACCTCTGGGACGACCGCCTGCCGCTGACCGCGGTCGAGCCGCGCCTGCGCGGGGTCCAGCGGCTCTGGTACCTCTCGCCCGTGGGCGACGAGACCCGGCGCACCCTCGAGATCCGCCGGCTGCGCCAGCTCGGCTTCAGCGGCGAGATGCTGCAGCGCAGCGACGCCGAGCAGACGTGGCTCTTCACCCGCACGGCCGCTCAGGCCGAGCGCGGCGACCTGCTGATCGCCGCCGGCTGACGTCCCCGCCGGCGCGTCCCAGGCCGGCGCGAGGGCCCAGGTTCAGGAGGCCTGGCTGACCGTCGAGTAGTTGAAGTCGGGGATCCGCAGCGGCGGCATGACGGTCTTGGTCACGTAGTCGTTCCACTCGCGGCAGAGCACCGGCACGCTCGCGCCGATCTCGGTGGCCCGGCCCAGCAGCTCGACCGGGGACTCGTTCCAGCGGAAGTTGTTCACCGCGGCCACGACCTCCCCGTCCTCGACCAGGTAGACGCCGTCGCGCGTCAGGCCGGTCAGCAGCAGCCGCTCCGGGTCGACCTCGCGGATGTACCAGAAGCAGGTGACCAGCAGGCCCCGCTGCGTGCTCGCGATCATCTCCTCCAGCGTCGCCGTGCCCCCGGCGTCCATGACGAAGTTGTCCGCGGGCGGCGTCGCGCGCAGCCGGGTCGCCGCCGCGTGGCCGCGGTTGCGCACCAGCTCGGTGAGCACGCCGCCCTCGACCCAGCGCACCGGCTCGACGGCCAGGCCCTGGTCGAACGCGAACGAGGTTCCGTCCGGCGACATCGTGGAGGCCACGAACGGCAGCGTCTCCTGGCCGGGCCAGGCGGGGTCCCACAGCAGGTCGACGGGCAGCGGTGTCAGCCGCTCGCCGATCCGCGTGCGCCCTTCGCCCGCAGCGAAGACGTTGCTGCCGTCCTCGGCGTCGCGCGCGCTCGCGGTCCAGGCCGCGTAGATGACGAGGTCGGCCACCGGCCCGGGCGGCAGCAGGGTCTCGTAGCGCCCTGGCGGCAGCTCGATGGTCCTCCTCGCCCAGCCGAGCCGGCGCGAGACCTCGGCGTAGAGGGCGTCGACGTCCACGTCGTCGAAGGTCCGCGTCGCCTGCCCGACCCAGGCCGAGCGCTGCCCGACGGGGGGACGACCCCCCGAACCCCCCGCGGGGTCGTCGTCGCTGGCGCTCCTCGGACCCAGGTCGTCGCTCTTGCCGTTCAGCTCCAGGCGGCCCTGCGGCTCCACGCCCCGTCGGCGCAGGCCGGTGCTGCTCGCCAGGTAGACCGTCGAGACCACGTGCTCGGCGAAGCCGTAGAGCAGGTGGCCGTCGGCGGCGGCCCGCTCGAAGGCGCGCCCGAGCCCGGCCGCGACGTCGGCCAGGGTCTCGACCGTCGTCACCGCGGGCTCGGCCCGGACGTCGCCGTCCTCGGGGTGGGCCTCGTCGGCCACGAGCGGCACCGGCTCGTCGGCCGGGGACGCGGCGCGCGCGGCGGCCTCGGCCGCGGCGACCAGCGCCGCCACCTCGCCGACGTCGGTCAGGTCGGCGGCGACCGTCGCGACGGCGGTGCCGCCTTCCACCTCGGCGGTCGCGGTGACGGCCAGCGAGCGGCCGTGCATCTCGCCGTTGGTCGTGAGCGCGTTGGCCGCCCAGCGGAGGTTGACCTCGTGGCGCTCGGTGAGGACGGCCACGACGGGCCCGGTCGCGACCCGCAGGGCCTCGTCCAGCAGGTCGGCGACGCTCATGCTGCTCCCTCGGACGCGGTGTTGAGCACGTTGACGCCGCGGAACAGCGCCGACGGCGACCCGTGCGAGACGGGGGCGGACTGGCCGGGCTGGCCCTTGCCGCAGTTGAAGGCGCCGCCGAGCAGGTAGGTCTGCTCGCCGCCGACCGCCTCCATCGAGCGCCAGAAGTCGGTCGTCGTCGCCTGGTAGGCCACGTCCTTGACCTGCCCGGCGAGCCGGCCGTCCTCGATACGGTAGAAGCGCTGCCCGGTGAACTGGAAGTTGTAGCGCTGCATGTCGATCGACCACGACTTGTCGCCGACGACGTAGAGGCCGCGCTCCACGCGGCCGACCAGCTCCTCGCTGCTCGGGCCGCCGGGCTCGGCGGCGAGGGAGACGTTCGGCATCCGCTGCATGGGGATGTGGCCGGGGGAGTCGGCGTACGCGCAGCCGTTGGAGGGGCCGAGACCCTTCTCGGCGGCCATCTGGCGGTTGAGCTGGTAGCCGACGAGCGTGCCGCCGGAGACGATGTCGAAGGTCGTCGCGGCGACGCCCTCGTCGTCGTAGCCGATGCTGGCCAGGCCGTGCTCGACGACGCGGTCGCCGGTGACGTGCATGACGGGGCTGCCGTAGTGCAGCGAGCCCAGCTGGTCGAAGGTCGCGAACGAGGTGCCGGCGTACGCGGCCTCGTAGCCGAGCGCCCGGTCGAGCTCGGTGGCGTGACCGATCGACTCGTGGATGGTGAGGAAGAGGTTGCTGGGCTCGATGACGAGGTCGTAGCGCCCGGCCTCGACGCTGGGCGCGGCCGCGTGCTCGGCGAGCAGCGACGGGATCTCGGCGACCTCGGCGTCGAAGTCCCAGCCCGTGCCCGTCAGGTACTCCCACCCACGGCCCGCTGGCGGTGCGAGGGTGCGCATGGTCGCGAAGCCGTGGGCGCCGACGCTCACCGCGGTCAGCGCCGGCTGCACGCGGACGCGCTGCTGCGTGGTGGTGGTGCCGGCCAGGTTGGCGAAGAACTTGTCCTCCCGCACGAGGTGCAGGCTCGCCGAGGTGTGGCTGACGCCCTCACCGGCGAGGAGGGCGGCCGACAGCTCGAGCATGCGGCCCTGGCGCTCGGCCTCGTCGACGTCGAAGGGGTCGACGTCGTACGCCGACACCCAGGTCCGGTCGGCGTGCACCGGCTCGTCGGCCAGCTCGACTCGGTGTGGCGTGAGCGGCTTGGAGATGCGGGCCGTGGCCACGGCCCGCTCGGCGAGCCGTGCGGCGACGTCGGCGGTCAGCGCGATGCCCGAGGCGAAGCCCCAGACGCCGTCGTGCACCACGCGCACGGCCAGGCCGAGGGTGGCGTGGTCGGTGCTCGACTCCAGCGCGGTGTCGCGGAACGAGCGCAGCCCCTCGCGGATCTGCTCGACGCGCAGGTCGGCGTAGGTGCAGCCGAGCGCGCGGGCCCGGGACAGGGCGGCGTCGGCGAGGGCGTGGAGGGGGAGCGCGGTGAAGGATGGGTCGATCCCGTGGGGCGCGCTCGGCGGACCTGGAGGCACGGTCGCCACGATAACGACAGGCTCCGACAGCCCGGCGCCCCTCTAGGCTGAGCGCGTGCCAGTCGCCGTCCGCGTCATCCCCTGCCTCGACGTGCACGCGGGCCGGGTGGTCAAGGGCGTGAACTTCGTCGACCTGCGCGACGCGGGCGACCCGGTCGAGCTCGGCGCCGTCTACGACGCCGAGGGCGCCGACGAGCTGACCTTCCTCGACATCTCCGCGAGCTCCGACGGCCGCGAGACGACCCTGGAGGTCGTCCGCCGCACGGCCGAGACGGTCTTCATCCCGCTCACCGTCGGTGGTGGCGTCGGCAGCGTGGCCGACGTCGACGTGCTGCTGCGGGCCGGCGCCGACAAGGTCGCCATCAACACCGGCGCGATCCGGCGGCCCGAGGTGATCGGCGAGATCACGCGCCGCTTCGGCAACCAGGTCCTCGTGCTGTCGGTCGACGCCCGGCGCAGCCCCGACCAGCCCTCCGGCTTCGAGGTGACCACGCACGGCGGTCGTCGCGCGGCCGGGATCGACGCGGTCGCCTGGGCCCGGCGCGGGGTCGAGGAGGGCGTCGGCGAGATCCTGCTCAACTCGATGGACGCCGACGGCACCACGGCCGGCTTCGACCTCGAGATGATCGCCGCGGTCCGGGCCGCGGTCGACGTGCCGCTCATCGCCTCGGGCGGGGCCGGCCGCGTCGAGGACTTCCCGCCGGCCGTCGCCGCCGGGGCCGACGCCGTGCTCGCCGCGACCGTCTTCCACTTCGGGACGCTCACCGTCGGCCAGGTCAAGGACGCGATCGCCGACGCGGGCTTCCCCGTGCGGCGCGCGTCCTTGGCGATCGAGCGCCCGACCAGGGAGACTGTCGCGACGTGAGCGCCCCGGACAGCACCGCCAGCACGAGCGCCAGCACGCGGGAGGACGGCGCGCGGCAGGACGGCACGCGAGACGACTGCCTCTTCTGCCGGATCGTCGACGGCTCGATCCCGTCGCGTCAGGTCCACGCCGACGAGCACGCGGTCGCCTTCCTCGACATCAACGGCTGGCACCGCGGCCACACGCTGGTGATCCCCCGTCGCCACGTCGACGACCTCGTCTTCGGGCCGTCGGCGCTCCCCGAGATCGCGCCCGCCATCGACGTGGTGGCCCGTCGGCTCGTCGAGCGGCTGGCCCCCGACGGCGTCAACATCCTCTCCTCGGCCCGCCCGGCCGCCGGCCAGACCGTCTTCCACGCCCACGTCCACGTCATCCCCCGCTACGCCGACGCCGCGGGCTTCACCAACCTCGTGAGGCCCGACGAGGTCCCCGCGGCCGAGCTCGACGCGGTGTGGCACGAGATCACGGACGACCGCACGTGAGCTCCCCGGCTCCTGTCGCGACGGAGGTCCCGCCGGGCCGGGCCGCCGTCCCGCTGACGAGGGGCCGCAAGGCCCGCCTGCTGCTGCTCGAGGTCGGCCCGCCGGCCGTCGTGGCGCTGCTGGTGCTGCCCTTCGTCATCGCCTACAGCCACTGGTGGCCGCGGCTGCCCAACACGATCGACCTCCAGGTCTACGTGTACGCGGTCAAGGACATGGTGGCCGGGCGCGACATCTTCCAGACCGTCACCCCGGGCTGGAAGCTCCCCTTCATCTACCCGCCGATCTCGGCGGTCCTGATGACGCCGCTGGCCTTCGGGCCGTACGTGTTCTGGCAGCTGGCGTGGACGGTCGCCGGGGTGGGCGCGATGCAGTCCGTGCTGCGCCGGTGCGGGGTGCCCCGCGGCTGGCGGCTCGCCGTGGTCGGGTCGGTCGCGGTCGTGGCCGTCGAGCCGATCCGGACCACCCTCGGCTACGGCCAGGTCAACACCTTCCTGATGGCGCTCGTGGTGGCCGACCTGCTGCCGCGCTGGCCGGGGGCGCCGCAGCGCGAGCGGCGCTCGCAGGGCGTCCTCGTCGGCCTGGCGACGTCGGTCAAGCTCACCCCGGCGCTCTTCGGCGTCTTCGCCTTCCTGGCCGGCCGGCGCAGGTTCGCGATCGTCTCGGGGCTGTCGTTCATCGCGTTCACCGCCGTGGGGTACGCGTTCCTCCCGAGCAACACCGTCGCCTACTACACCGGCCTGTCCGGCGGCGACACCCGGTCGCCGGCCTCTCCCTTCTACGTCGGCAACCAGAACCTGCTGAGCGTGTTCTACCGGCTGGCCGGCACGAGCAGCACCACGACGACCCTGCTCGGCCTCGGCCTCGCCGCCGTCGTGGCGGTGCTCGGCACCCTCGTCGCGGTCCACTGGTGGCGCGTCGGGCAGAAGGTCTTCGCGATCGCCCTCGTCGGGCTGTGCACCAACCTCGCCTCGCCGGTGTCGTGGACCCACCACTACGTGTGGATCCTGCCCATGGGCGTCGCCGTCCTGACCCAGGCGCTCCCGCGCTGGGTGCGGGTCGTCGCGGGCTTCTGGGTGGTCTGGGTGGCGGTGTGCCTGCCGCTGTCGGTGCTCCCGTACGGCGACCGGGTCGAGCTGACCTACACGCCGCTGCAGGAGCTGGTGGCCAACCTCGGGCCACTCACCGGCGTCGTGCTCGTCCTCGGGCTGGTCGTCCAGCTGCTGGTGACGCGGCGCCGCGAGCTGCCGCGCCACGCCCTGGTGGCCGGCGGCGAGCCGGTCACGGCGCCCGCGCTCCCGCGCTGAGGACGGCGCGGGCGGAAGGCTCGCCGCGGCGTCGGCGACCCGCACTACATTGACGGCTGTGACCGACACGATCCCGCAGACCTCGACCGACGGCTCCGCCTCCGACGCCAGCGCGGGCGTCGACATCAAGCCGCGCTCCCGGGTCGTCACCGACGGGCTCGAGGCGACCGCGTCGCGCGGCATGCTGCGTGCGGTCGGCATGGGCGACGACGACTGGGTCAAGCCCCAGGTCGGCGTCGCGTCGAGCTGGAACGAGATCACCCCCTGCAACCTGTCGCTCGACCGCCTGGCCAAGGCGGTCAAGGACGGGGTGCACGCCGCCGGCGGCTACCCGCTCGAGTTCGGCACCATCTCCGTCTCCGACGGGATCTCGATGGGCCACGAGGGCATGCACTTCTCGCTGGTGAGCCGCGAGGTCATCGCCGACTCGGTCGAGACCGTCATGTCCGCCGAGCGGCTCGACGGCTCGGTGCTGCTGGCGGGCTGCGACAAGTCGCTGCCGGGCATGCTGATGGCGGCCGCCCGCCTCGACCTGGCCTCGGTCTTCCTGTACGCCGGGTCGACGATGCCGGGCCGCGTCGGTGACAAGGACGTGACGATCATCGACGCCTTCGAGGCCGTCGGCGCGTGCGTCGCCGGGCTCATCACCCGCGAGCAGGTCACCGAGGTCGAGAAGGCCATCTGCCCGGGCGAGGGCGCCTGCGGCGGCATGTACACCGCGAACACGATGGCCAGCGCGGCCGAGGCCCTCGGCATGTCGCTGCCGGGCTCCGCCGCCCCGCCCGCCGTCGACCGGCGCCGCGACGGCTACGCCCGCAAGAGCGGCATGGCCGTCGTCGAGCTGCTGCGCCGCGGCATCACCGCGCGCGACATCCTGACCAAGGAGGCGTTCGAGAACGCCATCGCGGTGGTCATGGCCTTCGGCGGCTCGACCAACGCGGTGCTGCACCTGCTGGCCATCGCCAACGAGGCCGAGGTCGACCTGACCCTGGACGACTTCGTGCGCGTGGGCAAGAAGGTCCCGCACCTCGGCGACCTCAAGCCCTTCGGCCGCTACGTGATGACCGACGTCGACCGCGTCGGCGGCGTCCCCGTGGTCATGAAGGCGCTGCTCGAGGCCGGGCTGCTGCACGGCGACTGCCTGACGGTGACCGGCAAGACGATGGCCGAGAACCTCGCCGACATCGCCCCGCCGGACGTCGACGGCACGATCCTGCGCGCCCTGTCCGACCCGATCCACCCGACCGGTGGCATCACCATCCTGCGCGGCTCGCTCGCTCCCGAGGGCGCGGTGGTCAAGAGCGCCGGCTTCGACACCTCGGTGTGGGCCGGCACCGCCCGCGTGTTCGACGGGGAGCGGGCGGCCATGGACGCGCTCGAGGACGGCACGATCAAGGCCGGCGACGTCGTCACCATCCGCTACGAGGGCCCCAAGGGCGGTCCGGGGATGCGCGAGATGCTCGCCATCACGGCGGCCATCAAGGGCGCCGGCCTCGGCAAGGACGTCATGCTGATCACCGACGGCCGCTTCTCGGGCGGGACGACGGGGCTGTGCGTCGGCCACATCGCTCCCGAGGCGACCGAGGGAGGGCCGATCGCGCTCGTCCAGGACGGCGACCGGATCACCCTCGACGTGGCCAACGGGACGCTGGAGGTCGACGTCGACGAGGCCGAGCTGGAGCGTCGGCGCGCCGCCTGGACGCCCACCGAGCGTCCGGCCCGGCGCGGCGTGCTGGCGAAGTACACCAAGCTCGTCCGCTCGGCCAACGTCGGCGCGGTCTGCGGCTGAGGCGGGGTCCGGCGATGGGCGTGCCGCGGCTGCGCCAGACGGTCCTCGACACCGAGGACCCGCGTCGTCTGGCGGAGTTCTACCGGGTGCTGCTCGGGCTCGCGTACCGGCCCGGGGACGAGCAGGTCGACCCGGAGGGCGACGACTGGCTCGTGCTCGTGGGGGACGGCGGCGCGCCGGCGCTCGCCTTCCAACGGGTCGAGTCGCTGCCGCACGCGACCTGGCCGGCGGGCGAGCGGCCGCAGATGCTGCACCTCGACACGACCGTCGCCACGGCGGCCGAGCTCGCGGAGCAGCACGAGCGCGCGCTCGGCCTGGGCGCCACGCTCCTGCACGACCGGTCCGACGACCCGGACGAGCCCCTCTACGTGTACGCGGACCCGGCGGGCCACCCGTTCTGCATCTTCGTGGGCGACTGAACCCGGGCGACCCAAAGCTTCCCGGCCGCTAGCGTCGGCCTCGTGCGAAGCGTCACCGACGAGGAGCGCCGCGCCCGGCTCGCGGTCCGGCACCGTACGTCCCCGGTCGGTTGTTCAGGGTGGCGTCGCGCGCCGTCGCCTGGTTGTTCGGGGGGTCGTCGTCCAGCGAGTGGGCGAAGTAGGCCCCGTCACCGCGGACCGCGTCCTGGCAGGTGAAGTACCGGTTGGTGCCGACCGTGTCGCCGGTGTTGGTGACCTGCGCGGTGAACGCGGCCGTCGAGCCGGGCACCGTCGTCAGCACGACGCACAGCGCCAGCCCCAGCAGCGCCACCGCCCCCACAGGCCGCGCAGCGGCGGGAGCGTCCGGCGTCCGCACCCCGCGCTCACGCGTCGTCCTCCACGGGGCCGAGCCCGACGACCAGGCACCCTAGCAGCGGCAGGCTGCACACGCCGGCGACGAGGAGCAGCCACGCCACGTCGAGGTGCGGGTGCCCGACGATGTGGAACGGGGCGCCGGGAGTGGGCGCGGTGACCGCGACCGAGCCGACCTGGCCGGTCAGCAGGTCGACGTGGTGGCCCGGCATGCCCTCCACGCGGGTCGGCAGCAGTCCGCCGGAGACGACGTCGGCCTCCGGCTGGGCGCCGGGCGGGTTGCGCACCGAGATGAGGACCGGGTGCACGAAGGGCCGCAGGACCAGGACCGCGAGGCACAGCAGCAGGCAGGTCCCGAGCACCCGCACGCTCGAGCGCCAGTACGCGCGGACGTAGCGGCGCGTGCCCACGAGCAGCACCGCGCCCGCCACCACGAGCATCGGCAGGGCCTTCACCGCCCAGCCCATCCCGATCAGGCGGACCTGGACTGTCCCGACCAGGTCCTCGTCACGGACCGGGTACGGGTCGGTCGCGCCGTTGATGTCGCCCCGGACGACCAGCTGGCCGGCCGGCGTCTTCTCGACGACGCGGTGGGTGATGATCTCGGCTGGGTTCTGGCGGGGGTGGTAGCTGACGACGTCGCCGACCGCGATCCGCGACGTCGGCTCGTAGCGCGTCAGGATCATCGTCCTGACGGGCGCGGCCCGGCCCATGGACGGGGTCTCGATCACCGCCCACGACCCGCGGTCGAGGCGCCAGGCCAGTCCGGCGAGGAGCAGGCCGGCGACGAGGACCAGGACGGCGAGGGCGGCGTACGTCTGGCCGGGTGTCCCGCCGGGGCGCAGGCCCGGCCGACGCCCGCCCGCGGCGGGACGACGTCGACCGGGTCTGGGGCGGAGCACCGTGCCTCAGGCGATCAGGAGGTGAAGGTCCAGGTGAGCGGCTGCGCCGCGGCGAGACCCTGGTAGGTGTTGCCCGAGGGGGCGGGCAGGGTGACGGCGAAGGTAAAGGTCACCGAGGCCGACGGGGCGACCGGCGCCGTCAGGGTGAGGGCGAGGCCGTGGTGAGCGACGCCAGTGTCGAGCTCGCCGGGCTGACCGTCGTGGTCGTGCTGCCCACCGTCTGGGTGATGACGACCCGGAGCGTGCTGCACAGGTCCGTCGCGCTGGTGCCCGCGATGCCGCCGCTCTGGGTGCACGTGCCGGCGGCGAGGGTGAACGCGTTGGCCGGCGCGGTGCCCGAGTTGGTGATGGTGACCGTCGTGCTCGTGGACTGGCCCGGCACGAGGGCGAGGACGCCGCCCTACTTGTTGATCGTGGCGCAGGTCGCGGAGTTGGTGCCCGCGTAGCCGCCGGCCCCGGAGTTGCTGGAGCAGGTGACGTTGCCGGGAGCGGGTCCCGTCTCGGTCATGATCAGGGTGCCCTCGCCGACGGTGTTGACGCTGTTGACGATCGAGGCCGTGAAGGCGGCCAGGCTGCTGTTCATCGAGAAGGCCAGCACCACGGCCCCGACGACGCCCGTGAGCAGGGCGAGCGGGGTCAGGCGGCGACGGGCGGCGGCTCGCCGGGGAGCGGCTGAGCCGGCGGTCGGTGCGGACACGCGGGGTTGGCCCTTTCCAGCGGTGGTCGGATGGTCCGAGGCACCCCGATGCCCCGATCGCGCCATGGATGCTTGGGACGAACTGTTCGAGAGGTGGGCGGTATTGCATATACACAAATCTGAGAAACCGGCTCTCCGTCGACCGAGGAATGCC
Organism: Microlunatus sagamiharensis; assembly: GCF_900105785.1. Taxonomy (NCBI): domain Bacteria; kingdom Bacillati; phylum Actinomycetota; class Actinomycetes; order Propionibacteriales; family Propionibacteriaceae; genus Microlunatus; species Microlunatus sagamiharensis. The sequence goes on from NZ_LT629799.1 coordinate 1,100,923, forward strand.
ACGTGAGGAGCGCCGCGGACCGCGTCCGTCTGCAACCGCTGGCCCGTGCCCGCGTGGCGTCCCTGGGTGAGGTCGGGCGACGCTGGGAGGCGGGCCTGCCGGCGCTGCTGCAGGAACTGGCGGACCGGTGGTCGCTGACGCTCGACCGCGCGCTGCCCGGGGGGAGCGCGTCCTACGTCGTCGGGGCCCGGACGGCGGGCGGCGAGCCGGCGGTGGTCAAGGTCGCGATGGCCGACCCGGGCTTCGAGGCCGAGGTGGAGGCCCTCCGCGACGCGCGGGGCCACGGCTACGTGCGGCTGCTCGACCACGACCCCGGTCGCGGGGCGGTGCTGCTCGAGCGGCTCGGTGCGACCCTGTCCGGGTCGGGGCTGGGCCCCGAGGAGCAGCTCGACGTGCTGGCGGCCACGCTCGCCGTGGCCTGGCGTCCGCCCGACCGCCCCGCCGTCGACCGGGCCCGCGCCCTCGCCGAGGGCATCGACTCCCGCCTCGACCACCTCGAGGCCGCCGACAGGCCCGCGGTCACGCGGGCGCTGGCGTACGCCTCCGAGCTCGGCGGCACCGACCCGGCCGACCCGGTGCTCGTGCACGGCGACCCGCACCCGGGCAACCTGCTCAGGGTCCCTCGACCCCGAGCCGGCGCTCCCACCGGCTGGTGCCTCGTCGACCCCGAGCCCTGCGTGACCGATGCCGCCTACGACCTCGGCGTGGCGGTGCGCGACTTCTCCGCGACCCTGCTCGCCGACCCGTCGGGGGCCGTCGACCGGCTCCGGGCGTGGTGCCGCCGCGTCGCCGCCCCGGCCGGCGTCGACCCGGACCGGGTGTGGGCCTGGGGCTTCCTCGAGCGGGTGTCGACCGGGCTGTACGTCCGCTCCTTCGGCGCGCCCGTGGTGGCCGGGCCGTTCCTGCGCTCGGCCGCGCTCCTGGTCGACGGCTGAGGTCCCGGCCGGTCTGCGGACCCGCCCGCGCGCCCGCGGATTTGCCAGGGCCCCCTAGCGTCCTTCCGGATACCGGGACGACCCCTGCCGCAGGTTGACGCGCCCGGCGTCGGGGCGGACTCTTGAGGCATGCAGCACCTCCTCGTACGCAAGCGCGTCGTCTGAGCCCACCCCGCTCGTCGACGCTCCCTCGTCTGCCATCCGGCGGCGGGGGTTTTTTGTTGCCCACGCGTTCATCGACGCCTCGGGCGACGAGGGTGGAAGTTGCACCGGCGTAACATCCAGCAGGTCCTCATGGCCAGCGCACCGCCAGCGCTGGGTCTTGCAGGGGGACCGCACCGCACGAGGGAGAGACCCGCGATGTCCACGACAGACTCCGCCGCACCCGAGCAGACCGGCGCCCAGTCGCTCGTCTCGTCGCTCGAGCACGTCGGGGCCGAGGTCGTCTTCGGGATCCCCGGCGGCGCCATCCTCCCCGCGTACGACCCGCTCTTCGACTCCACGGTCCGTCACATCCTCGTCCGGCACGAGCAGGGCGCCGGGCACGCCGCCGAGGGGTACGCCGTCGCGACCGGCAAGGTCGGGGTCTGCATGGCCACCTCCGGCCCGGGCGCCACGAACCTGGTGACGCCGATCGCCGACGCCTACATGGACTCGGTGCCGATGGTCGCCATCACCGGTCAGGTCGCCGCCCCCTCGATCGGGACGGACGCCTTCCAGGAGGCCGACATCCGCGGCATCACGATGCCGATCACCAAGCACAGCTTCCTCGTCACCCGTCCCGAGGACATCCCGGCCGCCGTGGCCTCGGCCTTCCACATCGCCTCGACCGGGCGGCCCGGCCCCGTCCTGGTCGACGTCACCAAGGACGCGCTGCAGGCCACCGGCCCGTTCAGCTGGCCGACGCGGCTCGACCTGCCCGGTTACCACCCGGTGACCCGTCCCCACGCCAAGCAGGTTCGCGAGGCCGCGCGGCTGATCGGGGAGTCCCGGCGCCCGGTGCTCTACGTGGGCGGCGGCGTGCTCAAGGCCCGCGCGTGGGACGAGCTGCGCGAGCTCGCCGAGCTGACCGGCATCCCGGTCGTGACCACCCTGATGGCCCGGGGCGTCTTCCCCGACAGTCACCCGCAGAACATGGGCATGCCCGGCATGCACGGCACGGTGGCCGCTGTGGGTGCGCTGCAGCGCTCCGACCTGCTGATCGCGCTCGGCACCCGCTTCGACGACCGCGTGACCGGCCAGCTGTCCTCGTTCGCCCCGGGCGCCAAGGTCATCCACGCCGACATCGACCCCGCCGAGATCTCCAAGAACCGCAGCGCCGACGTCCCGATCGTCGGGGACGCGAAGGAGGTCATCGGCGAGCTGACGTCGCTGCTGCGTGCCAGCGACGCCCGGCTGCCCGACGTGGGGGAGTGGTCGCGCTACCTCGGCGACCTCAAGCACCGCTACCCGACGTCGTTCGACCTGCCGACCGACGGCACCCTGTCGCCGCAGCACGTGATCAAGCGGATCGGCGAGATGACCGGGCCGGACGCGTACTACGCCTCGGGCGTCGGCCAGCACCAGATGTGGGCCGCGCACTTCCTGCCCTGGGAGCTGCCCGGGCGCTGGCTCAACTCCGGCGGGCTCGGCACCATGGGCTACTGCGTGCCCGCGGCCATGGGCGCGAAGGTCGGCCGGCCGGACGCGACCGTGTGGGGCATCGACGGCGACGGCTGCTTCCAGATGACCAACCAGGAGCTCGTGACCTGCGCGCTCGAGGGCATCCCGGTCAAGATCGCCGTGATCAACAACCAGAGCCTCGGCATGGTGCGGCAGTGGCAGACCCTGTTCTACGAGGGCCGCTACTCCAACACCGACCTCAAGACCAACCGCATCCCCGACTTCCCCAAGCTCGCCGAGGCCATGGGCTGCGTCGGGCTGCGCGCCGAGACGGCCGAGGACGTCGACGCGGTGATCGACAAGGCGTTGTCCATCGACGACGCCCCGGTCGTGGTCGAGTTCGTCGTGCACAAGGACGCCATGATCTGGCCGATGGTCGCCGCCGGCGCCAGCAACGACGACATCAAGATCGCCCGCGACATGGCGCCGAACTGGGCGCAGGAGGACCTCTGATGTCCGCGCACCGGTCGGCCCGCTCGAGCTTCGGGGAGGACTCGTGAGCACCCACACCCTGTCGGTCCTGGTCCAGAACGTCTCCGGCGTCCTGGCCCGCGTGTCCGGGCTGATCAGCCGCCGCGGGTTCAACATCGAGTCCCTGGCCGTCGGCCCGACCGAGGACCCGGGGATCTCGCGGATCACGCTCTCGGTCGACGTCGACGACCTCGTGCTCGAGCAGATCACCAAGCAGCTCAACAAGCTGATCGAGGTGCTCAAGATCGTCGAGCTCGAGCGCACCGCCGTGCACCGCGAGCTCATCCTGATCAAGGTCGGCGCCGAGCTCGACCACCGCGGCCGGGTGCTGGAGATCCTCCAGCTCTTCCAGGGCGCCAAGGCGGTCGACCTCTCCCCGGAGACGATCACGATCGAGGCGGTCGGCAGCCCGGAGAAGCTCGCCGCCCTGATGCAGCTGCTCGAGCCCTTCGGAATCCGCGAGCTGGTCCAGTCCGGCGTCGTGGCGATGGGCCGCGGCCCGCGCTCGATCACCGACCGCAGCAGCCGTGGCGAGCGCCAGAAGGCCGTCCGCCTCGTCCCCTGACGCCCCGGCGTCCCCAGTCCCGCACGTCGCCAACCAGGCCCCAACCACCAGGAGAGACCCACCCGTGCCAGCCACGATGTTCTACGACACCGACGCCGACCTGTCCCTGATCCAGGGCCGCAACGTCGCCGTCCTCGGCTTCGGCAGCCAGGGCCACGCGCACGCCCTCTCGCTGCGCGACTCGGGTGTCGACGTCCGCGTCGGTCTGCCCGAGGGCAGCAAGAGCCGCGCCAAGGCCGAGGCCCAGGGCCTCCGCGTCCTCACCCCGTACGAGGCGTGCGAGGAGGCGGACCTGATCATGGTCCTCACCCCCGACCCTTCGCAGCGCAAGCTCTACGCCGAGGCGATCGAGCCGAACCTCGTCCCCGGCGACGCGCTCTTCTTCAGCCACGGGTTCAACATCCGCTACGGCTACATCACCCCGCCCGAGGGCGTCGACGTCGTCATGGTCGCGCCGAAGGGCCCGGGTCACCTGGTCCGCCGCGAGTACGCCGAGGGCCGCGGTGTCCCCGTGCTCGTCGCCGTCGAGCAGGACGCGACCGGCAAGGCGTGGGACCTCGGTCTCGCGTACGCCAAGGGCATCGGCGGCCTGCGCGCCGGCGGCATCAAGACCACCTTCACCGAGGAGACCGAGACCGACCTGTTCGGTGAGCAGGCCGTCCTCTGCGGCGGTGCGTCCGCCCTCATCCAGGCCGGCTTCGAGACGCTGACCGACGCGGGCTACCAGCCCGAGGTCGCCTACTTCGAGTGCCTCCACGAGCTCAAGCTGATCGTCGACCTCATGTACGAGGGCGGCATCGCCAAGCAGCGCTGGAGCATCTCCGACACCGCCGAGTACGGCGACTACGTCTCCGGCCCGCGCGTGATCGACGACCACGTGAAGCAGAACATGAAGGCTGTCCTCACCGACATCCAGGACGGCGCCTTCGCCAAGCGGTTCATCGACGACCAGGACGCGGGCGCGCCCGAGTTCAAGCGCCTGCGCGAGGAGGGCGAGCGGCACCCGATCGAGGCCGTCGGCCACCAGCTCCGCGACCTCATGTCGTGGGTCAAGAGCCACGACGACGACTACGTCGAGGGTTCCGCCGCGCGCTGACCCGTACGGCTGGTCGCCCACGAGGCACCTCCTGCGCGACGAGGCACCCCCTGCAGGGGGTGCCTCGGAGCGCAAGGGGTGCCTCGTCCGCGTTGGAGGACCTAGTGCCGTTCGTCCACAGGGAGGCCGTGAGACGCAGCGTCGTCCACAGGGTCGACGAGCAGCCCTGGTACCGGGTCCCGCCGCCTGCTGACGTGGTCGCGTGGACGTCCTCCTGCGCTCCTGGCTCGTGTCCCGCGGGCTCTCCGACCAAGACCTGGGCCGCCTGCAGGCCGTCGGCGACCTCGTCCGTCTCCGGCGTGGCGGCTACCTCCGGGGCGACGTCCGCGACCTGACGCCCGAAGACCGGCACCGTCTGCTGGTGCAGGCGACGGTGCCGCTGCTGGAGCGTGGCTCGACGTTGAGCCACGGTTCGGCGGCCGTCGTCCACGGGCTTCCGGTCGACGCCCTCGGCCTCGCCCAGGTCCACCTCACGCGTCCTCGCCGGGGTGGCGGTCGTACGCGCGCCCTGGTGCGGGTGCACACGAGCGCCCTCGCGGAGCACGAGCTGGAGGAGCGCGACGGGCTGAGGCTGACCTCGCTCGCACGGACCGTGGTCGACGTGGCCCGCTCGATGCCGTTCGAGAGGGCCGTGCCCACCGCGGACCGGGCCCTGCGGCTCGGGCTCGACCGGGATGCGCTCGACGCCGCACTCGTCCGCGCGGCGCGATGGCCCGGTGCACCCGTCGCGCGACGTGTGGCGGCCTTCGCGGACGGGCGGTCCGAGTCGGTCGGTGAGTCCTTGAGCCGGGTGCTGCTCGCGGAGCGCGCCGTCCCCGCGCCGGAGCTCCAGCTGCCCGTCCTGGACGGCCGCCACCTCGTCGCTCGCGTCGACTTCGCGTGGCCCGACGCCGGCGTGGTCGGGGAGTTCGACGGCAAGGTCAAGTACGGCAGGCTGCTCGCCGAGGGGGACGACGTGCGCGAGGTCGTGCACCGGGAGAAGCTGCGTGAGGACGCGCTGCGCGACCTGGGCTGGCAGGTCGTGCGCTGGACCTGGCCGGATCTTGCGCGCCCCGAGGTCGTCGTCGACCGTTTGGCACGTGCTTTCCGGAGGGCTCGTCGGTGACGAGGCACCTCCTTCGTCGCGAGGCACCTCCTGCAGCGGGTGCCTCGCCGAGAAGGGGGTGCCTCGTCAGGGCGTAAGAAGGGCGCGGGAGGGGAAGCGTCGGCTCAGCGGGAGCGGACGGACAGGTTGACCACGCGGGTGCCGTCGGCGCGCAGCGCGGTGCCGACGACGTAGACGCGGCTGTCCGGGATGCCGGTCTGGGTCGTCTCCTGGTCGTTGGCCAGGATGCAGAGCGACGTCAGCCCGTCCTCGGAGAGCGGGTTGGGGTGGTCCTTGACGCACTTCCCGTAGCTCTCCTGCAGCGCGGTGAGCGCGTCCTGCGCGCCCGCGGCGGGCACCTCGAGGGCGGCCTGCAGGGCGTAGTCGTGGGTGGAGACGTAGCGCGAGCGCACGACCTGCGTGTCGTCGGGCAGGTCCACGTCGCCGAAGAGCTCGACGTCGCCGAGGGTCACCGACTCGCAGGTGAAGCCCGTGAAGGTGTTGACGCACCGCGAGCCGTTCTCGGTGGTCATCGAGAAGTAGGGGATGCCCCACCCGCCGGCGAAGCGGGCGAGCACGAGCAGGGCGAGGATCACCCCGAGCACCAGGCTCACGCAGAAGATCGCGATGCGGAGCGCCTTGCGGGCCTTCGCCCGGCGACGGACGGTCGTGGACGGCGCTGGCACCGCCCCAGGATGCCCGACCGGCTCGGGGTCGAGGGTGTCCGACCCGGCCGGACCGCTCACGACCGGCTCACCGCCGGACGGCGACGAGGACGGAGGTGTCCTCGGCGACCATCACGTCGACGCTCGTGAACCGCTCGTCGGAGAGCCAGGCCACGCGCAGGTCGTCGACCCGGCCGTTGCGCAGCGGCGGCCACGACGCGCAGGGCACGAAGTCGTCGACCACGAGCATGCCGCCGTCGTCGAGCAGGGCGGTCACCTCCTCGCGGGGCCAGTCGCGGGCGCTGGCGGCGTCCATGAAGATCAGCGAGAAGGGCGCGTGGCCGGCGAGGGTGCTCCAGTCGGCGTGGATCACGTCGATGTCGTCGTCGGCGAACATCGCCATGACGCCGTGGGCGAGGCCGGGGTCGACCTCGGCGGTCACCACGCGGGTCGTCTTCGGGGCCCCGCTGCGCAGCCACGCCGCTCCGACGCCGCAACCGGTGCCGCACTCGGCGATCGTCCCCGTCCGGGTGGCGGCGAGCGCGGCCAGCAGCCGGCCGGTCTCGGTCCGGGAGGCCTGCACGTACCCGCGCTGGAGGGACATCCGCAGCGCGCGCAGCACGAGCTCGGGCAGCTCGGGCGGGGCGCTCATGCCAGCAGTGTGTGCGCCGTGGGGGCTCTCAGGAGCCCGAGGTCCCATCATGTGGGAAGCCTCGGAGGTACCCGGACGTCCGATAGTCGGATGTCCTAGCATCTCGGTCACGGAGCAGGTCCACCACGAGCGCAGGACACGGCATGTACGAGATGTACCCGGACACGTGGCACGTCGCCGACGACGGCCAGCACGACACCGCAGGCAAGCCCCGGCGTCGTGCCCGCAAGGACCACCCGGTCGTCCCCGCCGTCGTCGTAGCCCCGACCGCCGCGACCCGTACGCGCACCGGCGCCTGACGCACGCGCCGGCTCCCGTCGGAGGACGGGTGCCGGACCGGCGTGCGCGGAGGCGCCGCGCCTCAGCCCTCGGCGGAGACCCTCGCCGCGATCGCGTCGCCGATCTCGGAGGTCGACCGCTTCGTCCCCGGCGTGCGCGCCGCGATGTCGGCCAGCACGGCCTTCTCCACGCGCGCCGCCTCGTCGAGGAGTCCCACGTGCTCGAGCAGCAGAGCCACCGAGCTGATGGTGGCCGTCGGGTCGGCCACGCCCTGGCCGGCGATGTCCGGCGCGGAGCCGTGCACCGGCTCGAACATCGACGGGAAGGCGCCCGAGGGGTTGATGTTCCCGCTCGCCGCCAGCCCGATGCCACCGGTGACGGCCGCCGCGAGGTCGGTGATGATGTCGCCGAACAGGTTGTCGGTCACGATCACGTCGAAGCGCGCCGGGTCGGTGGCCAGGAAGATCGTCGCCGCGTCGACGTGCAGGTAGTCGGTGCTGACCTGCGGGTACTCGGCCGCGACGCTCTCGAAGATGCGGCGCCAGAGCCCGCCGGCGTACACGAGCACGTTGTGCTTGTGCACCAGCGTCAGCTTGTTGCGCCGCCGGGTGGCCCGCTCGAAGGCGTCACGGACGACGCGCTCGACGCCGTACGCGGTGTTGATGCTGACCTCGGTGCCGATCTCCGCGGGCGTCCCGCCGCGGAACGTGCCGCCGTTGCCGCAGTAGAGGCCCTCGGTGCCCTCGCGCACGACGACGAAGTCGACGTCGCGGCCGCCGACGACCGCCTCCGACAGCGGGGTCTCGACGCCGGGGTAGAGCTTGCTCGGCCGCAGGTTGACGTAGTGGTCGAAGGCGAAGCGCAGCTTGAGCAGCAGGCCGCGCTCGAGCAAACCGCTCGGGACGTCCTTGGCGCCCGGCGCGGCGCCGACGGCACCGAGCAGGATCACGTCGGCGGCGGCCAGCGAGGCCATGGTCTCGTCGGACAGCACCTCGCCCGTGCGCTGCCAGTGCGCGGCACCCAGGTCGTAGCGTGTCGTCTCGAAGGCGTCCGGGCCGGCGACGGCCTCGAGCACCTTCAAGCCCTCGGCGACGACCTCGGGACCGATGCCGTCGCCCCCGATCACGGCCAGCTTCTTCTGCGTCACCGGCGCATCGTAGCGGCGACGCCACCGCCGCCGGGGGTCGTCGTCCACCCTGGAAGAACCCTCCGCGACACCCGTCCCGCAGCACAGAGAGTGAACCCGTGAGCCTCCCCTTCGACCTCCGTCCGCACCCGAGCCCCCGCAGCGCCGCCGAGCGCGCGGCGGTCCTCGCCGACCCCGGCTTCGGCGTGCACTTCACCGACCACATGGCCCTGGCCACGTGGACGGCCGCCGACGGCTGGCACGACTCGGGCGTCGTCCCGTACGGCCCCTTCACCCTCGACCCGGCGACCGCGGTCCTGCACTACGCGCAGGAGATCTTCGAGGGGCTCAAGGCCTACCGCCACGCCGACGGCAGCGTGTGGCTGTTCCGTCCCGACCAGAACGCCGCCCGCCTCGCCCGCTCCGCGCGACGCATGGCGCTGCCCGAGCTGAGCCAGGAGGACTTCCTCGCCAGCATCGACGCGCTCGTCGCCGCGGACGAGGCGTGGGTGCCCGAGGGTGCGCGCAGCGCCGCGCAGGAGTCCGAGCAGAGCCTCTACCTGCGCCCCTTCATGTTCGCCTCGGAGTCCTTCCTCGGGGTCCGGGCCGCGCGCCGCGTGACCTACTGCGCGATCGCCAGCCCCGCCGGTCCGTACTTCGCCAGCGGCGTCCACCCGGTGCGCATCTGGATCACCACCACGTACAACCGGTCGGGTCCCGGCGGCACCGGCGCGGCCAAGACCGGCGGCAACTACGCGGCGAGCCTGCTGGCGCAGGCCGAGGCCGCGGAGAAGGGCTTCGACCAGGTGATGTTCACCGACGCCGTCGAGCGGCGCTGGGTCGAGGAGCTGGGCGGCATGAACGTCTACCTCGTCACCGCCGACAACGAGCTCGTGACCCCGGCCCTGTCCGGGACGATCCTCGAGGGCGTCACGCGCGACTCCATCCTGACGCTGGCGAGCGAGTTCGGGCTGACGCCGGTCGAGCGGCAGGTCGCGCTCGACGAGATGCTCGAGGGCATCGACTCCGGGCACGTCACGGAGGTCTTCGCCTGCGGGACCGCCGCGGTGATCACCCCGATCGGCCTGCTCGCCGACGAGGCGGGGGAGCACAAGGTCTCCGCCGGCGTGACCGGCGAGGTGACCGCGGCGATCCGCAAGAACATGCTCGACGTCCAGTACGGCCGCGCCGAGGACACGCACGGCTGGATGCGCCGCTCGCTCTGAGGTCCGTGCACGCCCCCTGGGCCCAGGCCCAGGGGGCGTGGGCCGTCCGCCCTGCGGGCGCGGGGTGGCGTGTGCCGACGTTCCGCGCCACACTGGCTGGGTGCTGACCGTGGTCATCATTCGCTAGCGCGCCGGGCTCCCGCCCGACGCGCCAACCTCCTGCACCCCAGGAGGTTTTTTTGTGCCCGCACGGGGCGCACCACGCCCAGCACGCCGTACGCGCCACGACAGGAGCACCCATGGCAGCGCAGCCCCGGCCCGTCCCGGCCGACTTCCACGTCTTCGACACGACCCTGCGCGACGGGTCGCAGCAGGAGGGGCTCAGCCTCTCCGTCGCCGACAAGCTGGCCATCACGGCCCTGCTGGACGAGCTCGGCGTCGGCTTCATCGAGGGCGGCTGGCCCGGCGCCAACCCGGGCGACACCGCCTACTTCGCGGCCATGGCCGACGGCGCCGTACGCCTCGAGAACTCCCAGCTCGTCTCCTTCGGCTTCACCCGACGCGTCGGCATGCGCGCCGCCGACGACCCGCTCACCGCCGCGCTGCGCGACTCGCGCGCCCCGGTCGCCTGCATCGTGGCCAAGAGCCACGACCGCCACGTCGAGCAGGCCCTGCGCACGACCCTCGACGAGAACCTCGCGATGATCGCCGACACCGTCTCCCACCTGCGGGCCGAGGGCCAGCGCGTCTTCGTCGACTGCGAGCACTTCTTCGACGGCTACCGCGAGAACCGGGCGTACGCGCACGAGGTCGTCCGCACCGCTGCAGAGGCCGGGGCCGAGGTCGTCGTGCTCTGCGACACCAACGGCGGGATGCTGCCGCCGTGGGTCGGCGAGATCGTCGCCGACACCGCCGGGCTCGGCGCGCGTCTCGGCATCCACGCCCACAACGACACCGGCTGCGCGGTGGCCAACACCCTCGCGGCCGTCGACGCCGGCGCGAGCCACGTGCAGGGGACGGTGAACGGCTACGGCGAGCGCACGGGGAACGCCGAGCTGATCTCGGTCGTCGCCAACCTCGAGCTCAAGTACGGCTGGCCGCTGCTGCCCCCGGGCTCGCTGCGGGAGGCGAGCCGCCTCGCCCACGCGATCGCCGAGGTCACCAACGTCCCGCCGAGCGCGCGCCAGCCCTACGTGGGGATGAGCTCGTTCGCCCACAAGGCCGGCCTGCACGCCAGCGCGATCAAGGTCGACCCGAACCTCTACCAGCACATCGACCCGGCCGTCGTGGGCAACGACATGCGCATGCTCGTCTCCGACATGGCCGGCCGGGCCAACATCCAGATGAAGGGCTCCGAGCTCGGCTTCGACCTCTCCGACCGCGACCTCGCGGCCCGCATCACCGACCGGGTCAAGGAGCGCGAGGCGGACGGCTACACCTACGAGGCCGCCGACGCGAGCTTCGAGCTGCTGCTGCGCCGCGAGCTCGACCAGCTGCCCGAGTTCTTCGCGGTGCACTCCTGGCGGATGTACACCCAGGGCCACCCGGGCGGCGAGGGCTTCCCCGGCGGCCGCGTCGGCGACGACAGCGACACCGAGTGCACGGTCAAGCTGACCGCCCGGGGCGTGACGCAGCGCGTCGTCGGCGAGGGCAACGGCCCGGTGAACGCGCTCGACCAGGCCCTGCAGAACGCGCTGCTGACGGCGTACCCGGTGGTCGCGGAGTTCGGGCTGACCGACTACCGCGTCCGCATCCTCGACCAGGGCCACGGCACCGACGCGACGGTCCGGGTGCTCATCCAGACCACCGACGGCCGCCGGCTGTGGACCACGGTCGGCGTGGGGCAGAACGTCATCGAGGCCTCGTGGGAGGCGCTGAGCGACGCCTACCTCTACGGCCTGCTTCACGCGGAGGCCGTGGACCCGGCCGAGGACCTCGGCCGGCTTGAGCGCGTCTGACGCCGGACGTACGCGAGGACGGCGCGGGCTAGACCGCCGTACCGTCCTCGCGCTCCAGGCCGAGGAAGCGCCGCAGCGGCCCGGCGCCGCTCACCTCGACCGGCTCGCCGCGGACGAGGTCCTCGGGGCGCAGGACGAGCCGCTGGCTGAGGGCGAGCCGCCCCTCGCGCGCCGTCCGCACCACGTCGCCCTGGCGGTAGCCCACCCGACGGCTCACGCCGAGCGAGCGCGGGTTGTCCGTGAAGGCGGTCGAGGTGACCTCGGCCGCTCCGAGGTGGTCGAGCAGCAGGGTGCACACCGCGGTCCGCATCCGCGTGCCGATGCCGCGGCCCTGGTGCCGCTGGGCCAGCCAGGAGCCGGTCTCCGCGGTGCGGGTCACCGCGAACGAGCCGCCGGTGAAGCCCTGGGTGCCGACGAGCTCACCGTCGACGCGGACCGCGAGGTCGACCGAGACGTGCTCCGGGCCGAAGGCGGCGCGCTCCGACCAGTGGTGCGCCGCGAAGCTCTGGGCGACCTTCTCGGGGGCGACGCGGGTCCACGGGTGGACGAACGGCATGAGGTCCGGCGCGTGGATCCCCGAGCGCACCAGGTCGACGAGCCCGGGCAGGTCGTCGTCGGTGATCGCGCTCAGCGTCAGGTCACCGCTGCGCACGGTGAGGCCGAGGGGGGGCCAGAGCTCGGACGGTTCGGTCACCGCCCGACCCTCTCCCATCGAAGGCCAGGGTGTCGACGGCATTCCCGCCGGCGAGGGAGGGACGCTCCCTGCCCGTGGACGCGCGGCTCAGGCGCTGATGCGGTCGATGACCAGCGGGCCCGGGTCGACCGAGCCGTTCCCGATGTCGAAGCCGCCCTCGAGCGCGGCCAGCGCCCGCTCGAACCGCTCGGGGGTGTCGGTGTGGAGGGTGAGCAGGGGCTCGCCCTCGCGGACCTCGTCGCCGATGCCGGCGTGCCAGGTGACGCCCGCCGCGGCCTGCACCGCGTCGCCCGGGCGGGCGCGGCCGGCACCGAGGCGCCAGGCGGCCACGCCGACGGCCATGGCGTCGAGCCGGGTCAGGATGCCGCTCGCGGGCGCGAGGACGTCCTGCGTGGCCTCGGCCCTCGGCAGGGGAGCGTCCGGGTCGCCGCCCTGCGCGCGGATCATCGCCTTCCACGCGTCGTACGCGCGCCCGTCGGCGAGCGCGTCGGCCGGGTCCACGTCGTCGCGGCCGGCGCCGGCCAGCATCTCGCGGGCGAGCGCGAGGGTGAGCTCGACGACGTCGGCGGGGCCGCCGCCCTGCAGGACCTCGACCGACTCGGCCACCTCGACCGCGTTGCCGGCGCTGCGTCCGAGCGGCGCCTCCATCGCGGTCAGCAGGGCGACCGTGCGGACACTGGCGTCGGTGCCCAGCGCGACCATGGTCTCGGCCAGCTCGCGCGCCGACGCCTCGTCCTTCATGAACGCGCCGGTGCCGACCTTGACGTCGAGCACCAGCGAACCGGTGCCCTCGGCGATCTTCTTGCTCATGATCGACGAGGCGATCAGCGCGATCGACTCGACCGTGCCGGTGACGTCGCGCAGGGCGTACAGCTTCTTGTCGGCCGGGGCGAGCCCGGAGCCGGCGGCGCAGATCACCGCACCGACGTCCTCCAGCTGGGCGAGCATCTCCTCGTTGCTCAGCGCCGCCCGCCAGCCCGGGACCGCCTCGAGCTTGTCGAGCGTGCCGCCGGTGTGGCCGAGGCCGCGCCCGGAGAGCTGGGGGACCGCGACCCCGCAGGCGGCCACGAGCGGCGCCAGCGGCAGGGTGATCTTGTCACCGACGCCCCCCGTCGAGTGCTTGTCGGCGGTGGGGCGCGACAGCCCGGAGAAGTCGAGGCGCTCGCCGGAGGCGATCATGGCCGCGGTCCAGCGGCTCAGCTCGTCGCGGTCGAGCCCGCGCAGCAGCACGGCCATGGCCAGCGCCGACATCTGCTCCTCGACGACGGTGCCGTCGGTGTAGGCGGCGATCAGCCAGTCGATCTCCTCGCCCGACAGCGTCCCGCCGTCGCGCTTGGTCTTGATCAGGTCCACCACGTCGAAGGCCGCCACGCAGCCAGTGTGCCGGGGCCGGTCCGCGGCCCTCCGACGGGCTGGGGGCACCTCGGGAGATCGATAGGCTGGCCCGCATGCGCATCGCCCGTTTCGCCGGTGACGGCGACCCCCAGTACGGCGTGGTCGAGCTGGCGGAGGACGGCGGCAAGCACCCCGGCACCATCGCCGTGCTCACCGGTGACCCCATCGCCTCCCCGGTCGGCCTGACCGGCGAGCGTCGTGAGCTCGACGCCGTCCGCCTCCTCGCCCCGGTCATCCCCCGGAGCAAGGTCGTGGCCATCGGCAAGAACTACGCCGCCCACGCCGCCGAGATGGGCGGCGAGGTCCCCACGACGCCGCTGACCTTCTTCAAGCCGAACACCTCGGTCATCGGGCCGGGGGAGCCGATCATCTACCCGAGCACCACCGAGCACCTGTCGTACGAGGGCGAGCTCGCCGTCGTCATCGGCCGCATCTGCCGCGAGGTGCCCGTCGAGCGCGTCAAGGACGTGATCTTCGGCTACACGGTGGCCAACGACGTCACCGCGCGCGACCTGCAGAAGAGCGACGGGCAGTGGTCGCGGGCCAAGGGCTACGACACCTTCTGCCCGCTCGGGCCCTGGATCACCACGCACCAGAGCCTCGAGGAGGTCGCGGGCCTGCGCCTCACCACCACCCTCGACGGCCGGGTCGTGCAGGACGGCAGCACCGCCGACATGGTCCTCGGCGTCGCCGAGGTGATCTCGTTCATCTCCTCGTTCACGACCTTGCTGCCCGGCGACGTCGTCCTCACGGGCACCCCGGAGGGCGTCGGGCCGATGCTGCCCGGCCAGGAGGTGACCGTGACCGTCGAGGGGATCGGTTCGCTGACCAACGTCGTCGCGAGCGACCGCAGCACCGCCTCCGACCGCAGCGCCGACCGCGACGCAGCGCGCAGCACCAGCGAGGAGGACGCGTGAGCGCGACGAGCACGACCGAGGAGACCGGGCCCACGCAGACCGGGCCGAGCCCGGACCAGCCGGTCCACGCCCCGCGCGACGACGCCCGCGTCCTCGGCGACCTGGCGCCCGAGCAGGTCCGGGTCCGCTTCCCGCCGTCGCCGACGGGCAACCTGCACGTCGGCAACGTCCGCAGCGCGCTGTTCAACTGGGTCTTCGCCCGCCACTACGGCGGCACCTTCGTGCTGCGCGTCGAGGACACCGACGCCGGCCGCAACCTCGCGGAGTCCTACCAGGTCCTCTACGACTCGCTGACCTGGCTCGGCCTGACCTGGGACGAGGGCCCGGGCGTCGGCGGGCCGTACGCGCCGTACGTCCAGAGCGAGCGCGGTGACGTCTACCGCGACGTGGCCGCCCGGCTGCTCGAGAGCGGCGCGGCCTACCGCTGCTACTGCACGCGCGAGGAGATCGAGGCGCGCGAGGCGCTGCTGCCGAAGGGCGCTCCCTCGGGCTACGACGGCTTCTGCCGCGACCTGCCCGCCGAGCGCGTGGAGCAGCTGGAGTCCGTGGGTGCGCCCTCGGTCGTGCGGATGCGCGTCCCCGACGGCGACATCGTCTTCGACGACCTGGTCCGCGGCGAGGTGCGCTTCGCCGCCGAGCACGTGCCTGACTACGTCCTCGTGCGGGCCAACGGCGAGCCGCTCTACACGCTGGTCAACCCCGTCGACGACGCGCTGATGGAGATCACGCACGTGCTGCGCGGGGAGGACCTGCTGCCCTCCACACCGCGCCAGGTCGTGCTGTACGAGGCGCTCGCCCGCATCGGCGTCGGCCCGGGCCGCACCCCGCGGTTCGGTCACCTGCCGACGGTGCTCGGCGGGGGCAACCGGCGCCTGTCCAAGCGCGACAAGGGCTCGGGCCTCGCGGAGTACCGCGAGCAGGGCTACCTGCCCGAGGGCCTGCTGAACTACCTCGCGCTGCTCGGCTGGTCGATCGCCGAGGATCGCGACGTCTTCACCCTCGACGAGATGGTCGAGGCCTTCGACGTCCTGCGGGTCAACGCCAACCCGGCGCGCTTCGACCCGCGCAAGTGCGAGGCCATCAACGCCTCCCACATCCGCCTGCTCGACACCACGACCCTGACCGAGGCGCTGGTGCCGTTCTTCGTCTCCGCAGACCTGGTCGCCGACCCGCCGACGCCGGAGCAGCACGCGCTGCTCGCCGCCGTCGCGCCGCTGGTCCAGGAGCGGATCCAGACGCTGTCGGAGGCCGTCGGGATGGTGTCGTTCCTGTTCGTCGACGACGCGGCCCTGCAGGTCGAGGACGGGCTCCTGACCGCGCAGTCCGGACCGGCGCTGACCGCGGCCCGCGACGCCCTCGCCGGGCTCGAGACGTTCGACGCCGCGTCCATCGAGGCCGCGCTCCGGGCGGCCCTGGTCGAGGGGCTGGGCCTCAAGCCGCGGCTGGCCTTCGGGCCGGTGCGGGCCGCGCTCACGGGCCGCAAGATCTCGCCGCCGCTGTTCGAGTCGATCGAGCTGCTCGGTCGGGAGTCGACCCTCGCGCGACTCGACGCGGTCCGCTGACGTGGCGGCGAGCGGGGGAGCGGGGGACAGGCCGGGCAAGGGCCGGCAGCGGTCGGGCAACCCGGCCGTGCGGGGCGGCGTGCAGCCCCCGCGCGAGCGGACGGCGCGACCAGTCGCCCCGCTGACCAAGGAGTACCTGCCGGGGCAGCTGCCGGTGGACGGGGCGCCGTACCCGCTGGCCCTGCGCAACCCGGAGACGGTCTGGTGGCGCTCGCTGCTCGGCGCGCTGTTCGGGCTGTCGCTCTACCTGCTGCTGGTCATCCTGGTCAGCACGCTGGTCGTGCGGATCGGCTGGATCGTCACGCACCCGGTCGACTACAACACCTACTACGCGCAGGCGCTGGCGTACGAGCGCCCGATCGGGCTCCTCGCCTCGAACGCGGGCATCGCGGTCCTCATCCCGATCTCCCTGGCGCTCGTGCTGGTCATCCACCACGCGCGGACGCACTGGCTGTTCTCCGTGCAGCCGGGGATGCGTTGGCGCTACCTGCTGGTCTGCCTCGGGGTGTCGGCGGTGGTGTTCGTCGGCATCCAGGCGGTGATGGAGCTCGCGTCGCCCGCGGCACGCATCGCCCCGCAGGCCGACTTCGGGCTGTTCCTCGCGGTCGTGCTGATCAGCTCGCCGATCCAGGCGGCGGCCGAGGAGATCTTCTTCCGCGGCTACCTCATGCAGGCGCTCGGGAGCGCGGTGGCCAAGCCGTGGTTCGGCGTCGTCGCCTCCTCGCTCGTCTTCGCCCTGATGCACGGCACGCAGAACCTCGCGCTGTTCGTGAACCGCCTCGCCTTCGGGCTCCTCGCCGGGCTGCTGGTCTGGTTGGTCGGGGGGCTCGAGGCGGGCATCGCCGCGCACGTGCTCAACAACATCGTGGCCTTCGGCTGGGCCGGGCTCACGACGTCGATCGCCGGGCTGCGGTCGGTCCAGGCGCTGACCTGGGCGCAGTCCGGGCTGCAGATCGCCGCCTTCGTGCTGTGCGCCGGGCTGACGCTCGTCGTCGCCCGGCTCATGCGCCTGCGGACCCGCGTGGATCTCTCCGCACCGGGGGTGACCTCGCCGGCTTGACACGCCGTTGACGAGGGTGTGACGTCTCCGACAGCCCGTCGGTTTGATGCCAGGCGCAGGTCTCCGGTAGTGTTCTTCCTCGTGCCCCGCGCTGGGGCATCGTCGAGGAAGCGGCCCTACGGGGCGGCGACCGAGATGGGGTATGGGGTAATTGGCAGCCCGGCTGATTCTGGTTCAGTTAGTCTAGGTTCGAGTCCTAGTACCCCAGCGCAGGACAGCTAGGGCCCCGTTGTGTAGCGGCCTAGCACGCCGCCCTCTCAAGGCGGTAGCGCGGGTTCGAATCCCGTCGGGGCTACTTTGAGTCAGGCCCGTCGTCACCTCGGTGACGACGGGTTTTGCCGTTTCTCGGGCTGGTCGCCCCGGGTGAACGCCGGCGCGGTCGGTGCCCGCGCCGGCGTACACCCGCTCAGGCCGGGTAGGTGATCGTGATCGGGTCGCTCTCGGCGCCGACGCCCTCGGCCGTCACGAGCGCCGCGGTGAACCGGTAGGGCCGTCCGCGCTCGATGTCGGTGAACTCGTAGAACGTGTTGACCGCGTCGATGGTCACCGAGACCGGGTTGCTCCCGTCGGCGTCGCTGCGG
Source organism: Microlunatus sagamiharensis (assembly GCF_900105785.1). Classification (NCBI taxonomy): domain Bacteria; kingdom Bacillati; phylum Actinomycetota; class Actinomycetes; order Propionibacteriales; family Propionibacteriaceae; genus Microlunatus; species Microlunatus sagamiharensis. The sequence continues at coordinate 1,118,791 of NZ_LT629799.1, forward strand.
GTGAAGCGGTACCCCGTGACCGGACCGACGTCGTAGGCCTGCTCGGTGGGCTGCACGAAGAGCAGGATGCCCCGGGCCTCCTCGTCGATCAGGCCGCCGATGCCGGGCTTGCTGGCCAGCGCCCGGGGCACCTGCACCTGGTCGTACCCGAGCCCGCTCCCGGCCTTGCTCACCGCCGCCACGCGGACGGAGTAGACGCTGCCGCGCTCGACGACGACCGCGTCGGAACCCGTCCCGAGCGTGGCCCTCCGCGCCGAGGCGGAGACCTCGATGCACTGGCCTCCGGGCGTGTGGGTCAGCACGTCGACGTCGAGCAGGCACACCTGGTACGCGATGACGGGCGCGCTGCCGGCACGTGCGGGCGGCCGCCAGGTGACGCTGACCGCGGTCGTCGTCGGGTCGACGGAGGCCTTCACCTCCCGGGGAGCGCCGGGGGCGACCGGAGCGGGCAGGTAGAGAAGGCGGTTCGGCGCATCCTTCGTGGCGCTGAGCGCGCCCCGCGTGGCGTTCTGCCGCAGGAAGCGGTCGACCTGGGCGGGGGTGGCGCGACGGTGGTTCTCGAGGTAGCGGGCGACCGCACCGCTGACGTGGGCGGCGGCGAACGACGTGCCGCTCGCCGCGCCCGAGGTGGTGACGACGTCCTCGCCTGCGGCGAAGAGGTCGACGCAGCGCCCGGCGTTCGAGGTCGGTGCCCGGCGGTCCTCGATGGTGCTCGAGGCGACGGTGAGGGCCTGGTCGACCCGGGCCGGGCTGCGCCGGCAGGCGTCGCCGGCGTCGTTCCCCGCGGACACCACGACGGGCAGACCGGCGCGGACGGTGGCCCGGACGGCGCGGTCGCCCAGGGCGAAGGTCCGGCCCGAACCGCTGAGGTTGACCACGGCGGGCCCCTGCGGGCGGTGGGCGACGGCCCAGTCCAGCGCGGCGATCACGGTGCTCCAGGACCCGCGGTCGTCGCAGCCGAAGACGCGGAGCGGCACCACGCGCGTCGCCGCGGCGACGCCGGTGGTCGCGCCGGCCACGACCTCGGCGACCTTGGTGCCGTGCCCGGTGCAGTCGGACGTGTCGGTCGTCCCGGTCCGGTCGGACACGAAGTCCCGCCCGGCTCCGAGGCGCCTACCGAGCTCGGGCACCGCGTCCACGCCGGAGTCCAGGACGAAGGCGGTGACTCCCTCGCCGTCGCTGTCGGCGACGTAGACCGGGCCGTCCGGCCGGCCGGGCTCGAGGGTGACCGGCGTGCGGCTGCCGAGCCGCAGCAGGCCCCAGTTGGCGACGTAGGTGCGGGTGAGCGCCTCCGGCGCGCAGTCGAGGCACGGGTTGGCGACGACCTCCCGGTCCTTCGCGACGGTGCGGACACCGCGGACCCGGTCGAGGTCGCGCGCCTGCCGTGCGGTGAGCTCCGCGGCGAAGCCGTCGAGGACCTCCGTGTAGCGGTGGGTGACGGTCCCGCCGGCCCGCTCGACGGCCCGAGCGGCGCGCCGCGACGCCTTCTGGCTGCTCGCCTCGACCACGTAGGTCGACACGGCGGCCTGGCCGGTCGGGCTGCCCGCCGGCCGTGCCGTCTGATCAGGCGTGGGCGTGGGCGCGGGCGTCGTCACCGGCGCGGCCTGGGCGGGCGGTGGCGCGAGCCCGGGTCCGGCCAGCAGACCTCCCGCCGCCACCGCGGCCAGCGAGGCCGCCAGCCATCGAGCCATCCGTGCGCGTCCGTCCATGCGACGTCCCCCCGTCGATGGTCGCCCCCCTCGGGCAACCCCAGAACGACCCAAGCACTTCTCAGGAAGTCTCGTCGACGGTTAGGCAAAAAACTTCTTGGATCCGGACGAATCCTCCCGGTTCCAGCTTCGGGGCATCAGTGGCACCAGGTCGAGGCGCCGCCCGGGAACGGGTCGGAGACCCGGCCGCTGCCGAGGTCGACCAGCACCGCCGCCGTGCCAAGGGACCCGGGCACGATCGGGTAGCCGTCCGGCGCGGCCCCGGGCGGGGCGACGTCGAGCTCGAGCAGCTGGCCGTTGGGTGAGAGGCAGGTGCGCACGACGGTCGACCCTGTCGGCACCTCCCACACCGGCCGCCCGCCCATCCCGCCGTCGCCCACCTCCAGCGTGAGGTCGGAGGTGGTGACGCCGGAGGCGTCGACCCCGGACAGCAGCACCGGCGTGCGCTCCGGCGTGGCCAGGGTCCAGGCCTGGTAGACGACCTGACCGGCGGGGGCGAGCGGTGAGGTCAGCTCGTGCTGCTGGCCCGTGGCCAGGTCGAGCACGCTCCGCGTCCGGTCCTCCACGAGCAGCTGTCGCGTGCCCGGGACGAAGTCGACGAGGTAGGAGTGGCCGCCGAGCGGGCGGACGGGCGTGCGGTTCCACGGGTCCACGAGCCACACGAGCAGGTCGGGCGTCTGGACCACCATCTGGCTGGTGCCGGGCACGAAGCGCCAGTCGACCGCCTGGATCGGCTGACCGTCCGAGCCGAGGACGAGGCCCGAGCGCCCGGTCGCCGGGTCGAGGGCGTGCAGCTGCGGCGGGTCGTCGGTGCCCACGGCCACGGAGACGTAGCCGAAGAGCCCGCCCGCGCCCGAGGAGCGCAGCTGCTGGAGGACGCTCCCGCTCGCCACCGGGACGGGTGCCCCGCCAGCGCCGGGCCCGAGCCGTACGGTCTCCAGGGCCCCACGGCCGTTGGCGCCGTCGGCCCGGACGACCGCGAGGTAGGGCGCGGCCGAGGCGACCTCCTGGACCCCGCGCGCGTGGAAGACGGACTCCTGGCGGCCGCTCGCGACGTCGGTCCGCAGCACCTGGTCGGTCCCGCCGTCGCCCGCCCTGCCGGCCCGCTGGAGCAGGAAGACCTCGCCGGTCGGGGTGGTGAGCCGCTCGACGACGTGGGAGACGCCGTGCGACCCCGTGCCGGGCAGCGTGGCCCAGAGCGTGTAGGTCGTGGCGAGGTCGAGCGGCCGCTCGAAGCGCACGTCGACGCGCCGGCCGGTGACGGTGGACGTGACCGGCACGTCCGGCTCCAGCGCGACCTCCACCCGGTCGGCGACGGTGGCCTGGTCGAGGTCGAGGGTCCAGTGCTGCCCGGCGACGGCGGACGCGCGGACCGGATCGACGTCGGACCGGACGACGCGGGGCCCGCGCAGCGCGTTCGCGGCGGTCAGACCGGCGGCGAGCAGCGCCAGCACGACGAGGACGGTCGTCACCAGGACGCGGAAGGAACGCTCCGGCCCCCGCCCGGGCGGCGGTGCCTCGAGGACCTCGGGGCCCAGGACCGGGGCGGACGCCAGCAGCGCGTCAGAAGACATACGGGTCCTTGGGCTCGGGCACCGTCGTGACCTCGGTCGGCTCGACGACCACGGAGTGCTGCGCGCTGGCCGGCAGGTCGCCCGCGTCCACGAACGTCCCCCTCACGCTCACCCAGGCGTCGGTCTCCAGCTCGCGGCGCCACCCCGGCCGGTGCACGGCGACACCGACCGGCTGGGCGTCGACGGCGCAGCAGCTGACGGTCAGGCGCGCCACCCAGAAGACGTCGCCCTCGCCGCGGTCCAGCACGTAGCCCACGACCGAGACCGGCTGTCCCGCGACCGCGTCGGGCCCCTGCTGGGCCAGGGCCGCCCAGTCCCGCACGGTGTAGCTGGACGTGTCGGCGCCGACGAGGGGCTCGGCCGGGGCGTCGCCGAGCGCGCGGCCGGTGGTCACGAGCCTCCGGTCGCTGCGCAGGGCCGCGCTCAACGTGGTGGGAGGGACGACCAGCACTACCACGGCGACGACGGCGACCAGCGCGGCACGGCCGACCGACTGGAGCCGCTCGGCCGGTCGGGCGGCCGTCGCGGCCGAGGCGTACGCCTGGTCGTCGTGCTCGTGCTGGTCGTGCTCGTGCTGGTCGTGCTTGTGCTGGTCGTGCCCGTGCTCGTGGTCCTGCCGCTCGCAGGCGACGACCACGAGCCCCAGGGTCGCGAGCAGGAGGCCGACGACCCCGGTCACGACGCTGAGGGTCACGTAGCGCGGGTGGATGTAGAGCGTCAGGCGGCCGGTGGCCGCCAGGCCGAGGGTGGCGACGCAGAGCACCGTGAGCAGGGCCGCCCCGCTCCAGAGCAGCCGCGCGTCGGAGCGCGTACCGGTGCCGGGGTCAGACAAGGTTCATCCCCAGCCCGAGCACCAGCGTGGACAGCACGACCAGCCCGGTCACGATGGCCAGGGTCGCCGTCGTGAAGGTCGTGCGCAGCAGGGCGACCATCTTGACGTCGACCATCGCGCCCATGACGAGGAAGGCGGCGACGGCGCCGGGGGTGAAGGTCGAGCCGAAGCCGAGCACGAAGAAGGCGTCGACCGTCGAGCAGATCGCGATGACGAAGGCCAGGGCCATCAGCGCCAGCACCGACCACACGGGGTTCTGCCCGAGGGTGAGGAGCAGGTCGCGCGAGACCGCCACCTGGATGACGCCCGCGACCAGGGCGCCGACGAGCAGCGCCGGCAGCAGCGAACCCGCCTCGCGCAGCACCATCGGCAGCGCGGCCAGCACCCGCGGACCGTGGGGATGGTCGTGCCGGTCGCACGCCTGGCGGAACTGGCTCGTCATCAGCCGCGACGGGTCGGGGTGGCGCGCCAGCAGCGCGCCGACCCCGTTGGCGATGACGAAGGCCCCGAGCACCCGGGCGAGCAGGATCCCGTCGCCGAACCCGAAGGCCTGGTAGGTCACGACCACGGTGATCGGGTTCAGGATCGGCGCGGCCAGCAGGAAGGTCATCGACTCCGGCACGCTCAGCCCGCGCGCCATGAGCCCCCGCGCCAGCGGCACGTTGCCGCACTCGCACACCGGGAACAGCGCGCCGAGCAGCGAGAGCACCGCCCGTCGCGCCCAGGCCCGGCGCGGGAGCAGCCGGACCAGCGCGGCGGCCGGCACCCAGAGCTGCACGACCACCGAGATGACGATGCCCGCGACGACGAAGGGCAGGGACTCCACCAGCACGCTGACCGCGAGGGTGACGACGTCCTGGACGTCGTCGCGCAGCCGGGGCGTCGGTGGCGCCCAGACCCACAGCAGGACCGCGGCCAGGGGCAGGAGCACCCAGGCCGGCCGCAGCGCGTACGGGCGCGTCACCGGTGGGGCTGGTCGTGCGAGGACCGACTGGCTCAAGGGCGTGCTCCGACGTCGTGCCGCCCGAGCGGGACGAGTCTCGCACGACGCGGGCCTTCGGCGGAACGTCTGCGGCGGACCTGTACGGTCAAGGACCGCACAGGCCCCTCCAGGAAGTGAGCAGCAACGCGTGGTGCGCATCGGCGTCGACTGGGGTGGCACGAAGATCGAGGTCGTCGCGCTCGACGAGGACGACCACCAGCTGCTGCGGCGCCGCGTCGACACCCCGCGCGGGGACTACGCGGCCTGCCTCGACGTCATCGCCGGCCTGGTCGCGCAGGTCGAGACCGAGCTCGGCGCCACCGCGACCGTCGGGGTCGGGCTTCCCGGCTCCCTGGACCCCAGGACCGGGGTCGCCAAGGGCGCGAGCTCGACCTGGCTGATCGGTCGCCGGGTGGAGGAGGACCTCCGCGCCGCCCTGGGGCGCGAGGTGCGGACCGCGAACGACGCGGACTGCTTCGCCGTATCGGAGGCGACCGACGGGGCCGGGGTCGGCCACCGCGTGGTCTTCGCCGTCATCCTCGGCACCGGCGCGGGGGCGGGGATCGCCGTCGACGGGCGCGCCCACCACGGCCCGAACCACAGCGCGGGGGAGTGGGGCCACAGCCCGCTGCCCGTGCCCGACGTCACCGAGGTCCCCGGCCCGCCCTGCTACTGCGGCCGCCACGGCTGCATGGAGCAGTGGGTGTCGGGGCGCTCCTTCGCCCGCTCGTACGCGCTGCACGCCGACCTCGACCTGTCGGCGCCCGTGCCCGTGACGCCGCGCGAGGTCATGGACCGGGTGCGGTCCGGGGACCGGCTCGCGCGGCTGGTCTGGGACCGCTACGTCGACCGGCTGGCGCGGGGGCTGTCGATGGTCGTCAACGTGCTCGACCCCGACGTGCTGGTGATGGGCGGCGGCATGGCCAACGTGCCCGAGCTCTACACCGACCTGCCGCCCGCGCTCGCCGGCCAGACCTTCTCGCCCTGCTTCTACACCTCGGTGGTCAAGGCCGCGCACGGCGACAGCAGCGGCGTGCGCGGGGCCGCGTGGCTCTGGCGCGACGAACCCGGACCCACCACCAGCACCCCCCACATCTGAGGAGCAGCCCGTGACCGACCCGACGACCGAGACCGGGGAGACCTGGCTGCAGGAGCGCGCACGGGTCGCGGAGGAGATCATCCGCGACGCCGGTGCCGTGGCCCTCGGCTACTTCGACCGCCTCGCCGAGCTGACCGTGCGCAGCAAGGGAGTGCAGGACGTGGTCAGCGAGGCCGACGTGGCGGTCGAGCACCTGGTCAAGGAACGGCTCGCGCAGGCGTTCCCCCACGACGCCTTCCTCGGCGAGGAGACCGGCCACGCCGACTTCCCGGGCAGCGAGGGCATCTGGGTCGTCGACCCCATCGACGGCACCCAGCCGTTCGTGAGCGGCCTGCGCACCTGGTGCGTCTCGGTCGCGTACGTGCGTGACGGCGCGACGGTCCTCGGGCTGGTCCTCAACCCCGCGGCCGGGGAGCTGTTCGTCGGCGCGACCGACCGCCCGGCGACGCTCAACGGCACCGAGATCCACCCGAGCCCGGCCACGTCGGTGAGCGAGGGGCTGACCTTCCTCGGCTGCTCCTCGCGCGTCGGTCCCGAGGACGTCGTGCCGGTCCTCGACCGCCTGATGCGCGCCCACGGGATGTTCGTCCGCAACGGCTCGGGCGCGCTCGGGCTCTGCGACGTCGCCTGCGGGCGCCTGGTCGGCTACGTCGAGCCGCACATCAACGCGTGGGACTGCCTGGGGGCGGTCGCGGTCCTGGAGGCCGCGGGGGCGCGGGTGAGCGACTACCTGACCCCGGAGACGCTGCTGGCGGGCAACAAGATCATCGCGGCGACGCCGGCCGCTTACGACGAGCTGGTCTCGATCTTGGGTTGACACTCCGCACGAAGATGATCACGAATTCGCCACGATCGTTGCGGGCGGATCTCGCGAGAACCTATCGTCGGCGGCGTTGCCCGGCCGGGCAGCGGCTCGGGGCTGACGAGAGGACATCACGTGGCTCCACGAGCGCGGACCGTACGCCGGACGCTGGTGCAGCTGGGCGTGGCGGGCGCCGCGGTGCTGCTGGGCGCCCAGCCGGCCTTCGCCGGGGGCCCACCCACCTCCACCGCCGCCGCCGACTCCGGTCGCTCGACCGCACGCGCGCTGGCCGCCGCTCCCGCGGTGAGCGGGCCCGAGCGCTCGCTCGTCGTCGGGACCCCGATGCTGACCGCGCAGCAGCGGGCCTCGATCGCGGCCAAGGACGCCGCGGTCGCCCGGGTGCTCGCCGGCCAGCGCACCGCCAAGGGCGCCCGGTCGGCGGCGTCGTCGTCGTCGTCGAAGGCCGAGGCCCCCGCCGCGCTGCCGGTGCACCGCTCGATCAAGGCGGTCAAGCAGAAGGCCCAGACGCGCAGCTACTGGTGCGGGCCCGCGACGCTGCAGATGCTCGCGATGGCGAGCGGCGCGACGATCTCGCAGAGCACGGCGGCCTCCCGGCTGAAGACCACGAGCAACGGCACGAACTGGTACGCCGGCTCGGGCAACTACCCGATGGAGCGCGCGCTCGAGCGCTACTCCGGCGGCTTCGACTACACCCCGCAGAACCTCGCGTACACCCCGAGCAAGAAGGACGTGCAGACGTTCCGCGACCGGCTGAAGGCCGACGTCGCGGTGCAGCAGCGAGGCATCGCGGGCAACGCGGTCGAGGTGCGCAACGGCCCGCACCTGAATGGGCACCCGAACCGCACGATCTACCACTGGGTCGCGGTGCGCGGCTACGACGACGACGGCGCGACCACGCGCTACGCCGACTCCGTGGCCGGCTCGAGCATCTCGTGGGCCGCCCCGGTCCCGCGCTACAACGAGATCGACACGGCCAAGATCGTCATGATCTTCGGAGCGCGTGGCTACGTCTGGTAGCCGCTCGGTCCGGCGGGCCGCGTACGGGCTCGTCGCGTCGGCGGTGCTGCTCGCGTCGGGCGCGTGCTCCGCGGGCAGCACGCCCGGCACGTCGGACGCGCCGGCGCCGGGTCCGACGCCCACCGCCGCGACGGTGGCCGCCGAGGGCACCACGCCCTGCACGGTCGAGCTGCCGCAGGGCTGGGGCGCGGCGCTCGACGAGGGGGTGGTCGCGCCCCGGGCCGGCGAGACGCTGACCGTGGCGCTCGGGCTCGCCGACCGGTCGGTCTTCGCCGTCTCCGACGTGCCCGGGGTGCGGCACGCGCTGGTCTGGCGCCACCTCGGGGCCGCGGACGCCACCGCGGACCGGGTGGTGGCCGACCTCGGCCTCGACCACCCGGAGTGGCAGGTGCTCGGCGCCACGTTCGACGGGCGCTACCTGGCCTACCGGGTCGACCGCTCGTACTCCGGCTTCGAGGACTTCGGGCTCTACGTCTGGGACAGCCAGGGCGACGCCGCGCCGGTCGAGGTCGCGCACGGCGAGCCGGATGCGCAGGGGCAGCTGATGCAGACCCCGTTCGTCGACCCGGTGCTCGCCGACGGCTGGCTCTACTGGACCCAGACCCGCGACGCCGACCCGGGCCGCACGGTGCTGTCGGGCTACCGGCTCGCCGACGGGCACGTCGAGCGGCTGAGCCGCGGCTTCGGCCGCGCGCCGGTCCGCTTCGGGGCCTGGCTGGTGTGGGCGGACAGCGACGCGGCCGGGCAGACCTCGGGCCTGCGGGCGATCGACCTCGCCACCCACGCACCGGTCGACCTGCCCGCGCCGCTCGCCGGCGTGCGCGGGCCCTACTACCTGGCCGCGGACGCGGGAACGCTCGCCTGGGTGGGCGGCGAGCAGGGGCGCCAGGTCTGGGTCTGGCGCGACGGCTGGCCCGCCGCACGGCTGCTGGCCGACGGGGCGCAGGCCCCGCAGTTCCCGCGGGTCGCCGGGGACACCGTCGTGTGGACGGGGGAGGACGCGACCTGGGTGGGCGACCTCCGCAGCTTCTCCGACGCCCGGCTCACCCCTTCCTACGGCGGGGTCTGGGCGGACGGCGGCCCGGTGGTCGCCGTCGGCTACGCCCCGGCCGACAAGGGTCAGGACTCGGTGCAGGCCCTGCTCGACACCGACGCCGCCGGTCCGCTGGGTCGCGCGGGCTGCTGAGCGGGACGCGCCGGACGCAGCCTGCGCAGCGGCGTCCGCGGCTGGCAGCATGGCCGTCGTGACTGAACCGATCAAGGTGACCGTGTGGAACGAGAACTTCCACGAGACCGACGACAAGTACCGCGAGGCGATGGCGCAGCGCTACCCCGAGGGCATCCACGGGGCGATCGCCGCCGGGCTGCGCGAGGTGCTCGGGGAGGCGGTGGAGACCCGGACGGCGACGCTCGACCAGCCCGAGCACGGGCTGACCGACGAGGTGCTGGCGAGCACCGACGTGCTGACCTGGTGGGGCCACGTCAAGCACGGCGACGTCGACGACGCGGTGGTGGCGAAGGTGCACGAGGCCGTCCTGGGCGGCATGGGCCTGCTCGTGCTGCACTCCGGCCACTTCTCCAAGATCTTCAAGCGCCTGCTCGGCACCTCCTGCGCTCTGGCCTGGCGCAGCAAGGACGACACGGAGCTGGTGTGGACCGTGGCGCCGGGCCACCCGATCGCCGAGGGCGTGCCGCACCCGATCCGGATCCCCGAGCAGGAGATGTACGGGGAGTACTTCGACATCCCCGAGCCCGACGAGCTCGTCTTCATCTCCAGCTTCACCGGCGGCGAGGTGTTCCGGTCCGGCTGCACCTTCCGCCGCGGCCGCGGGCGGATCTTCTACTTCTCCCCGGGCGACCAGGACTTCCCCGTGTACCACCACCCCGACATCAAGCGGGTGCTCGCCAACGGCGTGCGCTGGGCGGCGCCCGAGCAGCGCTCCGGGCGCACGGCCCCCGGCCTGGTCAACATGAAGGTGCCCGACTTCGTCGGCGGGAGCCTGAACCCGGAGGCGGGAGAGTGAGCGCCCCGCGGCAGGAGGGCGCCCCGCTGCGCGCCGGTGTGGTCGGCCTGGGCTGGGCCGGCCAGCAGCACATGGACGCGTACACCGCGCGCCCCGACGTGGACCTCGTGGCCATCGCCGGGCTCGAGGACGAGCCGCGGGCCCGCCTCGGCGACCTCTACGGACTGTCCGACGCGGGGCTCTTCCGCGGCTACGAGGAGATGATCGCGCAGGCCGACCTCGACGTCATCAGCGTGGCCACGCCGACGGCGCTGCACGCACCGGTGGCGCTGGCCGCGCTGGCCGCGGGCGTCCACGTGCTGTCGGAGAAGCCGCTGGCCGAGGACGCCGAGCGGGGTGCGGCCATGGTCGAGGCGGCACGGTCGGCCGACCGCGTGCTCGACGTGTCGTTCAACCACCGTCGCCGCGGCGACGTCAAGGCGCTGAAGAAGCTCGTCGAGTCCGGCGCGCTGGGCGAGATCTACTACGCCAAGGCGGGCTGGCTGCGCCGTTCGGGCATCCCCGGGCTCGGCACCTGGTTCACCCGCAAGTCGCTGGCCGGCGGCGGCCCGCTGATGGACATCGGCGTGCACATGCTCGACATGGCCCTGCACCTGATGGGCGAGCCGGCGGCCGAGGCGGTCAGCGCGTCGACGTACGCCAAGTTCGGCCCGCTGGGGCGCGGCGGCTCGGTCGACCGGCCGACGGTCGCGGCCGGCGAGGACGGCACGGTGCCCTTCGAGGTCGAGGACCTCTCGACCGCCTTCGTGCGGCTCTCGGGCGGCGCGACGCTGCTGCTCGAGGCGAGCTGGGCGTCCTACATCAAGTCCGACGAGCTCTACGTCGTCCTGTACGGCTCCGAGGGCGGCGCCGTCTTGGGCAGCTCCGGCTCGTGGAGCGAGTCGCGGCTCGAGGTGCACACCGAGCTGCACGGCGTGCCCGCTGAGCTGTTCCCGGCGCTCGGCCCGGACGGCCGGCACGGCGAGGCCGTGGACGACTTCCTGGCCAAGGTGCTCGCGCCGGACTGGTCGGACTTCCACGGCGAGGACGCCCTGACGCGCGCCCGCGTCGTCGACGCCGCGTACCGCTCGGCCGAGGAGCAGCGCGAGATCCGGCTCGACCGACCGACCCGGCAGGCCTGATCCCAGGTGAGCCCGGGGTCGGGGCCTAGGCCTCGACCTCGGGCTGCTGGGGCGAGTCACCCAGCAGGCCGGCCGCCTCGAGCTGCTCGGCCAGGGCTGCGCCGTCGTTGCCGAAGAACCACGGCACCTTGCTGCCGTCGCGGCGGACGTGGCGCCGGTTGCCGCTGCCCGCCAGCACCGCCTCGCCGGGGCTGAGCTGCCGGATGCAGACGGCCACGACCCGGTCGGGGTGGCGCTCGCAGAAGCGTTCGTACGTCTCCGGGTCGTGCTGGCCGTCGTCGCCGACGAGCAGCCAGCGCATGTCGGGGAACTCGGAGGCGAGGCGCTCGAGCGCGTCGCGCTTGTGCTTGGTGCCGTCGCGGAACAGCGCGTCCGGCGTCGGGCCCCAGTCGGTGAGCAGCAGCGCACCGGCCGGGTAGAGGTTCCGGGAGAGGAAGCGGGTGAGCGTCGGGGCGACGTTCCAGGCGCCCGTGGAGAGGTAGACCACGGGGGTGCCCGCGTGGGTGTCGGTCAGCCGCTCGTAGAGCACGGGCATCCCCGGCGTCGTCGTGCGCGCGTGCTCGTTGACGACGAAGGTGTGCCAGGCGGCCAGCAGCGGTCGGGGCAGGGCGGTCACCATGACCGTGTCGTCGATGTCCGACACCAGGCCGAAGCGGGTCTCGGGGTCGACGACGAAGACCCGGCCGTGGGTCGGGCTCACGGGGTTCCGGGGGTTCGAGGGGGTCGTCCCCCTCGCCGGGTCCTGCGTGTCCTCGACCGCGTACGTCACCCGGTGCCAGCCGGGCTCGAGGGCGACCTCGACGACGGCGTCGACGAGCCCCGAGCGGTCGGCCGTCACCTCGGCCGAGCTGCCGCCCACCTCGACGCGCACCCGGGCCCGCTGCACGGGGACGCTGGTGAAGTTGCGCCAGCCCCGCGTCCCGATCGGCTCGCCGGTGAGCCGGTGCGTGCCGCGGTTGAGCATCACCCGGCCCAGCACCCTGATCCAGGACGTGCTGCCGTAGCCGGTGTAGGGGATGACGAGGGGGACGTAGCCCTTTGCGCGCGCCCGCTCGGTGCGCCACCCGACCCAGCGGTTCTCCAGGCGTGCGGCGACGTGCAGGGCCTGGTCCGGCAGCGGGTTCGAGGGCACGGGACCAACCTAACGAACCGACGCCGTACGAGCCCCGCTCACAGGACCTGCCCAGCCGGGCCCGAGGCCGGTCACGGCCGGTGACGGTTCCGTGGAGCCATGACCTTCCCGACCCCCGCTCCCGCGTCCACCTCCCGCCCGGTCCGCCACCGTGCTCGCCGAACAGGGGCCGCCCTGCTCGCCGGCGGCCTGCTGAGCGCCACGCTCGGCCTGGCGGTGCCCGCCGCAGCCGACGTGCGGCCGGTCGACGCGTACGGCGCGCGCGGCTCGTACGGCGCGGGCGGCGCGGCGACCGCGAGCAGCGTGGACTCCGATCCGGCGACGGCCGCGGAGTCGCGGGGCGTGGCGCTGGTCGACACGGTGCTCAGCGGGGGCGAGGCCGCCGGGACGGGGATCGTGCTGACCTCCGACGGTGAGGTGCTGACGAACTACCACGTGGTCGAGGGCTCGACGAGCATCCGCGTCACGCTGCCGGGCAGCGGGCGGGCCTACACCGCGACGGTGGTCGGCGCCGACCAGGCCGCCGACGTCGCGCTGCTGCAGCTCGCAGGGGCGAGCGGGCTGGCCACCGCGCGCATCGACGACGACACCCTCGCCGTGGGCGACGCCGTCACGGCCGTGGGCAACGCGGGCGGCACCGGTTCGCTGACCGCCGCCGACGGCACCGTCACCGACCTGTCGTCGTCGATCACCACGCAGTCCGAGGGCGACGTGGCCGGCGAACGCCTCACACGGCTGGTCGAGACCTCCGCCGACGTGGTCCCCGGCGACTCCGGCGGACCGCTGCTCGACGCCGAGGGCGAGGTCGTCGGCGTCGACACGGCCGCCTCCAGCGGCGGCGAGATCGACGGCTACGCGGTGCCCATCGACACCGCGCTCGCCGTGGTCACCCAGATCCGCAGCGGTGAGGAGACCTCGGCGGTCCGGATCGGCCCGGCCGCGTTCCTCGGGGTCCAGGTGGCGACGGGCGCGGTGAGCGACTCGGCGTACGGCTACGGGCGTCATTACGGCGACGGCTACGGGCGCGAGGCCGAGGGCGCGTCGAACGAGGGTGCGAGCATCGCGGGCGTCGTCGAGGACGGGGCGGCCGCGCAGGCCGGGATCGAGGCGGGCGACACCATCACCGGCGTCGGCTCGACCACCGTCGCCTCGGCCTCGGACCTCACCGACGCGCTGGCCGGCCTCGACCCGGGTGACCGGGTGCGGGTCACGTGGACGGGGGCCGACGGCTCCTCGACCTCGGCCGAGGTGACGCTGGGCTCCAGCCCGCTGAACTGAGCCGCGGCGGCCCCTCGACCTACGAGGCGCACCTTCTCCGACCGCGCGCACCCTGCAGGGTGCGCCTCGTCGAGAAAGGTGCGCCTCGTGCGTACGGGTGGCGTACGGGTGAGGGTCAGCCCTCGGAGCCGCTACGGCGCAGCACGTCGCTGAGCCGCTCGGCGGCGGCGATGACCGCCGGGGCGTGCAGGCGGCCGGGCTGGCGCGAGAGGCGCTCGATCGGGCCGGAGACGCTGACCGCGGCGATGACCTTGCCGCTGGGGGAGCGGACCGGGGCCGACACCGACGCGACGCCGGCCTCGCGCTCGCCGACCGAGTGGGCCCAGCCGCGACGGCGTACGGCGGCGAGGGCCACGGCGGAGTAGCGGCTGCCGCGCAGGCCCCGCTGCATGCGGTCGGGCTCCTCCCAGGCCAGCAGCACCTGGGCGGCGGAACCCGCCTGCATCGTCAGCTGCGTCCCGACCGGCACGCTGTCGCGCAGGCCCGACATCCGCTCGGCCGTGGCGACGCAGACGCGGAAGTCGCCCTGGCGACGGAACATCTGCGCCGACTCGCCCGTGATGTCGCGCAGCCGGGCGAGCACCGGGCCGGCCGTGGCCAGCAGGCGGTCCTCGCCGGCGGCCGAGGCGAGCTCGCCGAGGCGCGGCCCGAGCACGAAGCGGCCCTGCAGGTCGCGGCTCACGAGCCGGTGGTGCTCGAGGGCGACCGCGAGCCGGTGCGCCGTCGGCCGCGCGAGCCCGGTCGCCGACACGAGCCCCGCGAGGGTGGTCGGACCGGTCTCCAGCGCACCGAGCACCATGGCGGCTTTGTCCAGCACGCCGACACCGCTAGAGTTGTCCATGCCTTGATACTGCCGTCTCGGATGCTGGAACGCAAACCCGACGCGCAGCAGCAGGACGAGAGTCCGGACACGGCCCCGGGAGCACCGGGGACCCGTCAGAGCACGCAGTCGAAGAGGAGCCTGGTCCATGGGTAGGACGCTGAGCGAGAAGGTCTGGGACGACCACGTCGTCCGCAGCAGCGAGGGCGAGCCGGACCTGCTCTACATCGACCTCCACCTCGTCCACGAGGTCACGAGCCCGCAGGCCTTCGACGGCCTCCGCCAGGCCGGCCGACCCGTCCGCCGTACGGACCTGACGCTGGCCACCGAGGACCACAACACCCCGACGCTGAACATCGACCAGCCGATCGCCGACCCCGTGTCGCGCACGCAGGTCGACACGCTGCGCAAGAACGCCGAGGAGTTCGGCGTCCGGATCCACAGCCTCGGCGACCTCGACCAGGGCATCGTCCACATCATCGGCCCGCAGCTGGGCCTGACCCAGCCGGGCATGACCATCGTCTGCGGCGACTCGCACACCTCGACGCACGGCGCCTTCGGCTCGATCGCCTTCGGCATCGGCACCTCCGAGGTCGAGCACGTGCTCGCCACCCAGACGCTGCCGCAGGCCAAGCCGCAGACCATGGCCGTGAACGTCGACGGCGAGCTGCCGGCCGGCGTCACCGCCAAGGACATCGTCCTGGCGCTGATCGCCAAGGTCGGCACCGGCGGCGGCCAGGGCTACATCGTCGAGTACCGCGGGTCGGCCATCGAGGCGCTCTCCATGGAGGGCCGCATGACCATCTGCAACATGAGCATCGAGTGGGGTGCCAAGGCCGGGCTGATGGCGCCCGACGAGACGACCTTCGCCTACCTGAAGGGCCGCCCGCACGCGCCGACCGGCGCCGACTGGGACGCGGCGGTCGCGTACTGGTCGACGCTCAAGAGCGACCCCGACGCGGTCTTCGACGTCGAGGTCGACCTCGACGCCGCGCAGCTGACGCCGTTCGTCACCTGGGGCACCAACCCGGGCCAGGGCGTCCCGCTCGGGGCGAGCGTGCCCGAGCCCGAGGTGTTCGCCGAGGCGAGCGACCGCGTGGCCGCGACCAAGGCGCTGGAGTACATGGCGCTGGTCCCGGGCACGCCGATGCGCGAGGTGGCGGTCGACACCGTCTTCCTCGGCTCGTGCACCAACGGCCGCATCGAGGACCTCCGGGCCGCCGCCGAGGTCATCCAGGGCCGCCAGGTCGCCGACTCCGTGCGGATGCTCGTCGTGCCCGGCTCCGCCCGCGTGCGGCTGCAGGCCGAGTCCGAGGGCCTCGACGTCGTGTTCAAGGAGGCGGGTGCCGAGTGGCGCGCCGCGGGCTGCTCGATGTGCCTGGGCATGAACCCCGACCAGCTCGCCCCCGGCGAGCGCTCGGCCTCCACCTCGAACCGCAACTTCGAGGGCCGCCAGGGCAAGGGCGGGCGGACGCACCTCGTCAGCCCGCTCGTCGCTGCCGCCACCGCGGTCCGCGGGACGCTGAGCTCGCCCGCCGACCTCGACCGGCCCGTCGACGCGCTCGTCGGCGCGCCGCAGGGCCGCTGAGACCCCGGACCGGACAGGAACGAGAACAGCCATGGACGCCTTCACCAGCCACACCGGCACCGCGCTGCCGCTGCGCCGCAGCAACGTCGACACCGACCAGATCATCCCGGCGGTCTACCTCAAGCGGGTGACCAAGACCGGCTTCGAGGACGGGCTCTTCGCCGCGTGGCGCAAGGACCCCGACTTCGTGCTCAACCAGCCGCAGTACGCCGGCGCGACGATCATCGTGCCCGGTCCGGACTTCGGCACCGGCTCCTCCCGCGAGCACGCGGTCTGGGCGCTTCAGAACTACGGCTTCCGCGTCGTGATCGGCGCGCGCTTCGGCGACATCTTCCGCAGCAACGCGGGCAAGGCCGGCCTGCTGGTCGCGCGGATCGACCAGAAGGTCGTCGAGGAGCTCTGGGACTTCGTCGAGGAGCACCCGCAGGCGCCGATCACCGTCGACCTCGAGGCGCGCACCATCACCGCGCCCGGCTTCGAGACCGACTTCGAGATCGACGACTACACGCGCTGGCGCCTGCTCGAGGGCCTCGACGACATCGGGCTGACCCTGCGCCAGGCCGACGCCATCGACGCGTACGAGGCCCGTCGTCCCGCCTTCAAGCCCGCGACGCTCCCGGCCCGGACGGCCTCGGTCTCCTGACGCCTTCTCTATCGTTCTAGAGATTCTGGGTCTTTCACCCCGCGGGGTATTTGTCTTGTCGACAGATGATCTCTAGCGTGTGGAGCGCACGACGCAGTGGGGCTGCGGCGGCGGGCCCCTGCGCCCGTCCTCGCGTGCGGGCTGGAGGGCCAGTGAACAAGGCGCAGTTGATCCATGAGCTGTCGACGCACTTCGACGGCAGCAAGCGCGAGGCGTCGCGGGCGTTGAACGCGGTGGTGGAGACCATCACGCAGACGGTGGCGACGGGCGAGAAGGTCTCGGTCACCGGCTTCGGGGTGTTCGAGAAGGTCGACAAGCCGGCGCGGACGGTGCGCAACCCGCGCACCGGCGAGCGCAAGGAGGCGCCGCCGACCTCGGTCGTGCGGTTCCGTCCGGGCACCGACCTCAAGGCCTCCGTCGCCGACGACGGCGAGCACGTGGCCTCCTAGGAGGCGAGGCGCCGCACCCGCCCCGGCCTCACAGCCAGGCGGACAGGACCTCGCCGCCGGCGAGGACGCAGTGCAGGCGCTGACCCGGGCGCGGCAGGCGCAGGCCGTCCGCGACTCGGCCGGGCGGGAGCAGCACCCGGACCCCCGTCGTGGTGACGGCGTGCCCGGGCGTTTCGGCGTGCTCGGGAACGGTCCCGCGCGCGGGCGCGTCCACGGTCGTGACCACGGCGTACGCGCCGAGCCGCCCGGTCCGGGGGTCGAGCAGCGCCCGGGTGGCAGGACCCAGGCCGAGGCCGGCGGCGTCGGCGAGGTCGACCTCGGTGTCGACGTCGCGGCGGGCGTGCGGGACGGTCGCGCCGAGCCGCTCGTCGGTGAGCGCGACCGCCCCCGAGTGGTGGTGCGCCGCGGCCGAGCGGCCCTGGAAGCGCGGGCCGAGACCCACCCCGGCCGTGGCCAGCAGCATCGTCGTGCCGACGCCCGTGGCGTCGGCGACGTAGGCGCGCTCGTACGCCGCGGCCCCGGCGACGACGGTCCGGACGGACGTGGGCCGCAGGGCGGGAAGGTCGCCGACGACGGCGAGCACGCGGGGCACGTCCGAGCGCCGGAGGTGGTCGGCCCCGAGGCGCAGGGCCTCGTTCATGCCCGCCGGCCGGCCCTCGGGCACGACCTGCACGGTCCCGAGCCCGGCGCGGGACAGACGGTCCTGCAGGGACGGCTGGTCGCTGACCACGCAGACGGTGGCGACCGCGTCGACGAGGGCGGCGAGCGTGTCGAGCGCCATGGTCCAGGCCAGCCGTCGGCGCAGCGGCTGGGGGATCGGGGCGAGCCGTGACTTCACGTGCTCGCCCGCCTTGAGCGCGACCACGGCACCCACGTCGCCGTCGGGGCCGGGGGTGGGGCCGGGGGCCGTCGGGCCGGCGTGCGGAGGCGTCGTCATGAGCGGCGTCGATGCTGCCACACCCCGGCTCGGCACTAGGGTGACCTGCACCCGGGGCGGCCTGCCCCGGCCACGTCAGGAGCGGCGCGACCGGTGCGGGACGGATGGGCGTGACAGGCAGGGACGCGGACGGCGGGCGTACGGCGGTGCCGCGGCTGGACGCGGTCAACCACGAGCCGGGCGACGAGATGATCCGTCCGCTGGTCAAGCTGTTGAATGTCGTGCTCGCTCCGCTGAGCCGCCGGGCCTGGGAGGGCCAGGAGCACCTGCCGCCGAGCGGCGGCGTGATCGTCGTGGCCAACCACATCTCCAACGCCGACCCGCTGGCGCTCGGGCAGTTCCTCGCGTACTCCGGTCGTTGGCCGCGGTTCCTGGCCAAGAGCTCGCTGTTCGCGGTGCCCGGCCTCGGTCGCCTGCTGCGCCGGGTCGGCCAGATCCCGGTCGAGCGGGGGAGCAGCCGTTCCGTGGACGCGCTCGTCGCCGCCCAGGAGGCGCTCGCGGAGGGGCGGGCCGTCGTCGTCTACCCGGAGGGCACGATCACCCGGGACCCCGACCTGTGGCCGATGCGCGGCCACACCGGGGCCGCGCGGCTCGCGCTGGCGACGTCCTGCCCGGTGGTGCCCGTCGCGCAGTGGGGGGCGGAGGAGTTCCTGCGTGGACGGAAGGTCGGGGTGCCGCGCGTCTGGGCGCACCCGACGCTGCGGATGCGCGTCGGGGCGCCCGTGCCGCTCGACGACCTGCGCGGGCGGCCGGTCGACGCCGTCCTCCTCGCCGAGGCGACCGAGCGGATCATGGCCGCGCTGACGTCTCTCCTGGAGGACCTCCGCGGGGAGCGGGCCCCGGCGGTCCGCTTCGACCCGCGCGCCGTGCGGACCCCGGAGCCGCGCCGGTGAAGGTCGCGGTCATGGGCGCCGGCTCGTGGGGCACGACCTTCGGCCTGGTCGTCGCCGACACCGGTCACGAGGTCACGCTGTGGGCCCGCCGGCCCGAGCTCGTCGCCGCAGTCAACGCCACGCGGCGCAACCCCGACTACCTCCCCGACGTCGAGCTCCCGGCCAACCTGCGGGCGGTCGGCGACCCGGCGGAGGCGATGGACGGCGCGTACGCGGTCGTGCTGGCGGTGCCGTCGCAGCTGCTGCGCGGGACGCTCGAGGGGTGGGAGGTGCCGCGCGACGCCCACGTCGTCAGCCTGGCCAAGGGCATCGAGCTGGGCACGGGCCGCCGGATGAGCGAGGTGGTCGCCGAGGCCGGCGGCGTGGAGCCCGAGCGGCTGGCCGTGGTCACCGGACCCAACCTCGCGCGCGAGATCGCCGCGCGCCAGCCGTCGGCGAGCGTCGCGGCCAGCGTGGCCGAGGAGACCGCGCTGGACGTGCAGCGGATCTGCCACACGCCGTCCTTCCGCGTCTACACCAACGCCGACGTCGTCGGCTGCGAGCTGGCCGGGGCGACGAAGAACGTCATCGCGCTCGGGGTCGGCATGGCCGTGGGGCTGGGGTTCGGGGCCAACGCGACCGCCTCGCTCATCACCCGCGGCCTCGCCGAGACCAGCCGGCTCGGCGTGGCGCTCGGGGCCGACCCGTACACGTTCGCCGGGCTGGCCGGCCTCGGCGACCTCGTCGCCACCTGCCAGTCCCCGCTGTCGCGCAACCGGACGTTCGGCGAGGAGCTGGGCCGCGGCCGCAGCGTCGCCGAGATCAGCCACGCCACCCGCCAGGTCGCCGAGGGCGTCCTGTCCTGCGCCTCGGTCCAGCAGCTCGCCCACGACCACGACGTCGAGATGCCGATCGTCGACCACGTCGCCGCCGTCGTCGCGGGCGAGCTCACGCCGGCCGACGCCGTCCGCGCGCTGATGAGCCGAGCGCCGGGTCGGGAACGGGCGTAGCGCCCGAGGATCAGAGTGCGTCGAGCGAACGCTCCAGGTCGGCCCAGAGGTCGTCGGCGTGCTCGACCCCGACGGACATCCGGACCAGGCCCTCGGGGACGACGTCGAGCTCGCCCGACCAGCGGCGGCGGCGCTCGAAGGTGGACTCGACGCTGCCCAGGCTGGTCGCGTGGGTCCAGAGGGTGCAGCCGTCGACGAACCGCTCCGCCGTCGGCCCGTCGGCCAGCTCGACCGACAGCAGCGAACCGAAGCCGTCCATCGTCGCGGCCGCCCGCGCGTGGCCCTCGTCGGACGGCAGGCCGGGGTAGCGGACCCGTCGCACGGCCGGGTGCGCGGCCAGGCGCTCGGCGAGGACGCCCGCGTTGGCGACGGCGGCGCGGACGCGCAGCGGCATCGTCCGGATCCCGCGCAGGGCGAGCCAGGTCTCCATCGGCCCGGGGACCGCGCCGCTGTCGTGCCGGACGGCGGCGAGCGCGGCGAAGAGTTCGTCCGCGCCGTCGCCGTCGGTGCGCACGCTCAGCGCGCCCAGCAGGAGGTCGGAGTGCCCGCCGACGAACTTCGTGCCCGACTCGAGGACGACGTCGAAGCCGTGCTCGAGCGGGCGCTGCAGCAGCGCGGAGGCGAAGGTGTTGTCGACGACGGTCCGGACGCGGCCCCGCAGCGCCGCGCCGATCCCGGGGAGGTCGGCGACCTCCATGAGCGGGTTGGTGGGCGACTCCAGCCACACCAGGTCGGCGCCGTCCGCGGCGGCCAGCACGGCCTCGGTGTCGGCGACGTCGACCTCGCGCAGCACCCACCCGAACTTCTCCGCACGGGACCGCACGAGCGCGGAGACCCCGAGGTAGCAGCTGGTCGGCAGCACCACGGTGTCCCCGGGGGCGAGGAGGTCCAGCACGGCGCTCGCCGCCGCCATCCCGCTCGCGAAGGTCACGCACCGCCCGCCCTCGAGCGTCCCCAGGACCTCCTCCAGCGCCGACCAGGTCTCGTTGCCGTCGCGGCCGTAGCCGAGCGCGGTCGTCGTGTCGTGCGCGCCGACGTAGGTCGAGGCGAGGACGGGGGAGACGTTCAGGGGTGCGCCGGGCGTACGCGTCGGGCGGCCGAGGCTCACCGCGAGGGTGTCGCGGTGCAGGTCGAGGTCGTGGTCCACGCACCCATCCTCCCGTGCCGCGCGCCCGCGCGCGGCGGACCGTCCGGCCCCACCCGCGCCGGTAGGGTCACCCGCGTCGGCAGGGCGGACCCTGGCCGCGACGCGGAGACGGGAGAACGACGGTGACCACAGCGCCGGCCGGGCCGACCGTGCCCGACGAGGGCAGGGGCGCCGTCCGACGCGTCCGCGTCGCCCTGGTGTTCGGGGGCGTCAGCAGCGAGCACGGCGTCTCGTGCCTGACCGCCGCCGGCGTCTTCTCGGCGCTGGACCCCGAGCGCTACGAGGTGGTCGGCGTCGGGATCACCCGCACCGGGCGCTGGGTGCTCGTCGACGACGAGACCCTGCGCGGCCTCGCGGTCGTGGACGGGCGCCTGCCCGAGCTCAGCGAGCACGCCCCCGACGCGATGCTGCTCACCCACGGTCCCGGCAGCCGGCTCGCGGTCCGCGACGAGGTGTCGTACGGCGGCGTCGACAAGCACTCGGCGCTCTCCTGGCTCGGCCCGGTCGACGTCGCGCTGAGCCTCCTGCACGGCCCCTTCGGCGAGGACGGGACGATCCAGGGCCTGTTCGAGATGATGGGCACCCGCTACGTCGGCGCGGGCGTGCTCGCCAGCGCGGTCGGCATGGACAAGCACTTCATGAAGCTCGTCCTGTCCGCCTCCGGGCTGCCCGTCGGCCCCTTCACCACCATCACGCCGGCAGACTGGGCGCGCGACCGCAGCGCCTGCCTCGAGGCCGTGTCCGCGCTGCGCTTCCCGGTCTTCGTCAAGCCCGCCCGCGGCGGCTCGAGCCTCGGCATCTCCAAGGTCGACGCCGACACCGGCGGGGCCCTGGTGGCCGCCATCGAGGAGGCCCAGCGCTTCGACCCCAAGGTCGTCGTCGAGGAGGGGTTCGTCGGTGCGCGCGAGCTTGAGTGCGGCGTCCTCTCCGACGTCGACGGCGGCATCCCGCAGGCCAGCGCCGTGGCCGAGATCCGCGTGCACAGCGAGTCGGGCTTCTACGACTTCGAGGCCAAGTACCTCCCCGAGGAGCAGGTCGACCTCGACGTCCCTGCCCTCGTCGACCCGACCGTCGCCGACCAGGTCCGCGACCTCGCCGTGCGCACCTTCGAGGCCGTGGGCTGCGAGGGGCTCGCCCGCGTGGACGTCTTCCTCACCCGCGAGGGCCGCGTCGTGGTCAACGAGATCAACACGATGCCCGGCTTCACCGCGCACTCGATGTTCCCGCGCATGTGGGCCGCGAGCGGCCTCGACTACCCGGCCCTGGTCGACCGCCTGATCGCGCTCGCCCTGGCCCGCCCCGTCGGCCTCCGCTGACGACCGACCTCCCGCCGGTTCTCTTACCGCAGTGCGCGTAGGACGGCGCTGAGGGCTCGGAGCCGTCGATACCGGTAAGAAGACCGGCGCCAGGTCCGACGAGGCAGCCCTACTGGCAGGGCGTGACAACCGGGTCGTGCTGCGAGACCACGTCGCTCAGGTCGGCAAGGGCGCCGGACTCGGGCGCGAACCTCGCCGGCACCGACACCTCCACGAAGGCCGGCCGTCCGATGGTCGTGAAGATCATCCCGCCCTGCGCCTCCTCGGCGTACCAGCCGACGTCGTTCACCTCGAGGCACTCGCTGTCGTCCCTCAGCCCGGGCGGCGCCGCGACGCCGCAGCGCAGCACGATCGCCGGCCTGCCCCAGGCCGCCGACAGCAGGCCCGGCTCGACGCTGCGTCGACCCTGGTCCAGCACCTCCTCCGGCAGCGCCGCCATGACCGCTCCGCACACCTGCGCCACCTCGGGCCCCGGCGTCGGCTCCTCGACCGCCACCTTCCCGCAGCCCGCGAGGAGCGTGGCCAACGTCACCAGGACAGCGCCCTGCCCGACCGCGCGCAGCAGACTCGGCCGACGAGGCGAAGGCGGGAGGAGGGCGTCATGCACCCCGGCCCGAACGTGGATGGGTCTGGCGGGAGCCCGGGCGCTGGGGACGCGAGATACGCAGACGAGTGCACGGCGCCCGGGCGGATGGTTGTGAGGGCCGGGGTGCATGACGCCCTCCTCCCGACTGGACGTTTCGGCCGGGTCAGACGTGCACGACCGGGCAGGTCACCGTCCTGGTGATGCCGGGAACGCTCTGGACGCGCTTGAGGACCAACGCACCGAGCTCGTCCATCGTGGCGGCCTCGGCGCGGACGACGACGTCGTACGGGCCTGTGACGTCCTCGGCCAGGGTGACGCCGGAGATGCGGCTGATCTCGGTCCGGACCTCGGTCGACCTGCCGACGACGGTCTGCACCAGGATGTAGGCCTGAACGACCACGGTGGTGCCTCGCACTTCTCGCAGCCGCGCGTCCGGGAGCGACGAAGCACCGCTGCCCGGCCCGGCGGCCGACCACGTACGCTCACCGGTGTGCGCCAACCTACAGGCCGACGCGCTCCGCTGATGCACGGCGAGAGCCCGTGAGCCCGGGTGGCAACGGCCCGACCACGCTCGCGGAGCTGGGCGAGTTCGCCCTGATCGCGGAGCTGGTCCGCGACCTGCCCGCGTCCGACGAGGTGCTCCTCGGTCCCGGTGACGACGGCGCCGTCCTCGCGGTCGGCGGCTCGGTCGTCGTGTCGACCGACGTGCTCGTGGAGGGCGTCCACTTCCGCCGCGACTGGAGCGGGCCCGGCGACGTCGGGCGCAAGGCCGTCGCCGTGAACGTCGCCGACATCGAGGCCATGGGCGCGCGTCCGCAGGGCGTCGTGGTCGGCTTCTCCGCCCCCGGCGACACCGAGGTGCGCTGGGTGCTCGACCTGGCCCGCGGCCTGCGCACCGAGTGCGCGGAGGCCGGGGTGAACCTGCTCGGCGGCGATACCACGCGCGCCAAGGAGGTCACCCTGTCGGTGACCGCGCTCGGCACGCTCGACGGCCGCGCGCCCGTCCGTCGCAGCGGCGCGCGTCCCGGCGACGTCCTCGCGTACGCGGGTCGGCTCGGCTGGGCGGCGGCGGGCCTGCTGGTCCTGGGCCGCGGCTTCCGCTCGCCGCGGGCGGTCGTCGACGTGCAGCGCGTGCCGGTGGTCCCGTACGGCCAGGGTGCGGTCGCCGCGAGGGCCGGGGCGAGCTCGATGGTCGACGTCTCCGACGGACTGCTGGCCGACCTGGGCCACGTGGCGCGTGCGTCCGGCGTGAGCATCGACGTCTCGACCGACGCGTTCGAGATCCCCGAGACGCTGGAGACCGTCGGCGCGGCCACCCGGGTCGACCCGATCCTGCTCGTGCTGACCGGGGGGGAGGACCACGCGCTGGCCGCGACGTTCCCGCCCGGGAGCGTGCCGGAGGGCTGGACGACGATCGGCGCCGTGACCGAGGCGGCCGAGGGCGGGCCGGGGGTGCTCGTCGACTCGTCGTCGTTCGCGGGCGTGCCCGGCTTCGACCACTTCCGCCCCGGCGCGCGCCGGTGACGGTGCTGCGGAGATGACGCTGCCCACGGCCCGCGTCCTCACGGTCGCCGGGTCGGACTCCGGCGGCGGGGCGGGGATCCAGGCCGACCTCAAGACGATGCTCGCCCACGGCGTGCACGGCACGAGCGTGCTGACCGCGGTCACCGCGCAGAACTCGGTCGGCGTGCAGGGCGTGTGGGGCCTGCCCGGGGCGGCCGTCGAGGCGCAGTTCCGCAGCGTCGTCGACGACATCGGCGTCGACGCGGTCAAGGTCGGGATGCTCGGGTCGGCCGCGACGTGCGCCCTGGTGGCCGACCTGCTCGAGACGCTGCCTCCCGGCGTGCCCGTCGTCCTGGACCCGGTCGCGGTGAGCAAGCACGGCGACGCGCTGATCGACGACGATGCGCTCGACGTGGTCCGGACGCGGCTCTTCGGGCTCGCGACCGTCGCGACCCCGAACCTCGACGAGGCCCGGACCCTCGCCGGGCGCCCCGCCGCGACCGACCAGGCCGGGCTCGGGCACGCGCTGCTCGCCCTCGGCCCGGCGTGGGTCCTGGTCAAGGGCGGCCACGCCGACGGCGACCCGACCGACGTCCTCGTCGGGCACGACCAGCCCGACCGCGCGTTCACCGCCGGACGCGACGACAACGCCCACACCCACGGGACCGGCTGCACGCTCGCCTCGGCGATCGCCTGCCGGCTCGCGCTGGGTGGCGACGTGCCGGGCGCGGTCGGGGCGGCCAAGGCGTACGTCACGGGGGCGATCGCCGGCGGGTTCGCGCTCGGCGCGGGCATCGGCCCGACCGACCACCTCTGGGCGCTGCGCGACCGGCTGCCGGGAGCCGGGCCCGCGGATTGACCTGGGCGACGCGCGTGTGGCGCCTGTGACGGAAGTGGTCCTCGCCTAGAGTGCGACCCATGGCGACCCGCGCGTCTTCCCCCGCGCGGACTTCCAGCCGGTCCGGCTCCAGCACTCGGAGCAGCACCAGCTCACGTCCGCGCGCGTCCGGAAGCAAGAGCACCTCCTCCCGACCGAGCTCGTCGGGAGGGCGGTCGAGCTCGTCGCGCCCGGCGAACCGGCGCCCGGCCCCCCGGGGGCGCGCGCCGCAGCCGTCGCTGCTCGCGACCCTCCTGCGCGGCCTCGTCGCGATCTGGCGCGGCCTGGCGCACGGCGTCGGCAGCGCGGTCCGCGCGATCGGGCACGGCGCCCGCGACCTCGACCCGGCCCTGCGCCGCGACGGCGCCGGGCTCTTCATCCTCGGCCTCGCGGTGGTCATCGCGGCCGAGTTCTGGTTCGGGCTGCCGGGCCGCTTCGGCCACGTCGTCGACATCGGCGTCTCGACGATCATCGGCGGGCTCTCGGCGCTCGCGCCGATCCTGCTGGCCGCGATGGCCTGGCGGACGCTGCGCCACCCCGACCACAACGGTCCGGCGGGACGGCAGGTCGTCGGGTGGGGCGCCATCCTCTTCGGCCTGCTCGGCCTCATCAACATCGCCCGGGGGCTGCCGCTCACCGACCAGCCCGAGCGGCTGCGCCAGGCCGGCGGCATCCTCGGCTACCTCTCCAGCTCGATCCTGTCCGACCTGGTGACGGTGTACGCCGCGGTGCCCCTGCTGGTGCTGCTGCTGGGCTTCGGCATCCTCGTCGTGGTCGGCATCCCGCTGCACGAGCTCGCCGACCAGGTGCGCACGGCGACGGCCCGCCTCACCGCCGACCCCGAGGCCGTCGAGGGCCGTGTGCTCGACGACGACGACCTCGAGTACGGCGTCGACGAGGCGTACGAGACGCCCGTCGTCACCGACCACGTCGACGACGGCGAGCCGACGACGCGGCGCAAGGGCCGGGGCCGCAAGGCCATCGGACCGCCCGAGCCGGTCGCCCCGCTGGTCGACATCGACCTCCACGACCCGCACGACCGGCACGACGGGGACCGCTCCGAGGACGACCGGGGCCCGGACGCCGAGCCGACCGAGGTCCTCAAGAAGCCGGTGACCGCCGGCCTGCCCAAGGCCCACGGCTCCACGGCCCTGCCGGAGGCGGGCGAGGACTTCGTGGTGCACGAGAGCCCCGAGCTGGAGGCCCCGGCGCACAGCCCGATCCCGCAGCGCGCCGAGCAGCTGCAGCTGTCCGGCGACGTCACCTACCTGCTGCCCGACTCCGAGACCCTCAAGCCGGGCAGCGTCCACAAGTCGCGCACCGAGGCGTCGGACGCCGTGGTCGGCCGGCTGACCGAGGTGCTCAGCCAGTTCGAGATCGATGCGCGGGTCACCGGCTACAGCCGCGGCCCGACGGTCACCCGCTACGAGGTCGAGCTCGGACCGGCCGTCAAGGTCGAGAAGGTCACCGCCCTCTCCAAGAACATCGCGTACGCCGTCGCCAGCGCCGACGTGCGGATCCTGTCGCCGATCCCCGGCAAGTCGGCGATCGGCATCGAGATCCCGAACACCGACAAGGAGGTCGTCAGCCTCGGCGACGTCATCCGCTCGTCCAAGGCCCGCAGCGACCACCACCCGATGACCGTCGGGCTGGGCAAGGACGTCGAGGGCGGGTTCGTCGTCGCGAACCTCGCCAAGATGCCCCACCTGCTCGTCGCCGGGGCCACCGGCTCGGGCAAGTCGAGCTTCGTGAACTCGATGATCACCTCGATCCTCATGCGCTCGACGCCGGACGAGGTCCGGATGCTGATGGTCGACCCCAAGCGCGTCGAGCTGACGATCTACGAGGGCGTGCCGCACCTGGTCACGCCGATCATCACCAACGCCAAGAAGGCCGCGGAGGCGCTGCAGTGGGTCGTGCGCGAGATGGACATGCGCTACGACGACCTGGCGGCGTTCGGGTTCCGGCACATCGACGACTTCAACAAGGCGGTCCGGGGCGGCGGGGTCAAGCCGCTGCCGGGCTCGGAGCGGGTCCTCGAGCCGTACCCGTACCTGCTGGTCATCGTCGACGAGCTCGCCGACCTGATGATGGTCGCGCCGCGCGACGTGGAGGACTCGATCGTCCGCATCACCCAGCTCGCACGCGCCGCCGGCATCCACCTCGTGCTGGCCACCCAGCGCCCGTCGACCGACGTCGTCACCGGCCTCATCAAGGCCAACGTGCCGAGCCGGCTGGCGTTCGCCACGTCGTCGATGACCGACTCCCGCGTCATCCTCGACCAGCCGGGCGCGGAGAAGCTCGTGGGCCAGGGCGACGGGCTGTTCCTGCCCATGGGCTCCAGCAAGGCGATCCGCATCCAGGGCGCCTGGGTCACCGAGCAGGAGGTGCGCGCGGTCGTCACGCACGTCACCGAGCAGCTCAAGCCGACCTACCGCGAGGACGTCACCGCGGCGCCCGAGGCCTCGTCGAAGGTCGCCGAGGACATCGGCGACGACCTCGACCTGGTGCTCCAGGCCGTCGAGCTCGTGGTGACGCTGCAGCTCGGCTCGACCTCGATGCTGCAGCGCAAGCTGCGCGTCGGCTTCGCCAAGGCCGGGCGACTCATGGACATCCTCGAGACCCGCGGGGTCGTGGGCCCCTCGGAGGGGTCAAAGCCGCGCGAGGTGCTGGTCAAGCCTGACGAGCTGGACGACGTGGTGGAGAACCTGCGGCTCGGCTGAGCCGCAGGTCTCGCTCTCCGCCGTCCTCGGGTGGCGTCGGCCCGGTCAGCGCACCGGGCCGACCTGCAGCAGCGGCGCGTTCGCGCTCCTGCACCCCGTGGTCTCGAACGTCACGAAGACGGCGCCGGTGTCACCCGGCGCGTAGACGCGGAACCCAGAGACGTCGGTCTCGTCGCAGGCGTCGCCGTAGTTGCGCGGCTGGCTGCGCCGCAGGGACGCCTTGACGCTGCCGCCGGCCTCCAAGGTCTTGGTGGCCACCGGGTCGTCGGTGCGGGTGGCGGCCTGGCCGACCTGCTCGCCCTTGCTGCCGGTCACGTACGAGACGCCCGGGAAGCCGCGCAGGGTGCAGGGCTGCGACGAACGGTTCGTGAAGGTGAAGGTGCCGTTGACGTTGCCCGCCCCGGCGCCGCCCGCGTCGTCGGCGTAGCGCACGGACAGGTCCTCGGCCGTGCACGTGCCCGTCCCGGGTGAACCGCCGGTGCCCGGGGTGGACGTCGCGGCGGACGCCCGGGGGCTGCTCGTCGAGGGCACGTCGGCGGGGCTCGAGGCCGGGGCCGACGCGGTGACGGTGACGGTCGGGGCGGGGCTCGCACCGTCCTGGTCGGACGCGGTGCCGCACGCGGTCGTGGCGAGCACGAGGCTCGCCGCGAGCAGCGCCAGCGGACGGACGGCGGGGGACGGGTGCGGTGTCATCGGGGGGACTCCTGGGTCGGAGGTGACGGGCGAGGTCCATCGAATCCCATCGGACTGAGCAGCGGCCTCGTCGTGGAGCGTGTCGCGCCCGGTCTCGTGGGCGGGACTGTCTCGCGGCCCCGCGCGGCCGTGCAAGCCCGGTGCGCGGGCTCGCCGAGGCGGGGGACCGGGCGCGAGCGGTCATACTGGGACGGTCATGCCTCCTGCCGTCGCGACCTCGCCCACCCCGCTCACCGCGGTCCACCTCGTCACCCTCGGGTGCGCCCGCAACGAGGTCGACTCCGAGGAGCTCGCCGCCCGGCTGGAGGACGGCGGCTTCCGCCTGGTCGACGACCCGTCCGACGCCGACGCCGTCATGGTCAACACCTGCGGGTTCGTCGAGGCGGCCAAGAAGGACTCCGTCGACACGCTCCTCCAGGCCGCCGACCTCAAGGGCGCCGGCAAGACGCAGGCCGTCGTGGCGGTGGGGTGCCTGGCCGAGCGGTACGGCTCCGAGCTCGCCGAGTCCCTGCCCGAGGCGGACGCCGTGCTCGGGTTCGACGACTACGCCGACGTGGCCGGCCGGCTGCAGCACATCCTGGCCGGGGGCAAGCACGAGACCCACGTCCCGCGCGACCGCCGCACGCTGCTCCCGCTCGCCCCGGCCGCCCGACGGGCCGCGGCGAGGACCACCGCGATCCCGGGCGTCCCCTCCAACCCCGTCCCCGCCTCGCCGCCGCTGCCCGAGGGCGTCGCGCCGGCCAGCGGCCCCCGGGCGTTCCGGCGCCGCCTGAACGGCAGCCCGTACGCCCCGCTCAAGATCGCCTCCGGCTGCGACCGGCGCTGCGCCTTCTGCGCCATCCCCGCCTTCCGCGGTGCGTACGTCTCCCGCCCGCCGGCCGAGGTCGTCTCCGAGGCCCGCTGGCTCGTCGAGCAGGGCGTGCGCGAGGTGATGCTGGTCAGCGAGAACACCTCCTCCTACGGCAAGGACCTCGGCGACATCCGGCTGCTGGAGTCGCTGCTCGCCGACCTTGGCGCGGTCGACGGCCTGGAGCGCGTCCGCGTCTCCTACCTCCAGCCGGCGGAGATGCGACCGGGCCTGGTGGAGGTCATGACCTCGCTGCCGCACGTCGCCCCGTACTTCGACCTGTCCTTCCAGCACGCGGCACCGGGTGTGCTGCGCCGGATGCGGCGGTTCGGTGACCCGGACTCCTTCCTCGGCCTGGTCGAGAGCATCCGCGCCAAGGAGCCCACGGCCGGTATCCGCAGCAACGTCATCTGCGGCTTCCCCGGGGAGACCGACGCCGACGTGCAGGTCCTGCAGGACTTCCTGGTCGCCGCCCAGCTCGACGTGGTCGGCGTCTTCGGCTACTCCGACGAGGACGGCACCGAGGCGGCCCGCCTCGACGGGCAGGTCGACGAGGACGAGGTGGAGGCCCGCCGCGCCGCGACGGCCGACCTGGTCGACGAGTTGATCTCCCAGCGTGCCGAGGAGCGGGTCGGCGAGGCCGTCCGCGTCCTCGTCGAGGAGGTCACGCCGCGCGCCGGTGGCGCGGACGTCGTGGGCCGCGCCGCCCACCAGGGACCCGAGGTCGACGGTTCCGTGTCGCTCGCGCTGGGGCATGCTGGGACCGTGGGTGAGTTCGTGGACGCGGTCGTGACCGGCAGCGACGGGGCGGACCTGGTCGCCCGTCCGGTCGCATGAGCGCGACCGCCGGGACCCCGACGGCGCCGCGCAGGGTCAGCTCCTGGAACGTGCCGAACGCCCTCACCGTGCTCCGGCTGGTGATGGTGCCGGTCTTCGCCTGGGCGCTGCTGGCGCACCCGGACTCGGTCGGCTGGCGGGTCGCCTCGACGGCGATCTTCGTCGTCGCCATCCTCACCGACGCCCTCGACGGCAAGCTGGCGCGCAAGTACGACCTCGTTACCAGCTTCGGCAAGCTCGCCGACCCGATCGCCGACAAGGCGCTCACCGGGATGGCCTTCATCGGCCTCTCGGTCCTGGGCGAGCTGCCCTGGTGGATCACGATCGTGATCCTCGTCCGCGAGTGGGGGATCACCGTGCTGCGGTTCGTGGTGATCCGCTACGGCGTGATCGCCGCCGACCGCGGCGGCAAGCTCAAGACGCTGCTGCAGGCCGTGGCCCTCACGCTGTTCCTGCTCCCGCTCACCATGGTCGCCGGGCTGGGCTGGCTGCACGTCGTCGGCTGGGTCGTGATGGTCGCCGCGCTGGTGCTGACCGTGCTGACCGGCGCCAACTACGTGCGCTCGGCCCTGCGGCTGCGCCGCTCCGCCACGCGGGCGTGAGCGCCGAGGCCGTCCTCGCCGCGCTGCGGACGCGCGGCCTGACGCTGGCCACCGCGGAGTCCCTCACCGGAGGTCTCGTGGGTGCGGCGCTGACCGCCGTGGGTGGCTCCTCCGACGTCTACCGCGGCGGCGTCGTCTGCTACGCCACCGACCTCAAGGCCACCTTGGCCGGCGTGCCCGCGGACGTCCTCGACGCCCACGGACCGGTGGCCCCGGAGACGGCCGCGGCACTCGCCCGCGGCGTGGCGAGGGCCTGCGGGGCCGACGTCGGTCTGGCCACCACGGGCGTCGCCGGGCCGAGCCCGCAGGACGGCCACCCGGTCGGCGAGGTGTACGTGGCCGCGGCGCTCTCGGGTCAGGAGCCGGAGGTCCGGCGGCTCCACCTGACCGGGGACCGGGAGGCGGTCCGCGCGGCGAGCGTGGAGGCCGTGCTGGACCTGCTCCTGGCGCTCGCCGACGTGCTGCTCGAGGCCCGTCCGGAGGGTTGAGCGTGGTGCGCTCTGGCGCTGACCACCCGGTGGGTACAGTTTCTGCATGTCGTCTCCGACGCCGGTCAAGCAGGTGCTGGTCCGTGAGCTGATCGGGGAGTCGCTGCGCGAGGCCCGGACCGACCAGGGGCGCACGCTGCGCGAGGTCTCGAAGGCCGCGCGCGTCTCCCTGGGCTACCTCTCCGAGGTCGAGCGGGGGCAGAAGGAGGCGTCGAGTGAGCTGCTCGCGTCCATCTGCGCCGCCCTCGACCTCCCGCTCTCGGTGGTGCTCACCCTGACGGGCGAGAAGATGGCGGCCGTCGAGCGCATCGACAGCCGCGTCACCGCCCTGCCGCACGTGCGGGCGATGGCCCAGGCCGCCTAGGTGTACCCGGTCATGAGGTTGGTGACAGTCGCGCGAGTGGGGTGAGTCCATCGAGTGCGGAGTGGGCTCGTTCAGTGTTGTAGTGCTCGACCCAGGGAGCAAGCGCTGCAGCGCGGGCGGCGTTCGACGTCCAAACCTGTCGGTAGGCCCACTCTGAGGCAAGGGTGCGGTTGTAGCGCTCCGCCTTGCCGTTCTGCCAGGGGCAGTGCGGCTTGATGAACTTCTGGGCGATTCCGTGCTCGGCGCAGACCGTGACGAGGGAGTAGCGGTAGGCGAAGGCGTTGTCGGTCATCAGCCGCTCGACTCGGTCGACTCCTCGCTCGGCTAAGTAGGCCAGCGCGCGCTCGAGGAACGCCGCGCACGTCACGCCTTTCTCATCGGTAAGTACTTCGGAGTAGGCGAGCCGGGAGTGGTCATCGACGACCGAGTGGACGTAGTCGTAGCCGATCAGGGCCCGCTTGTGCTTGTCGCTGTTGGTCGCGAGGCGCCCGTGGGCGCGCCAGCCGCCGCCGGCGGGGATCCGGCCGATCTTCTTGACGTCCATGTGGACGAGCTCGCCCGGGGCGTCCTTCTCGTAGCGGACGGCGGTGGTCTTCGACGCGCGGATCACCTCGCCGGTGACCGGGTCCAGCACGGCCAGCCTGGGCAGCTGGTGACGGACCAGGACCCGCGACACCGTCCGGGCGCAGACCGGGTGCCGAGCGGCGATCCACGCCGGCCCGCGGCGGTACTCGACCCGGTCGGTCGTGATCGCCTCCTCGACCACGGCCGGGGTCTGGCCGGGGCTGTGGTGCGGGCGCGAAGACCGATCGAGCAGCCCTGCGTCGCCCTCGGCCCGCCAGCGGCGGACCCAGCGATAGGCGCACTGGCGCGAGATCCCCATCGCCTTCGCGGCGTGGGCGACGGGCCAGTGCTGGACGACGACGCGTTCGATCAGCAGCAGCCGACCATGACGATTGAGCCGGGCGTTAGCGTGAGCCACCTGAGGGCCTCCGAGCGGTAGAAGACGACACATCTCCCACCGCACTCGGAGGTCCTCTTCACGTCAAGCACTCGAACCGAGTGTCACCAACGTCCTGGCCCAGTACACCTAGGCCGCCCAGCCGGTACGGCGGGCCAGGGCGTCAGACGCCCGGGCGCAGCCGCAGGCCCTGCGGCGTCATCCGGAAGCCGGCCTCCTGCAGCGCCGCGCTCACCCCGGCCGAGCCGAAGACGTGCCCGCCGTCGGCACGCTCCACGGTCAGCTTGCCCAGGTGGCCCTGCTGGACCGCGGTGGCCAGGGCCACGGCGGCCGGCCGGAGCCGCTGCTCCTCCTCGGAGAAGGACAGCAGCGTCTTGCCGCCGCGCTCGACGTAGAAGACCAGCGCCCCATCGACCAGGACGACGAGCGCGCCCGCCTTGCGGCCGGGCCGGTGCCCCTCGCGCTCGGGCCACGGCAGGGCGGCGCCGTACGCGTTGGCCGGGTCGCACGCGGCCAGGACCATGGCGGTGGGGACCTCGGGGTCGCCCTGCTGGGCCCGGAGCCGGTCGACCGCGCCGCTGAGGGCGAACTGCGCCGCGCCGAGGCCCTCGACGAAGTAGCCCCGCCGGCACTGGCCGGTCTCCTCCATGGTCGCCATGGCCCGGTAGGCCGTCCCGAAGCCCCCCTCCACGTCCTCGGTGAGCACCGTGCCGCGGGTGACGACCCCGTAGCGGTCGAGCAGCCCGAAGACGTGACCGGCGAGCGCCTCGGCCGGGGTGCCGGGGGACCGCTCCACCAGCGACCAGCGTCCGGCGGTCTCCGGCGAGGAGATCCGCGGCGCGCGGGTCGGACGCCGCAGGCCCTGCCCGCTGAGCCGGGCGCGGTGGGTCCGCACCGCAGGTCGTGACGGCTTGCGGTGGGCGCCGCCGCCCGAGACGAGGGCGCGGACGGGGTTGAACGTGTCGGACGCGACCAGCCCGGCCCAGGCGAGGTCCCACAGCGCGGCCGTGTACTCGGCCCGGTCGGTCACGCCGACGGGCAGGATCGCGTCGAAGAAGCGGGCCCCGCCGGCGTCGAGCGCGGCGAGCAGCTCCTGGCCGCGGTAGTGCGAAGGCTCGGCCCCGGCGGGTGGCGGTTCGCTGCCGCCGACGACGAAGCGCACCCACCCGTCGTTGTCCCCGATGGCGCCGTCGCCCACCCAGCCGACCTCGCCGGCGGTCATGAGCTCGTCGAGCATCGCCGGGCGGTAGTCGGCCACCCGTGCCGGCAGCACGAGCGTCTCGACGGCGCTCGCGGGCACCGCGCAGCCGTCCAGCTGCTCGAGGACGGCCAGCACGGCGTCGGTGCCGCGGTTGCCCGACCCGACGCCCTGCCACTCGGTCAGGAACCGGCTGAAGGCCACCTGCTCGACCGGCTCGACCTCGCGGCGCAGCGCCGCGAGCGTGCGGCGCTTGACGAGCGCGAGCACCTTGCCGTGGCAGTACTGGCGGCGGTCGGCCTCGGAGTCGCCGAGCTCGACGAAGGAGCCCGCCACGACCGTGCCGGAGGCGACCAGCGCGTCGCAGGCCGACTCGACGACGGCGCGGCCCAGGCCGTAGCGCGTGGCGACCGTCGAGGCGAGGAACGGCCCGTGGGTGCGCGCCCAGCGCAGCACGAGGTCCTCGATCGGGTGCGCCGACACCTCGGTGAAGCTCGCGGCGACGCCGGGCGGCACGGGTACGCCCAGCCCGTCGCGCAGGCGCGGGACGTCCTCGGACACGGCGACCATGGGCTGGCCCGCGATCCGCACCTCGACCAGCCGTCGGTCGAGCACCAGCGTCTCCACCGCCGGCGCCGGGTCGAAGCCCTCGGCGCACCGCAGTCGCAGCTCGGCCAGGGTGAACGGGCCGGCTGTGCGCACGAGGTCGTACAGGCGCTCGGCGTCGGTCGCCTGCCGCTCGGCGCTGAGGCCCTGCAGGTCGGCCTCCGTGCTCGCGATCACGTCGCCGTCGAGCAGCTGCTTGAGCCCGTCCTTGCCGAGCAGCTCGGCGAGCAGCGTGGCGTCGAGCGACAGCGCCGCGGCCTTCTTCTCCGCCAGCGGCACGTCGCCCTCGTAGACGAAGGCGCCGACGTAGCCGAAGAGCAGCGAGCGCGCGAAGGGCGAGGCCTCGGGCGTCTCCACCTCGACCACGCGGACCGACCGGGCCGCCATCTGGCGCTGCACCTCGAGCAGCCCGTCGAGGTCGAAGACGTCGGTGAGGCACTCGCGCATCGTCTCGAGCACGATCGGGAACTCCGGGTACTGCGCCGCGACGGTGAGCAGCTGTGCCGAGCGCATCCGCTGCTGCCACAGCGGGGAGCGCGACTTGGGGTCGCGCCGGGGCAGCAGCAGCGCCCGCGCCGCGCACTCCCGGAACCGCGACGCGAAGAGCGCGGAGCCGCCGACCTCGTCGGTGACCACGCTCTCGATCGTCTCGGGGTCGAGCACGATCAGGTCCGCGCCCGGCGGCGCCGACTCGGTGTCGGGCACGCGCAGCACCATGCCGTCGTTGGTCGCGGTCGCCTGGACCTCGATCCCGTAGCGCTCACGCGCCGCGCGCTCGACGGCGAGTGCCCACGGCGTCAGCACGCCCGTCCCCAGCGCGCAGTGCACGCACACCCGCCAGTCGCCCAGCTCGTCGCGGAACCGCTCGAAGACGATGGTGGAGTCGGTCGGCAGCGAACCCGTGGCGGACTGCTGCTCGCGCAGGTAGGTCAGCAGGTTGCCCGCGGCCCAGTCGTCGAGCCCGGCCTCGGCCAGGCGTGCCTCGGCCCGCTCGGGGGCGAGGCCGCCGACCTCGCGGACGAAGGCGCCGAACGCGCGACCCAGCTCCAGCGGGCGCCCGGGCGCGTCGCCCTTCCAGAAGGGCAGCCGGCCGGGCACGCCGGGCGCGGGGGAGACGAGCACCTGGTCGTGCGTGATGCCCTCGACCCGCCAGCTCGTCGTGCCGAGGGTGAAGACGTCGCTGACGCGGGTCTCGTAGACCATCTCCTCGTCCAGCTCGCCGACCCGGCGGCCGGGCTCGTGCTTGCCCGACGCGTTCCCCTCGCCGACCAGGAAGACGCCGAACATGCCTCGGTCGGGGATCGTGCCGCCCGAGGTGACGGCCAGCCGCTGGGCGCCCGGACGTGCGGTGAGCACGCCGGTGTCGCGCTGCCAGACCACGCGCGGGCGCAGCTCGGCGAAGTCCTCCGACGGGTAGCGACCGCTGAGCATGTCGAGCACGGACTCGTACGCGCTCCAGGGCAGGTCGCGGAACACCCCCGCCCGACGGACGAGGGCGTACAGCTCGTCGACCTTCGCCTCCTCCATCGCCACGGCCGCGACGATCTGCTGGGCGAGGACGTCGAGCGGGTTGCGCAGCTCGGCCACCTCCTCGATGGCACCCTGGCGCATGCGCTCCACGACGACCGCCGACTCGATGAGGTCGCCCCTGTGGTTGGGGAAGAACACGCCGCGCGAGACCGCGCCGACCTGGTGCCCGGCGCGGCCGACGCGCTGCAGCCCGCTGGCCACCGACGGCGGGGCCTCGACCTGGACGACGACGTCGACGGCACCCATGTCGATGCCGAGCTCGAGGGAGGAGGTGGCGACGACGCAGGGGAGCTGGCCGGACTTGAGGTCGGCCTCGATCTGCGCGCGCTGCTCCTTGCTCACCGAGCCGTGGTGCGCCCGTGCCACCACGGGGGCGAAGGTGCCGTCGTGGCCGGACGACGCCCCCGACTGCGCCATCACCTGGGCGGGGCTGCGCATCGGCCGCGCGGGGCCGCCCGCACGGCTCGCCGACGTCGCGGCGACCGTGCCGCCCTCGCCGCGCTCGCCCTCGTCGCTGCCGTCGTCGTCCCCGGTCGCCCCGCCCGGGTCGCTCTCGGCGGCGGCCGCCTCCAGCCGCTCGGCGTGGAGCTCGTTGAGGTGGGACGTGAGCCGCTCCGCCAGGCGGCGGGAGTTGGCGAAGACGATCGTCGAGCGGTGGCCCTCGATGACGTCGAGGATCCGGTTCTCCACGTGGGGCCAGATCGACGGCGCGCGGGCGGGCTGCTCGGAGTCCAGCGACACCTGGCCGGGCGCGGAGGAGGCGCCGAGGTCGCTCATGTCCTCGACGGGCACGACGATGTCGAGGTCCCAGCGCTTCTCCGCGGGCGGGGCGACGACGTCGACGTCGTAGGGCCCGCCCAGGTAGGCCGCGACCCGGGAGGCGGGCCGGACGGTGGCCGACAGGCCGATGCGCTGCAGCGGCCGCTCCGCCCCGGACTCGGACACGAGCGCCTCGAGCCGCTCGATCGAGACGGCGAGGTGGGCGCCGCGCTTGCTCCCGGCCAGCGCGTGCACCTCGTCGACGATCACCGTGCGGACCGAGCGCAGCACGTCGCGCGCGGAGGAGGTGAGCATCAGGAACAGCGACTCGGGGGTGGTGATCAGGATGTCCGGCGGGCGGCTGGCGATGGCGCGCCGCTCGGCCGGGCTCGTGTCCCCGCTGCGCACCCCGACCGTCACGCTCGGCGGCGTCTGGCCCAGACGGACGGCGGTCTGGGTGATGCCGGTCAGCGGGGCCCGCAGGTTGCGCTCGACGTCGACGGCCAGCGCCTTGAGCGGGGAGACGTAGAGGACGCGGCAGCGCTCCTTGGGCTCCGGGACCGGCTCGCGGGTGAGCTCGTCGATCGCCCAGAGGAAGGCGGCCAGGGTCTTGCCCGACCCGGTCGGGGCGACGACGAGCGCGTTGCGTCCGGCGGCGATGCTGCTCCAGGCGCCCTGCTGGGCGCCGGTGGGCTCGGCGAAGACCTCGCGGAACCACGTCGACGTCGCCGGCGTGAAGCCGTCCAGCGGCTGGGCGGGCGCGGTCGTCGAGGTCACGCGTCCATCTTGCCCGGGGCTTCCGACAGTTCGGCGGCGCGCGCCCCGCGGCCGCCGCCGCGGCTACGGTGGGGTCCCGCCGGCGACCAGGGAGCCGGGGTCGAGGGGGTGCGATGAAGGAGACCGAGCTGTGGGCACGCCTGCAGCAGCACCTGGGGGCGGGTTACTACCGCGTCTGGGCCGCGGAGCACAACCTCGGCGAGGTCGGCGGGCGGACGGTCGTCGAGGCGATCGCCGCCGGAGTGCCCTTCAAGGACATCTGGCGCGCCGCCTGGGCGGCGCTGGACCTGCCGCCGACGGAGCGCTAGGGCCCGCACGGCCCGGCGCTCAGCCGGCCGGTGACCAGCGCGGGTCCCGCCCGGCCTGCGCGAGCGCCCGGTCGAGGGCGGGTGCGTCGGCGGGCACCTCCATCTCCGGGCCGTACGCGCCCATCTGCCGGCCCAGCACGGCCGTCGCCGCCACCGCCTGCTCGACGCGCTCCGCCGCGGGCGGGGGGAGCTCGAGCGTCCGTCCGAGCGCCCGGGCGACGTCCCAGCCGTGCGCTGCGACCTCGACCAGGGCCATCTCGCCGAGCATCGCGCGCGGGAGCCGCGAGCCGCCGACCTGCGCCTCGCCGGACCACGCCTCCGGCCGGCCCCAGCCGCGGGCGAGGTCGGCGAGGTTCCCGCGCAGGAGGGCCGCCCAGTCGCCCTCCGCGGAGCCCGCACCGCCGCCCCAGGGGTCGTCGGGGTCGAGCGGCCGGTCGAGCCCGAGGCGGGCGAGCGCGCCGCTCGTGCCCACGAAGTGCTCCACGAGGGCGCGCAGGTCGAACCCGGAGCACGGGGTGGGTGAATCGAGCGCCTGCGGTGGAGGGTCGAGCAGGACGGCGGCGACGGCGTCGCAGACTCCTCCGACGGCGTCCGGGTGGCTGCTGCTCATGCCAGCATCGTGGACCTTCGGGGCGCGCTCGGCAACGGCCGGGCGCAGGTCGGTGGACGTCCGGCGACCCCTGCGTGTCGTGCTGGCCCCTCGAACACGTGTTCGGTAAGTTGTCCACCGTCCGGCACCGCACCGGGGAGTTCTCCACAGGGCGGGTGCCGAGGGCGGCCGATTGTCAGTGCCCGTCCTTACAGTCCCTGACAACGAGCACAGCAGTCACGCCGCGAGGCGACGACACGAGGCCCACGGGCGAAGAAAGAGGACCACGATGGCCGCAGGTGACCGCGACAAGGCACTCGAGTCAGCACTCGCGCAGATCGACAAGCAGTACGGCAAGGGCTCCGTCATGCGCCTCGGCGACGAGGTGCGCGCCCCGATCGAGGTGATCCCTACCGGCTCGATCGCCCTCGACGTCGCCCTCGGCATCGGCGGGCTGCCCCGTGGCCGCGTCATCGAGATCTACGGCCCGGAGTCGAGCGGAAAGACGACGGTCGCCCTCCACGCGATCGCCAACGCCCAGGCCGCCGGCGGCATCTGCGCCTTCATCGACGCCGAGCACGCGCTCGACCCCGACTACGCCGCCCGGCTGGGCGTCGACACCGACTCGCTGCTGGTCAGCCAGCCGGACAACGGCGAGCAGGCCCTCGAGATCGCCGACATGCTCGTGCGCTCCGGTGCCCTCGCGCTGATCGTCATCGACTCGGTCGCCGCGCTCACCCCGCGTGCCGAGATCGAGGGCGAGATGGGTGACAGCCACGTCGGTCTGCAGGCCCGGCTCATGAGCCAGGCGCTCCGCAAGATGACCGGCGCGCTGAGCGGTGCGGGCACGACCGCCATCTTCATCAACCAGCTGCGCGAGAAGATCGGGGTGATGTTCGGCTCGCCCGAGACCACCACCGGTGGTCGCGCGCTCAAGTTCTACTCCTCGATCCGCCTCGACGTGCGCCGCATCGAGACCCTCAAGGACGGCCAGGAGATGGTCGGCAACCGGACCCGGGTCAAGGTCGTCAAGAACAAGGTGGCCCCGCCCTTCAAGCAGGCCGAGTTCGACATCCTCTACGGCAAGGGGATCAGCCGCGAGGGCAGCCTGATCGACCTCGGCGTCGACTGCGGCATCGTCCGCAAGGCCGGCGCGTGGTTCACCTACGAGGCCGACCAGCTGGGTCAGGGCAAGGAGAACGCCCGCACCTACCTCAAGACCAACCCCGACCTCGCCGACGAGCTCGAGAAGAAGATCAAGGAGAAGATGGGCATCGGCCCGCGGGTCGACGCCCCCGCCGGGGTCGACCCGGTGACCGGCGAGGTGGAGTTCTAGGCCGGTGGGCAGCGGGGACGACTTGCGAGAGCCGTCCCGCGCGGCCGACCAGGTCGGTCTCGCGCGGGACTGGCTCCTCAGCCACGGGGTGGAGCCCCCGCCGTCGTCAGGCGGTTCCCGTGGGGCTGCTGACCCTCGGCTCGAGGTCGAGGGTCAGGTTCGTGCTGACCCTCGACGCGGTGTCGAGGGTGCGGGCGCGACGGGCGTCGAGGGCGGGGTCTGGGCCGTCGGTCCCGACGGCGGCACGAACGACGACGACATCGACGACACCGACGTTCCTTCCGCTCGTCGTGGTCGCGGCGGCCGGCGGGGCGGTCGCGGCAGGGCTGCCGGGGACGACGGCGGACGTGACCACGAGCGACCGGCCCGCGGACCTGG
Source organism: Microlunatus sagamiharensis (assembly GCF_900105785.1). Lineage (NCBI taxonomy): Bacteria > Bacillati > Actinomycetota > Actinomycetes > Propionibacteriales > Propionibacteriaceae > Microlunatus > Microlunatus sagamiharensis. Next base: position 1,159,126 of record NZ_LT629799.1, read on the forward strand.
CGGGCTCGACCCGGACGCCGACCCCGAGGAGGTCGCGCGGACCATCGTGCTGCGCAAGCTGGCGGCGCAGGCGAGGACCAGGACCGAGCTGGCGCGGGCGCTGAAGACGCGGGAGGTCCCGGAGGCGGCGGCGAACGCTGTGCTCGACCGGATGACCGAGGTCGGGCTGGTCGACGACGCGACCTTCGCCCACGACTGGGTGGCGTCGCGCCAGCAGCGGCGGCACCTGAGCCGGACCGCCCTGCGGCGCGAGCTGCAGACCAAGGGGGTCGACCGCGACCTCATCGACGACGCGCTCTCGGGCGTGGAGGTCGACGACGAGCACCGGGCGGCGCTCGACCTGGCCCGGCGTCGGGCGGCCTCGATGGCCGGGCTGGAGCGGGACGTCGCCTACCGCCGGCTCGGCGGGGTGCTGGCCCGCCGAGGCTTCTCGTCCTCGGTCACCGTGCAGGTGATCAGCGAGGTCCTCGACGAGCTCCGCGAGGGCTCGCGCGCGGACTGAGCAGCCGTGAGGGACGGACGCGTGGTCGGGCTGCGGCTCCGGCCGCGACCGGAGGCGGCCCCAGGGCGACCGGCCGGGTGGCCGGGCCCGTCGGTGCTTGACCCGGTATGGGCCCGGACCTAACCTGCCAAGACGAGGTGTTCTGCACGCTTGATCTGACTGTTTTCGTGTGTGGTCGTGGATCCCCCGAGGGATCCGCGGAGTGGTTTTCTCCCGCTGGTGCGGGTCGAGATAGGTGACGGTGCCGCGGTGCCCGCCCGGGGGAGATGCTCCCGGGGACGGGTGGCGCGGTGGGCGCTGACGAATGCCTCGTTGGTGCGCGTACGCGCGCGGGGAGGGAGTCGTCATGACGGGTGGAGCGTTCCAGGCTCTCGTCCTCGTCCTGCTGCTGGTCGTCGTCGTGGTGGTGGCGGTCGTCGCCGTCGTCCTGCTGAGGCGCCCGCGGGCGCTCGGCCCGATCACGCAGCCGCAGCTGCCCGTCGAGCCGGCCCACCAGGGTCAGCCCGCCGACGAGGCTGTCCAGGCGTCCGAGCCGACGGCCGTCGAGCGGCCAGCGGCCGAGCGGTCGGCCGAGCCGGTGGACGTCCCCGCCCCGCACCCGACGGCGGCCGAGGTCGCTGCGCTGGCCGAGGCCCGTGCCGCGAGCGCGCAGGAGGCCGAGCGGGCCTCGCAGCTGCTCGCCTCGCTCGACCAGGCCAAGGCGGCGCTCGAGGAGCAGACGCAGGCGCGTCGCGACGAGCTGCGGGCCCAGCGTTCCGACGTCGAGCGCCGCGAGCACCGGCTGGCCGAGCGTGAGGAGCGCCTGGACGTCGAGCTGCACTCGCTCAGCGACCAGGTCGGCGCGGTCGACCAGACTCGGGCCGAGCTCGAGGAGCGCCGACGTCGGCTCGAGGACGCCGAGGCCGAGCGGCTGGCCGCCCTCGAGCGGGTCGCCGGACTGACCTCGGAGCAGGCCAAGGCCGAGCTCGTCGCGGGCGTCGAGCACGAGGCCAAGCGGCAGGCCGTCCTGGTCGCCCGCGAGATCGAGCGCAAGGCCCTGCGCGAGGCCGACGAGCGGGCCCGGAACATCGTCGTCGGCGCGATCCAGCGGGTCGCCTCCGACCAGACCTCGGAGTCGGTGGTCTCCGCCGTGCACCTGCCCGGCGACGAGATGAAGGGCCGGATCATCGGCCGCGAGGGTCGCAACATCCGTGCCTTCGAGCAGGTGACGGGCGTCAACGTGATGATCGACGACACCCCCGAGTCGGTGCTGCTCTCCTGCTTCGACCCGGTGCGGCGCGAGACGGCGCGGCTGACGTTGAGCGAGCTCGTCAAGGACGGGCGGATCCACCCCGCACGCATCGAGGAGGTGCACGAGCGCAGCCGCAGCCAGATCGAGGCCCTGTGCCTGCAGGCCGCGGAGGACGCCATGACCGAGGTCGGCATCACCGACCTCCACCCGGCCCTGGTGCCGATCCTGGGCACGCTGCGCTACCGCACCTCGTACGGCCAGAACGTCCTCAAGCACCTGGTCGAGTGCGCCCACATCGCCGGCCTGATGGCCGGCGAGCTGGGCCTCGACGTCGCCCAGTGCAAGCGCTCGGCCTTCCTCCACGACATCGGCAAGGCCCTGACCCACGAGGTCGAGGGGTCGCACGCGCTGGTCGGCGCCGACCTGGCCCGCCGCTACGGCGAGAACGCCGACGTCGTGCACGCCATCGAGGCCCACCACAACGAGGTCGAGGTGCGCACGGTCGAGGCCGTGCTGACCCAGGCCGCGGACGCCATCAGCGGGGGCCGTCCCGGCGCGCGGCGGGAGAGCCTCGAGGCGTACGTGCAGCGGCTGGAGAAGCTGGAGCAGATCGCGGGCGTCCACGAGGGCGTCGAGAAGGTCTTCGCCATGCAGGCCGGCCGCGAGATCCGGGTGATGGTCGCGCCCGAGGAGATCGACGACATCGCGGCGCAGGTCCTCGCCCGCGACATCGCGAAGCAGATCGAGGAGGACCTGACCTACCCCGGGCAGATCAAGGTCGTCGTCGTGCGCGAGTCCCGGGCGACCGAGACCGCCCGCTGAGGCCCGAGGGCCTCAGCGGACCGCGGTGCCGTCGGGCACCGCGGTCGGCGCGTCGACCGCGCCCGGTGGCACCGCGCCGTCGACCGGCCGCGGGCTGCGACGAGCCGTCTGCAGCCGCCGTTCGACGAGGCGGGCGACCAGGCTCAGCGCGTAGTTGATGACGATGAACATGATGGCGACCACGATCAGGGTCGGGATGAGGTTGCCGTACGCCGACGACAGCGTCGTGCCGGAGCGCAGCAGGTCGGTGTAGCTGATGATGTAGCCCAGCGCGGTGTCCTTGAGGATCACGACGAGCTGGCTGATCAGCGAGGGCAGCATCGCCGTGACCGCCTGGGGCAGGAGCACCGTCACCAGCGTCTGGCGCGGGGTGAGGCCGATGGCGAGGCCGGCCTCACGCTGGCCCCTGGGCAGCGCGAAGACCCCCGAGCGGATCAGCTCGGCGATGACGGCGGAGTTGTAGAGCGTCAGGCCGCCGACCACCCCGACGAACGTCGAGGTGTCGCCCAGCACCCCCAGCACGAAGATGCAGAAGTAGTAGACGAAGAGCATCATCACGAGCACGGGGACCGAGCGCAGGAACTCCACGAGGGCCCCGCACACGCCCCGGACGACGCGGGCCTGCGACAGCCGGCCGAGGCCGAGCAGCACGCCGAGGACGCCGGAGAGGACGACCGCGGCCCCGGCCGCCTTGAGCGTGGCGGCCAGGCCGGGGAGCAGGTAGGCAGTCCAGGTCTCGCCGTCGAGGAAGGGGCTCCACTTCTCGGCGGTCAGCTGGCTATTGTCGGGGTCGGCCAGCCCGCGCACGACCAGGGCGAGCAGCGCGAGGATGACGAGGGCGCCGACGACCCCGAGGACGCGGTGCCGGGCCCGAGCACGCGGCCCGGGCTCGTCGAAGAGGACGGCGGGGACGCTCATCGCTGCACCACCAGCCGCCGCGAGAGCGCGGTGAACAGCAACCCGGTCGGCAGCGTCAGCAGCACGAAGCAGGCGGCCACCAGCAGGAAGATCGCGTAGAGCAGCGACGGGTTGAACTCGATCATGCCGCGCATCAGGTACGCGAGCTCGGCGACGCCGATCGTCGCGACGACGGTCGTGTTCTTGGTCAGGGCGATCAGGGTGTTGCCGAGCGGCGCGATGGCGCCGCGGAAGGCCTGCGGCAGGATCACCTCGCGCAGCGACGCCCCGAACTCCAGCCCGATGGCCCGCGCCGCCTCGGCCTGGCCCTGCGGCACCGTGTTGATGCCGCTGCGCAGCGCCTCGGCCACGAAGGACGCGTGGTAGACCGACAGCGCGACGACGCCGTAGCGGAAGTTGTTGTCGACGACCTCGGTCGGCGAGCCGGCCGGGGCGAGGCTGAGGTTGAGCGTGTTCAGCAGCCCGAACGCGCAGAAGAAGACGATCAGCGTCAGCGGCGTGTTGCGGACCAGCGTCACGTACGCGGTCCCGAAGCCGCGCAGCACGCCGACGGGAGAGACCCGGCACACGGCGACGACCGTGCCCACGACCAGCGCGCCGAGCGCGGACAGGACGGTCAGCTTGACCGTCATCCAGAAGGCCGCCGGCACGTCGTAGCTCTGCAGCAGCGTGGTGATCGCGTCCATCGCACCTCCGGGTGCTGGGTAGCCCCGACGGGCGCCGCCGGGCGCCCGTCGGGGGAGGACCTACGGGGTCAGGAGCAGGGCTCGGGCTTCGGCGGGTTGGTGGCCGTGTCGGGCTGGAAGTCGGCCGCCCCGACCGTGTCGTCGAGGGCCTTCTGCCAGGAGCCGTCGTCGACCATCTTGGTGATCGCGGCGTTGACCTTCTCGCACGTCGCGGTGTCGCCCTTGGCGAGGCCGACGCCGTACTTCTCCGTCGAGAACGTCTGCCCGACGACCTTGAGCTTGCCCTGGTACTGCTGCTGCGCGGCGAAGCCGGCGAGGATGACGTTGTCGGTCGTCACCGCGTCGATGCGCCCGCTGTTCAGGGCCTCCACGCACTTGGAGTAGGTGTCGTACTCCTGCAGCTGCACCGAGCTGGCGAACTGGTCCTTGACCTTCTGCGCCGAGGTCGACCCGGTGACCGAGCAGAGCTTCTTGCCGTTCAGCGCGTCCGGACCGGTGATCGAGGCGTCGTCGGACTTCACGAGCAGGTCCTGCCCGGCCACGAAGTACGGCCCGCCGAAGGACACCTTCTGCTTGCGGTCGTCGGTGATCGAGTAGGTCGCGAAGATCATCTTGACCTGGCCGCTCTGCAGCAGCGTCTCGCGCTGCGCGGACGGCGCCTCCTTGAAGGTGACGTCGGTGTAGCCGAGCTCCTTGGCCACGTAGCGCGCGACCTCGACGTCGAAGCCCTTGAAGTCGCTGCCGATCTGCTGGCCGAGGCCCGGCTGGTCGAACTTGATGCCGACCGTCACGGGGCCGCCGGAGCCGGCGTCGCCGCCGCTCCCGCCCTCGGGCACGGCGTTCTCGGCGCGGGCGCACGCGCCCATGGTCAGGGCGAGCCCGGCCGCCGCGGCGACGCCGAGGATCTTCTGGGTGGTGGTCATCATCTGCCTCCGCTGTGGGGGCGGGAGGTCCGGCGGTCCGCCGGTCTCCCGCAGTCGTCGGTGGTGCCGCGCCGGTGGCGCGCTCGTGGGAGCAGCCCGCAGGCCGGCTTAGTGGGTGAGGATCTTGCTCAGGAAGTCCTGCGCCCGCGCCGTGCGTGGGGCGGTGAAGAAGGACTCGGGATCGCCCTCCTCGACGATCCTGCCGTCGGCCATGAAGACCACGCGGTGGGCGGCGCGCCGCGCGAAGCCCATCTCGTGGGTGACGACGACCATGGTCATGCCGGCCTTCGCCAGCCCGACCATCACGTCGAGCACCTCGTTGACCATCTCGGGGTCGAGCGCCGAGGTGGGCTCGTCGAAGAGGATCACCTTGGGCTCCATGGCCAGCGCGCGGGCGATCGCCACCCGCTGCTGCTGGCCGCCGGAGAGCTGCGCGGGGTACTTGTCGGCCTGCGACTCCACCCCCACCCGCCGCAGCAGCTCGCGGGCGCGCTCGCGGGCCTCCGCGGCGGGCCGGCGGCGGACCTTGACCGGCCCGAGCATGACGTTCTCGAGCACGGTCTTGTGGGCGAAGAGGTTGAAGGACTGGAAGACCATGCCGACGTCGGCCCGCAGCCGGGCGAGCTCGCGACCCTCCGCAGGCAGCTCCTGGCCGTCGACGGTGATCGAGCCGGAGCCGATCGTCTCCAGCCGGTTGATCACCCGGCACAGGGTGGACTTGCCCGAGCCCGAGGGGCCGAGCACGACGACGACCTCGCCGCGGCCGATCTGCAGGTCGACGTGCTGCAGCACGTGGAGGTCGCCGAAGTGCTTGTCCACGCCCTCCAGCACCACCAGCGGCGGGCCGACGGGTCGGCTCGGCGACGCCGTGCTGGCCTCGTTCGTGGCGGTCTCGACCGCCTGGTCCGGGGCATCCATCGTCCGAACCTAGTGGTGCCGGGGTCCGTACGAACAATCCCCACGCGGTCCGGGAGCCGGGTTGAACCGCAATTGTTACCGCGGAGGTCGGCGTATAGGCGCTCTAACTACCCCGGATGCCCCACCGGAACCGCAAGGTCTCGCGCGGCGCGAGGGTGAGCATCCCGTCATGGGTCGGCCCGGGGTTGAAGGCGTCGGGGCCGCAGGTCATCGGCTCGACCGCCAGCCCGACGTCGCGGCGCTTCTCGCCGGTGAAGACCTGCGCCCAGGCGAAGGAGGAGTCCGCCCACAGCTCGGCGGTGCGGTCCCCGCGGCGCAGCCGGACGCTCCAGCCGCCGTCGGCGTCGCGGGCGAGGTCGGTGTACGCGGTGTCGAGCACCCGGTCGCCGACCAGCGAGGGCTCGCGCAGGTCGAGCCCGCTGCCCTCGACCGGCGACACGGCCACCGGGAGCATCCGGTCGTCGACCTCGAGCCGGCTCGCCGCGGGCAGCGTGACCTCGACCTCGTCGACGCGCTCCTCGCCGACGGTGAGGTAGGGGTGCGCGCCGTAGCCGAAGGGCACCTCGGTCCGACCGACGTTGGTCGCCTCGAGAGTGACGTGCAGGCCGTCGTCGGCGAGCGCGTACGTCAGCCGCGCGTGCAGGACCCCCGGCCAGCCGGGCTGGCTGAAGATCGTCAGCTCCAGCACCACCTGGGCGTCCTCGTGCTCCACGACGCTCCAGGGCACGTAGCGGGCGAGCCCGTGGCTGGCGTTGTGCCGGGGCGGCTCGCTCAGCCAGAGCTGCTGGGTGGCGCCCGCCCAGGGGTAGCGGCCGTCGCGGATGCGGTTCGGCCAGGGGATCAGCTGCTGGCCGCGCCCGCCCGAGACGGGCTCGTCGGCGCCGTAGCCCTTGACGACGTCGCGGCCGGCGACGGCGTAGCGGCGCATGCCCGCGCCGAGCTGCGTCACCGTGGCGGACTGCTCGCCGAGGGTGATGTCGTGCTGGGTCCCAGTCGGGCTGCTCGCGGCCGAAGGCGTCACGGATCGCACTCTAGGGCGGCGCGGAACTACCCTGGGGCCGCCATGTCGACCACCACCGCACCGCAGCCCGTCGCCGTTGAGGCCGTCCCCGTGACCGGTCCGTCCGAGCCGTCCGCGCCGCGCACGTACGCCATCCGGACCCACGGCTGCCAGATGAACGTCCACGACTCGGAGCGGCTGGCCGGCCTGCTCGAGGAGGCCGGCTACACCCCGGCCGAGCGCGACGGCGCCGACGGGGCGGACGTGGTCGTGTTCAACACCTGCGCGGTGCGCGAGAACGCGGACAACAAGCTCTACGGCAACCTCGGGCACGCGGCGAGCGTCAAGGCCCGCCGGCCCGGCATGCAGATCGCCGTCGGCGGCTGCCTGGCGCAGAAGGACCGTGGCGAGATCACGCGGCGCGCGCCCTGGGTCGACGTCGTGTTCGGCACCCACAACGTCGGCGCCCTGCCGCGGCTGCTGGAGCGGGCCCGCGTCGAGCAGGCCGCGCAGGTCGAGATCGCCGAGTCCCTCGAGCGCTTCCCCTCGACGCTGCCGACCCGGCGCGACTCCGCGTACGCGGCCTGGGTGTCGGTCAGCGTCGGCTGCAACAACACCTGCACCTTCTGCATCGTGCCCGCGCTGCGCGGCCGCGAGGAGGACCGCCGACCGGGCGACATCCTGGCCGAGATCGAGATGCTGGTGGCCGAGGGCGTGCAGGAGATCACCCTGCTCGGGCAGAACGTGAACGCCTACGGCGTCGAGTTCGGCGACCGCGGCGCCTTCGCCAAGCTGCTGCGGGCCTGCGGGGGCATCGAGGGCCTGGAGCGGGTGCGCTTCACCTCCCCGCACCCGCGCGACTTCACCCCCGACGTCATCGCGGCCATGGCCGAGACGCCCAACGTGATGCCGCAGCTGCACATGCCGCTGCAGTCCGGCTCGGACCGGGTGCTCCGCGCGATGCGCCGCTCCTACCGCAGCGAGAAGTACCTCAAGATCATCGAGGACGTGCGCGCCTCGATCCCGCACGCCGCGATCACCACCGACATCATCGTGGGCTTCCCCGGCGAGACCGAGGAGGACTTCCAGTCGACGCTGGACGTCACGGCCGAGTCGCGGTTCGCCGCGGCGTTCACGTTCCAGTACTCGATCCGGCCAGGGACGCCCGCCGCGACGATGCCCGACCAGGTCCCGCGCGAGGTCGTCCAGGAGCGCTACGAGCGCCTGGTCGCCCTCGTCGAGGACGCCGCCTGGAGCGAGAACCGCGCGCAGGTCGGCCGGAGCGTCGAGGTCATGTTCGCCGACGGCGAGGGCCGCAAGGACGCCGCGACCTCGCGCATGTCCGGCCGGGCGCGCGACAACCGGCTCGTGCACGTCGGGGTCCCCGAGGACCCGGCGCTGCGCCCCCGGCCCGGCGACCTCGGCGAGGTCGTCGTGACGTACGCGGCCCCGCACCACCTCACCGCCGACGACGGGCTGCTGTCGCTGCGCCGCACCCGCGGCGGCGACGCGTGGGCCGCGCGGCAGGCCGGCGCGACGGCGGCCCGGCCGGTCGTCGGCCTCGGGCTGCCCACGGTGGGCGTGCCGGCGCCGCTCGCCCCGGCAACGGCCTGCGGCTGAGCCCCTGGGCTGGCACCCTGCTGCCATGCCTGACGACTGGAGCTGGTTCTGGGCCGGCGAGAACGGCCGCGACAACCTGCTGCGCGACGAGCTCGAGGGCCTGCAGAGCCGTGCCTTCGAGGCGTCGCAGCAGTCCGCCCGCCTCAGCAGCCAGCTCCGCACGCTGCAGGGCTCCCTGGAGTCACGGCTGCAGGCGCTCTCCACCGCCTTCGACGCCTACGTGGAGCTGGGCGACGTGCGCGAGCAGCTTGCCGGCTACCCCGGCACGAGCGCCGTGCGGCGCGCGTCGCTCCGCGCGCTCCTCACCCTCGACGCGAGTGGCGTGCCCGACCCGCTCGCGACGGGCGAGGTCGACTACTGGCTCGTCGGCGCGACCAACGAGGTCGTCGCGCTCGCGACGGGCGCGTCCGTGCCCGCCTCGTCCGTCGGCCCGGCTGACGGCCGACCCGGCGGCACCGTGGGGAACGCCGAGCACGAGACCTTCGTCGTGGCTGCGCTCGGCTGGCTGGGGCACGGCGAGCGTGTCGCCGAGCGCGTCGCGCCGCTGCTCCTCGCCGACGGCGCCCTCGCCGCGCCGCAGGTCGTGCTGTGGCGGGCGGTGGCGCACGGCCGCTACCCGGGTGCGCTCCCCGGCGTGGAGCGGGCCTGGAGCCGCGACCTCGACCTGACCGCCGAGACGTGGCGACGCTTTGCGGCCGACACGGCGAAGGCCGTCACCCCGCTCCAGACCGTGCGCTGGATCCAGCTCCTCGTCCAGGGCGGGTGGTCACCGACCGTGGTCGCCCCGTCCGCGGCCGGCGAGCGGTCCGACGCCCGGGCGACCATCGACACCGACGACGACCGCACCGCGCTGCGCCGGGTGGTGGAGGCCCTCGTCGGCGCCGGGCTGGGTGACGAGCGGGTTCTCCTCGAGCGGGCCCGGGTGCTGCGCGCCCGGATCGAGGACCCGGGCGCGCCCGAGCCGGACGCCGAGCAGGAGCCCCCGCGCACCCCGACGACGACGCTGGTCCAGCAGGCGCTGCTCGACCCGCGGGTCGGCGCGGAGGAGCGCCGCACCCTCGTCGGCTGGGCGCGGCCGGGGCTCGACGCGGCGGTGACCGCGATCGCGGCCGAGGTGGCGGCGCAGCGCCCGGGACCGCAGGCGGTGCACACCGAGATGGGTCAGGTCATGGTCACGACCGACGGCGCCGACCCGGCCAGGCTCGCCGAGCTCGACGCCCATGCCGTCCAGAGCCGGACCAGGTCCCGCGCCGCCGTCCTGGTGCCGGCCGTCGGGGCGGGTGTCGCCCTGCTCGCCGGCCTCGCGCTGCTGCGGACCGCCGCCGCCGGGCTCGGCGTGACGCTGCTCCTCGCGGTCGTCGTCCTCGTGGTCGTGCTCCTCCGCGAGGTCGTGCGGACCCGCCGGGGCCGCGTCGAGCTCGAGGAGATCAGGGAACGGACGCGGCAGCGCGTCGAGGAGGGGCGTCAGGCCGCCGTCGCGGCTGCGGCCGAGGACCTCGCGACGAAGGCGGAGGTGGCGACGCTCGCCCGGTCGCTCACCGGGCAGGCGTCGCTGCGCTGAGCGCCGGGGCTCAGACGCCGGGCGCCTGGCCGGGCTCGGGGTCGCGGCGGGCGTAGTCGCCGAGCTTGTCCTTGGCGACGCCCGAGCCCTTGTCGATCTGCTCGCTGTGCTTGCCGCCGGTGCGGCGGTCGGCCTCGTCGGCCACCTTGTCCACGACGGTGTCGATCTTGTCGGCGTGCTGGTGGAGCGCCTCGCGCGCCTTGTCGAAGATGCCCATGCAGGAAGGGTAGTGGGGCACCTCGGACGGCCGCGCCGCCCGGCAGACTGTCGGGGTGACGGTCGTGCTCGTCGGTCCCACCGCCTCCGGCAAGTCCGGGCTGGCGGTGGCGCTGGCCCGCGCGTACGCGGCCGCGGGCCGGCCCGCCGAGGTCGTCAACGCCGACTCGATGCTGGTGTACCGGGGCATGGACGTCGGCACCGCCAAGCCCTCGGCGCTCGAGCGGGCCGGGGTCGTGCACCACCTGGTCGACGTGCTGGACGTGACCGAGACGGCGACGGTGGCGCAGTTCCAGGCCCTGGCCCGGGCCGCGGTGGCCGACTGCCTGGCCCGGGGTGTCGTGCCCGTCCTCGTCGGCGGCTCCGCGCTCTACGTCCGTGCGGTCGTGGACGCCTTCGAGTTCCCCGGCACCGACCCGGTCGTGCGGGGGCGCCTGGAGCGCGAGCTCGAGGAGCTGGGCCCCGAGGCCCTGCACGCCCGGCTCGCCGAGCGCGACCCCGCGGCGGCGAGCCGGATCGAGCGCGCCAACGGGCGCCGGGTCGTCCGGGCCCTCGAGGTCGTCGAGCTGACCGGCCGCCCGTACGCCGCCGAGCTCCCCGAGCGCCGCTACGCGCTGCCCGACGTCGTGCAGATCGGCCTGGACGTGCCCCGGCCCGTGCTCGACGAGCGCATCCGCGCCCGCGTCGACGCCATGTGGGCGGCCGGCCTGGTGGACGAGGTCCGCCGGCTCGCCGACCACGGGCTCCGCGACGGCGTCACCGCCTCCCGTGCGCTCGGCTACCGCCAGGTCCTGGCCTTCCTCGACGGCGAGACCGACGAGGCGTCGGCGCGGGAGGCGACCGTGGTCGGCACCCGGCGCTTCGCGCGGCGCCAGGACTCGTGGTTCCGCAAGGACGAGCGCATCACCTGGCTGGCCCACGACCGCCCCGACCTCGTCGAGGCGGCGCTGGTGCTGGCCGGACCCGAGGGGAGGGGCCGGCCCGCCGCATGAGCGCGGACCTGTTCGCCGTTGCCCGCGGTGGGATCATCGGGCGGTGCGGCGATGGCGGTTCAGCAAGGGTCACGGGACGCAGAACGACTTCGTCGTCCTGCTCGACCGGGAGAACGTCCTCGACCCCTCCGACGAGGACGTGCGCTGGCTCTGCGACCGGCGGGCCGGGATCGGCGGAGACGGGCTGCTGCGGGCGGTGATGGCGCGCCACGTCCCGGAGTGGGACGGCGACCCCGGCCTGTGGTTCATGGACTACCGCAACGCCGACGGCTCGGTCGCGCAGATGTGCGGGAACGGCGTGCGCGTCTTCGTCCGCTACCTGCTCGACCAGGGTCTGGCGACCGGCCCGACCGTCGACGTCGCCACGCGGGCCGGGCTCAAGCCGGCGACCGCGCTGCCCGACGGGCGGGTCCGGGTGGGCATGGGCCGGGTCGCCGTGGCGCCGGGGACGGTCCGTGTCACCACGGCCGGCGGGTCCGCGTACGACGCCACGTCGGTCGACGTGGGCAACCCGCACGCGGTCAGCGTCGTGACGGGTGTCGGTTCGCTGGACCTGACCCGCGAGCCGCGCTGGGAACCGGCCGAGGCCTTCGGCGAGGGCGTGAACCTGGAGTTCGTCGAGCCGCTGGGCGAGCGCCACGTCGCGATGCGCGTGCACGAGCGCGGCGTGGGGGAGACCCGCTCCTGCGGGACGGGGACGGTGGCCGCGGCCGCCGCAGCGCGGGCGCTCGGCGTCGGCGGCGCGAGCGGCGGGGACGGCGTGTGGACCGTGGACGTGCCCGGCGGGCGCGTGGAGGTCGAGCTCGTGGGCGACGAGGCCCACCTGACCGGACCGGCGGTGCTCGTCGCCCACGGCGAGGTCACGCTGCCGCCCCGCTAGGAGCCGAGGAGCGCTCCCCGAGCTCGTCGGACACGGCCGCCGGATCGTGTCGAGGAACCGTCACGAGGCCGGCGTCCTCCGAGCCAGGACGGTCGTCCGGACCCGGAGGAGAGGGCGGCTCAGCGCCCCGCGTACGGGTGGAGCCCCGGGTGGCGCGGGTCGAAGGCGAGCGCGCGGCGGACGCGGTCCCACACGGGCGGGAGCTCGTCGCGGTAGACGACGGCGACCGAGGTCAGCGGGATGCCGAGGCAGACGGCGCCCAGGACGCTCAGGAGGACGGTGGCGAGGGTGGTCATCGGTGGTCGCTTCCGCTGGAGGTTCAGGATGCTGACAACGATGTCAGGACCAAGCGTAGCAACCGCACCGCCACCGGTCACGCGATGCTGCTGGGATGGGTGCGTGGCCCGCGAGGGGACCAGCCGCGGCGGAGGTTCGTGCCGGAGCTCCGGTCCCGCGCCGACGAGGCTGTGGACAACCCGCCAAACCAGGTGCTCGCGCTTGAGCACCGTGAGACCCTGGGCAGCACGATGAGTCTTCCTCGACCCGACGCCGGTGCGCTCCACGAGACGCAGGAACCCCACGACGACGAGCTGCTCGTCGAGACCCTCCGACGGCCGCGGCCCGCCGGACCCGCGCCCGAGGACGTCGACGGCGACCAGCTGGACCGGGCCGACCGCCAGTCGCTGCGCCGCGTGGGCAGCATGTCCACCGAGCTCTCCGACATCAGCGAGGTCGAGTACCGCCAGCTCCTGCTCGAGCGGGTGGTGCTGGTGAGCGTGTGGACGACCGGCAGCCAGGTCGACGCCGACAACTCCCTCGCCGAGCTCAAGCTGCTGGCCGAGACCGCCGGCTCGCAGGTGCTCGACGGCCTGGTGCAGCGCCGGCCCGTGCCGGACCCCGCCACCTACATCGGCTCCGGCAAGGTCGCCGAGCTCCGCGACGTCGTCGTCTCCAGCGGCGCCGACACCGTCATCTGCGACGGCGAGCTCAGCCCGGCCCAGCTGCGCAACCTGGAGGACCGGGTCAAGGTCAAGGTCATCGACCGGACCGCCCTGATCCTCGACATCTTCGCCCAGCACGCCAAGAGCGCGGAGGGCAAGGCCCAGGTCGAGCTGGCCCAGCTGAACTACCTCAAGCAGCGCCTGCGCGGCTGGGGCGGCAACCTCTCGCGCCAGGCCGGTGGCCGGGCGGCCGGCGGCGCGGGCATCGGTGGTCGCGGACCCGGTGAGACCAAGCTCGAGACCGACCGCCGCCGCATCAACAGCCGGATCGCGCGGCTCCGCGGAGCGCTGCGCGAGATGGACGGCACCCGCGAGACCAAGCGGGCCGAGCGCAAGCGCAACCAGATCCCGTCCGTGGCGATCGTCGGCTACACCAACGCCGGCAAGTCCAGCCTGCTCAACCGGCTCACCGGGGCGGGCGTGCTGGTCGAGGACGCGCTGTTCGCGACCCTCGACCCGACGGTGCGCCGCTCCGCCACCGCCGACGGCCGCGTCTTCACGCTCACCGACACCGTCGGGTTCGTCCGGCACCTGCCCCACGACCTCGTCGAGGCATTCGCGTCCACGCTCGAGGAGTCGGCCCAGGCCGACCTCCTGCTGCACGTGGTCGACGGCTCCGACCCCGACCCGGAGGGCCAGATCCGCGCGGTCCACGACGTCCTCGCCGAGATCGGGGCCGGCAAGGTCTCCGAGCTGATCGTGATCAACAAGGCCGACACCGCCGGCCCCGACGCGATCGCGGCCCTGCGTGCGCGCTACCGCGACGCGGTCGTCGTCTCGGCCCGCACGGGTGCCGGCATCGCCGACCTGCAGCGCACCGTGGAGGCGCGGCTGCCGCGGCCCGAGGTCGAGGTCCGGGCGATGGTGCCGTACGGGCGTGGCGACCTGCTCAACCGGATCCACCAGGAGGGTGAGCTCCTCACCACCGAGCACACGGGCGACGGCACGCTGGTCGTGGCGCGGGTGCACGGTGACCTGGCCGGCGAGCTGGCCGAGTACGAGCGGGGACGTCCCGCGCTGGACGCGACCGTCCGCGGTGGCTGAGCAGACCCTCGCCCCGCCGCGGGGAGCGAAGGACGGCTCGGCGCCCGGCCACCGGCGGGTCCTCGACGACGCGGTCGCCGGTATCGGCGGGGCCGACCGTCCGGGGCAGCACGCGATGGCCGACGCCGTCGCCCTCGCGCTCGAGGACCGGCGCCACCTGCTCGTGCAGGCGGGCACGGGGACCGGCAAGTCGCTCGGCTACCTCGCACCGTCGCTGGTCTGGCTGACCGAGCACCCCGGGGAACGCGTGGTCGTCGCGACGGCGACGCTGGCCCTGCAGGCGCAGCTGGCCAAGTCCGACATCCCCGCTGCGCTCGACGCGGTCCAGCGGGTGACCGGGCGGCGTCCCGACTTCTCGGTCCTCAAGGGCCGCAGCAACTACGCCTGCCTGCTGCGCGTGCGGGACGGGGGCGTCACCGAGCAGGGGACACTCATCTCGGCCGACGACCTGGCGGCCACCGCCCGGTCCAGCGCGTCGCCGGAGTCCGCGCTCGGCACCGAGGTGCTCGCGCTGCGGGAGTGGGCCGAGGACCAGGCGGCGACGGGCGGGGTCGCCGACCGCGACGACGCCCCCGCGCACAGCGACCGGGCCTGGCACCAGGTCTCGGTGCCGGTGCGCGAGTGCCTCGGTGCCCAGCGCTGCCCGTACGGGGACTCCTGCCTGGTGGAGAAGTCGCGCGACCAGGCCCGTTCCGCCGGGCTCGTGGTGACCAATCACGCCCTGCTGGCCATCGACGCCATGCACGGCGGTACGGCACTCCCCGAGCACCGCGCCGTCGTCGTCGACGAGGCGCACGAGCTCGTCGCCCGGGTGACGGGGGCCGCGTCGGCGGAGCTGAGCCCGCAGCAGGTCGAGCGGGTCGGCAAGCGCGCCGTGACCTTCCTGTCCGACGACGTCGCGCTCGACCTGCTCGAGTCCGCCGACGAGCTGCGGACCGCGCTGGACGAGATGCCGCTGGAGCGGGTGGAGGACCCGGCGTCGCCCTTCGTGGTCGCGGCGCAGCGGGTCCGCTCCGCCGCCCGGGCCGCCGTGTCCGCGCTGACCGGCAGCGCCGGTGGGGAGAAGCCGAGCCCGGAGCAGCGGCAGGCCGCCGCTGCGGTCGGCGAGGTGCTCGACGTGGCCGAGCGGATGGCCGGGCTGTCGCCGTACGACGTCGTCTGGGTCACCGAGCGGGAGCGGTCGGGCCGCGAGGCGCACGTCGCGCCGCTGTCGGTCGCCGGCCTAATGCGCTCGTCCGTGTTCGGCGAGCGCACGATCGTCCTCACCTCCGCGACGCTCAAGCTCGGCGACGACTTCGGCCCCTCGGCCGCCGCGCTCGGGCTGCGGGCGCGCGACCGGGACGACTCGGGCGAGGCGTACGTCCCGAGCGGCGTCGAGGGCGCCTCGGCCGACGATCCGCCGGTCCCGTGGCGGGCGCTCGACGTCGGGTCGCCGTTCGACTACCGGCGCCAGGGCATCCGCTACGTGGCCCGGGCGCTGCCGACCCCCGGTCGCGACGGCATGAGCAAGGAGGTGCTCGACGAGATCGCCGAGCTCGTCTGGGCGGCGGGCGGGCGCACCCTCGGGCTCTTCTCCAGCCGGCGCGCGGCCGAGGCGGCCGCCGTGCACGTGCGCAAGCAGCTGCCCAAGCTGACGATCCTCTGCCAGGGCGACGCCCAGCTGTCCGAGCTGACGCGGCGCTTCACCAGCGAGCCGACGACCAGCCTCTTCGGCACCCTGTCGCTGTGGCAGGGCGTCGACGTCCCCGGGGCGACGTGCCAGCTGGTGATCATCGACCGGATCCCGTTCCCGCGACCCGACGAGCCGCTCACGCTGGCACGGCAGAAGGCCGTCGCCGACGCCGGCGGCAACGGGTTCATGAGCGTGGCCGCCACCCACGCGGCGCTCCTGCTGGCGCAGGGCTCCGGGCGGCTCGTGCGCCGCAGCAGCGACCGGGGTGTCGTGGCCGTGCTCGACCCGCGCCTGGTGACGGCGCGCTACGGGTCCTTCCTGCGCGCCTCGATGCCGGACATGTGGGAGACGTCCGACCGCGAGACGGTGATCGGCGCACTGCGCCGGCTGGCCGAGGAGGCGTAGGGCCCGTCGGGCCGTCCGATCCCGGGTGGGAGGGTGGCACCCTGCCGATGAGGGCTCACGGGCGCGGCCTCCGGTGCCGCCTCAGCTCGTCCTCGCCCGAGACGCAGGAGGATGCCCGATGGACGACCAGACGCTGGAGCTGCTGCACGCCAACCTGGCGGAGGTGTTCGGGGAGCGCGACGCCGACGCCCGGCGGGAGGCGGCCCGCCGCACCTACACCGCCGACGTCACCTTCACCGACGCCGAGGGGACCGTGCACGGCTGGGAGGCCGTCGCCACCAAGGCGGGTGCCCTGCAGGACGGACTGCCACCCGGAGCCGCGTTCGCCGAGGAGGGGCCGGTCTACGCCGGAGCGGGACGCGCGGCGCTCGCCTGGCGCCTCGGTCCGGCGGACGGTGAGCCGCTCGTGCGTGGGATCGACATCGTCACGATCGTGGACGGACGCATCAGCGAGCTGCTCACCCTGCTCGTCGGCTGATCCCGTCCGCCACGCTCCGCGTCGGAAGGGACCCGCTCAGAGCCGGCGCAGGACGGCGACGACCTTGCCCAGGATCGTGGCGTGGTTGCCGTCGATCGGGTCGTAGGCCGGGTTGTGCGGCATCAGCCACACCTGGCCCGGCTGGCGCTTGAAGGTCTTCACGGTGGCCTCGTTGTCGAGCAGGGCGGCGACGATGTCGCCGTTGTCGGCGTTCGGCTGCTGCCGGACGACCACCCAGTCGCCGTCGCAGATCGCGGCGTCGATCATCGAGTCGCCGCGGACCTCGAGGGTGAACATGGTGCCCTCGCCCACGAGCTGGCGCGGCAGGGCGAACACGTCCTCGACGCGCTCCTCGGCGAGGATCGGCCCGCCGGCCGCGATGCGGCCGAGCACCGGGACGTGGACGGGCTCGGGGAAGGCGTTCACGCCCGAGTCGTCGACCTCGACCAGGCGGGGCCTCACCAGCTCGACGGGGGCGACGCGCACCGGCTCGGGGGCACGACGGTCCTCGCCGGGGAGGAGCACCTCGAGCGCGCGCGGCCGGTTCGGGTCGCGACGCAGGAAGCCCTTCTGCTCCAGCGCCTTCAGCTGGTGGGACACGCTCGAGGAGCTGGCCAGGCCGACCGCCTCGCCCATCTCGCGGATGCTCGGCGGGTAGCCGCGCGACTCGACCGTGTCGCGGATGACCTCGAGGATGCGGCGCTGGCGCGGGGTGAGGCCCGAGCTGTCCGCGGGACCGTCGGGCAGCGAGCTCACCGACGCCGACTCGCCCAGCTGCGCCGCGACCTCGGCCTTGGTCGGACGCCCCCGCCGACGGGCGGGTCGGCCGGTGTCGCTCGTGGGGCTGTCCGGCGTGTCGTCGTGTGCCATGGACGGCACTGTAGGAAAGACGCCGAGCACATTCAAACACCTGTTCGAGCGTGTCGCCCGCGTGTCGTGGCGGAGAGCGCTCGCCCTGGGGCCACCCGTGCCGTGTGGTGGTGCGCGAGCCCGTACGCCGCCCGTCGACGGTGCGCCTGCGAGAGGTGCGCACCTCCAGCCGCGTTTTTGTCAGACCCCCCTGGTGGACTCCGGAGCATGAAGTTCTCGAACACCGCTTCGAATGTGCTTGCGCCGCGACCCGGGGTGCGATACACATCGAACACGCGTTCGATCGAACGGACGTTCGACCGTACGCCCTACACGTTGAGGAGCACCGTCATGAGTGTCGCACTCGCCGAGCCCGTCGCCCCCGCTGTCGTCGAGCGGCCCCGCGCCCTCCGGCTGGTTCCCGCGGGGCCCGGGGTCGAGCCCGCGGCCGCCCCGACCCGCACCCGGCCCCGCCGGTCGGGCCCGGGTGTCGGACCGGCCGCTCGGCCGCGCCGGCTGCGCTTCACCGCGCCGCCCGCCGCGCGGACCCAGGCGTGCCGGGTGGCCGCACCCGTCGCGGTCCCGGCTGCCGCTCCCGCGTCTGCGCCGAGCTGGCGGCTCACCGAGCGCGGCGTGGCCGTCGTGCTCGCCGTCGCCGCCGCTCTCGTGGTCGCCAGCGTCGTGGTCGTGGGGCTCACCGCGCTCCGCGTCACGAGCGACGGCTACCGCGCCTCGCACGCGTCCGACGCCGTCGTCGTCGCGCAGGGCTGAGCCTGAGCGGACGCCTGTCGGTCGACGCTGTGCGTCGGGCGGATGCTCGTCGTCGGTCCTGAGCTCCTGGTCGCGAGCTGGAGGACCCGTTGGTCACGACCACCCGACGGGTCGCTCGTCCACCGTGCGGACGACGACCGTCTCGATGATCTTGTCGGCGAACGTCTGCCGCTCCTCGTCCCACAGCGGCCAGAGGTAGCCGATCCACGCGAAGCCGTCGAGCACGTGGAGCAGGTCGCGCAGGAACGCGTTGAGGGTACCGACGGGGCGGCCGTCGACCTGGCTCAGGAGGCGGGTGCCGGTCAGCCGGCGACCGAGCGACTGGCCCGTCCGGCCGCCGCAGATCCAGCGGTTCCAGAGGTTCCACCCGATCGCGACCAGGTTCAGCGCGAGGCCGCCGACCAGCAGGCCCCAGCGGGGCTCGGCGTCCACGTCGCCCCGCAGCAGGCCGGCGTACAGCGGGAGGTAGGCGAGCAGCTGCAGGACCAGCGCGACGTACGCGGGCGCGTGGTCGACGAGGTCGCCGAGGACCCGGCTGCCCCAGCGCGCGTACTGGTCACGGCGCCATCGCGGTCGGGGCCGAGCGTGCGCCGGCCAGCCGGGGAGGGGTGCCGGCCAGCCCGGGACCGGACCGGGCGGCGCCGACCATCCGACGTCCGGCGGTCCCGTCCATCCCGGCGGCAGGGGAGCGGGCGGCGTCCAGGGCGCCGGGCCGGGCGTCCACGGAGCCCACGAGGGGGAGGCACCGGGAGCGGGCGGACGAGCCGAGGGCGCGGGTGCTCCGGGCACGCCGAACCGGGTCACCCGGCCGTAGACGGGGCCGGAGGGCTGGCTCGGACCGCCTCCCGCGGCGGACGCCGGGTCGGGCGCGGGGGCAGGTGGCACGTCCGGCCCCGACGGCTCCTGCTGGTCGCGACCGGTCTGCTCGCCCACGTGCCCTCCTGCTCGAGCGCCCCGGCCTCGAGGCGCAGCCCAGGTTAAGGCGCGTCCGGTCCGCGCGGACCGCACGCGAGGCAGAATGTCGGGCATGGCGACGAGGGTGGCGGGCTCGAGGACTCCGACGGCCCACGGCGACGGTGCAGCCGCCGCGTTCTCCCCGCGCACGGCGCTGCGCCCGCTCGTCGGGTTCTTCGCGACCGGGCTCGGCCTCAGCGCCCTCTACGCCACGACGGGCATCGGCGTCAGCTGCCCGTTCCGCGTCGTCACCGGCTGGGACTGCCCCCTGTGCGGCGGCACCCGGATGGGCAGTGCCCTGCTCCACGGCGACGTCGCGACCGCCTTCGCCTTCAACCCGCTCGCGCTGGTGCTGATCGCCGTGCTGGGCGTGATCGGGCTCTGCTGGGTGGTCGAGGCCCTCGGCGGTCCGGCGGTGCGGCTCCCCGCAGCGGTGCGGCAGCGCTGGCGGCGCACCACGCCCACGCAGCGCCTGGTCGCGTTCTTCGCGGTGGGTGTCGCCTACACCCTCGTGCGCAACCTGACCTGACCCACGGCCGGTCATCCGGCTCTCTCCCGCAGCAGCGGCCTGCGGCCTCAGGGCGGTCCACGCCGGCGTCGTCCACGCCGCGTCGTCCACGCCTGGACCGTCCACGCCTGCACCGTCCGTGCCTGGGTCCCGTCGGCCCGGCAGGTGCGCCCCCGCCCTCGTCGCGCCGCGTCCCGGCGGCTGCCCCGGCGTGTCCTGCGACGCGACGCGCGAAAGTGTCAGTCCTCTTGCACATAGTGGGTCCCGGTCGTAAGGTCACTACATCTAGTGGTTACACCGCTGTAGTTCATCCACAACTAGTGGTCGGTTACCCACACAAGTCCACAGCACGGTCCACACGTCCTCCCCAGGGTTGTCCCCAGGGGCCGACGGTCAAACGGTGCGGAACGGGTCGAGAGGAGCCGCAGGTGCACTGCCCGTACTGCCGTCACGGCGACTCCAAGGTGCTCGACTCGCGCACCGCCGAGGACGGCGGCAGCATCCGCCGCCGCCGCCAGTGCCCGGTCTGCGAGCGTCGTTTCACCACCGTCGAGCAGATGCAGCTCGTGGTGGTCAAGCGCAGCGGCGTGGTCGAGCCGTTCAGCCGCGACAAGGCGGTGTCCGGGGTGCGCAAGGCCTGCAAGGGCCGCCCGGTCACGGAGACCCAGCTCGCCCGGCTCGGCCAGCTGGTCGAGGACTCGCTGCGGGCCTGCGGCCAGCCCGAGATCCCCGCGGACGAGGTCGGTGTGGCGATCCTCGGTCCCCTCCGCGAGCTCGACCAGGTGGCCTACCTGCGCTTCGCGAGCGTCTACCGGCAGTTCCGCTCGGTCGACGACTTCGAGTCCGAGATCGCGCTGCTGCGCGCCGAGGGGGAGCCGGCGGGCATCGAGCCGCTCATCCCCGACCCGCTGCTCGACTCCAAGGTCGCGAGCTTCACCCCGCACCGCCTGACCCCGCGCCGCCGCCCCGCCGGTGGCGGGGGTCAGCCCCCGCCCTGAGGGGCGCCCCGACTCCGGGGCCGGGAGCGCATTGCTGGGGAAGGCAGCGCGCTCTCGGCCCCGGTCCCAGCCCGACGTACGCACCGCCAGCACCCCCGAGCGGCGGGGCAGCGTCAACCAGCACGACCGGTCCTGACGGGTCGGAGCACCACCCCGGGCCCAAGGGCCCGGACCCGCACCAGAGCACGACCCGGGGACTACCAGCCCAGCGCAGACCGTTCTACGAGGGACGGCGTGCACGTCAGGAAGAAGGACAGATGACCGAGACCACCCGTGCGGCCAACGGCCGCGGCGACACCGCGAAGAGCACCGCGAAGAACGGCCGCAAGAGCGCCGGGCTCGTGCTCGAGCGCGTGTTCAGCAGCGGCGTGCACCCGTACGACGAGGTCACCTGGGAGCGTCGTGACGTCGTCCAGACCAACTGGAAGACCGGCGAGACCGTCTTCGAGCAGCACGGCGTGGAGTTCCCGGACTTCTGGAGCGTCAACGCCTCCACGATCGTCACCACCAAGTACTTCCGCGGCGCCCTCGGCAGCCCGGTGCGCGAGCAGGGGCTCAAGCAGCTCATCGACCGCGTCGTGCACACCTACCGCAAGGCCGGCGAGGACTACGGCTACTTCGCCGACGCGGCCTCCGCCGAGGTCTTCGAGCACGAGCTGACCTGGCTCCTGCTCCACCAGCACTTCTCCTTCAACTCGCCGGTGTGGTTCAACGTCGGGACGCAGTCGCCGCAGCAGGTCAGCGCCTGCTTCATCCTCTCCGTCGACGACTCGATGGACTCGATCCTGAACTGGTACCGCGAGGAGGGCTTCATCTTCAAGGGCGGCTCCGGTGCCGGCCTCAACCTCTCGCGCATCCGCTCCAGCAAGGAGCTGCTGACCTCCGGCGGCACCGCGTCGGGCCCGGTCTCCTTCATGCGCGGCGCGGACGCCAGCGCGGGGACGATCAAGTCGGGCGGCGCCACGCGTCGCGCGGCCAAGATGGTCGTGCTCGACGTCGACCACCCCGACATCGAGGAGTTCGTCGAGACCAAGGCGCGCGAGGAGGACAAGATCCGCGCGCTGCGCGACGCCGGCTTCGACATGGACCTGGGCGGCAAGGACATCACGTCCGTGCAGTACCAGAACGCGAACAACTCCGTCCGCGTGAACGACGAGTTCATGCGTGCGGTCGAGCAGGGCACCGACTTCGGGCTGCGCTCGCGCACCACCGGCGAGGTCATCGAGACCGTCGACGCCCGCGACCTGTGGAGCAAGATCGCCCTCGCGGCGTGGCAGTGCGCCGACCCGGGCATCCAGTACGACGACACGATCAACGACTGGCACACCAACCCGGAGTCGGGCCGCATCAACGCGTCCAACCCGTGCTCGGAGTACATGAGCCTGGACAACAGCTCGTGCAACCTGGCCAGCCTCAACCTGCTCAAGTTCCTCCGCGACGACGACACCTTCGACGCCGAGCGCTTCGAGAAGGCCGTCGAGCTGATCATCACCGCGATGGACATCTCGATCTGCTTCGCCGACTTCCCGACCGAGTCGATCGGGCGCACCACCCGCGACTACCGCCAGCTGGGCATCGGCTACGCCAACCTCGGCGCGCTGCTGATGGCCACGGGCCACGGCTACGACTCCGACGGCGGCCGCGCGCTCGCCGGCGCCATCACCTCGCTGATGACGGGCGTCTCCTACCGCCGCTCGGCCGAGCTGGCCGGGATCGTCGGCCCGTACGCCGGCTTCGCCCGCAACGCCGACGCGCACCGCCGGGTCATGCGCAAGCACCAGGCCGCCGACGACTCGCTGCGCGACGTCGACGCCATGGGCTCCTCGATCCACGCCCGGGCCACCAAGGCGTGGGACGGCGTGATCAAGACCGGCGAGGCCAACGGCTTCCGCAACGCACAGGCCTCGGTCCTCGCGCCCACCGGGACCATCGGCTTCATGATGGACTGCGACACGACCGGCATCGAGCCGGACTTCTCGCTGGTCAAGTTCAAGAAGCTCGTCGGCGGCGGCTCGATGCAGATCGTCAACCAGACGATCCCGCGCGCTCTCGCCAAGCTCGGCTACGCCGACGAGACCGTCGAGGCGATCGTCGAGTACATCGCCGAGAACGGCCACGTCGTCGACGCCCCCGGCCTCAAGCCGGAGCACTACGAGGTCTTCGACACCGCCATGGGCCGCCGGGCCATCAAGCCGATGGGCCACGTGCGGATGATGGCGGCCGCGCAGCCGTTCCTGTCCGGCGCCATCTCCAAGACGGTCAACCTGCCCGAGACCGCGACGGTCGAGGAGATCGCCGACGTCTACCTGCAGGGCTGGAAGTACGGCCTCAAGGCGCTCGCGGTCTACCGCGACAACTGCAAGGTCGGCCAGCCGCTCAGCGACGGCAAGGCGGAGAAGAAGACCGAGGACGCCCCGGTGGCCGCGGCCGAGCCGACCGTCGTGGAGAAGGTCGTCTACAAGCCGCAGCGCAAGCGCATGCCGAAGTCGCGCTCGAGCCTGACCCGCTCGTTCTCCGTCGGCGGGGCCGAGGGCTACATGACCTCGGGCGCGTACGAGGACGGCGGCCTGGGCGAGGTCTTCCTCAAGCTCGGCAAGCAGGGCTCGACCCTGGCCGGCGTGATGGACGCCTTCTCGATCGCGGTGTCGATCGGCCTGCAGTACGGCGTGCCGCTCGAGACGTTCGTGCAGAAGTTCACGAACCTCAAGTTCGAGCCGGCCGGCCTGACCGACGACTCCGACATCCGGATGGCGCAGTCGATCATGGACTACATCTTCCGGCGCCTCGCCCTGGAGTACCTGACCTTCGACGACCGTGCCGAGCTCGGCATCTACACGGCGACGGAGCGGGCCCGCCAGGTCGAGACCGGCTCCTACCTGCCCGAGCCGGAGGAGGAGCAGATCGAGTCGGAGTCGCTCAAGAGCGACGCGGGCGACACGGTCGACACCGACGCCGTCGAGGTGGAGGTCCCCGTGGCGTCGGCCAAGCCGGCACCGAGCACCGCGCACACGACGTCGGAGCTCTTCGAGCGCCTGACCGGCACCAGCGTCGACGCCCCGCTCTGCCTCACCTGCGGGACCAAGATGCGCCCGAGCGGCAGCTGCTACGTCTGCGAGGGCTGCGGCTCCACGAGCGGCTGCAGCTGATCCTCGCCTGACCTCGACCGGCCCGGTCCCCACCAGGGGGCCGGGCCGGTCTGGTCGTGGGGCGGCGGACCTGGGATCGTCGGTCCGTGGCCAGCGCGCTGGAGGACCTGCTCGTCCGTCACGTGGAGGCGGGCACGGTGCCCGGCGCGATCGGACTGCTCGGGCGCGACGACCCGGAGGTCGTCGCCGTCGGCGTGGCCGCCGTCGGCGGACCGGCGCTGCGTGATGACGCCATCGTCCGCATCCAGTCGATGACCAAGGCGGTCACGGCAGTGGCTGTGCTGCGGCTGGTCGAGGCGGGACGCCTCGGGCTCGACGACAGCGTCGAGCCGTGGCTGCCAGAGCTCGCCCGTCGACGGGTGCTGCGGGCCCCGACCGCCGCGCTCGACGACACGGAACCGGCCGTCCGGCCGATCACGGTGCGCCACCTGCTCACGAACACGTCGGGCTACGGCATGCTCCTCGAACCGTCACCCCTTGCGGAGGCGATGGCCGCCAACGCCACCGAGGCCGGGCCGAACCCGTTCCCGGGCAGCGCGGACGCGTGGATGGGCCGACTCGCCGGGCTGCCGCTGGCGTTCCAGCCGGGGGAGGGCTGGCGCTACCACCACTCGTACGCGGTGCTGGGCGTCCTGGTCTCGAGGCTGACCGGGCGCGGGTTCGGCGAGCACCTCGCCGACGACCTCCTCGGGCCGCTGGGGATGGTCGACACCGGGCTGTGGGTCCCGACCGCGGAGCTGCACCGGCTGCCGGCGGCGTACCGGCACGACGGCGAGCGGCTGGTCGAGACCGAGCCGGCGGGCGGCGGCGCGTACGCGGGTCCGCCGGACGTCGACGTCAGCCACGGCGAGCTCGTCTCGACCGCGCGCGACTACCACCGCTTCCTCCGGGCCCTCGTGACGGGCGAGGACGTCGGAGGTCCTCCGCTCGTCTCTGCCGCGCACCGGCGCCTCATGACGAGCGACCAGGTCGCTCCCGCGCTCAAGACGCCGACGAGCTTCTTCCCCGGCTTCTGGGACACGACGGGGTGGGGCTTCGGCGTCGGCGTGGTGACGACCGACCCGCACCGCGGCCGGTTCGGCTGGTCGGGAGGCCAGGGGACCGACTTCTTCGTCGACCCCGACGGCACGGTCGGGGTGCTCCTCACCCAGGTCGAGCTCGGCGAGCACGTGTGGCCCCTCGTGGAGGAGTTCCAGGCCCTCGCCTGAGCGGCGCCGCTACGCGGCGGCGCACCCGGCTACTGCAGAGGGAACGGGGACTGCGCGGACGCGGGCAGGGCGCTCGTCTCGACCGAGGCGACCCACTTGACCCACCAGAAGCCGCGGTGCCCGGGCGCGACCAGCCGTACGGGTGCGCCGTAGCCGGCGCTGAGGCGTGCGCCCTCGACCCGCGTGCACAGGAACAGCGCGCCTGCCGCGTCGACGTCGAACCGGCGTCGGTAGCCCGTCACGCTCGTGACCACGAGGCTCCGCGCCTCGGCGAGCGCGGACGCGGGGAGCAGGTCGGCCAGCGCGACACCGGTCCAGGTCGCGTCGGCGTACCAGCCGGTCGTGCAGTCGAGGCGCGCCCGCACGGGTCCGCCGCGCGCGTCGAGGTCGGCCGCGGTGACTCCGACGCCGGCGATCGTCACCTCCTGGGCCTGCTCGGCGGCGCCGGGGACACGGTCGAGCAGCCAGATGGTCGCGGGGACGTCGGCGGCCGGGATGCGGTGCGAGCCGGTGGCGGTGCGGCGCTCGGCGGCCCCGCTCGCGACGGTCACCCCGTCGAGCGCGACGAAGGTCCCAGCGGCCGCCGCGGTGAACGCCGCCGTCCGCAGCAGCTGGCGACGCCCCGCGTCGGTGCGCCGGACGAGCCGGGGCCGCCAGTGCCGGACCACGTGGGTGGCGAGGAGGGCGACGATCCCCACGGCCGACCCGACGTGGACCTGGATCGGGGTCAGGGCGCCGCCGCGGACGTCCGGACCGACGAGCACCTCGACCACCCCGGCCACGACGCAGGTGACGACGAGCAGGGCCAGCGCCAGCCCCAGGGGGGTGACGCGCGGGGCCCGCCGGACGACGACGACCTTCCACGGCACGAGCGCGAGGAGGCCGAGCCCGAGCACGCCGTGGGCGACCGCGGCCGCGCGGGCCGTCACGAGACCGGCCGTGGCGAAGGCGAGCCCGCCGGTGGCCAGGCTGCCGAGCAGCAGGAGCAGGAGCCCGGCGTTCGTCCGCCGTCCCGCGCGCCGCAGCACCCGGCGCGGCGCGAGCGCGTGCGGACGGACGGGCGTGCTCACTGCGCTCCGCGTCCGGCTCAGGACCAGCCGGCGCGGGTGGGGCGTGTGCCCGCGCCCGGCCCGTACCACTCGGGCAGCCCCGGCGGGATCCAGCCGGGAGCGGTCGCGGCGCCGGGTGGACCTCCCGGGAGCGTGGGCTGCGGCAGCTCCGGCGGCAGGACGACGAACGGTCGGAGCGCCGCCGCCCGGTCGAGCAGGCCGAGCATGCGCTGGTTGACGTCGCGCGGGGCGGTGCCGTTGACGAAGCGGTTGTGCAGGAAGGCGATCTCGATCATGGTCTGCTGGAACGCCCGCAGCGCCTGCGCCGCCGGCTTGCCCGCCCGCATCCGGGCGTAGCGGCGGGCGGAGACCCGGTCGGAGATGCGCGCCACCCAGCGCACCTCCTCCGGACGGGTCCAGCCCATCTGGACCGTCTGCTGCAGGGCGGTGAGGAGCATCCGGCCCTCGCGCGAGCGGGCCCAGATGGCGATCGAGATGATCACGATCAGCAGCGGCAGCATGATCAGCCCGTACGCGGTGAGGAAGCCGCGGCCGCCGTACACGGTGCTGCCGTTCCAGATGCCGTGCAGCACGATGCCGGTCAGGTAGCCGAGCAGCGGGGCGACGACCTGCTTGGCCCTCGACGTCGACGTGGCGCCGATGCCGAAGCCGAGGCCGGTGGCCGCCGTGAACAGCGGGTGCGCGAAGGGGCTCATCACCCCGCGCAGGACGACGGTGGTCGTCAGGCCGGCCGCACCGCCCTCGTTCAGGGCCGACAGGTAGTAGAGGATGTCCTCCACGAAGGCGAAGCCGACGCCGACCAGCGCGCCGTAGACGACGCCGTCGAGCAGGCCGTGGACCTGCGAGCGCCGCAGCAGCACGACGGCGACGAGGAAGAGGCCCTTGCCGGTCTCCTCGACCACGGGCGCGACGATCGCGAACGAGGCGAACGACTCGTTGCCCGTCACCAGCGCCGCGGCCGACTCGACGACGAAGCTGAGGATGACCGCGACCACGCCGCCCCAGCCGATCGCCGCGAGGCGGTAACGGGCGGGCTCGGGCTCGTAGCGGTCGAGCCAGAAGATCACCAGCAGGATGACCGGGAAGGCCAGCGCGGCGAGGAACGTCACCAGCGCGACCGGACCGAGGCCGCCGAAGGCGACGAACAGCCCGGCGATGACCAGCGCGCCCACCCCGAGGACGGCTGTCGTCACCCAGGTCAGGGCCGACCGCGGGTGGTGCAGCAGCGCGGGCGGGACGACGGCGCCGCCACCCGTCACGGGCACCGGTGACCGACCACTCATGGCTCGACTCCTCCTCGACGCGGGGTGGATCCGGGTGCGCCGGGGACCACCCTAGGTTTCGGGCGACCTGCCCGCACGCCCGCCGGGCCGACGCGCACGAGGCGGGTCCGGGTCGGCCTCGGCGGGCGACGCGTGCGCTAGGTTCGGGCTCGTGAGGAGGTGCGCGGCGTGAGCGGGGTCGACGGGATCGACGACTTCGACATCGACCGCGCCATCGAGCAGGCCTGGAGCGAGTTCGGTGCCCGGCTCGCCGAGGTGCTCTCGATGGTCGACGAGTCCGGCGACCTCACGATCGGCACGCCCACGGGCGACGGCGCCCCCGACAGTTGGGTGCGCTTCTCGAGCCCCGCGCGCGACCGGGTCCGGGCCGTGGCCGGCGTGGCGGCCGGCCGGACGCAGACCGAGCAGGTCGACGCCCTCGCCGCCGACGGCTGGGAGCGCTGCGACCCCTCGGGCGCGGACGCCCCGGGCCTGGAGCACCTGCGCGCCGAGTGCGCGCAGGAGGAGTCCGAGACGCTCGCCGAGCAGGCCGTCCGTGCGCTGCGCGACGTCTTCGGCGTGCAGCACCCCGTATTCCTCGCTCCCGACCAGCTCGCCGAGGTGCTCCAGCCCGAGGTCGCCGAGACGACCGAGCCGACGCCACCCTCGACGAACGGCTCCACCGGCGCCGTCCTCGAGCCCGCCCGCCTGCCGCGCCGGGGCACGCCGATCGAGGTAGATCCCGACGACCTCAACGCCACGCTGCCCGACGGCCCGGGCCACCTGAGCCGGCTCGTCGACGCCGAGCTGACGAGCATGTACGGCCACCCGCCCTACCGCGACAACGAGGGCGACGTCGCCATCCGCGTCGGCTCGACGATGCTCTTCCTGCGCACCAGCGGCGACGGCAAGGAGGTCACGGTCTTCGCGGCCGTGGTCCACGACGTCTCCGGCCGCTCGCGCGCCGCCGAGGTCGTCAACGACCTGAACGTCGAGTCGCGCTGGGTCAAGTTCCAGCTCGTGCGCGACCGGGTGTTCGCCAGCATCTCGGTGCTCGCGCAGCCCTTCGTGCCGGCCCACCTGCACCAGGCCGTCCGCGTCCTCTCCGACGTCGCGGACGGCATCGACGAGGACCTGGCGGCGAAGCTGGACGGAAGAACCACGTTCTAGTCCTCGCTCGTACGCGGTCGTCCGCCCTGGACCTGCCGTCTTCCTCCTCCCGCGTCACGACGATGAAGCGTTGTCGTGACGCGCTCGTCGTCCAGACGGCAGGGGGCGGACTCCCTCTCGTACGAGCGAGCGGTCCACTTCCTGCGGAGCGGGTAGCGGTGTCCGGTGCGGTCTGCTTCCACTTCGGGTCTCCGGACACGCGGTCCGGCTGGCTCGTCCGACTAGCCTGGGTCCAGTGAGTGACGTGGCAGTGCAGGAGAGTCCCGCGCTCCACCTCACGTACGACGAGGCGCTGCCGATCACGGCGTGGCACGACGAGATCGCCGGGCTCGTGCGGGACCACCCGGTGGTGGTCGTGGCGGGGGAGACGGGGTCGGGCAAGACGACCCAGCTGCCGAAGATCTGCCTCGAGCTCGGGCGGCGCTCGGTCGCCCACACCCAGCCGCGCCGGCTCGCGGCGAGGACGGTCGCGCAGCGCGTCGCCGACGAGATGGAGACGCCGCTCGGCGACGTCGTCGGCTACCAGGTCCGCTTCACCCGCCAGACGTCGCGGCAGACGCGGCTCAAGATCATGACCGACGGCGTGCTGCTCGCCGAGATCGGGCGGGACCGCGACCTGCGGCGCTACGACACGATCATCGTCGACGAGGCGCACGAGCGCTCCCTGAACATCGACTTCCTGCTCGGCTACCTCAAGCAGCTGCTGACGCGCCGTGACGACCTCCGGGTGGTCATCACCTCCGCGACGATCGACACCGCCCGCTTCGCCGAGCACTTCGCCGGTCCCGACGGCACGCCGGCGCCCGTGGTCGAGGTGTCCGGGCGCACCTACCCCGTGGAGATGCGCTACCGCCCGATGCTCGACGAGGGCGCGGGCACCGCCGACCAGAACGCGGCGATCGTCGACGCGGTCAAGGAGCTGAGCGCGCTCGGCGGCGGCGACGTCCTGGTCTTCCTCTCCGGCGAGCGCGAGATCCGCGACGCCGCCGACGCGCTCAACGGGGCGGGACTGCGCTCGACGGAGGTCCTGCCGCTGTTCGCGCGGCTGTCGACCGCCGAGCAGCACCGCGTCTTCGCCCCGCACCCGGGCCGGCGGGTGGTGCTCGCCACGAACGTGGCCGAGACCTCGTTGACCGTGCCCGGCATCCGCTACGTCGTCGACGTCGGCACGGCCCGCATCTCGCGCTACTCCGCCCGGACCAAGGTGCAGCGGCTGCCGATCGAACCGGTCTCGCAGGCGTCGGCCAACCAGCGGGCCGGCCGCTGCGGCCGCGTCGCGCCGGGCGTCTGCATCCGCCTCTACAGCGAGGAGGACTTCGCCTCCCGCCCGCTCTTCACCGAGCCGGAGATCCTGCGCACCAACCTCGCCTCGGTCATCCTCCAGATGGCCGCCGCCGAGCTCGGCGACATCGCCTCGTTCCCCTTCGTCGAGCCGCCGGACCGTACGCAGGTCAGCGACGGCCTGCGGCTGCTCACCGAGCTGGGCGCGCTGCACGGCGACGACCGTCCGGGTGCCCGCCGCAACCGGGTCGAGGGCGACGTCCGGCTGACCAAGGTCGGGCAGCGGCTGGCCGCGATCCCCGTCGACCCCCGGATGGGCCGGATGCTGCTGGCCGCCGAGCGCCAGGGCTGCCTCAAGGAGATGCTCGTCGTCGTCGCCGGGCTCTCGATCCCGGACCCGCGCGAGCGCCCGGCCGAGCAGCGCGAGCGCGCCGACGCGCTGCACCGGCGCTTCTGGGCCCCGCTGCCCAGCGGCCCGGCCGAGGAGGGTGACGCCCCGGCGCAGGAGCAGGGACCACCGGTCAACGAGGGCAGCGACTTCCTCGCCCTGCTGCGGCTGTGGGACTACCTCAAGGTCTCGCGCAAGGAGCTGTCGGGCAACGCGTTCCGGCGGCGGGTGCGCGAGGAGTTCCTCCACTACCTGCGGATCCGCGAGTGGCAGGACCTGCACACCCAGCTCAAGCAGGTCTGCCGCGACCTCGGCATGAGCACGAACGAGACCCCCGCCGGGGGGGACCGGATCCACACGGCCGCCCTGACCGGGCTGCTCTCGCACGTCGGGCTGCTCGACGAGCGCGAGGAGCCGCGCGCGCAGGGCAAGGGCCGCCCGGCCCCCAAGCGGCGGCGCCCCGCACGGGAGTACCTCGGCGCCCGCGGGACGCGGTTCGTCATCAGCCCTGGCTCGGCGGCCGGCGCGCGCCCGCCGTCGCTCGTGGTCGCCGCCGAGATCGTCGAGACCAGCCGCCTGTACGCCCGCACGGTCGCCGGTGTCACCGCCGCGCAGGTCGAGGAGGTCGCCCAGCACCTGCTGAACCGCTCCTACTCCGAGCCGCACTGGTCGTCGCGCTCGGGATCGGTGATGGCGTTCGAGCAGGTCACGCTCTACGGCGTCCCGATCGTCGCCCAGCGCCGCGTCGGCTACGCCAAGGTCAACCCGGTCGAGGCCCGCGAGATCTTCCTGCGCGCCGCGCTGGTGGAGGGCCGCTGGCACACCCGGCACCGCTTCGTGCAGCGCAACGCCCAGGTCCGTGCCGAGGTCGAGGAGCTCGAGGAGCGGACCCGGCGCCGCGACCTGGCCGTCGACGACGACACGGTGTACGCCTTCTACGACGCCCGCGTGCCCGCCGACGTCACCTCCGGCGCCGCGTTCGACGCGTGGTGGAAGACCGCGCGGCACGAGACGCCCGAGCTGCTCGACCTGAGCCTGGCCGACCTGACGACCGGGCCGGCGGGGCTGGCCCTCGGCGACGCCTACCCCGACCACTGGGACGTCGCCGGGCACGCGCTCGCCGTCTCCTACCGCTTCTCCCCGGGCGACCCGCGCGACGGGGTGAGCGTGACGGTGCCCGTGGACGTGCTCAACCAGATCGGTCCCGCGCCCTTCGGCTGGCAGGTGCCGGGCTTGCGCGGCGAGCTCGCCACCGAGCTCGTCCGCTCGCTGCCCCGGGCGGTGCGGCGGCTGCTCGTCCCCGCCCCGGAGCACGCCGAGCGGGCCCTCGCCTGGGTCCGCGAGCACCCGGGACCGCCGGGGGAGACCTTCACCGCGGCCCTGGGACGGGCGATCCGCGTCCTCACCGGCGAGACGGTGACGGACGACGCCTGGGACCTCGACGCCGTCCCGGACCATCTGCGGGTGACCTTCGTCGTGACCGACGCGGCGGGCGCCGAGGTCGCGGAGGGCAAGGACCTCGCCGCGCTGAAGACGCGGCTCACCGCCCAGGTCAACGCCGCGCTGGCCGCGACCGCCGACACCTTCACCCGCACCGGGCTGACGGGCTGGGACTTCGGCCGCCTGGAGCCGGAGCTCACCGTGACGAGAGACGGTCGCAGCGTCGTCGGCTACCCCTCGCTCGTCGACGAGCAGACCAGCGTCACGCTGCGCCTGCTCGACACCCCGGCCCGCCAGGCCGCCGCGACCACCGCCGGCCTCCGGCGCCTGGTGCTCCTCGGCACGCCCGACCCCACGCGCTGGGTGGTCGGCCACCTGCCGAACCTCGACAAGCTCGCCCTCGGCTCCAGCCCGTACGCCGGCGTCCCGGCCCTGCTGGCCGACGCGAGGCTCGCGTCGGTGGGCGAGCTGGTCCGTCGCCACGCGCCCACGGGCGCCCCGGTGCGTGACGCGGCCGCGTTCACCCGCCTGTGCGACGCCGTGCGGCAGGACAACCCCGACCTGATGCGCGGCGTGGTCGCCCTCGCCGCCGAGGTCCTGCGGACCTGGGGTCCGGTGCAGAGCGCCCTGCCGCAGGTCGCCGCCCGCAGCCAGGAGGCCGCCGACGACCTGCGCGAGCAGCTGGCCAACCTCGTCTTCGCCGGCTTCCTGTCCGCGACGCCGTACGAGCACCTCGTCGACCTGCCGCGCTACCTGCAGGCCGCGCAGCAGCGCGCGACCACGCTCACCACCCAGCCGGCGCGCGACCAGGCGGGCCGGAAGGTGGTGCTGCGCTGCGAGGACGCGTACGCCGCGCTGGTGGCCGAGGTGCCGCCCGGGCCGCTGCCGGGTGCCGTCGCCGAGGTCGGCTGGCTGCTGGAGGAGCTGCGGGTCAGCCTGTTCGCCCAGGGGCTGCGGACCAAGGTCCCCGTCTCGGAGAAGCGGGTCCGCTCAGCGATCGAGGCGGCGCGCCGGGCCCTGGCCGTTTCGCTCTGAGCGTGCTCGCCCGGCCGTCCGCGGACGGGGTCGGCACCGGTCGCCCCGGGTAGCCTGTCGGCATGCTCGATCCACGACTGCTCTACTCGCTGGACGAGGAGGTCGTGGCCAGCCTGGCCGACGCTCACCCGGTGCTGATCCACCAGCTCGACGGGTTCGTCGACGCCGGCGGGGCCGGACGCCTGCTGACCAGCCACGTGCTCGAGCACCTCGACCACCAGGTGGTCGCGACCTTCGACCACGACCAGCTGCACGACTACCGCAGCCGTCGGCCGATCATGACGTTCGACACGAACCAGTGGAAGACGTACGCCGACCTCCACCTGCGCCTCTACCGCGTGGTCGACGAGCAGGGCGAGGTCTTCCTGCTCCTCTCCGGCCCCGAGCCCGACGTGCAGTGGGAGCGCTTCGCCGCGGCGGTGATGGGGCTGATCGAGCTCCTCGGCGTGCGGCTCACGGTCTCGGCGCACGGCATCCCGATGGCCGTGCCGCACACGCGCCCGATCACCTTGACCGCGCACGCCACGGACCCGGAGCTGGTCACCGGCTACCGCAGCTGGATCGATCGGGTGGAGGTGCCGGCGAGCTTCACCGGGCTGCTCGAGCTGCGGCTGGGCCAGGCCGACCGCCGGGCCATGGGCTTCGCCGCCCACGTGCCGCACTACCTGGCCCAGGCGAGCTTCCCGGAGGCCGCGCTCTCGCTGACGCGCTCGATCAACGCGGCCACCGGCCTCGCCGTGCCGCTCGAGCCGCTGGAGAAGGCGTCGGCGAGCAACCTGGAGGACATCGCCGGCGAGATGCAGGGCTCGCAGGAGGTCCAGGAGCTCGTCGCGAGCCTCGAGCAGCAGTACGAGGCGCTCCAGGCCGAGCAGCAGGGCGTCCCGAGCGCCGACGACATCGCCGCCGAGTTCGAGCGGTTCCTCGCCGAGCGCGAGACCAAGGACGACGAGTAGGGCGGTCCTTCGGGCGGGTGCCCACCGGGCACGCCTGGGACCGGCACCGCCTGCGTACGCTCTCGGTGTGCCGGAGAGCGTCGAGGAGCTGGTGTCCCTGCTCGACCTCGAGGAGATCGAGGTCGGGCTGTTCCGTGCCCGCCAGCCGCGGACGTCGCTGCAGCGGGTCTTCGGCGGGCAGGTGCTCGCGCAGGCGCTGACCGCGGCCACGCGGACGGTGCCGGCCGAGCGCACCGTCCACTCCCTGCACGGCTACTTCCTCGTCGCCGGGCGCACCGACCTGCCGATCGTCTACGACGTCGAGGCGGTGCGCGACGGCGGTTCGTTCTCCTCGCGCCGGGTCGTCGCCCGTCAGGGCGGGCAGGTGATGTTCTACCTGTCGGCCTCGTTCCACACCCACGAGGAGGGCTTCGAGCACGCCGACACCGTGCCCGAGGCGCCCGGACCCGACGAGTCGACGCCGCTGGCGACCGTGCTGGCCGGCCTGACCGGTCGGCCGGCCGCGGGCTGGCAGCACGAGTGGGGCGCGATCGACGTCCGCTACGTCGGCGACTCGCGCGAGGGCGGCACCATCCAGGACCCGGCGCACCCGGCGCGGGCGCGCGCGTGGGTCCGCGTGGCCGGAGAGCTGCCGGACGACCCCGTGCTGCACCAGGCCGCGCTGGCCTACACCAGCGACCTGACCCTGCTCGGGGTGAGCACGGTGCCGCACGGCGTCGTGGTCGGGTACACCGTGCAGGCGGCGTCGCTGGACCACGCGATGTGGTTCCACCGGCCGTTCCGTGCCGACCGCTGGCTGCTCTACGACCAGGTCTCGCCGTCGGCGTCCGGCGCGCTGGGCCTGTCGACCGGCCGGTTGTTCCAGGACGGGCGCCTGGTGGCGACCGTGGCGCAGGAGGGGCTGATCCGGCCCGCGCGGTCGCGCACCACCTAGAGCCGCGCCGTGGGCACGACCGTGCTGGTGGAGGGCGAGAGCGACCGCCTCGCGATCGAGAGCCTCGCGCGGCGTGACAGCCTCGACCTCGCGGCCCTCGGCGTCCGCGTCGTGGGCATGGGCGGGGCCACGAGCCTGCGGCACTTCCTCCCTCGCGACGGCGACGAGCGGGTGCTCGGCCTCGTGGACGAGGCGGAGGCACGCTGGACGCTGCGGGTGCTGGAGGCCGAGGGTGTGGGTTCGGGGAGGCTGGCCGAGCGCGGGTTCCGGGTCTGCCGCGCGGACCTCGAGGACGAGCTGATCCGCTGCCTCGGCAGCGACGCCGTCCTCGCGGTGGTCGAGGCCCAGGGTGAGCTGGCCTCGTTCGGGCGGCTGCGCCACCAGCCCGCGCTGCGCGGCCTGACCCTGGTCGATCAGCTGCGCCGGTTCCTCGCCGGCCGGAGCGGCCACAAGATCACGTACGCCCGCCTGCTCGTCGAGGCGCTGCCCGCGGGGCGGGCGCCCGAGCCGCTGGCGCGGCTGCTCGCCGATCTACATTGAGGCGGACCGCGAGGAGCATGCCGACCTCTTCGAGGCCCTTCGACGGGCTCAGGGGGCGTTGTCGGGCTCTTCGACGGGCTCAGGGGCGTTGTCGGGCCCTTCGACGGGCTCAGGGGCGTTGTCGGGCCCTTCGACGGGCTCAGGGGTTGTTGTCGGGCCCTTCGACGGGCTCAGGGGGTGTTGTCGGGCTCTTCGACAGGCTCAGGGGGCGTTTGTCGGCTGCGTGCGGCGCAGACCGCACCTGAACGCGCAGCGGCTCTTTCGAGCATCGGGTAGGGAGGGCGCCGTCGTCGAGCCTGGACGACGAGCGAGTCAGCTGCCCAGATCGCGGCAGCGAGCAGAACGGCCGCTGACGAGCGAGGAGGAAGGCCCGACGGGTAGGCGCGCGACCGGGTGCGAGAAAGACAGAAAGAGCGAGGCGACCCGGAGGGGGGTCCGGGCCGCCTCGTGGAGAGCTACGGGATGGTCGTCACTAACGTGCCGGGCGTTGGGGCTACGCCGCGAGCACCGACTTTCCGCGCAGCTTGGTAATGGCGTGCCGCTCGATCTGGCGGACGCGCTCGGCGGTGATGCCCCAGAGGGCGCCGATGTCGGCGAGTTTAGCCTGGCGGCCGTCGACGAGGCCATAGCGACGACGCACGACGTCGGCGGAACGTTCGTCGAGGGTCGAGAGCATCTCCTCCAGGCGGGCGTGCTCCTCGGCGTCCAGGAAGACCTCGTCCGGGCCCGGCATGG
Source organism: Microlunatus sagamiharensis (assembly GCF_900105785.1). NCBI lineage: Bacteria > Bacillati > Actinomycetota > Actinomycetes > Propionibacteriales > Propionibacteriaceae > Microlunatus > Microlunatus sagamiharensis. The sequence goes on from NZ_LT629799.1 coordinate 1,195,237, forward strand.
GCTCGCGGGCGATCAGGTCGCCGAGCGCGGTGTCGCCACCCTCCTCGACGGGGGCGTCGAGGCTGACGTGGTCGCGGCCGTAGCGGATCAGGTCGAGGACGCGCTCCGGCTCCAGGTCCATCTCCGCCGCGATCTCCTCGATCTCCGGGTCACGGCCGAGGCGGCGCTCCAGGGTGCGCCTCACGGCGCCGACCTGGTTGACCTGCTCGGCGACGTGCACCGGGAGCCGGACGATGCGCCCCTGCTGGGCGATCCCGCGGCTGATCGACTGACGCACCCACCAGGTGCCGTAGGTCGAGAACTTGAAGCCCTTGGTGTAGTCGAACTTCTCGACCGCACGGATCAGGCCGGTGTTGCCCTCCTGGACGAGGTCCAGCAGCGGCATCTGCGAGCGCCCGTACTTGCGGGCGACGGAGACGACGAGGCGGAGGTTGGCGGTCACGAAGCGCTGCATCGCCGCCTGGCCCTCGGCGATGATGAACTCGAGCTCGTCCTTCGTCGGGCGCTTGGCGTGCTTGCCGCGCTCGGCGTTGGTGACGTCGCCCGACAGGATGTGCTCGGCGTAGAGGCCGAGCTCGATCTGGCGGGCGAGCATGACCTCCTCCTCGGCCGTGAGGAGCGGGGTCTTGGCAATGCCTTCGAGATATAGCCCAACCGCATCCTTGCCATCGATGCCGTCCGACACTCTGCTTCGAGCAGAAATGGCCACGTGGGCCTCCTTTTCGTTGCCTTCGCTCCACACAACGCGTGAGAGGGGGCGAAGGATTCCTGGCGAGCCCTGAAGAAACCCTGAAGCGGGCCGCTGTCAAGGTGCCTAGGAAAGAATTTCTCCTGCAAAGCGCCGGTGGATGCAGGAACGCCCGAATTTACGTGCTGAAGGGCTGTTACCCCGTCCGGCCCACGATCTGGTCGAGCAGCCACGCATTCGCGAAGGCGACCTCGCGCCAGCTCGCGTAACGACCGCTCACGCCGCCGTGCCCCGCGACCATCTCGGTCTTGAGCAGCACCGGTCGACGGGCCGCCGCCGCCCGCGCGCCCGCGGTCGCCCTCAGGGCCGCGACCCACTTGGCGGGCTCGACGTAGTAGACGCGGGTGTCGTTCAGGCTCGTCGTGGCCAGGATCGAGGGGTAGTCCTGGTCGGTGACGTTCTCGTACGGCGTGTACGACTTCATGTAGCGGTAGACCTCGGGGTCGTGGAGCGGGTCGCCCCACTCCTCCCACTCGGTCACCGTGAGCGGCAGGTCGGGATCGAGGATCGTGGTCAGCGCGTCGACGAACGGCACCTGCGCGTGGACCGCTCGGAACTTCTCCGGCCACGTGTTGGCCACCACGCCCATCAGCAGGCCGCCGGCGCTGCCGCCACGCGCGGCCAGGCGGTCGGGGGAGGTGTAGCCGGCCTGCACGAGGTGGTCGGCGCAGGCGGCGAAGTCGGTGAAGGTGTTCCACTTCGCCAGGACCTTGCCCTCGTCGTACCAGTGGCGCCCGAGCTCGCCGCCGCCGCGCACGTGGGCGATGGCGTAGACGACGCCCCGGTCGAGGAACGAGAGCCGCGAGATCGAGAAGGTCGGGTCCATCGAGATCTCGTAGGAGCCGTAGCCGTAGAGCAGGGCCGGGGCCGACCCGTCGAGGGGGACGTCCGCGCGGCGCACGATCGACAGCGGCACGCGCGCGCCGTCGGGTGCCGTGGCCCACGCGCGCTCCTGGACGTAGGCGTCGGGGTCGTACGGGCCCTGGGCCGCCGACGGCAGCACGGCGGTCTGCTTGAGCAGGCTGAGCCGCCCGGAGCGGAGGTCGTAGTCGTAGACCGACGGCGGGGTGAGCATCGAGGTGTAGTCGATGCGGATGCTCGGCGTGTCGTACTCCGGCGAGCCGGGGGAGCCGACGGTGAACAGCGGCTCGGCGAAGCCGACGTCGGAGCCGGGCAGCACGTCGCCGGAGGCGTCGCGCGGCATCACGTGCAGACCGCTGAGCCCGTCGCGGCGCAGGCTCACCACGACGTGCGAGTCGTACGCGTCCACCTCGAGCAGGCGGACGCCGCTCTGCGCGGCGAGGACGGTCTCCCACTGGGTGTGGCTGGTCGCGTCGAGCGGGGCCTGGGCGAGCGCGAAGTCCTCGGCGCCGTCGTTGTGCACCACGAGCAGCCGGTCGCCGGCGGGCTCGACACTATACTCCACGCCCTGGCGGCGGGGGGCCACGACGCGCGGCGTGCCCTCGGGGTCGTCGGTGGCGAGCAGGCGGTACTCCGAGGTGAGCTTGCTGCCCGAGCCGAAGACGAGCCAGCGCTCGTCGCGGCTGGTGTCGACGCCGAGCCAGAAGCGCTCGTCGGGCTCGGTGAGCACGACGGTGTCGTCGTCGCCGGGGGTGTCGAGGCGGTGCCGCAGGACCACGTAGGGACGCCAGGCCTCGTCGCAGCGGCTGTAGAAGACGTGGGTGTCGCCGGCCCAGGCGGCGCCGTGGGCGACGTCGGCGATGGTGTCGGGGAGGTCCTCGCCGGTGCGCAGGTCGCGGATGCGCAGCGTGTAGCGCTCCGCGCCGGTCACGTCGGTGGAGTAGGCGAGCAGGTGCCCGCCGGGGGAGACCGAGAGGGCGCCGAGGTCGAAGAACTCGTGGCCGGCCGCCTCGACGTTGGCGTCGAGGTAGACCGTCTCGCCCTCGATGCTGCCGTCCAACGAGGGCGGGGCGGACCGGTCGGTCGCGGGGGCGCGGCAGTAGCGCGCGTACTCCGCGCCCTCCTCGGTCCGGGTGTAGTACCACCAGGCCGAGTCGCCCTCGGGACCGTGGTGGCGGGCGTAGACCGGCACCGAGAGGTCCGTCTCCTGCGTACGGTCCTTCAGCTCGCCGAACAGGGTCTCCACCAGCGGCTCGAGGTGCTCGGTGAGAGCGCTCGTCCAGGCGTTCTCGGCCTCGAGGTGGGCGATCACCTGGGGGTCGTCCTTGTCGCGCAACCACTCGTACGGGTCGTCGGCCACGTCGCCGTGGTGCTCGCGGACGAAGGGGCGCCGGTCGGCCACCGGGGGCCGCTGCTGGTCTGCTGTGTCGTCTGTGGAAGGCGAAGTCACGACCGACCACCCTAGTCGGAGGTCCCTTGTGGAGAAGGAGTTCGTGCAGAACCCCGCCCACTTCTCAGGCCTGTGCCGGGGCCGGGGGCGCCGTGGAGGACCAGGGCGGGACGCGGGCAAGAGCCCGGCCGGGCCGGCGTCGGCGCGGCGTGGGCACGGGGGTGCGGCCGAGCGCGGCGATGGGCCAGGATGTCGCCATGGGAGCCGAGGTCGAGGCCGCGCACTTCACGCGCGAGGACCGCAAGCAGCACCGCCAGAAGGTCCGGCGCGGGCTCGACGTGCTGGCCCGGATGCTCACCGAGTCGCGCTTCGACTTCGAGCGCCCGATGGCCGGCCTCGAGATCGAGCTGAACCTCGTCGACCCGGCCTTCGAGCCGGCGCTGCGCAACGCCGAGGTGCTCGAGGCGATCGCCGACCCGGAGTTCCAGACCGAGCTCGGCCGGTTCAACATCGAGATCAACGTGGCACCCCGTCGGCTGGCCGACTTCGGCTTCTCCTCCTTCGAGCAGTCGGTGCGCGCGTCGCTGAACGCCGCCGACCCGAAGGCCGAGGAGGTCGGGGCCAGCACGGTGATGATCGGGATCCTGCCGACCCTGCGGCCCGAGCACGTGACCGCGGAGGCGACGAGCGAGAACCCGCGCTACTCGCTGCTGGACCGCCAGATCCTCGACAGCCGCGGCGAGGACATCGAGATCGTCATCGACGGCGTCGAGCGCCTGCACGTCGTGACCGACACGATCATGCCGGAGGCGGCGTGCACCTCGACCCAGGTGCACCTGCAGGTCAGCCCGGACGACTTCGCCGGCTACTGGAACGCCGCCCAGGCGATCGCGGGCGTGCAGGTGGCCGTCGGGGCGAACTCGCCCTTCCTGTTCGGCAAGAACCTCGTCGCCGAGTCGCGGATCCCGCTGTTCGAGCAGGCGACCGACACCCGCGCCGAGGAGCTGAAGAACCAGGGCGTCCGGCCTCGGGTGTGGTTCGGGGAGCGCTGGATCACCTCGATCTTCGACCTCTTCGAGGAGAACGCGCGCTACTTCGGGGTGCTGCTGCCCGTCAGCTCCGAGGAGGACCCGGTCGCCGTCCTGGAGTCCGGCGGGGTGCCCGAGCTCTCCGAGCTCAAGCTGCACAACGGCACGGTCTACCGCTGGAACCGCCCCGTCTACGACACCCACGACGGCGCCCCGCACCTGCGCGTCGAGAACCGCGTGCTGCCCGCGGGTCCCACCGTGGTCGACACGATGGCCAACGCCGCCTTCTTCGCCGGCCTGGTGCGCGCCCTGGCCGGGCAGGACCGGCCGGTGTGGTCGCAGATGAGCTTCGCCGCCGCGGCCGACAACTTCGCCGCCGGGGTGCGGAGCGGCCTCGACGCCGAGGTCTACTGGCCCGGCGTGGGGCAGTGCACGGTGACCGAGCTGGTCGTGCGCCGCCTCCTGCCTCTGGCCGCGGACGGGCTGCGCCAGTGGGAGGTCGAGGAGTCCGAGATCACCCGGCTGCTGGGGATCGTCGAGCAGCGCTGCCTCACCGGGCGCAACGGCGCGACCTGGCAGGTCGAGCAGGTCGCCCGCGCCGAGCGCGAGGGGGCGACGCGCGACGAGGCGCTGCACGCCATGCTGGCCCGCTACACCGAGCTCATGCACAGCAACGAGCCGGCGCACACCTGGGAGGTCGCATGAGCGCCGTGGACGGCACCGTCACGGGTCCGAGCGGGGGCTCAGGGTCCGGGCAGGACGGCCCGCGGATCGTCGTCGGCTACAGCTCGCGGCCCGAGGGCCGGGCGGCGCTGCGCCGGGCGGTCGCCGAGGCCACCCTGCGCGGCGCGAGCCTCGTGGTGCTGCACGGGCCCGACGACGACCTCGACGAGCTGGAGGGCGAGCTGCAGGCCGCGGGGGTCGCCTACCGGCTCGTGAGGTCGGCGGACGGCGACGACCTCGCCGAGGACCTGCTCGAGCTGGCCGAGGACACCGGGGCCGCGTTCATCGTGATCGGGCTGCGCCGGCGCTCGCCGGTCGGCAAGCTGCTGCTCGGCAGCAACGCCCAGCGCGTCCTCCTGGACGCCTCCTGCCCCGTGCTGGCGGTCAAGGCCGAGCAGCACTGACCGGCGGGCCCGGCCTACCTGCGCCGCCTGCTGCCGTCCTCCGGCCCGGGGTGCGAGCAGGGCACGGGCAGGGGCGCGCCGTCTGGTTCCCCGGCGTTCGCCGAACGTGCACCCTTCGGTCGCCCTTGTGTCTTTGGATGCCCGTGCCAGAATGCTTCTCGGAGCGGCTGTTGACATCCACCTTGCCGCTGCACGCCCTCGAACGACCTGGACATCCGAGAGGTACTTCTTCGTGACGCCGCCTTCCAAAGCCCAAGCACCGGCCGTCGTGCCGGAGCTGACCGACGACGGGGCCCTGGCCCCCGACGCCACGAGCGTCCGCGCCAGCCGTACGGCCACCGCCAAGAAGGCCCCGGCGCGACGCCCCGCGGCGAAGAAGACGGCCCTCAAGGCCGTCAACGGCGCGGGTGCGGGCACCAAGGCCAAGGCGGCCACCAAGGCCGACGACGCGGACGTCGACGAGGCCGAGCTGGAGCCCGACCTGTCGGTCGAGCCGGACGAGGGCGACGACGTCACGAGCGCCGACGAGATCGCCGTCGCCGACGTCGTCAGCGGCGACCTGCCGACCGACGTGCAGGTCGACCTCGAGGGCGACGAGGTCGTCGTCACGGTGGGCAAGAAGCGTTCGCTCGACGACGTCGACGAGGCCAAGTTCGAGCCGGCCAAGGAGGCCGAGGTCGAGGCCAAGCTCGTCGAGGACCAGGGCTTCACGCTCTCCGCGGCCGACGACGCCGACGAGCCCGAGCAGCAGGTCATGGTCGCGGGTGCGACCGCCGACCCGGTCAAGGACTACCTCAAGCAGATCGGCAAGGTCGCCCTCCTCAACGCCGAGCAGGAGGTCGAGCTCGCCAAGCGCATCGAGGCCGGCCTGTTCGCCGACGAGAAGATCGCCGACGCCTCGGTCAAGATCAAGGCGAAGGAGGCCGACGACTACGACTGGATCGCCGAGGACGGCCGCCGCGCCAAGAACCACCTGCTCGAGGCCAACCTGCGCCTCGTCGTGAGCCTGGCCAAGCGCTACACCGGTCGCGGCATGCTCTTCCTCGACCTGATCCAGGAGGGCAACCTCGGCCTGATCCGTGCGGTCGAGAAGTTCGACTACACCAAGGGCTACAAGTTCTCGACGTACGCGACGTGGTGGATCCGCCAGGCCATCACCCGCGCCATGGCCGACCAGGCGCGCACCATCCGCATCCCGGTGCACATGGTCGAGGTCATCAACAAGCTCGCCCGTGTCCAGCGCCAGATGCTGCAGGACCTGGGCCGCGAGCCCACCCCGGAGGAGCTCGCCAAAGAGCTCGACATGACCCCGGAGAAGGTCGTCGAGGTCCAGAAGTACGGTCGCGAGCCCATCTCGCTGCACACGCCCCTGGGCGAGGACGGCGACTCCGAGTTCGGTGACCTCATCGAGGACTCCGAGGCCGTCGTCCCGGCCGACGCGGTCAGCTTCACCCTCCTGCAGGAGCAGCTGCACGACGTCCTCGACACCCTGAGCGAGCGCGAGGCCGGTGTGGTCTCGATGCGCTTCGGCCTGACCGACGGCCAGCCGAAGACGCTCGACGAGATCGGCAAGGTCTACGGCGTGACCCGCGAGCGGATCCGCCAGATCGAGTCGAAGACGATGAGCAAGCTGCGCCACCCGTCGCGCTCGCAGGTCCTGCGCGACTACCTGGACTGAGCTCCGGGAGCGACGACCCACCAGACCCCGGTCCGGCTGCTGCGGCAGTCGGGCCGGGGTCTTCGTGTCCCGGCACGGGTGAACGCGTGGTCGTGGGCGTGGCCGAGGGCGACCTGAACCTCCACGCCGACGATTCAGCTCCCGTCGTGGGGCTGGAAGAGGCGGGAGACGTCGTCGCCCACCTGGTTCTGCGCGGCGAGACCGCTGATGAGCTCGGCCACGCGGCTCCCGCGCAGACCGGCCGTGGTGAGCCGTCCGTCGCGCACGAAGGTGTGCACGCCTTGGACGTGGAAGGCCGCGACATGGGTGGCGAGGCGGGCCTGGTCCTCGGCGAAGGCGCGGAAGGCGGGGGAGTCCTGCACCCGGCGTCGGGCCAGCGGGTCGGAGAAGGCGACCTCGAGCACCACCAGGCGCACCCGCTCGTCGGGGACGGTGTGGCGCACCCGGGGTGCCGGCGGGTTGGGCGAGCTGTTGTCGTGGGGCTCGGGACGGTGCAGGCGGACCTTGACCAGGTCGTCGGTGTCGTCGGCGAGGGCGGTGAAGAGGCTGGTGAGCCGCTCGACCAGCTCGTCCTCGCGTCCGGCGCGCGGCGCGAGGTGGACGTGCAGGCGGTCGTCGCGGTCCGGGCCGTTCGGCGTCGGGTCGAGCGAGCGGTCGAGGAGCGTGGTGGAGCCCTGCGGCAGCGGGTAGGCGGCCGTCTCCTCGAACACGTTCTGCTCGTCGGAGAACAGCAGCGACGAGGCGTCCTGGAAGGTCTGCTGCTCCTGCTCGCCGGCCCAGCCGATCTCGACCATCCCGTCGAGGTCGTAGTCGGCGAAGGGCTCGACCCCGTCCGGCGTCGGCCACAGGTGGCTGTCGTGGTGGCGCGAGAAGTGGTGCTGCACGTACCAGCCCAGACCGGGGATGCGCGAGCAGAGCGGGCCGTGGACGTCTCGCCAGTACGCCCGGAAGTCGTCCTCGGCGAGGGACCGGCGGCCCAGGACCGTCGTGTAGGAGTTCACGGCGATCGTGCGGTCGCGGTCGGCGCGGTCTGCGGCGGGAGCGGTCATCGACCCACCCTAGGCAAGCAGGAGCGGCGCGGACCGCGGCGGTACGACCGACCACCGTCCGCTTCGGGCCCGGCGTCGGTCGATGCGTACGACGTCGAACCACCCGCTGGTCCCTCGGCCCTGCGAGTAGTCGCGGGAGCGGCCGCCCGACGTCGGCGTGACGATCAGTCCCGGGTTCCTGCGGGAGGGCGCGGCCGCACGTCGCGTCGGCCGATCCTGATCCCGACGCAGACTCCGCCGAGCACGAGGCCGAGCACCAGGACGGCCAGGCCGACCGCCTCCGCACGGCCCACGACGAGCAGGCCTGTCACTCCCTCGAACGACTCGTCGGACAGCGGGCTGTACGCGAACCAGCCGAAGGACCGGGCGCGGAGGCCGACCACGGTCAGGCAGCCGCCCAGCACGAGCAGGACCGCGGCCGCGATGCTCCAGCGGCGGAGGGAGGGCGTCGAGCGCACCCACGCATCGTCTCGCGCGCCGACCCGGGGTCGGCGACCGCCGCGCACGAGATGCACGAGCCTCCCCTCGGAGGTCGCGTGCCGCCGAGGTCGACATCCCCGGGACCGCACCGCCGTCGGTCGGTCTGTGCCACGGTGTCCTCGTGGCGGAGCGTCCTGCGGAGGTCCCTGACGACGGACCCTCCATCCGCGTCGAGGTCACGCCGCGCGACTACCGCCGGCGGGGGCTCGTGGCTCTCGTAGGCGGGCTCCTCCTGACGGCCTCGTGGGTGTGGTTCGAGGTCCTGCACGCGCGCTCCGGCGGCAACCCGTTCTTCGGGCTGGCCGGGGTCGCGTACGGCGCCTGGTGCCTGGTGCAGGCGCGGCGGCAGGTGACCCGCGACGTGCTGCGGATCGACCGGTCGGGCATCCGCTCCGGCGACGGGCTGTACGACCAGACGTGGGGCGGGGTCGTCATGGTCTGGGTGGGTTCGCCGACCGGTCTCCGTACGCCCTTCGTCGCGCAGCCGGTGCTCAGCGTCTTCACCCGTGCGGGCGTCGAGTTCGCGGCGCGGGCGGGGACGTCGCCGAGCGCCCGCTACTCCGTCCCGGTGGCGACGACGCGGACGGTGGCCCTGCTCTGCGCCGAGCTGCGCACCATCACCGGCGCCACCGTGGTGAGCGGGCACGACCGGTCGCGGTCGTCGGCCGCCCGCGCCCTGCAGCAGCCGACGGAGGCCTGAGACCCGCCGACCGATGCCGGCCGGCCTGCGTGCTCAGGACGTGCTCAGCGCCCTCGCCGCACCCTGGCGCGTGAGCATCTTCGTCGCGCGGCACCCGGGGGCGCCCGCGGTCGTGTCCGCCCCTCGTCGGTCCGCGGCCGGGCCCCGGCTGGTCGACGCCCGCGCCGGCTGGTCCGTCCTCGCGCTCGGCCTCGGGACCGTCGCCTTCCTCGCCCGGCTCGTGCCGGTGCTGCGGGGCGGAGGGCTCTTCGGGCTCGGCAACTACGACGACGGGGTCTACTTCTCCGCTGCGGTGGCGCTGAGCCACGGGGTGGTCCCGTACCGCGACTTCCTGCTGCTGCACCCGCCCGGCATCGTCGTCCTGCTCTGGCCCTTCGCGGTGCTCGGCCACGTCACCGGCAGCGCGGTCGCCTTCGCGGTGGCGCGCGTCGCGTTCATGGCGCTGGGCGCGACGAACGCGGTCCTCGTCGCGCTCCTGCTCCGCCGGTCCGGCACGCCGGCGGCGGTGGTCGGCGGGCTGGCGTACGCGCTCGCGCTGCCGGCCGTCTACATCGGTTCGTCGACCCTGCTCGAGACGCCCGCCTCGACCTGCCTGCTGGGCGCGCTCCTGCTCCTCGACCGGGTCGCCGAGCGACGGGCGTGGGCACGCGTGTTCGGGGCCGGGCTGCTTCTCGCGCTCGCGGCGGACACCAAGATCTGGAACGTCGTCGTCGGTGCGGCGGTGCTGCTCTGGGTCGTCCTGCGCTCCGGCCCACGGCGTACGGCGGCGTTCGTGCTCGGCGGCGCGGTCGGCGGGGTGGCGGTGTGCCTGCCGTTCCTCCTGCTTGCCGGGCCGACGATGTGGCGGATGGTCGTGCTCGACCAGCTCGCGCGGGGCGGTTCCGACGCGCCGGTCGCCGTGCGGGTGTCCGACGTCCTCGGGCTGACCGCGTGGCAGCCCGACGTGGTGGGCTGGTCGGCACTGACCGTCGTCGCCGCGGCGGTCGCGCTCGGCTGCTGCGTCCTGGCCTGCCGCCGGCCGTCGGGGCGTACGGCGGTCGTGCTGCTGGCGACCACGACGGCGCTGCTGCTCCAGGTCCCGTCCTGGTACCCCCACTACCCGGGCCTGGCGGTCGGTCCGCTCGCCCTGGTCCTCGGCTCGGCCGCCGGCGTCGCCCTGCCCACGCTCGCCTCGTGGCGTCGCGCCGTGGCGGGCGTCGCCGTCCTCGCGGCGCTCGTGGCCTGGGCGGTGCCCGGCCTGCAGCGGCCGTTCGGCACGCGCTTCCCGGCGGCGCGCCTGGCCGCTGCCACGGACGTCTCCGGCTGCGTCACGTCCGACGACCCGACGACGCTGCTCGAGCTCGGGGCGCTGGACCGGGACCTCGCCCGCCGCTGCCCGGTGGTGCTCGACCTGAGCGGCTACTCCTACGACCTGCGCACGCCCGGTCGCCCCTACCCGGCCCGCAGGCGCAACACCGCCTGGCAGCAGCGGGCGATGACCTACCTCGGCAGCGGGACGGCCACGCTGGTCGTGCGCTTCGCCCACGCCGTGGGCTTCAGCGCGCGCTCCACCCGCACGGTGGACCGCTGGCCGGTTGTGGCGGCGTCGCACGGCTACGACGTGCGCCGACCCGAGGCATGAACGTCGACGCACTGCCCGGCGGTCCTGCACAGTCCGTGCTCAGCGCCCGGCGGGACCGTCGAGCCGCGCCCGTGCCGCGACCGTCCGACCGCGGCACCGACGGCGCCCGAGAAGGAGCACCGCTTCATGACCGTGACCGACCTGGCTCTCCCCGCCACCGCCCCGGACCCCGCGACCCGTCGGGTGGTCCCGACGACCCGGGCGTACAAGGAGCTCGTCGCGCTGCACGCGCATTGCGGCGCCGTCGTGCTCGTGGAGCCGGGGCACCTGCGCCCGGGGCAGCGCCGGCTCGACTGCGTCGCGGCCCGCGAGCTCGCGATCACGTCGGCCGACCGGCTGGTGGGGGCCGTGGACCTGGTCGCCGTGTACGCCGACGCCGACGCGGACGACCGCGAGCGTCGCCCGGTCTACCTGCTCGACCTCGCCGACGGCCCGGCGTCGGAGGCGACGCTCGCGCCCGATGGCGGGCACCACTTCGTGCTCCGGGACCTGGCCGCCCCGGTCCGCTGACGCACGACCACCCGGGGCGCTCTACCCGCTCACCCAGGGGTTGTCCTCGTCGGGAGCCAGGTCGGGGCCGTGCTCCTCGAGGCTGTAGAGGCGCAGCCGGTTGCCGTCCGGGTCCTCGAACGCGACGAGCCAGGACCGGATCGCGGTGACGACGCCGGAGTGCGGGACGCCCTGCGCGTCGAGGTAGGCCGTCCAGCGGTCCAGGGAGGCGCGGTCCGGCACCGCCACGGTGACCGGGTCGAAGCCGCGGTGCGCCCGGGCCCGGGCGGGGTCGAGACGGAGCTCGAGCAGGGGCCCGAGGCCGGGGACCTCGCACAGGTACGCGTAGAGGCCGCCGTCCCGGGTCCGCCGGTGGTCGGCCGCGGGGATGCGGACGGCGCCGAGGGCACGCTCGTAGAAGGCGAGCGCGACGTCGAGATCGGACACGGCCAGCTTGAGGTGGTGGATCCCGGTCAGGGCCGGGCGTACGGGGTCGTCCACGCCGCCAGGGTGCCACCGGCCGGCGGGCTACGGTCGACGGGTGGACGTCGCGCTCGCTCCCGCCGGGGAGGACGTCGAGGTCGCCGTTCTGGACGACGAGGGCCGCCCGGCCGGGCTGACGAGGGTGGGGCGCAGCGGGCTCGCCGAGCACGTCGCCCGGCTCGAGGAGCGGTCGCCGCGCTGGGTGTGGGCCGACACCGCGGCCGTCCACCCGCTGCTGCTCGCGCACGGCGTCCGGGTCGCCCGGTGCCACGACCTGCGGATGAGCCACGCCGTCCTGGCCCGCTCCGCGTACGTCCGGGGGCTCGCCTCGGCGGGTGACGCGCGCTGGGCCGCGCGCGAGGCCGTCCCCGAGGAGAGCGAGCCGACCCTGCTCGACGTGGGCGCGGCCGAGCCGGAGGTCGACCTCGTCGACGTCGTGGCCGAGCACCGGGCGCAGCAGGACGCGGTGGCGGGTTCGCTGCACCCGGCGCGGCTGCGGCTGCTTCTCGCGGCCGAGTCGGCCGGCGCGCTGGCCGGCGTCGAGCTGACCCACGTCGGGCTGCCCTTCGACGCCGCCGAGCACGAGCGGCTCCTCGCCCGGCTGCTCGGGGCGCGGCCGCTCCCCGGTCAGCGGCCGCCGGCCCTGGAGGCCCTGGCCGTGCAGGTGCGCGAGGTGCTCGAGGCGCCCGCGCTCAACCCCGACTCTGGCCCCGACCTGCTCCAGGCGCTCCGGCGCGCCGGTCTCGACGTCTCCAGCACGCGGCAGTGGGAGCTGGCCCGGGTCGAGCACCCCGTGGTGGGCCCGCTGCTGGAGTACAAGAAGCTCGCCCGCCTGCACGGCGCCAACGGCTGGTCGTGGCTCTCGGCCTGGGTCGCGGACGGCCGCTTCCGGCCGGGCTACATCCCGAGCGGGGTCGTCACCGGACGCTGGGCCGCCCGTGGCGGGGGAGCGCTGCAGCTGCCGAAGCAGGTGCGGGCGGCCGTGGTCGCCGAGGAGGGCTCGGTGCTGGTCGTCGCCGACGCGGCCCAGCTCGAGCCGCGGGTCCTCGCGGCGGTCGCCCGCGACGAGGCGATGGCGGCGGCCTCCCGGCGGGGCGACCTCTACCAGGCCCTGGTCGACGACCGCGTCGTCGACACCCGCGCCCACGCCAAGGTCGCCATGCTCGGCGCCCTCTACGGCGCGACCTCGGGCGAGTCGGGTCGGCTGCTGCCCCGGCTGCAGCGCAGCTATCCGGCCGCGACCGCGTACGTCGAGGCGGCCGCCCGCGCGGGCGAGGCGGGGGAGGTGGTGACGACCTGGCTCGGGCGCAGCTCGCCGACGCCCCCGGAGGCCTGGGCCGAGGCCCAGCAGTGGGCGGCGCAGCCGGAGGCGGACCCCGACGACCGGCGCACGGCCCGCACGCAGGCCCGCGAGTGGGGACGGTTCACCCGCAACTTCGTCGTGCAGGGGACGGCGGCGGAGTGGGCGCTGTGCTGGCTGGCCGACCTGCGCCGCTCGCTGGTCGTCCTCGGCGAGGTCGACGGCCGTGCGGCGCGGCTCGTCTACTTCCTACACGACGAGGTGATCGTCGAGGCGCCCGCCGCGCTGTCCGGGGCCGTGGAGGACGCGGTGCGCGCGTCCGCGGCGCGGGCGGGGCGACTGCTGTTCGGCTCGTTCCCGGTCGACTTCGCCCTCGACGTGCGCACCGTCGTGCGCTACTCCGACGCCGGGTGACCGGGTGGCGCCCGACCTCTAGGGTCGGGTCGTGCTCGCCCTGGTCGTCGCCCTCGTCGCCGCGGGTCTGGCCGCCCTGCTGCACGTCTGGATCTTCGTCATGGAGTCCGTGCTCTGGACGACGCCGCGGGTGCGGGCGACGTTCGGCATCACCGACGCGCAGGCCGAGCACACCCGGGGCATGGCCTTCAACCAGGGCTTCTACAACCTCTTCCTGGCCGTGGTGACCGCCGTCGGCATCGTCCTCGTGGTCGCCGCCGGCACCCGCGTCGACAGCTCGTCGGCCGGTGTCGCACTGGTCCTCGCCGGCGTCGGGTCGATGTTCGCGGCGGCGCTCGTGCTCCTGCTCGGCGACCGGGGCAAGTCCCGCGCCGCGCTCGTCCAGGGCGCCTTCCCGCTCGTCTCGCTGGTCGCCCTGATCGGCTTCTCGCTGACCTGACCCGCGGTTGCGGGACCGTTCCCGGGTCGGGACTTCCGACCCTTCCCAGCGCGGGTGCCGGACTGCACCCTCGGACCCAGCAGGCGGGAGCGGGAGCGGGCGTCGGCGCCCGGGGTCGCCGACCCCCCAGCACCCGGAGCGCCCGCCGCCGGCCACCTCCGCCCCGGCCTCGGCCGTACGTCGGAGCGGCCGCGCCCCCCGTCTGCCCTCCGAGTCCCCGCGGCGCCACCGTCCAGGTCGAGGTCCGAGGTCCACCCGGGGCGCCGGGCGGCGCGAGACCGCCGGTGGGGACTTAGGTCCCTGGCGCGGGCGCACGTGGCGCGGTTGTCTTGGGCCACAGCGACGGCGCCGCAGGCGAAGAGGGGGCTGGGGGGCACCCGGGGGGTTGCCAGCGCCGCGACGCCGCAGCCGGGTGGAGGGCGGCGGGAGCCGTCCTCCACCCACGTCCGGGGACCGGCGTCGGGGGCCGGCCCCCAGGCGGACGCCGTGGCCCCCCGTGCTAGACCACGGACGTGGAGGAGGAGGACGCGACGGACGCCGTGGCCACGCAGCGCCGGCTCGAGCTGCTGACGGAGGCCAACGGGGCGATCCTGGCCGAGCACTCCCTGGAGGACGTGCTGCACCGCATCGTCTCGGCGGCGCGCGAGCTCGCGTCGGCCCGCTACGCCGCGCTCGGCGTCCTCGCGCCGGACGGTTCGCTGGAGCAGTTCGTCCACGAGGGGCTGGACGGTGCCACCGTCTGCCCACCGGGCCGGCTGCCCCGCGGGGACGGCCTCCTCGGCGTGCTGGTGTCCGACCCCCGCCCGCTCCGGCTCGCGCGGATCTCCGACGACCCGCGCAGCGTCGGGCTCCCCCCGACCCACCCGCCGATGGAGTCCTTCCTGGGGGTGCCGGTCGAGGTCCGCGGCTCGGTCTACGGGAACCTCTATCTCACCGAGCGGGAGGGCGGCGGCGCCTTCCCCGCCGACGACGTCACCGCGGTCGTGGCCCTGGCCGCCACCGCGGGCGTGGCCATCGAGAACGCTCGGCTCTTCGCGGCCTCACGGCGCCGGGAGCAGTGGGCGGCCGCGACATCGAGGTGGTGGGGGAGGCGGGCACCGTCGCGCAGGCGCTGGCGCGCATCCCGGCCTGCCGGCCCGACGTCGCGGTGCTGGACGCGCGGCTGTCGGACGGCAGCGGCATCGACGTCTGCCGCGAGGTCCGCTCGCGCCACCCGCAGGTGCGCTGCCTGGTCCTCACCTCCTACGACGACGACGAGGCGCTGTTCGAGGCGGTCATGGCGGGCGCGTCGGCCTACCTGCTCAAGCAGGTGCGCAGCTCCTCGCTCACCGAGGCGATCCGGGCGGTCGCGGCGGGCCGCTCCCTGCTCGACCCGGCCGTGACCGGCAAGCTGCTCGAGCGCCTGCGCCGCGCACCGCGCACCGACGACCGGCTGGCGCTGCTCACCGAGCGTGAGCGCGAGATCCTCGGCCTGATCGCCGAGGGGCTCTCGAACCGCGAGATCGGCGAGCAGCTGTTCCTGGCGGAGAAGACGGTGAAGAACTACGTCTCCAGCCTCCTGGCCAAGCTCAACCTGCAGCGCCGTACGCAGGCCGCGGTGCTCGCGGCCCAGATCGGGCGCGACCAGCACCGGGACCCCGGGCGGGTCTGAGGCCCCGCCCGGGGCGGGCCCGGGTCAGACGCCGAGCGGCTCCAGGGCGAGGTCGGTCGCGACGTCCCACCAGCGCAGCTCCATCGAGTGGTAGCGCGAGGCCGGGTCGAGCGCGGTCTCCCAGGGCTTGTCGATGATGAAGTGCAGGTTCTTGACCTCGTCGTCGTGCCAGAGCCGCGGGTGCTGGAAGGGCAGCGTCTTGAGCGCGTTGTAGACGTACGGCAGCACCGTCCAGCGGCCGCGGAAGTGCTCGTTCAGGAAGTCCTGCTCGGCGAAGACGTAGCGCGAGAGGTCGTCGACGGCCGCCAGCTCGGCCATCAGCTCGTCGAACACGGCCCGGTCCGGCTCCAGCACGAGCGTGCCGCCGTTGACGTACGGGTCGGCCTCCTCGGTCGAGGGCTCCCCGGCCTCGACGTGGGTGTACGCGCAGTGCTCGGGGGTCCAGCTCGCGGGGTAGGTGGCGATCTTGTTGGGGTTGCAGCGGCAGGCGTGGCAGGCCGCGACCCGGGACGGACCGAGGTCGAGGTCGAAGAGCTCGTCCATGTTCCGCACGACGAGCATGTCGGCGTCGAGCACGACGAGGCGCTCGAACTCGGTGAGCGTCCAGACGGCGAGCTTGGTCCACACCTCGGCGAAGCGGGCGTTGGCGTAGCTCTCGCGCAGGCCGGCCGGCGGGCGGATCGGCGCCACCTCGCGCAGGAGGCAGCCGTCGGCCTCGAGCAGCGCACGGTCCTCGGCGGAGATCGTCGGCGTGACGACGACGACGAACGGGTACGGGCTGCCGACGCGGGCGAGCGAGGCCTTCAGCACGCGTACGCCGGTCAGGTAGGTCGGCTGCGTCAGCAGGGCGGCCCAGGCCCTGCCCTCGTGCGGGGTCGCGGACGCGGTCATGGTCGTTCTCCTGGGGTCGGGTTGCGCTCGGCGGACGGTCGGGTGGTCACCCGAGCAGCGCCGCGGTGAACGCGTTGTCGAAGCGGTGGGTCGGGTCGAGCGCCTCGCGCACGCCCTGGAAGGAGGCCCAGCGGGGGTAGAGGCGGGGCCAGTCGTAGAGCGACTCGTCGTAGTACTTGCCCCAGTGCGGCCGCCCGCCGAAGCCGGCCAGCAGCCGCTCCACCTCGCGCAGGAAGTCGACGCCCTCGGCGGCCAGCGAACCGTCCTCGGCGTAGTAGACGACGAACCCGAAGTAGCAGGTCGGCCCCCCGTACGACGGGCTGAGCCAGGAGTCCGACCCGCCCGTGCAGCGCAGGATGACGGGGTAGTGCATGTGCGGTCGTGAGGCCGCGTGCCAGGCCTCGATCGCGCGGACGACGTCGCCGGCCCGCTCCAGCGGGACGCCGATCTCGACGTTGATCTGCGGCGTCGCGATGCCGCGCGTGAAGACCTGGTAGACGTCGCCGGTCACGTCGGCGAAGTCCTTGAAGCGGTTGACCGTCTGGAACGGCTTGCCCTCGGCGTCGAGGATGCGGGTGTCGTCGCGCATGGTGACCAGGGCCGCCTCGACGGCCGCGTTGAGCGCGTCGCTGGTGGTGGTCTCCTCGAGCAGCACGTCGCCGCCCGCGTGGTAGCGCTCGGCCTGCTCGGCGCTCGCCTCGTCGGCGCGCCACAGGTGCACCTGCCGCGTGTCGGGGAACCACCAGGCCTTGGTCATGGCGTGGTCGGTGTTCCAGGAGACGAGGTCGTCGGCCAGCGAGTCCGCGCTCAGCGCGTCCTTGCGGCAGGTGTAGACCAGCGACGCCACGGTCCGCAGGGTCACCTCGGTGACGACGCCGAGGACGCCCAGCCCGATCTTGGCCGCCCCGAACCAGGCGTCGCCGCGCCGGAGCTCGCTGACGGAGCCGTCGGCCAGGACCATGCGGATCCGGGTCGCGGCGTCGGCGATGCAGCTCTGGCCCAGGCCCTGGCCGTGGGTGCCGGTCGACAGCGCACCGGCCAGCGTCTGGGAGGAGATCACGCCCGGGGAGGCGGCGAGCGTGCGGCCCTGCGCGGCGAGCGTCGCGTAGACCTCGCCGAGCGTGGTGGCCCCGGCGAAGGTCGCCGTCTCGTCGTCGCTCGCGAGCAGCCCCGTGAAGCGGCTGAGGTCGAGCAGGGTGCCGGCCGCGTCGCCCGCGGCGAGCATCCGCCCGGGGGACATGCGGCTCCCGATCATCCGGACTCCTCCGCTGGTGCCGGCGAGGAGCGCGCGCAGGTCGTCCTCGTCGTCGGGCGTGCACACCGCCGCGAGGGGCGCGAGGGTCGCGTTGCGGGCCCAGTTGCGGACCTGGTCGTCGTCGGTGAGGTCGGGTTCGCGGCGCGGGTAGCCGACGTCGGTCGGCAGCTCGATCGTCATGGGGCGTGCTCCTCGTTCTCCGTCGCAGCGCGAAAGCGGTCGGGGGACCCACGCCTGTCGGTAATCACTGTGCCCCGCGCCCGCGCGCGATTACACCCTTTCGGGGGGTCCTGACGGTGTGACCCTCCCGACGCACGCAGGTGCATCCGCAGCGTGCGGACCGGCCCCCGGGAGGGAGAGGGCCGGTCCGAGCTCGTCCGCGGCGTCAGGCCGGGACGTGCTGCGGGCCGCCGAAACGCGTACGCACGCCGGCGGAGAAGAGGGCCGAGTCCGGAGCCCGGTCGGTGACCCCGGGCAGCCCCGCCGCGGCCACGAGCGTGTCCTCGAGGTGCAGCAGCTCCAGGCGCCGCAGGGGCCAGCGACCGTGCTCGTTCGGCAGGTAGAAGGTCCGTCCGAGGTGGTGGGTGAAGAGGCCCCAGCGCGCGGTGAGGAAGTCGGCGAGCGGGTCGCCGGCGACCTCCTCGGGCAGCACCCGGACCTCGACCCGTCCGCCCAGGCCGCGGGGTCCCGGCCAGCGGCGGCGGCTCTCGTAGGTGTAGCGGTCGGCGTCACGGCGCGCCCGCATCCTGGCCCACGTGTACGGGATGTTGAGCGCCACCCGCGCGCCGAGCACGAAGGCCAGGCGCTGCGCCTCGAGCGAGGCGAAGACCACGCCGCGCCGTCCGGTGGCGTCGACGCCGTAGAGGCGCACGTTGGTCTCGGCGAACGAGCCGACGTACGGCAGCACCGGGCCACTGCCGAAGCGCGCGTCGGTCAGCCGGAACGGGATCAGGCCGACCCAGGAGGAGCCGTCGTGGGTGTCGGGCGCGACCCCCGGGGGCAGCAGCGGCGCGACGCGCTCAGGCTCGACGCGCCAGTGCAGGAAGGCCAGGTCGCGCCACACCTGGTCCAGCAGCGCGGGTCCGCGCAGCGGCGGCGCGTCCGCGGTGACCGGCTGGGCCGGCGAGGAGGGGAGGAGGTCGGGCACGGTCAGGAGATCTCGAGCCGCGGGTCGGTCGGGGCCGGCCCGCTGGTCACGACCTGGAGCCCGACCTGCACGGGCTGCCCGGGCTGGAGGTCGGCGCCGAAGCCGTCGCCGGTGCAGGTGACCGCGCCGTCGGCGACCGAGCAGGTCATGCCCCAGGCGTTCATGACCGATGTCGCCGAGGCATCGGCCCAGCGTACGGTCCAGCCGTGGCGGGGCAGGTCGCTCGTCACCGTGAGGTTGGCGACGTAGCCGGTCTCCCAGGCGCTCTGCGTGGTCCAGGTGGCGCGAGTCGTCGCGGCCGACCCGGTGGCGGTCGGGCTCGGCGTGCCGACGGGCGTGCCGCTCGCGTCCGGCGTCCCGGCCGGGTCGGGCGTGGCGGTGGTGCTCGGGCTGGTCGGGCTCGCGGTCGGGCTCGCGGTCGGGCTGGCCGTGGGGTTGGGGGAGGCCGTCGGCTCGGGCTTCTTCGGGCCGGGGAAGGGGATCGGCGCGACGGTCCGGGCGGTGCCGAGGATCGGGCGCAGGGCGGTCAGCTTGGCCTGCTGCGGCGTGGTCCAGTCGTCCTTCACCAGGCCGCCGGTGTCGCCGCTGTTGGGGTTGAAGGACCAGTACGCGAAGCTCATCTTGTTCTTGCGGACGTAGTCGACGAGCGCCGCCAGCCACTGCTGGTCCGACGTCGTCTCCAGCTTGGTGCCGAACTCACCGAGCAGCACCGGCGTCGTGCCGCTCTCCTGCAGGTAGCCCCAGCTCGCCCGCCAGACGGAGGGCAGGTTCCGCGGGTAGTCCCTGGCCTTGAACCACGCCTGGTCGAACACGGACGCCGGGTAGTCGTGGGTGGAGTAGACGAGCTGGTTCTTCACGGCCAGCGTGACGGGCTTCTTCTTCGCCTCGGCCAGGCCGCCGCCCCACCAGGTGGGCGGGCCGGCCTGCTGCTTCTCGACGCCCTCGACGACGACCAGCAGCTTCGGGTTGACTTTGAGCACCGCGTTGCCGGCCCGCGTCGCCGCCGCGGCCCAGTCGCGCTTCGGGTCGCCGCAGCCCCAGCAGGCGTCGCCGCGCGGCTCGTTGTGCAGGTCGACGCCGATGACGGTCGGGTTCGTCGCGTAGCGCCTGGCCAGCATGGTCCAGTCGCTGATCCAGCGGGCCTCCGACCAGGTCGAGGTGTACCAGAGCGGCGACTGCGCGGCGGAGTCCGGGCGGTGCCGGTCGAGGATGACCGATATCCCGTACAGCTTCGACCGTGCGACCACGGCGTCCATGACCTCGAGCGGCGTCAGCCCCTCGAGCGCCGGGTTCTTCGCGTAGTCGATGCCGGTCACGCTCGAGCCGGCCAGGCACTCGTTGGAGAAGGGGAGGCGGATGGTGTTGAAGCCCATCGACGCGATCCGGGCCAGGCCCTCGTCGAGGCTGATCTGCCACAGCCCGTGCGGCGCGCAGCTCGACGTCTCCATGCCGAACCAGCTCGTGGCCCGCAGGACCTGGTCCTGGCCGGTCGAGTCGAGGATCCGCGAACCCTTGGTGTGGAGCCAGCCCGTCGGGGTCGCCGCGGTCGCCGGCAGCACGGCGGTCGCCATCACCCCCACCAGGAGCAGGACCGCCCCGTACGCCCGCACGGAGCGCCACATCGTCTGAAGCACGAGAAGACGGTAGGAGCGCCCCGGCGGCCTCCGCAGATGGTTGAGCGAACAATGACCTGTCGTTCGGAAGAACCAGAGCGGGAACGACGCGGCCCCCCGTCCCGGGTGGGGACGGAGGGCCGGTGCGTCGTCGGAGCGGACCGAGGACTCAGCTGATCCGCTCGGACTCGTCGTGGATCTCGAGCGCGACCTGCTTCAGCTTGTCCGCGTGCTCCTTGCTGTGGTGCGCGCAGAAGAGGAGGTCGAAACCGCTGGAGAGGGTGACGCGGACGTACGCCTGGGCTCCGCAGCGATCACAACGATCGGCAGCGCTGAGCGCGGCGCCTTCGATGACGGAGGTGCTCATGGTCGGCCTCGCTTCCTTGGGTCATGCTCTCAGTGATGCTCACGGTGCCCGCCGACCTGGCTTGCTCGGGTGACTTCTTCCGCGTCCTACGTGGTAGTCAACATCCAACCAGGCCCAGATTCTTCCGGTTCGGCGTCTCTGGTCCGTGTCTTCTGTGTAACGGTTCGTGCTGGTCCTGCGTTACCCGTCCGGAGCGGCCCACGCACCGGACGAGACACCTTCTGCAGTCTCTTCGTCGCCGCGACACCGACCGGATCGCCCAAGGTACGTGCCAGGGTCAAGAGGGGGCGGCGGGTAGCCTCGCCCGCGTGACCGCGACCCCCGTGACGTCCGCCCGGTCGGGTCCCGCCAAGGCCCGGGCCGCCGCCCCCGAGCTGGAGGGCCGCGACTACGAGGCCCGCCACCTGCTCGTGCTCGAGGGGCTGGAGGCGGTGCGCAAGCGCCCGGCGATGTACATCGGCTCCACCGACACCCGCGGCCTCATGCACTGCCTGTGGGAGATCATCGACAACTCCGTCGACGAGGCGCTCGGCGGCTTCGGCCGCGCGATCGACGTCACCCTGCGCGCCGACGGCGCCGTCACCGTTTCCGACCAGGCCCGGGGCATCCCGGTCGACAAGGAGCCGCGTACGGGCCTGTCGGGCGTCGAGGTCGTCTTCACCAAGCTGCACGCCGGCGGCAAGTTCGGCGGCGGCTCGTACAACGCGACCGGCGGCCTGCACGGCGTGGGCTCCTCGGTGGTCAACGCCCTGTCGGCCCGCCTGGACGTCGAGGTCGACCGCGACGGCGGGACGTGGGCGATGTCCTTCCGGCGCGGCGTGCCGGGCACGTTCGACGGGCCGGGCCCGACGGCGCCGTTCACGCCGGGCGGTTCGCTGACGAAGGTCGGCCGCGTGGCCAAGGGCCGCTCGGGCACGCGGGTCACCTACTGGCCCGACCGCCAGATCTTCCTCGCCGACGCCGAGCTGTCCCTGGTCGACCTGCAGAACCGCGCGCGGCAGACGAGCTTCCTGGTGCCGGGCCTGGCGATCAAGGTCAGCGACGCCCGCAGCGGCGACCCGGCCACCACGACCGAGGAGGTCTTCCTCCACGAGGGCGGCATCGGGGAGTTCTGCGAGTTCCTCGCCCCGGACGCGGCGGTCACGGACGTGCTGCGCCTGCAGGGCACGGGCTCCTTCACCGAGACCGTGCCGATGCTCGACGACGCCGGCCACATGGAGCCGACCGACGTCGAGCGCGAGCTCGAGGTCGACGTCGCCGTGCGGTGGGGGACCGGCTACGACACGACCGTGCGCTCGTACGTCAACATCATCGCCACGCCCAAGGGCGGCACGCACGTGGCGGGCTTCGAGCGCGGGCTCGTCCGGTCGGTGACCGGTGCGCTGGCGCCGACCCGGCTGCTCAAGACCGGCGAGGAGGTCGTCAAGGACGACGTGCTCGAGGGCATGACCGCCGTGGTGACCGTCCGGCTGGCCGAGCCGCAGTTCGAGGGCCAGACCAAGGAGGTCCTCGGCACGCCCGCGGTCTCGAAGCTGGTGACGCGCGTGGTCGAGGCCGAGCTCGGCGCGTTCCTCGAGTCGAGGAGCGGCGTGGCCAAGGCCCAGGCCCGCTCGGTGCTGGAGAAGGTCGTCAACGCCTCGCGCGCCCGGGTCGCGGCGCGCCAGCAGCGCGAGAACCAGCGCCGCAAGACCGCGCTGGAGTCGTCGTCGCTGCCCTCCAAGCTCGTGGACTGCCGCAGCAACGACGAGCGCTCGGAGCTCTTCATCGTCGAGGGCGACTCGGCGCTCGGCACGGCCAAGGTCGCGCGCAGCTCGGAGTTCCAGGCGCTGCTGCCGATCCGCGGCAAGATCCTCAACACCCAGAAGGCATCGACGGGCGACATGCTCAAGAACGTCGAGTGCGCCTCGATCATCCAGGTGGTCGGAGCCGGCTCGGGCCGCACCTTCGACCTCGACCAGGCCCGCTACGGCCGGGTGATCTTCATGGCCGACGCCGACTCCGACGGGGCGCACATCCGCTGCCTGCTGGCCACCCTGTTCTTCCGCTACATGCGCCCGATGGTCGAGGCCGGCCGCGTCTTCACCGCCGTGCCGCCGCTGCACCGCTTCGAGCTGACCAACCCCAAGAAGGGGCAGGACCGCTTCATCTACACCTACTCCGACGCGGAGTACCAGCGCACGGCCGCCGAGCTGACCAAGCGCAACCAGCGCTTCAAGGAGCCGCAGCGCTACAAGGGCCTGGGCGAGATGGACGCCGACCAGCTGGCCGAGACGACGATGAGCCCGCGCCACCGCACCCTGCGCCGGATCACCGTCGACGACGGCCTGATCGCGGAGACGACCTTCGAGATGCTGATGGGCAACGACGTCGCGCCCCGCAAGACCTTCATCATCGACGGCGCGTACGCGCTGGACTCCGCGGCCATCGACGTCTGAGCCGTCAGCGGTCGGGTGCACAGTGGTCTGGTGACGGACGTGCGCGAGGAGCTGTCCGCCGAACCGCGGCAGCTGAGTCCCCGCACCCGCCTGCTCGTGGGCGGGGGTGCGGCGCTCCTCGCCTGCGCGTCCCTGCTGACGGGTTCGCACCCACCCGGCTGCACCACGTCGGCGCCGGGCCCGTCCACGGCCGCCCCCTGGGCCACGTCGGACGACCCGCTCGTCCGCTCGCTGCACTTCTCCGCCCTGGACCGCGCGCGGGCCCCTCACGACCTGGTCCCTGCCGGGGTGCTGGCGTCGGACGTCGCCCCCACCAGCCGCGACGTCGGAGCCGTCGACGGGGTCCAGGTCTACCTCGCGCGGGGCCACGGCTTCACGTGCCTGGCGGTCGACGGTCGCAAGGCGGGCTACGCCGTCGCCCAGCAGTGCCTGCTCGACGTCACGGTCGCCAACCGGGGCCTCTACCTCAGCGTCGGCTACGACACCCCGGCCGGGACGCCGGTCTCGCGCTGGCCGCCGGACCAGCACGACTCCCTCCTCGTGGTGGCGGTGCCCGACGACGCGACGGTGCTGACCGGGGCCTCGACCGAGCACATGGCCGACCTCCCCAACGCCGCCGTCCTGCGTCCCAGCGAGGGCGAGGTGCTCCTCCAGCGGGGCGACCGGCCGCCCGTCACCCTGCAGCGGGCGGTGGAGGACGTCCCGGCGGGCTGCTAGCGCGCGAGCCCTGCACGCGCCGCGGGTCCTGAGGTCGGGCGCGCCGGCCCCTCGGCGACCGGCAGGATCGGTCCCGTGGACGTGGTCACGGAGCTGGAGCAGGCGCCGGCCGACGCCGTACGGGACGCCTTCGTCGAGTTCGCCCGGTCCCGGGGCGACGCCGCGCTGCGGAGGTCGGGCGGGCCGGAGCACCTGACCGCCTCCTGCTTCGTCCTCACACGCGACCTGCGGCAGGTGCTGCTCACCCACCACCGCAAGGGCGGCTTCTGGGTGCAGCTCGGGGGCCACATCGAGTCCGCCGACACCTCGCTCGCCGACGCGGCCCGGCGGGAGGCGCGCGAGGAGTCGGGTGTCGCGGACCTGGAGCTCCTGAGCGGGCGCGTCCTCGACCTCGACCGGCACGAGCTGCACGGAGGGTTCAGCTGCGCGGCGCACTGGGATGTCGGGTTCGTCGCGCTCGCCTCGCCGTCGGCACCCGTCCACGTGAGCTCAGAGAGCCTCGACCTCGGCTGGTTCGGCGTCGAGGCGCTGCCCTCGGCCGTGCCGCCTGGCTTCGCCGAGCGGCTCGCGGTGATCCGCGGCCGGGCGGCTGGGCTGCTGGCCGGCAGCGCGCCGGTCCAGGCCTCGGAGGTGGACCGGGGCTCGGGCTCGTGACGGGATCTCGACACTCGATGAGCCGGAACCTGTCCGGCCACGCTCAGCACAGCAGCCGGAACCGATCGAGTGTCGAGATCCCGACAGGGTCGGGGTCGCTCTCGACGTCGAGGTGGTCCAGAGCGCCTGGTGCGTCGCGCTCGGCGCCGCACTTCGCGCCGAGGTGCGGGGGACAGCCTCAGACGCGGTCGATCCGGTGCAGGGTGAACGGCGGCAGCTCGCGCTCGCTGAGGGTGAAGTACGCCGAGCCGTCGGGGGCGTAGTCGATGGCCTCGCCCTGCCCCTCGCCGACGGGGGCGGTGAGCGCGACGGGCTTCGCGGCGAGCGCCGAGTCGATCGAGCCGCTGTCGGTCCCGCGGTACTCCCACACGGCGTACGGGGTCCGGAGCACGAAGCGGTCGCCCGCCGGGTGGATCGCGGCCGCGGTCACCTGGGCGTACCAGGTGGCCTTGTGCTGCTCGGAGGCCTTGCTGCTCGTCGCGGTGTAGGTGGGCACCTGCAGCGTCGTGACCTTCGTCAGGGTCGTCACCGTGGTGGCCGACGGCGCCGGGAGCCCGGCGGGGAAGGTGTAGACGCCGCTGCGGCCGCTGCGCTCCTTGGTCACCACGTAGACCTGACCGGTCGTCGGGTGCACCATCAGCGCCTCGGCGTTGTGGGCGCCGTCGGGGTAGGCGAACCGGAACCGCTCGCTCGTGAGGTGCGCGGTCGTGCCCCGGGTCACGGTGGGCTCGGCCACGCGGAAGATGTTGTAGTCGTTGGCCCGGAGCTGACCGCCGTCGCGCACCCCGCCGATGTCGCCGGCGTAGATGCAGCTCCCGGCCGGGCAGGGTCCGGTGGCGATGTCCTCCCAGTCCCACTGCCCGGTGTTGCTGAGCGTGAAGCGTTCGAGCACCGCGGCGTTCGTCGAGCTGATGGCCACCATCGTCTTGTCGCCGGACTCGCTGTGCGTGTAGAGCACGCCGGGGTCGGTCCTGCTGGCCGCGAGCCCGGACGGTTCGTGGAGCTGGCTGTCGGGCAGGGTGAAGCTCCCGACGCCGACCGTCGCCGACGAGTAGCGCTCGGCGGCTTCGGTCGTCGCGGCCGGGCGGAGCAGGAGGGCCTGGGTGATGTTGGTGTTCAGGGTGCGCGAGCTGCCCGTCCAGCTGCGCGTCGCGCCCGGGGCCAGGACGGCGACGGGCTGCGCGGCGGGCGCGCCGAGCTGGACCTGGGCGACGTCGAGCGAGAGCCCGGCCGTCTGGGAGACGAGGCAGGACGCGGACGTCTCCACGAAGGTGCTGGGGGCCGCGATCGCGACGTCGTCGCAGTCGGACCCGTTCGCCAGCTGCGTGCCGAACCACAGCGCGAGGTCGTTGCCGGTGGTGCTCTTGACCGACGGGGGAGCGAAGATCGCGCTGAGGCCGTTCACCCGGCCGCCGAAGTCGTCCACCGGGTCCGCGGTGTCGACACCGCTGAAGGCGGAGATGCTGCCGGCCATGCTGGTCGTCGCGTCCTGCGTGAACGAGTACGAGGCCGGTTCGGAGGCTCCGACCACGCGGTAGAGCACCCACGACTTGAGCATCGCCGCGCTGCGCGTGCTGCCGACACTCGTCCAGCCCGAGGCGGTCAGGTCGGCCCCGACGGCCGCGCGGTTGGCGATGCGAGCCACGAGGACGTCGCCCGGCACGGTTCCCGCGGGCCTCGCGATCGACAGGGAGGAGGCGGCGGATGCGGACCGAGTCGTGCTCGAGCGGTACGTGATCCCCGGACCGGCCGGACCCGCGGCGCCGGCGGTCGGCGCCGGGGCCCAGACGGCGGCGCCGAGGAGGACGGCGAGGGACACCAGCACCGGCGTACGACGGGACACAGGAACTCCTTGGGGGGTAGGAGAGCTTCCACGTCGTCGTCGACCGTGACAGCAGAGGCGATGACCGGGGCAGGTCGAGCCGCGCACGCAGCATAAGCACGACGTTGGTAGAAAGCACCACCCCTCGTCCGCCGTCGCGCCCGTCGGGGCCACCGGGCCGGCGAGTCGGCAACGCCCCCGGACGTGCGACGGCGCGCCGTGTCCCGTCAGTGGAGCATCGTCAGCACGCCCTCGACCCCGCGTCGGAAGGCCGCCCGGGCGTTCTCGACCCCGTCGAGGTGCGCGCCGGTCATCACGCCGTCGCGCATCATCACGAAGTGCTGCGCGGCGTCCTCCGGCCGGCCCCGTCGGGGCGAGTCCCCGAAGACGTCGGAGAACAGCCCGGTGAGCACGCCGCGGTACCAGTCCCGGTGCGCCAGGACCAGCCGGCGGACCGGGTCCTGCGGGTCGGGGTACTCCGCGGCGGCCTTCAGGAAGGCGCACCCCCGGAAGCCGGGCCGCGTGAGGTCGTCCTCCACGGCCGTGGCGATCCGGCGCACCCCGTCGGCCGGCGACCGGGCTCCCGCGACGGCCGCCTGCACGGTGTCGACCGTCTGGGCGTCCACCCCGCGCAGGTAGGCCAGCACGAGGTCCTCCTTGGAGGGGAAGTGCCGGTAGAACGTCGCCCGGGTCACCGGCGCCTCGACGATGATCCGCTCCACGCCGACGGCACGGATGCCCTCGCCGTAGAACAGCCGGGTGGCGGTGCTCACGAGGCGCTCCCGCGCCTCGGAGATGCGCTCGGGTCCGTCCTCGGCACTCCTGGGAGACACGGACGAGGACGAGGACGGGGCGGGACGGGCCGGGGCTGGCATGGGTCGACGGTACTGGACAGAACGATCGGTCTTGCGGCGAGCCGCGGAACGTGCCAGGCTCTGACCCGAAGAGACCGATCGTTCTCTCCTCCTGTTCCGAGACCCGGCGCAGGACGACCTCCGGACAAGGAACCACGTTGACCACTCTCGACACCCCCCGTACGGCGAGCCCGGTCGCGGCCTCGTTGCGCTCGCTCTACCTCGTCCGCTTCGGGTTCGCGGTCGTGTGGGCGCTGCTGCTGGCGCTGACGGCGTCGCGCATCAGCGCGCTGACCACCGTCCTCCTGCTGCTCTACCCGCTGGCCGACCTGGCCGCTGCCGTGGTCGACCACCGCGCGTCGCGGGCCACCCGGCCCGCCCGGGCGCTCGTCGTCACCATGGTGCTGGGCGTGCTCGCCGCCCTCGGCCTCGCGTTCGCCGTCGGCTCGGGCCTGCGGGCCGTGCTCGTCGTGTGGGGCGCCTGGGCGATCGCCGCGGGAGCCGTGCAGCTGGTCGTCGCCCTGGGTCGCCGGGCGCTGGGCGGGCAGTGGCCGATGGTCCTCAGCGGTGGGATCTCGGTCCTCGCCGGCGCCGCCTTCGTCGCGCAGTCCGGCGCCCCGGGTGCGTCGCTGACCGGCCTCGCCGGCTACGCCACCCTCGGCGGGATCTTCTTCCTCGTCTCTGCCCTGCGCCTGCACCGCTCCCTCCGGGGCCGTGCAGGCTGAGGTGCCCCGGCCCGACCCCTGGCCAGCCGCAGGTCCACGAAGCCCCGTGCCAGGCTGAACCGGTGAACGTCAGCGAGCACATCGTCGAGCGTCTGCACGCCTGGGGCGTGGGCCGGGTCTACGGCTACGCGGGGGACGGCATCGGGGGCGTGCTCGCCGCCCTGGCACCCCGCCACGCCGACACCGGTCCGGGCCACATCGACCTCGTGCAGGTGCGTCACGAGGAGACGGCGGCCTTCGCCGCGACGGCCGACGTCAAGTACGGCGGCAACCCGATCGGCTGCTGCGTGGTCACCAGCGGGCCCGGCGCGCTGCACGCGCTGAACGGCGTCTACGACGCGCTGCTCGACCGGGTCCCGGTCGTCGCGGTCCTCGGACAGACGGCGTCGAGCGCGATCGGCACCGGCTACTACCAGGAGGTCGACCTGGCCAGCGTCTACAAGGACGTGGGTCGCGCCTACCTGCAGACGATCACCGACGCCTCGCAGGTGCAGCACATGGTGGACCGCGCCTGCCGGACCGCGCTCGCCGAACGCCGCCCGGTGGTCCTCATCGTGCCCAGCGACGTCCAGGAGCGCGACGCCGTCGTCGACCCGCCGGACGCCCACGGCTACGTGCACACCAGCACGGTCCCGAGCAGCCCGCCGAACGGGGCGGCGGCCGCGGACGTGGCCCGCGCTGCGGAGGTGCTGAACGCCGGGCGCAAGGTCGCCCTGCTCGTCGGCGCGGGCGCACTCGGGCACTCGGGGCTCGTCGAGCAGGTCGCCGACCGCCTGGGTGCCGGGGCGGCCAAGGCGTTGCTGGGCAAGACCGTCCTCGACGACCGGCTGCCGTGGGTCACGGGGGCGATCGGGCTGCTCGGCACCACGACGAGCTGGCACCTGATGCGCCACTGCGACACCCTGCTGATCATCGGCTCGAAGATGCCGTACTCGGAGTACTACCCCGAGCCGGGGCAGGCCCGCGCCGTGCAGATCGACCTCGACGGCGCCGCCATGGGCCTGCGCTACCCGACCGAGGTGAACCTGACCGGCGACGCCGGCGCCACCCTCGAGGCGCTGCTGCCGCTGCTCGAGCAGCACGACGACGACTGGCGCGAGGAGATCGCGCAGCACAAGCGGCGTTGGGACGACTACTCGGCCGAGCGTGCGGCGGCGAAGGCCGACCCGGTCAACCCCGAGGCGGTCGTCCGCGGCATCTCGCGGCGGCTGGCGAGCGACGCGATGGTCGCCGTCGACTGCGGCACGGCGACGAGCTGGTACGCCCGCGACCTCGACCTCGGGCCGAGCCACCTGGGCAGCCTCGCCGGGCTGCTGCTGTCCATGGGCGGCGGCATGCCGTACGCGATCGCGGCCAAGATGGCCAACCCGGGGCGCCCGCTGCTCGCGATGATCGGCGACGGTGCGATGCAGATGAACGGCATCAACGAGCTGATCACGGTCAAGCGCTACTGGGAGCGCTGGGGCGACCCCGCGTTCGTCGTCCTCGTGCTCAACAACCGCGACCTGTCCTACGTCTCCTGGGAGACCCGCGGCACGCTCGGCGCCCCGCCGGACCCGGAGATCGCCTTCCTGCCCGACGTCCCCTACGCCGACTGGGCCAGGCTGCTGGGCCTCGACGGCGCGCGGATCGAGCGTCCCGACCAGGTCGACGAGGTGCTCGACGCCGCCTTCGCCGCCGACCGCCCGTTCGTCATCGACGCGGTGGTCGACGCCGACGTCCCGCTGATCCCGCCGCACCTGACCGCGAGCCAGGTGCTGCTGACGGCCAAGGCCGAGTTCAGCGGCGACCCGGCCTTCTTCGGCATCGTCGCCGAGGGCCTGCGTGAGACCGTGGTCAGCAAGGCGAAGGCCGTGCTGGGGAAGCACGGCTCGAAGGACTGAGCCCGCGAGGCTTCCGGACCCGGTCGGAGGGCTTCGCCGGCACGCTCCCCGAGCGTGTCTCAGCCACGACCCCTGAGCTTGTCGAAGGGCTTCGCCAGCACGCTCCCTCAGTCTGTTGAAGGGCCGAGTCAGCACGCTCCCTGAGCCTGTCGAGGGGCCGAGTCAGCACGCTTTCTGAGCCTGTCGAGGGGCCGAGTCAGCACGCTCCCTGAGCTTGTCGAAGGGCCCGGAACGGGTTGGCGTGCCAGCAGCAGCGGGACGCCAACCTCTTCGAGGCCCTTCGACAGGCTCAGGGGGCGTCGCCCGGCCGGCGTGTCAGCGCGCGTCTCGGTCGCGGCGGGCGGCGGTCGAGCCCTGGGGGACGATCACGTCGAGCGCGTTCGGCGAGACGGTGAAGGAGACCGGCGTCGTCGCGATCACCTCGCCGTCGACGTTGACCTGCACGGGGTGGTCGGTGGCCAGGTCGACCGCGCGGGTGCGCAGGTGCAGCACCTCGGGGTGCTCCACGAAGCCGCCGGAGCGGAAGAAGCGGGCGATGTTCACGTGCTGGCGCAGACGGCCGTGCGGGATCGCGTACACGTCGAGGGCGTGGTCGTCGATGCCGGCCTGCACCGACACGGCGTTGCCGCCGCCGTAGAAGCGGCCGTTGCCCACGGCGAGCTGGAGCAGGTGGTCGAGGCGCACGGGCGCGTGGTCGCCGGCGGGGAAGGTCAGCTCGACGTCGAAGGCGCGGTGGCGGCGGTAGGCCGGCACCGCTGCGACCGGGTACGCGAGCGGCCCGAGCCGGCGCTTGAGGACAGGGCTCAGGGCGTTGGCGACCTCGACCGACAGCCCGAGCGAGGCGACGTTCAGGAACGCCGTGCCGCCCATGCGGCCCACGTCGATGTCGACGACCTTGCCCGTCGCGACGGTCTCGCAGGCCGCGGCGAGGCCGAGCGGGAGCTCCAGGGTGCGGGCGAGGTCGTTGGCCGTGCCGAGCGGCAGCACGCCGAGCGTGACGTCGGTGCCGGCGAGCACGTCGACGACGCTGCTGAAGGTTCCGTCACCGCCGCCGACCACGATCAGCTTGCGGCCCCGCTCGACCGCCTGCTCGACGGTCTCGCGCAGCCGCGCCGGGTCGGTGACCGGGAACGCCTCGGCGACGTCGACGCCGCGACCGACGAGCAGCCGCTGGGCCTCCTCGAAGGCCTCGGCCCCCCGCCGGGAGCCGGTGTTCACGACGAGGGCGGCCTGCTCGGTCGTCGGCGTCATGCCCCGAAGAGTAGGGCGCGACCCTTTGTGGAGCCTGTCAGCGGCTCAGCCGGGCCGGGTGATGTCGAACCGCTCGCCGAGCTCGTAGTAGGCGCTCGGGCCGCCGCCGCGCACGACGGGCTCGGCGAGCTCGGTGCGGTAGACGCCGTCCTCGATCAGGGCGGGGTCGATGTGGACCCCGACCACCTCACCGGTGCACCACCAGTTGTCCGACGGGGTCCCGTCGGCGGCCAGCAGGCGGACCACCTGCGCCGTACGACACTCGAAGCTGACCGGCGCGTCCGCCACCCGGGGCGCGTCGACCTCGGCGCAGTCGAGCCCGGCCAGTCCGGCGCGGTCGAACTCGTCCACCTGCTCCGTCGTCGACGTCGCGTTCATCCGCTCGGCGAGCTCGCGGGTCACGAGGTTCCAGGTGAAGACGCCGGTCTCCTCGGCGTTGCGCACGCTGTCCTTGTAGCCGTTGCTGCTGAACCCGACGAGCGGTGGGGTGTACGCGAGCGCGGTGAAGAAGCTGTACGGCGCGAGGTTGCGGAAGCCGTCGGTCGCCCGCGTGCCGATCCAGCCGATCGGGCGGGGGGCCACGATCGCGTTGAACGGGTC
This sequence comes from Microlunatus sagamiharensis, assembly GCF_900105785.1. NCBI lineage: Bacteria > Bacillati > Actinomycetota > Actinomycetes > Propionibacteriales > Propionibacteriaceae > Microlunatus > Microlunatus sagamiharensis. The sequence goes on from NZ_LT629799.1 coordinate 1,226,909, forward strand.
GTGGGCCAGCCGGTGACCCTCGGACGGCCGGTAGAAGTGGTCGCTCACCCGGCGAGCCAACCACGTCGCGCAAGCGGCCCGCCCCTCGCCGACCGGTAGGTTGCCGCGCGGTCTCCGCCGGGAGACGCGCTGCGACCTACCGCTCGACGGGTCGTCAGAGGACCTGCTCGAGCGCCCCGCTGTCGACGTCGTAGAGGAAGCCGCCCACGAGCGCCCGCTCGCCGACGTGGGGGTGGGTGCGCAGCAGGTCGACGTCCTCGATCAGCCGCGCCCGCTGGTCGGTCGAGGCGCCGATCGTGAGGTCGGAGAGGTCCTCGCCCGTCTCGTCCGCCACGCGCGCGACGATGTCGGCGTCCTCGCCGCTGGCCATGGCGCAGCGGGTGTGCGGGACGACGAGGATGCGCTCGACCCCGAGCAGGTGCACACCGAGCACGCAGCCGATCAGCGCGTCGGGCGTCAGCCGCCCGCCCGGGGTCCGGATGATCTTCGCGTCGCCGGTGTTCAGCCCGATCATCTCCAGCGGCTCGATGCGCGAGTCCATGCAGGTGATCATGGCGACGCCCGCCCGGGCGATGCCGTCGAAGCCGGTGAGGCCGAAGTCCTTCTGGTACTCCGCGTTCGCCGCGAGGAGGTCCTGGAAGTCACGTGTGGTCACGGAACCGATGCTACGAGCGGAGCCCCGCCTGCTCCATCCATCGAGCCCCCGACGGACGCAGCGGCTCCGGCGGGCTCGTCACCTGGACGGCCGTCGCCCGGGTGATGCCCGAAGGGTGGGTCCAGGACGAGGGCGCTGAGCGTGGATGGGCCTGGCGGGAGCACGGGCGCCGCGGTCGGAGGATGAACGGTGGTGGCGAGGGCGCCCGTGCGGATGGTTGCTCAGCGCCCTCGTGCTGAGCTCGTTCGGCGCAGTCCTGAGCAGAGCCGCCTGACTAGAACTTCCTGGCCCGACGGAGCCGCGCCGGGCGCCCGTCGGGGTCGTGCACCAGGCGGGTCATGGGCTTCGCCCACAGCCGCGTGAACCGTCCCAGCTGCGGTGACCGGAGCCGGCGCAGCCGCCCCGCAGGACGCGGGCCGACCTGGCCGCCGTCGTACCAGGCGTCGAGCCGGGCGGCCGAGGCGGCGTATGCGTCGAACATGGCGTGCGGGTCCACGCAGTCGCCCATCGTGGACAGCAGGTCCGCGTCGTCGGCGTCGACGGGCCGGTTCGTGGCCAGCAGGTGCCCGGTGTCCCCGGGGAACCGGGCGGCGCCGACCTCGCGGTCGAGGTGCTCGGCGGCCAGCGTCAGCCGCAGCCGGCGCGCGTACGCGGACACGCCCGGCTCGTCCTCCGGCCCGGCCTCGTCGACGACGACCGCGGAGAGCTCGGAGTCGTGGGTCCAGCTGCGGCGGTTGAAGTTGTCGGAGCCGACCGTGGCCCAGACGTCGTCCATGACGCAGACCTTGGCGTGCACGTAGACGGGCCGGCCGGCGTGGTTCTCGAGGCTGTAGAAGGCGACCCGGTCGCCGCCGGCGCCTTCGAGCAGCTCGAGGGTCTCCTGGCGGGCGAAGTCCTGCGGGACGCGCGACAGCGTCGACGCCTGGTCGGGCACGGGCGGCAGCACCGCGAGCACCCGCAGGTCCGGGCTGGAGCGCAGCGCCTCGTCGATCGCGCGGGCGACGTCGGGGGACCACAGGTACTGGTCCTCGATCGACACCAGGCGCCGGGCCCGGCGCAAGGCCTTGCCGTAGCCACGGGCCACGCTGCGCTCGCCGCCGCGGGCGAACGGGTAGTCGCGGCCGTGGCGCAGGTTGGGGTAGGTCCGCAGCAGCTGGACGGTGTGCGTCCCGCCCTCGACCGGCGCGGGCGGCGGTGCCTGCGCGGGCAGCGGGTCGGGGGAGAGGTCGGCCCGCGTGAGCTTGTCGTGGAGCCAGAAGAGCGGGTTCTGGCTGAGCGGCGTCGGGTCGGTCCACCGCTCGCGGAACACCGTCTCGACGTCGTGCACGGCCGGGCCGGAGATGACGACCTGGACGTCGTGCCAGGCCGGCGTCGGCCCGTACGCCGGGGCCATCGGCTGGGGTTGCGGGTCGCCCTCGTGGCGGGCGTCGTCACGCCGGCTGTGGGAGAGGTCGATCCCGCCCACGTACGCGACGTCGTCGGCCGGCCGGCCCTGGTAGCGGATGACGACGAGCTTCTGGTGGTGCGAGCCGCCGGTGCGCACGCGCATGTCGAGCAGCGCCTCCGCGCCCTGCTCCTGGAGCCGGATGCCCAGGGTGCGGTTCTCGTGGGCGGAGAAGGACAGCGCGTCGAGGTGGCTGCGCCAGATCAGCCCGCGGACGTCGACACCGCGGCGGTCGGCCTCGCCGAGGACCCGCAGCACGTCGCTGCCCTCGGTGCCCAGCAGCTGCTCGTCGCCGTCGCCGCGCCAGTCGGTGAACAGCACCAGGTCGCCCGGGCGGGCCGCCTCGACGCGCTCGACGAGGTGCGCGAAGTACGCGCTGCCGTGGATGAGCGGCCGCACGACGTTTCCGTGCGACCAGGCCTCGTCACCGGGGTGCTGGTCGTCGAGGACCGTACGCGGGTTGGCGCGCTCCTCCTTGCCGATCAGCCACTCGGCGGGGTCGACGTCAGGGGGCACGAGGACCGAGCCTGCCCGATCGCTCCGCGCGGGACGGGCCCGGGGCCCGCCGCCCGCAGCGCTGCCGGCGCTCAGCCCGCCGACCGGCTCGCCACGGCGACGATCGGCTGGCCCGCGGGCGCCCCCGAACCGTCACGTCTGCCGTCGGCGGCGGGCAGCTCCACCGGCGCCCCGCTGGCCGCCGCGGCGACGGCGGGCGGCGGGCCGACCCAGGCGAGCAGGAGGGTGTCCTCGCCCTTGAGGAAGCGGTGGCAGCGGACCCCGCCGGTCGCCCGGCCCTTGGCCGGGTACTCCGTGAGCGGGGTGACCTTGACCGTCCCCGCGTCGGTGCCCGGCAGGGCCGACGAGCTGCCGGCGACGGTCACGACGACGCTGCCGGCCGCGCCGGCCTCGCTCGACGGGTCGGTGACGCCGAAGAAGACGGCGGAGACCTTGGGGGCCAGCCGGACGCCGGCCATGCCGCCGCCGCCGCGGCCCTGCGGGCGCACGGCGCTCGCCGGGAAGTGCAGCAGCTGGGCGTCGCCGGTGACGAAGACCAGGTCCGCCCCACCAGGTCCTGCGGCCGCCTGCTCCTCGGTGAGCTCCACCGCGCCGACGACCTCGTCGGAGTCGTCGAGGCGGATGACCTCCCACGCGTCGCGGTTCAGGACCTCGGGCGCGACGCGCTTGACCACGCCGGCCGCGGTCCCGAGCGCGAGGCCCGGTCCGTCGGTGCGCAGCGCGCTCAGCCCGAGCGCCCGCTCGCCGGGCTCGAGCGTGACGAGCTCGCTGACGTGCGTGCCGCCCTGCAGGTTCGGCGCGGAGGCCGTGGCCGGGACGGTGGGCAGGTCGAGGGCGTTGAGCCGGACGCAGCGCCCGCGGCTGGTCAGCAGGCCGACGTCGGCGCGGGCGGTGGTCAGCACCCGCGCGACGACGACGTCGTGGTTGCTGCGCGGGCCCTCGCTCGCCAGCGGCTCGGCGTGCGGCGTCCGCGCCAGCAGCCCGGCCGAGGACATCAGCACCCAGCAGGGGTCGTCGGCGACCTCGAGCGGGACGGCCGCCGCCGTCGCCGCGGTGCCGCCGGCCGCGAGCAGGATGGTGCGGCGCGGGGTGCCGTGGGTCTTGGCGACCTCGGCCAGCTCGTCGGAGACGAGGGCGCGCAGGCGCTCGGGGTTGTCGAGGATCTCGCTCAGCGCGGCGATCTCGGCGCGGAGGGCGTCGCGCTCGGACTCGAGCTCGATCACGCTCAGGCGGGTGAGGCGGCGCAGCGGCATGTCGAGGATGTAGGTGGCCTGCACGTCGGACAGGTCGAAGGCCTCGATCAGGCGGGTCTTCGCCTCGGCGGCGTCGTCGCTGGAGCGCACGATGGCGATGACGTCGTCGATGTCGACGATCGCGAGCAGCATCCCCTCGACCAGGTGCAGGCGGTCCTGCGCCTTGGCCCGGCGGAACTCGGTGCGCCGGGTCGTGACGTCGTAGCGGTGCTGGAGGTAGACGTCGAGCAGCTCGCGCAGCCCGAGCGTGCGCGGCTGGCCGTCGACGAGGGCGACGGCGTTGATGCCGAAGCTGTCCTCGAGCTTGGTGGCCTTGTAGAGCTGCTCGAGCAGCGCGTCGGCGTTGAAGCCGTTCTTGACCTCGATCACCAGCCGGGTGCCGTGGGCGCGGTCGGAGAGGTCCTTGACGTCGTGGATGCCCTGGAGCTTGCGCGACTGCACGCCGGTCTTGATCTGCTCGATCACGCGCTCGGGACCGACGAGGTAGGGCAGCTCGGTGATCACGATGCCCTTGCGCCGCGGGTGCACCTGCTCGACGCGCGCGGTGGCGCGGATGCGGAACGAACCGCGACCCGTCGCGTACGCGTCGCGCACCCCGTCGAGACCGATGATCTTGCCGCCGCTGGGAAGATCAGGACCCGGGATGAACCGCATCAGGTCGTCGAGGCCCGCCTTGGGGTGCTTGATCAGGTGCCGCAGCGCCTGCACCACCTCGACGAGGTTGTGCGGCGCGCAGTTCGTGGCCATGCCGACCGCGATGCCCGACGCGCCGTTGACGAGCAGGTTCGGGAAGGCGGCCGGCAGCACGACCGGCTCGACGTCCTTGCCGTCGTAGTTGGGGCGGAAGTCGACGGTGTCGGAGTCGAGGTCGGCCGTCATGGCCAGCGCCGCGGGCGCCATCCGGCACTCGGTGTAGCGCATCGCCGCCGGCCCGTCGTCGAGCGAGCCGAAGTTGCCGTGCCCGTCGACCAGGGTCAGCCGCATCGACCACGGCTGCGCGGTGCGCACCAGGGCGTCGTAGATCGCGCCGTCGCCGTGCGGGTGGTACTGACCCATCACCTGACCGACCACGCGCGCGCACTTGACGTGGCTGCGGTCGGGCCGGATGCCCATCTCCTCCATCCCGTAGAGGATCCGCCGCTGCACCGGCTTGAGCCCGTCCCTCGCGTCCGGCAGCGCCCGGCTGTAGATGACCGAGTAGGCGTACTCCAGGAAGCTCGTCTGCATCTCCGAGGAGACGTCGACGTCGAGGATGCGCTCGGTGAAGTCGTCGGCCGGAGGGCTGGACGGGGTGGTCGTGCGGCGGGCCATGCGGTCTCTGCGTCTCCCTGGGTCACGGGCGGGGTGCCCCGGCGATTCTGCCTGCCCGCGACGCCCGCGGACGCCACGGCGCGCGTACGGCGACGTCCCTAGGCTCGGGCGCGTGCCCTCCCCGGACCCGTCCTACCGCCTCGTCCCCGACGTCCCGCAGGTCGTCGACTACGTCCGCCTGCGCCGCGAGAGCGGCCTGACGCCCAAGACGCCCGAGCAGGCGGCGCTCGCCCTGCCCGGCGGGTGGGCTGCGGTGCACGTGGTCGAGGAGGGGACCGGGGAGACCGTCGGCATGGCCCGCGTCATCGGCGACGGCGGCTGGTACTTCCACGTCGTCGACATGGCCGTCCTACCTGCCCACCAGCGCCGCGGCCTCGGCGACCGGATGCTCACCCACCTGCTCGACCTCGTCCGATCATCGGTCCCGCCGGGCTCGTACATCACGCTCATGGCGGACGCCCCCGGACGGCGGCTCTACGAGCGGCACGGCTTCCGCGACCCCTCGCCCCGCACCGTCGGGATGTCGCTGCTGACCTGAACTCGCCCTGGCACCGGCGCCCGGTCAGGAGCGCGCGGCCGCCTCGCGGTAGGCGGCGAGCCACAGCGCGACCTGCAGGTCCGTACGGCTGCGCCCGTCGCGGAGGTCCACCCCCGTCATGTCGGCGATGCGGTCCAGGCGGTAGTAGAGCGTCGTGCGGTGCACGTGCAGCTGCTGCGCGGCCGCGGCCACGTCCCCGCCGAGGTCGAGCACCGTCCGGGCGCTGACCATGAGGTCGCGACGGGGGAGCGACGCGAGCACCTCGGCCGCCGGGTGCACCTCGCCGACGGCCAGCTCCTCGGGGGCGTCCACGACGAGGCGCCAGGCACCGAGCGCGTCCCAGGACACCGGGTCGACGTGGGCGCCGGCCTCCAACGCGGTCCGGGTCGCGTCCGCCCGGCGCAGCGCCTCGCCCAGGCGCTCCAGCGGCAGGGCAGCGCCGCTCAGCGCCGGTCGCGGTCGCCCGCGGACGCCGGCCCCGGGCTCGTCCCGGACGGTGTGGGCGCGCAGGTCGCTGCCCGGCAGGCGCCAGCCGCCGCGCCAGGTCGTCGTGTGGACCTGCACACCCACGTCGGCGGGGAGCCGTTCGAGGGCGACGAGCTCGCGCACGGCGGCCGCATCAGGCCCGTCGAGCAGGGTCCGGAGCAGGTCCTCGCGGCGGCGGGTGACGTCGCGGCGCGACCCCTCGGCCCGGGCGAGCACCTCCGCGGCCCGATCGGCGCACTCGACGACGAACGGCAGGTCGGCCGGCGACACGGTGTCGTCGGGGTCGAGCACCCAGAGCAGCCCGAGCAGCTCCTCGCCGGCGTGCACGGGCATGCACCAGCGCGCCCACATGTCGAGCTCGGGGATGCCGGGCGTGCGCACGGGGGCGAGGGCGTGGGCGAGGTCGAAGGTGCGGACGGCGTGCGCCACCTCGGCGTCGACGCGGCGGTTGAGGATGGTGCGGACCCGGGTGCCGTCGACCGCGCCGCGGGTGGACCACCAGACCGGACGCTGCCGCCGGTCCTCGACCAGCACCGACAGGTCGAGCCGCGCGGCGAGCGCGTCCACGGCCGCCTGGACGTCCTCGTGCCCGTCGAGCTCGGAGGCGTCGGGCTCCGGCCCGCCGTACGGGTCCTGCGACGCGGGCGTCACGACCGGGGAGCCTAGGGGACGAGGTGCCACGGCCCCTGCGAAGCGCCGGCGGGGACGGCTCCCGGACGTCCTCCCGCACGACCGTCTGGAGGTCTGGTCGAACGCCTCGTGGAGCATCTTTCCAGTGGGTTGCGCGACGATCGAGTAGTCCTGGATCAGGACGATTCCTGAGAGAATTTTCCTCAGCAAACTTTAGGTTGACCAGGGGGTTCACCGGCTTGCGCAGCATGACAACGGTGTCCATGATTAATGCAACGGACCGGTTCTCAGGAACTGCCCGACGGGAGGCATCATCGCCGATGACCCTCCCGGCCGCACCGGAGCGGGGCCCCCGGAGCAGCTCGACCACCCATCCACTCGGGGCAAGTGAATGGATCGCCGATGTCGTCCACCACCACCCAGGCTCTCGCCGACCGCGAGCTCGTCGCCGCCGCTCAGGGCGGTGACACCCTCGCCCTCCACGCCCTCGTCGTGGAGGTCCGCAAGGTCGCCTACCGCTACTCCCGCTCTCGCCTGGCGACCTACGCCGGCGGCCTCGAGGTCGCCGAGGACGTCACGCAGGAGATCTGCCTGGCCGTGGTCGACGTGCTGCCGCGCTACGAGGACAACGGCGCCCCCTTCGTGGCCCTCGTCTTCGCGATCGCGTCCAACAAGGTCGCCGACGCCCAGCGCCGCTACGCCCGCAGCCCGCTGCACCTGGTCGACGAGCTGCCGGAGCAGGTCGAGACCGCGCTCGACCCCGAGCAGCAGGTCCTCGCCCGCTCCGACGTCGACGCCGCCCTCGAGCTGCTCGAGCGGCTGCCGGCGCGCACCGCGCTGGTCATCCGCCTGCGGGCCGAGGGCCGCAGCGCCGACGAGGTCGGCGAGCTCGTCGGCATGTCGGCCAATGCGGTCCGGGTAACCCAGCACCGCGGCCTCTCCAAGTTGCGCCAGCTCGTCGCCGCGTCGGTCGACCACAGCGAGCGCTTCGCCGACCGTCGCGTCGCCGCCTGACCCGTCCCACCGCCTGACCCGTCCCGCCGGAGGCGGGCCGCACCCTCGACCCGGGGCGCGGCCCGCCTCTTCTCATGCCCGCGCTGCCCGGTCGACGCGCTGCCCGGTCGACGCGCTGCCCGGTCGACGGAGGTGCCGGGTGACGGTGCGACCCTCTTCTCGTGCCGAGCCTTGACGACGTCGCCGTCGGAGCCGTCGCCGACGCGTCCGTCGACGTCGTCTGCTGGGACTGGAACGGCACGCTGCTCGACGACACGGCTCTCGCCCTGGCGGCGATGAACACGGTCCTCGAGGAGCGCGGTCTGGCGCCCTTGCCCGACGTCGAGGCGTACCGGTCTGTCTTCGGTTTCCCGGTCCCGGCCTTCTACGCCCGGGTGGGGATCGCCGAGGACGATTTCCGGGCGGCGGCCGGGCGCTACCTGGAGCTCTTCGCGGCCCTGGTCGGGCGGGCCCCGCTCCACGCCGACGCCGTGGCGACGCTCCGGACGATCGGACGCCTCGGCGTGACCCAGGTCCTCATCTCCGCGACGGTCCCCGACGTCCTCGCCGGGCAGATGGACCCGCACGCGCTCACCAAGCACTTCGAGCAGGTCCTCGGGACCACCGACGCGTACGCGCCCTCGAAGACCGCGGCCGTCGCGCGCTGGCTGCGCTCGTCGGGCCACGAGCCCCGACGCGTCCTGATGGTGGGCGACACCAACCACGACGAGGAGATCGCCCGCGAGCTGGGCCTCGGCTTCGTCCGCTTCGACGGCGGGCACCAGCGACCGCCGGACGACGACCGGTACCCCGTCGTGCAGCACCTCCGCGAGGTCGTCGACCACGTGCGCCGGAACCCTGTCTGAGGTCGTGCAGCGCCACGACCTTCGCCGAGGGGTAGGTTGCCGCGCCCTCGACACAGCACCGGACGCGGCAAGCTACCGCTCGGCGACCGCTGAGGTCGGGCGGGGAGCCCGGAGCCCGTCGACCAGGACGGCCAGCAGCACCGGACCGCGGGCGTCGAGCTCGTCGTCGTCGAGCCGGCTGAGCCAGCTGATCAGGACGATCACGTCGCGGGCCTGGACGTCGTCGCGGATGCTGCCGTCGGACCGGCCCGCGCGGAGGATCAGCTCGACCGCGTCGCCGATCGGACCGAGGCTGTGGTCGGCGAGGTCGCGCCAGGTGGCCGCCTCGAGCGCGGCGAAGACGTCACGCTTCACCCGGGCGTACGCACCCACCCGCTCGAACCAGGCCGCCAGCGCCTCCACCGGGGTGCGCGTCGCGAGGAGGTCGGGAGCGGCGGCGACCAGCTCGGCGACGTCGCGCTCGTAGACCGCGGCCAGCAGCGCCTCGCGGGTGGGGAAGTGGCGGTAGAGCGTGCCCTGCCCCACGCCGCTCGCCCGCGCCACGGCGTTGAGCCGCAGGTCTCCGGGCTCGCGCAGCAGCTCGCGCGCCGTCGTCAGGATCCGATTGCGGTTGCGCTGCGCGTCTGGACGGAGGGACGGCTGCCCGCCAGAAACGGACATCTGTCCGGTACGCTCGTCGGAAACGGACACGTGTCCACACTAGAGGAGACCGATGAGCACCAGGGGCAAGGTCGTCGCCGTCACGGGCGCGAGCAGCGGGATCGGCGAGGCGACGGCTCGCGTGCTGGCCGAGCAGGGCGCGCTCGTCGTGCTGGGTGCCCGTCGGACCGAGCGGCTGGACCGTCTGGTCGCCGAGATCGAGGCCGACGGCGGGCAGGCCCGCGCGGTGCGCGTCGACGTGACCGAGCCTGCCGACCTCGAGCGGCTCGTCGACACGGCCGTGGAGGCATTCGGCCGGCTCGACGTGCTCGTGAACAACGCCGGGGTCGGTCTGATCGCGACCGTCGAGGACGGGACCCTCGCCGACTGGTCGGCCATGATCGACGTCAACGTCAAGGGCGTCCTGCACGGCATCGCCGCGGTCCTGCCGGTGTTCCGGCGCCAGGGTCGCGGGCACGTCGTGACCGTCGTCTCGACCTCGGGCCTCAAGATCGTCCCGACGCAGGCGGTCTACGCCGGCACCAAGAACGCCGTGCGCACGATCATGGAGGGGCTGCGGCAGGAGAGCACCGACGGCGTGGTGCGGACGACGTCGGTCTCGCCCGGCTACGTGCGGACCGAGCTCGTCGACTCCATCGACGACCCGGCGACGCGCCACGCCGCGCAGCAGGCCATGGCCGACCTCGGCATCGCCCCCGAGGCGGTCGCCCGGGCCATCGCGTTCGCGATCGACCAGCCCGACGACGTGGAGATCGGCGACCTCACGATCCGGCCGGTGCGGCAGGGCTGAGCGGGATGGGCACAGGTTCCCGCTCCGCGTCGGACAGGGTGCCGCCCGCAGGCTGAACCGGTTTCGCAGGCAGAATGTGGACCCGTGCGCAGACTCCTCGACCAGGGCTGGACCGTACGGGCGACGGACGGGCCGGTGCCGCCGGAGCTGGCAGGGGCGCTGTCCGACGGGATCCCCGCGACCGTGCCGGGCTGCGTGCACACCGACCTGCTCTTCGCGGGCCTGGTGCCCGACCCGTTCCTCGACCAGAACGAGGCGCTGCTCGCCTGGGTCGGCGAGACCGGCTGGCGCTACGCGATCGCGCTCTCCTGGACCGAGGACGACCAGGCGCGCGGGGACGCGGTGGTCGAGCTCGTGGCCGAGGGCCTCGACACGGTGGCGACGGTCGAGCTCGACGGCCGCGTGGTCGCGCGCACCGCGAACATGCACCGCACGCACCGCGTCGACCTCACCGACGTGATCACCGTCGGTGATCACGAGCTCGCGGTGTCGTTCGAGGCGCCGGTGCCGGCGGCGCAGCGGGCGAGCGAGGCGCTCGGGCCGCGCCCGTGCGCGTACGAGCAGCCCTTCAACGCGCTGCGCAAGATGGCGTGCAGCTACGGCTGGGACTGGGGACCCACGCTGGCGACGTCGGGGATCTGGAAGCCGCTCACGCTCCGTGGCTGGAGCACGGCCCGCCTCGGCGGCGTCCGCCCGCTCGTCGACGTGCAGTCCGAGGACGGCACCGAGCGCGGAGTCCTCGACGTGCACGTCGAGGTGGTGCGCGCCCCCGGTGACGTCAGCGCGCTGACCGTCAGCGCGCAGGTCGCCGGCCGGTCGGCCGAGGTCGAGGTGCCCGCCGGGTCGACGAGTGCGGTGGTGCACCTCGAGGTCGACGACGTCGCCGTGTGGTGGCCGGTCGGGTACGGCGACCAGCCGCTCCACCCCGTGGCCGTGTCGCTGGCGACGGGCGAGCGGGCCCTTGACTCCTGGGAGGGCGAGGTCGGCTTCCGCACGGTGGCGCTGGACACGACGCCGGACGCCGACGGCACGCCGTTCCGTCTCGTCGTCAACGGCACGCCCGTCTTCGCCCGCGGCCTCAACTGGATCCCCGACGACGTCTTCCCGAGCCGGATGACGCCTGAGCGCTACGCCGACCGGCTGGGCGAGGCCGTCGCGGTCGGGGCCAACCTCGTCCGGGTCTGGGGCGGCGGGCTCTACGAGAGCGACGACTTCTACGCCGCGTGCGACCGCCTGGGGCTGATGGTGTGGCAGGACTTCCTCTTCGCCTGCGCCGCGTACGCGGAGGAGGAGCCGCTCCGCTCGGAGGTCGAGGCCGAGGCGCGCGAGGCGGTCACCCGGCTCTCGGCGCACCCGAGCCTCGTGCTGTGGAACGGCAACAACGAGAACATCTGGGGCCACGAGGACTGGGGCTGGAAGGACGACCTCGACGGCCGCACGTGGGGCCTCGGCTACTACACCGACCTGCTGCCCGGGATCGTCGCCGAGCTCGACCCGACCCGGCCCTACTGCCCGGGCACCCCGTACGCGATGTCGCCCGACCTCCACCCGAACGACCCGCACCACGGCCCGAGCCACCTGTGGGACGTGTGGAACGTGCTCGACTACGCCCACTACCGCGACTCGGTCCCGCGGTTCGTGGCCGAGTTCGGCTGGCAGGGCCCGCCGGCCTGGTCGACGCTGACGCGCGCCGTCCACGACGACCCGCTGACGCCGACGTCGCCGGGCATGGCGGCGCACCAGAAGGCCGCCGACGGCGACCTCAAGCTCTCCCGCGGCCTCGCGCCGCACCTGCCGGTGCCCGAGGGGGTCGACGACTGGCACTGGGCGACGTCGCTCAACCAGGCGCGCGCGCTGACCTTCGGCATCGAGCACCTGCGCTCCTGGTCTCCGGTCTGCTCGGGCGCCGTCTGGTGGCAGCTGAACGACCTCTGGCCGGTCACCTCGTGGGCCGTCGTCGACGGCGAGGGCCGCCGCAAGCCCGTCTGGTACGCCCTGCGCCGCGCCTTCGCCGACCGCCTGGTCACCGTGCAGCCGCGCGCTGAGGGCCTGGCCGTCGTGGTCGTCAACGACGGGCCGAAGGACTGGGCCGACGTCGTCCGCGTACGGCGGCTGCGGCACGACGGCACGGTCGTGGGGGAGCAGGCGCTGCCCCTCGCGGTCGCGGCGCGGACGACGGCCACGCTGGCGCTGGACCCGGCGACCAGCGAGCCGGGGGACCCCGCGGGCGAGGTGCTGCTCGCCGAGGTGGGCGGGCTGCGCGCGTGGTGGTGGTTCGTCGAGGACCGCGACGGCGCGCTCGCGGCCGCCGACCTCGGCTCAGCGCTGGAGGCCGGCGTGGAGCCGGTCGAGGGCGGCTACGCCGTCCGGGTGACCGCGCGGACGCTGGTCAAGGACCTCGCCGTGCTGGCCGACCGGGTGGACCCCGAGGCGCAGGCCGACGACATGCTCGTCTCGCTCCTGCCCGGGGAGTCGGTCACGGTCCACGTGTCCGGCCCCGCGGGGCTGGCGGCCGAGGACCTGCTCGGTCCGCTCGTGCTGCGCAGCGCCAACCAGCTGCTCCACGCCGTCGCCGGCGGCGCGATCAGAGGTAGTGCCGCAGCTTCTTGACGATCACCCGGGCGATCTCCTGCTCGCGCGCGTGCAGGAGGCCCCAGGTGAAGCCGTTCTCACCCGTGGCGCCGGCGGCCACGCCGAGCTCGCGCAGCAGCCCCTCGGCGACGACGCTGTCCTGGTGCTCGCCGAGGAGCTCCTGGAACGCCTTGCGCTCCTTGACGATCGCGTCGGCCTTCTTGCCCAGCACCGGTGCGGCGAGCTCGACGGCGTAGCGGTGGCGCTTGCCGGCCTTGCGGGCCCGGTGCATCAGCTCGTCGGCGTCCGCGGCGCCGGCCCGGTAGGCCTTCGAGGCCTGCACGAGCCGGCGGTGCGTCTTCTTGTCCGCGCGCGTGACGTAGCGCGCGGCGCGCTTGGCCGGGCGGTCGGCCTCGGCGGTGAAGGGCGGGTCGGCGCGCCAGGCGTGCAGCAGCACCTCGAAGGTCCGGTAGCGCGGGGAGTCGAGCGCCTCGTGCACGGTGCGCAGGGCGACGCCCCGCCGGACGTCGACCAGCTCGGCGAGCTGGCGGCGCAGCGGTCCGAGCGCCAGCTCGTCGGGCACCGTGTCGAGCGCCGCGCCCAGCCGCGCCGACTGGACGTCGAGGTCGCGCACCTCCCCGAGCAGCCCGGCCCACCACCGCAGCTCGTCGTCGAGCCGCCCGGCCTTGGGCACCTCGAACAGCTCGGGGAAGACCCGCAACGTGCTGCGTACGCGCCGTACGGCGACCCGCGTCGGGTGGGTGACGTCCTCCCCGGCCCTGACGTGCGCGGGGGCGTCGACCAGGACGGTCAGCTGCTCGGTGAGGTAGGCGGCGACCAGGTCGCGGAGGGTCTTCATGGGGCTCGCCAGCCTAGGTCCGGCCCGCGTCCGTCCTGCTGGCGCCCGGCCCTCGCCGTCGACCCACGGCGGCGCCCGCCGTGCCGCCCGCGAGCAGCAGTCCCAGGGCGGCCGCCAGGGCGGCGACGCTCTGGCCGCGGCTCCAGCCGGCCGTGGCGTGGACGGTTCTCGAGACCACTGGAGGCGAGTCCCTCGCCTTGGAGATCGCGACGTGCTCGACCACCGGCGCCTGGAGACGATCGAACGCGACGAGGCCACCTGCGACCAGCGCGGCGGCGGCCAGCGCGACCACGAGGAGCGAGCGCCAGGAAGGGCTGGCTGCTCGAGCGCCGAGCCGCAGGCCCATGACGAGCGCCGTGAAGGTGAGGCCGAGCAGGACCAGGACGGCGCCGACCGTTCGCCTGGAGTTCCACGCGCCCAGCTCGTCGAGCCAGTCGCGGTCGATGGACAGCGCGTACGGGTCGACCCCGACGGCGTGGGCGCCGGGTGAACGCAGCACGAGGACGCCCAGGAGGACCGCCAGCACGGCGACGACCAGGAGGACGCCGACCAGGCGCGAGCGGTGCACGCGAGCAGCATGCCGGGTCAGGTCCCGAGGGCACCCGGTGGCGGTAGCGTCGGGGTCGTGGCTGGGAGGTGGAGGATCGCCTCGACGGCGGCGACCGTCGCGTTCCTGCTCGCGGTCCTCGTCGCCGTCCTGCTCGTGGCGAGGACCTCCGGGAAGAGCGACGACCCCGACAGCGGCCTCGGGGTCAGCCCGGGGCTGGCCCGCTTCGCCGAGGCCGACCGCGGGGACGCGCCGAGCATCGCGGGCCCCGTGGTCAGTGGGAGCGGCCGGGCCTCGATCAGCCATCCGGGCTCGGTGGTCGTGGTGAACGTGTGGCAGTCGACCTGCGGACCGTGCCGGGGCGAGGCCGACGAGCTCGAGGCCGCAGCGCGTGCGACCAGGGAGGAAGCGGTGTTCGTCGGCCTTGACGTCGTCGACCAGCGATCGGCCGCCCAGGCGTTTCTGCGGACGAGCCGGAGCTCCTACGCCCACATCTTCGATCCCGACGCCCAGCAGCTGTTGAAGTTCAACGGCGTGCTGCCGGTCCAGGCCATCCCGAGCACCGCGGTGATCGACAAGCAGGGGCGGGTCGCCGCCCGCATCATCGGCCCGGTGTCGGCCCGGACCCTGACCGAGCTGGTCGCCGAGGCCGCCGCCACGAGCTGAGACGGTCGGCGGGACCGGCGTAGGCCGGGCGCCGGACGTGCCTGCCCAGATCAGGCACCGCCGGCAGCAGCCGCGCGCCCAGCGCCGTCGTCCCGAGGAGGTCTTGCGCCTAGTCTCCGGACGTGCGCGTCGTGGTCGAGGTCGGCGGCTGGGAGCACGAGTGCTGCGGACCGTCGTTCGAGCGCGGCTCGTTCGTCGAGCTCACCTGCCTGGACCTCTCCGGGTCGGACCCGTCGTCGACCCGCTACGTCGAGTCCCATCACGAGCTCTCGAGCCGGCGCCGGACCGTCACCCACAGGGGGAGGGTCGCCGACGTCGCCGTCCAGCACGCCGACGGATCCGTGGAGCCGATCCACCGGCTCCCCAGCGGCAGGGCCCTCCGCGGCTTCGACGAGGACGACGACGGGCACCTCGAGGAGCCCTGGAACGGCCGGGCCGTGGCGAGGGACTCCGACCAGTTCCTGGTCACGGTGCTGACCTGAGGCCTCGACGAACCGTGACGCTGCGGCGTCAGTGCTGGCTCGGGCCGGCGAGAGTCTTCTCCATCGCCTGGCGAGGACGAGTGTCGAGGCCAAGAGCGGCTTCGCGCCGCCGGACCGCAGCCAGCTCGGGTCCGCGGGCCTCGTCGTGGACAGCACTCCCGGACCCGCGCCAGAGCACGGTCGACCTCCTCGGGCGGCGGCCGCCGGCCGAGGTACCCGAGGAAGCGGCCGTCGGCGTGGTCGACCCCCTGGTCGCTCTGGGCTCGTCCCCCGACGTCCCTACCGCCCGGCGCGGTATCGGGGCCCTTGCCGGCCGTTGCTGAGCGAGCGTCGGGGTCCGGGCGTCCCGGGTGGCGCTCAGCGCGAGCCGAGCCCCCCGATGACGAGGTCGAGCAGGCGGCCGAGCTGGTGCGGGTCGGTGGTGTCGCGCGTCGCCAGGAAGACGCCCACGAGGGTCGTCGTCACGTCGCCGGCGTCGAGGTCGTCGCGCAGCGAGCCGTCGGCGCGTCCGGCGTCGAGGAAGCGTCGGACGACCTCCGTCACCCGTCCGCGCGTGCCGGCGTCGGCGGCCGCCCCGGCCAGGGCGCCCGGCCGCAGCATCTCCGCCATGCCGCGCTTGGCGGCCACGAACTCGGCGTAGCGGTCCGCCCAGGCCCGGAACGCCGCTGCTGCTGTGCCACCGCCACCGACGAGCGCATCGGCGACCTCGACCACCGCGTCGAGCTCCTCGGCGTACACGGCCGCGACCAGGTCCTCGCGGCGGGGGAAGTGGCGGTAGAGGGTGCCGATGCCCACGCCCGCTCCACGGGCTATGCCCTCGAGGGACGCGTCCTCACCGACGTCGAGGAAGGCGGCGCGTGCTGCGTCGACCAGCGCGGTGCGGTTCCGCAGCGCATCGGCCCGGGGCGCGCGCGTCTCCGCGGCAGAGCGCCGGACGCCGGGTGTCGACGACAAAGCGGAGGAACCTCCGTATAGAGTCGAGGTGAAGCGGAGGACCCTCCGCTCATCGCATCGCTACGAACGGACACCCTATGGCGAACAGCACCTGCGACCTCGCCGATCGCACCGTCTCCCGCGTCGGCTACGGGGCCATGGCCCTCGAGCGCTACGCCGAGGACCGCGCAGCGGGGGAGCGGCTCGTGCGACGGGCGGTCGAGCTCGGGGTCGACCACGTCGACACGGCGGACTTCTACGGGGCGTCGGTCGCCAACGACATCCTCCGCAGGGCGCTGCGCAGCGAGGAAGACGTGCTCGTCGTGAGCAAGGTCGGCGCGGTCCGGACGAGCGAGGGGGACCTGCCGCTCCGGCTCGCGCAGAAGCCGCACGAGCTACGCGCCGCGGTCGAGGACAACCTCCGCTCACTCGGGCGGGAGCGCCTCGACGTGGTGAACCTGCGACGCGCCGACACAGGCCCAGGGGTCGTCGCGACGGGCGACCAGGTCGTCGACCTCGACGACCAGCTCGCCGAGATGACGGCCCTGCGCGACGAGGGGCTCGTCGGCGCGATCGGCGTCAGCGCGGTGACCGACGAGGTGCTGCAGCGGGCCCTGCCGGCGGGGATCGTCTGCGTCCAGAACGCGTACGGCCTCGTCGCCCGGCAGTTCGAGCCGATGCTCGACCGCTGCGTGGCGGCCGGCGTCGCCTGGGTCCCGTACTTCCCGCTCGGCTCCGGTTTCCCGGGCCTGCCCAAGGTCGCCGAGCAGCCCGAGGTCGTGCGGGCCGCGTCGCGCCTCGGCGTGACGCCGTCGCAGGTCGGGCTCGCGTGGCTGCTCGGGCACGCCCCCAACACCCTCCTCATCCCGGGGACGGCGAGCCTGGACCACCTGGAGGAGAACCTGGCGGTCGCGGGCCTCGAGCTCGACGCCGGCACGACGGCCGAGCTCGACGCGGTCTGGGACGCACGCTTCGTCGGCGTCGACCACCAGCCGCGCTGGGTCGACTGAGCCCCGCGGCGCCGACCGGTCGGGCGTGCAGCCGACCCGCGGGACCAGAGCGCGGTGGTTGATGCGCGGCTCGTCACGCCTGTGTCACCTCCGCTGGTTAGCCTGAAGGGGTGTCTGCAGGAACCGCTCCGTCCGAGGTGGTCGAAGACCCCCCGGGCTACCCCCGGGAGTGGGAGGCCGACGTCCTGCTGGCCGACGGCGGGACCGCCCGGCTGCGCCCGATCCGGCCCTCCGACGCCGACCTGCTGGTCGCCTTCTACGAGCGCGTGTCGCCGGAGTCGAAATACTTGCGCTTCTTCGCGCCCTACCCGCGGCTGAGCCAGCGCGACGTGCGCCGCTTCACCCAGGTCGACTACGTCGACCGGGTCGCGCTGATCCTCACCCTCGGCGACGAGATGATCGGCGTCGGGCGCTGGGACCGGCTCGAGAGCGGCGCCGCCGGCGGCCGGGCGGAGATCGCCTTCCTCGTCGAGGACGCCCACCAGGGCCGCGGCGTCGCGCAGCTGCTGCTCGAGCACCTGGCCGAGGCCGCCCGGGAGCGGGGGATCACCGGGTTCGTCGCGGAGGTGCTGCCGGAGAACCGCCGGATGGCCCAGGTCTTCGCCGACGCCGGCTACCGCGTCCGCAAGGGCGTCGAGGACGGCGTGCTCGTCGTCGAGTTCCCGATCATGCCGACCGACACCTCGGTCGGGGTCATGGAGCGTCGCGAGCACCGGGCCGAGGCCGCCTCCGTACGCCGCCTGCTGACGCCGCAGCGCGTCGTCGTCCACGGGCGCGGCGAGCACGTCTGCGGGGTCGTCGACTCGATGCTGCGCGGCGGCTTCCGTGGCGAGGTGCTCGCCGTGGCCTCGGACGGCACCACGGTCCCCGGGGTGACGAACGCGGCCTCGCTCAGCGACGTGCCCGGTCAGTTCGACCTGGTCGTCGCCTCGATCGACCCCCAGGACCTCGGCTCGGTCGTCATCGACTCCGCGCACAAGGGCGCGCACGGCCTGGTCGTGCTGACGGGCTCGGAGTTCAGCGCGCAGGAGAACCACGTCCTGGTCCAGCTCGCCCGCGCGTACGGCGTCCGGGCGCTCGGGCCCGATGCGCTCGGCGTCCTGAACACCCGCCTCGGCGCGGAGATGAACGCGACCCCGGCGCCGATGCCGCGCACCGGCGGGGTCGGGCTGTTCTGCCAGTCCGCGGCGACCGGGGTGAGCCTGCTGAACGTGGCCGTGCGCACCGACGTCGGGCTCAGCTCGTTCCTCAGCACCGGTGACTACGCCGACGTCACCGCCAACGACGTCATGCAGTACTGGGAGGACGACGACGCCACCCGCGCCTGCCTGCTCTCGCTCGACACGATCGGCAACCCGCGCAAGTTCTCGCGGATCACCCGCCGGCTCGCGCGTCGCAAGCCGGTCGTCGTCTTCGCGCCGGGCCGGACGAACCGCTCCGAGCACCTCGGCGTGCGCGGCGGGCTCGGCCACGCGCCCGACGAGGCCGTCGACGCGCTGTTCCGCCAGGCCGGGGTGATGGTCACGCACCGGCGCACCGCGATGTTCGACATCGCCAAGATCACCGCCCGTCAGCCGCTGCCCGCGGGCGAGCGCGTACGCCTGATCACCAACTCCACGACCCTCGCCGCCCAGCTCGTCTCCACGATCGAGTCGGTCGGGCTGCTCAGCGAGGTGCCGGCGCACGTGCTGCCGACGCGCGCCTCGCCCGCGGCGTTCAGCTCCGCCGCCGAGCAGGCGCTCGCCGACCCCGACTGCGACTCGGTGGTGTGCGCCGCGGTGAACGTCTACTCCGAGGGCGTCGACCACGTGATCCTGGCCCTCGAGGGCGTGGCGCAGCACGCGCACAAGCCCGTGGTCGGGGTGTTCCTCGACTTCCACGACCCGCTCACCTCGATGGGTCCCGACGTGCCGGGCAGCCTGCCGCGCTTCGACTCCGGCACCGACGCGATCCGCGCGCTCGCCGCGGTGACGGCCCACGCGCGCTGGCGTGAGCGCGACCCCGGCGCCGTGCCCGACCTCGACCTCGACGCCGACCGCGCCCGCCGCCTGATCAACCAGGTGCTGCGCACCTCGCCCGAGGGGCGTGAGCTGAGCTTTCCCGAGGCGACCGAGCTGCTCGCCGCCTACGGCATCCCCGTCCTGCCGCGCTATCCGGTGAACAGCCTGGACGAGGCGTGCGCCCGCGCCGAGTCGCTCGGCTGGGACGTGGTGCTCAAGGCGACCGCGCCGCAGGTGCGGGGTCGTCCGGACCTGGCCAGCGTGCACCGCAGCATCGACGACCCCGAGGAGATGGCCCAGGCCTGGGACCACCTCTACGAGCTCCTCGTCGCGCTCGGGCTGGGTGCCGACGACGCGCTCAGCGCCGCCGCGCCGGTGGTCCAGTCGATGGCGCAGCCCGGTGTCGCCCTGGTCGTGACCAGCCGGGAGGACGCGGCCTTCGGCCCGATCATCTCGCTCGGCCTCGAGGGCGTGGCCTCCGAGCTGCTCGGCGACACGGTCTACCGCGTGCCGCCGCTCACCGACGTCGACGCGGCCGGCATGGTCCGCGACCTGCGGACGGCGCCCGTGCTCTTCGGGCGCAACAAGTCGCCGGGCATCGACGTCGCGCTGGTGGAGGACCTGCTGCACCGCGTCTCGCAGCTGGCCGACGAGCACCCCCAGCTCGCCTCGGTGAGCCTGAACCCGGTGATCGCCTCGGGAGCCTCGCTGTCGGTGCTGGGCGCCCGCGTGCACATCGCGCCGACCGACGACCGCCGCGACCCGCTCGCGCGGACCCTGTAGGAGCTCGTACCCGGCGGCGGGTCGTCGCACAGCGGACGGACAGGTCGGGCCGGTCTCCTGGGGGTCCGCCAACCAGGAGGAACACCGTGATCAGCCGCACCCCGACCTACCAGGGTCGCCCGTACGACCGCCCCGACGAGGAGCTCGTCGACCAGGGACTGCCCTTCGACGTCACGACCCTGCTGAACCGCCGCCAGGTCTTCCGCGCGCTCGGCCTCGGGGCCGGCGTCGCCGGTCTCGCCGCGTGCGGGGTGGGCGCGTCGAGCTCCCCGAGCCCCTCGGCCTCGTCGTCCTCCGCCGCCTCGTCCAGCGCCTCCACGGGCAGCGCCGCGGACGCCCTGACCGAGATCCCCGACGAGACGGCCGGGCCCTACCCGGGCGACGGCTCCAACGGACCCGACGTCCTCGAGCAGAGCGGCATCGTGCGCAGCGACCTGCGCTCCAGCTTCGGCTCCGCCAGCGGGACGGCCGAGGGGGTGCCGATGACGCTGACGTTGGCGATCAGGGACCTCGCGCAGGGCGGCGTCCCCTTCGCCGGGGTCGCGGTCTACGTCTGGCACTGCACCCGCGAGGGCGGCTACTCGCTCTACTCCGACGGCGTGACCGAGGAGAACTTCCTGCGCGGCGTCCAGGTCGCCGGCGAGGACGGGACGGTCTCGTTCACCAGCATCGTCCCGGCCTGCTACTCCGGGCGCTGGCCGCACGTCCACTTCGAGGTGTACCCCGACCAGGCGAGCATCACGGACTCGACGAAGGCGATCGCCACCTCGCAGGTCGCGCTGCCCAAGGACCTGTGCGACGCCGTGTACGCGACCGAGGGCTACTCCGCCTCGGTCGCCAACCTGGCCCGGGTCAGCCTCGCCGACGACAACGTCTTCGGCGACGACTCGGGGGCGCACCAGCTCGCCACGGTCAGCGGGTCGGTGGCGAAGGGGTACGCGGTGTCGCTCACGGTCGGGGTCGACACCACGACGACCCCCTCGGGCGGCTCCGGTGGCGGCTCCACGGGCGGGGGACCAGGTAACGGCAAGCCGCCGAGCGGGTTCCCGACCGGCGGTCCGTCCATCCCGCCGGGGCGCTGAGCGCGGGCTCCGGCCAGGTCGAGCGTCCTGGGCGGCCGCGGGCCGCGGTCGTCCACCAACGACGCCGCCGGACCTGAGCCGGAGGTCGGGGGTGTATGAATGAGCCTCCCGCGGGTCCTGTGGGCGCGCCCACCAAGGCCGCGTCGTCCTCGGTGTGACGACGACGGTCCCGCGAGCAGCGAGACGTGGCGGGACGTGCGGTGGCCAGCTCGAGCGGGTTCGACGACGGCCAGGTCTTCCGCCGGTTGCAGGCGCTGCTGGTGAGCGTGGACGATCTGTCGGGGTTCCTCGTCTCCGTCGCGCGGGTGGCGGCGTCGGTCCTGGGGGACTCCACCGCGTGCGGGATCACGTTCCGCTACGACGGCAACATGCTGACCGTCGCCTCGAGCGACGAGCGGGCCGAGATGCTCGACGAGACGCAGTACCGCACCCAGGACGGGCCGTGCCTGGAGGCTGCCCGGACCGGGAGGATCGTCGAAGTCCCCGATGCGCGTCAGGAGGGCCGTTGGCCCGACTACGTCCAGATCGCGGTCGAGGCGGGGGTGCGGTGCTCCGTGAGCCTGCCGATGACCCTGGGGGCGGACACCTTCGGAGCGCTGAACGTCTACGGCTTCGACCGGTCCCACCAGTTCGATGACGCCGAGCGGCGCCGCCTCGAGATCCTCACCGCGCAGGCGGCGGGGACGCTGCGCGTCGGCGCGCTCCGCATCGACGACGGGACGTTGCTGCGTCAGATGGAGGAGGCCCTGGCGTCGCGCACCCTGATCGACCAGGCGCTCGGCATCATCATCGCCCAGCAGCGCTGCACGGCCACCGTGGCCTTCGACCTGCTGCGCGCGGAGTCGCAGCGCACCCACCGGCGGGTGAGGGACGTGGCGGCCGACCTGATCGGTCGCACCAGCGGCCAGCCGCCGGAGACGGGCCCCGCGTTCGACCGGACCTGAGGGTCGGCGAATCCCCTCACGCGTCCGGGTGCTCGTGTCGCACGCGTCCTCTTGAGGTGCGGGAGTATCTTCTCAGCGGCTTGGGAGTAGCCGGAGGTGCTGACGGCACCTTCGCCGCTGCATCCCCTGGAGCCCCTTGTGCCGCCACCTGCCGCTCGACCGGCCGGCTCGGACGACGCACGTCTCGTGCCGAGACCGCCGAGCCCGGGTCCGGACGCGGTCCTGGAGCGACAGGCTCCGACCGGCCCGAGCGCGGTCGCCGTCGCCGAGCTCCGCGGGCAGCTGCACGGGCTCGCGCGCCGCCTGCACGAGGACGTCCGCCTCGACAGGAGCGGTGGGGTCGGAGCGACCCTGCTGGTCGAGGGCCGACCGGTGTTCGGCGGCTCCAACGGCTTCACCGAGGCGGTCGACGAGGTCCAGTACCGCCTGGAGCAGGGCCCCTGCGTGGCCGCGGTCGCGTCCGGCCGGGTCGTACGGTCCCGGACGATCGGCAGCGGTGAGCGCCGATGGACCAGCTTCACCGCCGCGGCCGCGCCCCTCGGGCTGCGCAGCGTCGCGTCCCTGCCGGTGCGCGTCGCTGATCGGGTCGTCGGATCGCTGAACCTCTACGGCCGGCACGCGGCCAGCCTCGACGGCGCCTCCACGCCCGCGCTGCGACGAGCGAGCGCCGCGGCCGGACGAGGGATGACCGCCGCGTGGCTGCTCGCCGTCGCCGAGGCCAACGCCCGGATCCTCGCCGACGCGGTCCGCGACCGCGAGGACATCGACATCGCCGTCGGCCTGCTGATGGACCGTTACCTCATGACCTCGGGGTCCGCGAGGGTGCTGATCGCGCAGCTCGCCGCGCAGGACGACGTCAGCAAGGCCACGGCCGCACGTTCCCTGACCCACCCCGACGCCGACCGTGGCTGAACCAGGGCCTGGACCGGCTCCGGGGCTGGCCCGCGCCCTCGTCGCCGACCTGCACGACCTCGCCGTGGACCTCGCCGTCGGTGGCTACACCCGCACCGCCCTCGCCATGCTCGAACGGGACCTGCACCGCTGCGCCCCCTCTGCGCTCGGCGCCACGATCACCCTCGACCGCGGGCCGCACCACGCCGCCGTTCAGGCCCACGTCGTCCCGCGGGTCCTCCAGCCCGCCGAGGTCCGCTCCGCCCTCCGGATCCCCCTGCCGATGTCCGATGACGCCGTCGAGGCGTCGATCACCCTCTACGCCGCCGCCGAGTGCGCGTTCGCCGACCTCGCGCACGCCCTCGGCGTCACCCCCGACCTCGCGACCGCCCTGCCCGACCGGCCGATCGAACCCGGGATCCAGGGTCTGACCGACCTCACCACGGTCAACATCGCGCTCGGGCACCTCCTCAACCGCGGTCGGACGCTGTCCCAGGCCCGCGAGGAGCTCGCGCACCTCGCCCAGCACCGCCACACCGATCTCGCCCGTGCCGCACGGCTGCTCCTCGACTCCTCCTGACCTGACCGGCCAGCTGATCGGCCCCAGGCCGACGGGTCGAGACGCCTCGACGTGCGCGCACGCATCTCCAGGGCCGCTCTCCAGCAGCGGCCGGGCGTCACGGGTGCCCGCCCATCCCTCCGACTCGTGAAGGTGTCCTCCGCGTGGAACTACGAGCCCGCTTCATCTCCGCCCTGCGCACCGGGGGGACCGGCACGGTCGCCGACGCGACGCCGTCGCGCATGTCCGCCGCGGTCGCCGAGGTTCTCGGCGTTCCCGGCGCCGGCCTGGTGATGCAGGAGTTGGTGCGCTGGCCCGTGGGAGCCAGCGACGACGACGCCCGCACGGCCGAGCAGGTCCAGGCGACGGTGAACGAGGGGGGTGCCTGACCGCTGCCCGGGAGGGACAGGTGGTCACCGCGAACGAGGACGACATCGCCGCGGCCTGGCCGACGTACCACCACGAGCTCCGCGAGCACACCCCGTACCGCGCGACGTTGTCCTTCCCCGTCGGCCCGCACCGCGGACGGACGGACGATCGGCGTGCGGACCTGTACGGGGGTCCCCGTGGCGCCGGCCGCAGCCCGCGGAGGTCCGCGTTCGCGGCGCTGGACCTGTACAGCACCGAGCCAGTGGCACCTGGAGGACGAGCTCAGCACCATCGCCGACGAGGTCGTGGACCTGGTCGAGGCACTGCTGCTGTGCACCGGTCCCCGCGGCTCCTTCGACCGGGAGTCGTGGCCGCAGGAGTGGAGCCACGCCCATCGTCAGGTCTGGATCAGCGTCGGCATGCTCGGCGAGGCGGGCGGGCTCAGCGACGTGGACGCGATCGCGATCCTGCGCGGCTACGCCTTCTCCCGGGACCTGATGCTCGACGACGTCGCCGACCAGCTCGCGAGCGGTCGGCTGAGCGCCATGGCGCTCCTCGAGGTCGATCCGGCCTGAAGGAGGAGCGTGCGAGCGGTGTGAAGGCGGAAGGTGTCGGTCTGCGCTCAATCCAGGTCGGCCTGAAGGTCCAACGGCAGCGGCCCCGGGACCACGCTCGGAGGTCCCGGCGAGGTCATGGCCCTCGCCCGGGGGTCGACGCGGGGGTGGCGCGGCCCGCCGTCCTCGCCGCGGGTGACCGCCTTCCCGGCGCGTCGACGAAGAGCGACCGTCAGCGAGGGGCACTCACTCCCGCGAGACGATCCACTCCAGGTCGGCGACCTTCACCCACTCGGTGCTGCCGTCGTCCCACTCGACCTCGACGGCGTCGAACTTGTGCGCGTCGACGGCCGTCACGACCCCGAACTCCTCGCCCCGCCGTACGACTGCCCCGACCTGCGCCATGCGGGCGATCCTAGGGCGACGCGCCCCCGAGGGGCTGCACCTGCTGCTCAGCAGTCGGCGACCCGCTCGGCCTCCGCGAGGACGCGGGCAGCGTCGGCGGCCGCGGACCGGGCCTGCCGGACCGGCTCGTCGAGCCGCTGAGGGTCGAGCCCGCCGCCCGAGGTCGCCATGACCATCTCGGCGTCGTCCACGGCCTGCTGGGCCCGCTGTGAAGCGGTGCGCGCCTGCTCGCGCAGGGCGTCGAGGCGGCGGTCGACGGTCGCGTCCGACAGCGCGGCGACCTCCTCGGCGGCTCGTGCGGCGTCCCGCGCGTCCTGGACGACCTGCTCCTGCTCCGGCGTCAGGGCCGGGCAGTCGTCGGTCGCCGGTGCCGGGATGACCGGTCGAGCCGACCCGCGACGAAGTGCTGCTGCAGCTGCTCCACGCACGCCTCCCGGTCGAGGTCGGCGATGCGGAGCCCGGCGTCGGTCGTACGCGTCGTCACGGGGTGACCCTGCTAGAGCGGTCCGGTCCGCGGCAGCCGCCACTCCGCGTGCCGGGGAGAGCCTGGGACGACCTGCTCCATGCTTAGCCTGAGCAGCCCCGGGGGCACGACGAGGAGCCCCAGATGGTCATGCGTCACGGAGTTGTCCGCGCCGGCGGGGCCACCCGAGCTGTCCGGGTCGTCCGGGCCGCCGGCGCGGTCACGGCCGCCGTGCTGGTCCTCGTCGTGCCGGCCGGGAACGCGCTCGCCGCGGCGCCCACGACACGGGCCTCGCTGGTCCTCGACGACGGCCGCATCCTCGACGACCGGCAGGTCGTGAAGGACATCAACGCCCTGCGCAACAGGACGGGCGTCGAGGTCGCGGTCCTGACCACCGAAGGCGACGCCGACGTGCACAAGGACACCTACGACGACGACGTGCTCACCTACCTCCAGGAGCACGACGACCAGATCGTCCTCGACGGGGGCGGCGACGGGCTGCGCGACGGGCTGATCCTGCTCGCGGTCTCGCCCGGCGTCCGGCAGGTCGGGGTGTACGCAGGCGACGACGTCGACCTCGACGCCGACGGTGTCGAGGAGGTCGTGGACGCCGTCCGGGCCGACGCGCGGGCCGGGCGGTGGGAGGAGGTCGCGGTCGGCGGAGCGCGCAAGGCCCTGGCCGTGACGGCGGAGGCGTCGTCCTCGGGCAGCGACGAGCCCGGCACGAGCGACGACCAGGACCCCTACCCGACCTACCCCGAGGAGGACCCGACCTCGGCCGGCAGCGGCTCGTCCCTGCTTGCCGGACGGGTCCTCGGGGCGATCACGGGTCTGGCGGCGCTGCTCGGCATCCCGTTCGCTGTGGCCGCGCTGAGGCGACGGCGCCGGCGCCGGGCGGAGCTGTTGGCGTGGACGCCCGAGCCCGCCGTCGTCGCCGCCGCGTTGCGGCAGTGGCGTGACGCCATCGAGCAGGTGCAGATGACCGGCTACCCCGACCCGCCCCGGGACCGGTCGGGACGGGCGGCCTGGACCTACGACCCGGACGGCTCGATCACCGCGCTGGAGACGCTCGCCGCGTCCGGTCCCACGCTGGCCCAGCGCGTGGACCCGGTGGAGCACGCCCGGATCACGGCGCTCCTCGCACCACGCGCGACCCTGACGGCCTGGGTGGACGACGCGCGGTTCTGGGCGCGCGAGGACGGCTGGGAGCAGCGCTGGGCGGCCGAGCTCGACCGTCTGGTCGACGCCCCGCTCGCGGCTTTCCTCGGCAGCGTCGACGACCTCGAGAGCGACCGGCCGAGCCGGCGGCTCGCCCGGGTGCGGACGGAGGCGGAGGCGTTCCGGTCAGGCGCCGTCTCCCTCGACGCGTCCGTCCGCGCGTCGGTGGTCCGCCCGACCGCCGGGGTGCGCGAGGCCCAGGCCCTGAACACCGAGATCCGGCGGTTCGCCCAGGAGGCCGCTCTCACGGTCGTCCGGGGCATGTCGGACTGGTCGAAGCACCGCCTCGTGGCCGGGTCCGGAGGGCACGACCCGTCGATGGCGCCCTACCTGCTCAGCTCCCTCATCGCGTCGTCGTCGGACCGGCGAGGGGCGTCCGAGGGCATGGCCGGGGTGTTCGGGGCGGGAGGGTTCGGCACGGGCTTCGGGACGGGTGGGTCAGACGCGTCGACGACCTTCAACGACTCCTCGAGCAGCGGGGGCGGGATGACCGGCGGGTCGGGCGGCTACTGACCCCGTCGCGGCTGAGAGGTCGAACGAGCCGCGGACCGTGTCACTCGCGGGGGCGGCGATTGGGGCGACTTTCGTATCAGTATCCTCTCAGGCTCGTCACAGGTGTGATCGGATGGCTCCTGCCAGAGCAGGACGACCTCGGGGGGAACGATGAGCAGAGCAAGGGCGAAGATCGCCATCGGTTCGGTGGCCGTGCTGGTGGGCGCGCTGACCGGGGGAATGGCGCCGTCGGCGTCGGCGGCACCGGCGGTCGCGCCACCGGCTGACTGCCCCACGGTCGCGCCGACGGCGTCGGTGCGCGCGGGCACCACCGGGACGGGCTGGACCGTCGTCACCGGGAGCACCCCGCAGCCGTTCGGCGTCGACGTCCTGGGTGTGATCACCGACGGCATCGCCCCGGGTCGCGACCTGGTCATGATCAAGGTCTTCGACCTCCCCGGCCAGCACGTCGTCGACCAGGGCGGCGGCATCTGGGCGGGGATGTCCGGCTCGCCGGTCTACGTCGACGGTCAGCTCGTGGGGGCGGTCTCGTACGGCTTCACCCTGGCCCCGTCCCCGCTGGGCGGCATGACGCCGGCCGCGGACATGCTCTCCGACCTGAATGCGGGCGACGCGCCGGACGCGTTGCGGGCGAAGGTCCCGCTCACGTCGACCACGCGTGCCGCCCTCGCCTCGGAGGCCCGGGTGGCCGCCCCTCGCGGTTCGCTGAGCCCGGTCCCGACGCCGCTCGGCGTCAGCGGTCTGCGCTCCGACCGGCTCGAGCGGCTGCAGAGCGACGTCAAGGGTGCCGGGCTGCCGCTGTCGGTCCACGCCGCCGGCCGTGCGGCTGCGCCCGCCGCCGGCGTCGCGCCGACGTCCCGCCCCGTCGCCGGCGGCAACTTCGCCGGGGCCGTGGCCTACGGCGACGTCACGTTCGCGGGCACCGGCACCACGACGTACGTGTGCGGCGACCGCGCGCTGGCCTTCGGCCACCCGCTCACCGGCGCCGGGGCCACCACCTTCGGCGCGAACGACGCCGACTCGCTGGCGATCGTCAAGGACGACACGACCGGGTCGTTCAAGCAGGCCAACCTCGGTCCGCTGTTCGGCACCCTCGACCAGGACCGCACCGTGGGCATCCGCGCCGACCTCACCTCGACGCCGGCCACGACCCCCGTGACGACGACGGTGCGCAACCTCGACAACGGGCGTGCGCGCACCGGGGCCACCCAGGTGACCGACCAGTCCTACCTGGCCGAGGTCGCCGCGTACGGGTCTTTGGCCAACCTCGACCGCGTCTTCGACGAGTCCGGCGACGGGCGCGCGTCGACCCGCTGGACGATCAAGGGCACGCGGGCCGGCGGCAAGGCCTTCACGATCGAGCGCTCGAACCGCTGGGCGTCCCGCTACGACCTCACCGAGGACCCGGCCTTCGAGGTCGCGTACGCCGTGGACTCCCTGGTCAACAACGACTTCGAGCCCGTGACGATCTCCTCCGTCGACCTCGCCGCGGACGTGACCACCTCCTACGACCAGCTCCACGTCGTGAAGGTCGAGGTGGCGGTGAACGGCGGCTCCTACAAGACGCCGAAGACGCTCAAGGTCAAGGCGGGCGCCAAGCTCAAGGTCCGCGTGACCATGAAGCGCTACCGGAGCACGTCGACGGTCACGGCGGTCGCCGACCTGAAGGTCCCCAAGGGCGCATCGGGCCAGAGCGGTCTGCTGAGTGCCGTCGGCGGCCTCTCAACCGGGGGCGGCCCGGACGGCGAGGACGGTTCGGACGACTCCGCCTGCCTGCTCGAGGGCAGCGGCTGCGAGAACGGGCAGGAGGGCTCGCTCGACGACGTGATCTCCGAGATCAAGAAGGCCCCGCGCAACGACGACCTGCTCGCCCAGCTGTCGTTCGACGACTCCGACGAGCCCGACGAGGGCACCGGGGCCAGCGCGGCGGTGACCTCGAAGGTGCGTCAGAAGGTCACGGTCGTGGGTTCGCGGAGCATCGCCGTGACGGTTCGCTGAGCGAGACCTTGCACCGGCCCGCCGGTCCGACGACCCAGGTCGTCGGACCGGTGGGCGCGTCCGTCTCCAGCCGCACCGTGGGTGCGAGCGCCGCGTCCGTGGGTCACACTCGTGAGGTGGTCGGCGACGACGGCGAGATCACGAGCCCGCTCCGGCGGGATCGGTGCCCGAGGCTCCCTCGGGTAGTAGCAGGTCCACCTCGCAGCAGGTCCGCAGGTGCGAGACCGCGCTCCGCGCGGCTCGGCACCCGCTCGTGCAGGACTGGTCGTCCGGCGTCGCCGCCACACCCCGACGTGCAGGTCCGGTGACGCACGACCCCGACGAGGGTCTCGCCCGGGGTCTGGCCTGGGCGTTCCTGGCCGCCGAGACCTGGACCAGACCCGCGCTCGTCGGCTCGGCGGCCACCGCTCTCGGCCGACGGCCGCGCTGGCTCGGTCCAGTGGTCGACGTGGTCCTCCAGCACCATCGCTCCGCCCCCACGGACCGCCCGTACGCGCTCAGCCGCTTCCTGGTCCGTGAGACAACGCTCCTGGAGCACGCCGCGCGGGCCCGCCGGGGCAGGGCGCTCCGGATCGTCACCGTGCCGACGGTCACGGCGGCGACGGGTCGGCGCCGTTGGCCGGTCCCCGACGTGGCCGACCTGCCCTCGCTCGCCGGGCTGCTCGAGCTGCCCCTCGACCAGCTGGTGTGGCTCGCGGACGCGAGGTCGCAGCAGCGCCGAGCTCCAGACGGGCCGTTGCACGCCTACCGGCACCGCTGGGTCGAACGACCGGGTGCCGTGCCGCGGCTGCTCGAGGCCCCCACCCCGCTGCTGCGGGCGGTCCAGCGGCGCGTGCTGGAACGGATCCTGGTCTGGGTGCCGACCCACCCCGCCGCCCACGGCTTCGTCCGCGGACGGAGCGCGATCAGCCACGCCCGGTCGCACGAGGGCGCCGACGAGGTCGTCTGCCTCGACCTGCGAGCCTTCTTCGCCTCGGTCCGGGTCGCCCGCGTCGACGGGCTCTTCCGGGGGGTGGGCTACCCCGAGGCGGTCGCGTGGACGTTGGCCTGCCTGTGCACGCACCAGACCCCGGTCCGCGTCCTGCACGACATGCCCGCTGGCGGGGCCGACGACGCCCGCGCCTGGCTCCGCGCCGGTCTTCGTGAACGGCACCTCGCGCAGGGCGCGCCGACCTCTCCCGCCCTGGCGAACCTCGCCTGCTTCGCCCTCGACCGGCGCCTCGCCGGCCTCGCCGCGGCGACGGGACGGGCGTACACCCGGTACGCCGACGACCTCACCTTCTCCGGAGCGGCCGGAGGGGCTGGGCGTCTGGTTTCTGCTGTGAGGGCGATCGTCGGTGACGAGGGGTTCGCGCTGCATCCGGCGAAGACGAGGGTGCGCTCGCGCGACCAGCGCCAGGTGGTGACCGGGCTGGTCGTCAACGACCGGGTGGGCGTGCCTCGGGAGTACCACGAGCAGCTCCGCGCCGTCCTCCACGACGCCGGGCGCCACGGCCCCGCAGTCGCCAACCGCGTGGGGTACCCCGACTTCCGGTCCTACCTCAAGGGGCGCGTCGGTTGGGTCGAGTCGGTCAGCCCTCAGCGCGGACGCCGCCTACGGTCCCAGCTCGACGCGATCGTCTGGCCCGCCTGAACGAAGATCGACCTCGTGTGCCGGAGGATGGACGGGTGAGACTCGCTCAGGCCGGTCCAGGGACGCGTCGGTCTCGCCCGGGGCGAGCCGCGCGAGCCCTGGTCGTGGCCGTCGCGCTGCTCGTGGTCCTGGTCGCCGCCTACGGCCTCGGCTACCGCGTGAACGTGCAGACCGGCTCGGTCCCAGTCCCCACGGCCGCGACGTCGCCGGAGGACGTCGTGCTGACCTACGTCGACGCGTACGACCACCGCGACTTCGCCACGCTGGCGGCGATCTATCCCTCGGCGCAGGGTGCGTACTCGCGCTTCCGGGCGATGGGCACGATGAGGGGTCCTGAGGTCACCCAGGTCCAGACGCTCAACCCGAGTGACATGGCGGGCATGTTCCCCGAGCCCGGCCACCACTACCGACGCGTCGAGGTCAGCTTTCGCTGGACCGGTCTCACGGGCTCCGACCTGGCCCGCGAGGACGGCCCGAGCGGATCGATCTACTGGCTCGAACGCAGCTCGGACTCCGAGCCGTGGACGATCAGGGACGAGGGGTTCTGAGGCAGGCAGGCCGCGTCGACGGGGCGGGACCCTCACGCTCAACGGGCGAGCACGCCACCGAACCCTGCTCCCGTCGGCGTCGGGTACCCCGACAGGGTGATGTCGAAGGTCTTCGAGCCGCCGGTCGTGAAGCTCTTGCCGGAGCCCTTGAGGGTGGTCACCGCTCCCGTGCCGTTCTCCCCGGACGCCCCGACCGTGAGGTCGAGCCGGCCGTCGCGGTCGTGGTCGACGAGCGAGAGCGCACGGCCGAACCGGTCCCCGGCCTCGGCCGTGCCGGGGATGCCCTTGGTGTTCTGGTCGTACGCCTTGTTGCCGCTCGTGCGGTAGCCCTTCTTGCCGCCGTACACGACGGTGACCCGCCCGGCCTCCTCGCGGCTGCCGATCGCCTCGCCGGGGGAGCCGACGACGAGGTCGGCGTAGCCGTCGCGGTCGAGGTCGCCGAGGTCGACGGCGTAGCCGAACTCGTCGTAGGGCTCGTTGCTGCCCGGGACGCCCTTCGTCGACTGGGTGAGCTCGGAGACCTTGGAGCGCAGCGTCGACCCCGAG